>NZ_QDKO01000016.1 GCF_003094615.1 Caulobacter radicis | reverse complement strand
AAACCCCCCCCCCCCCCCCCACCGGCCTTCGGCCGCCTCCCCCAGAGGGGGAGGTTCCTCGCCAAAGATCCTCCCCCTGAAGGGGGAGGTGGCCCGAAGGGCCGGAGGGGGAAGTCCCCGATGAGCTCAGCACATCCCCCAACACAGCAACCACGTCCCCCTCCGTCGGCGGAGTTTATCCTCGGGCCGGCCTTTGGCCGGACCCGGGGCCGACACCTCCCCCTTCAGGGGGAGGATCTTGGGACCGCCCAACAAAAAAGGCCGCCCCTTGCGGAGCGGCCTTTCCCGTGAACCTTGCCGAGACCTCAGTAGGTCGGCGTGTCGGCCAGGACGCTGGCGCCTTGCGAGCGCAGGCGGGTCTTGGCCATTTCGTCGAGGATCGCTTCGGAGCGCGGGTCGCCCAGGATCCAGGCGGCGGCGGCCACGGTGCGCATCGAGGTCGAGCTGACGCCCAGGGCCTTCTCCAGGGCGTCGAACGGCGACTTGGGTCCGCCGATCTTCTTCAGGCGCACGTCGCCCTTCAGGTTGGCCAGGGCCTTGGCCTTGTCGACGGCGTCGTAGAAGCCGCCCAGCTGGTCCACCAGGCCCAGCTCCTTGGCCTGGGCGCCGGTCCAGACGCGGCCCTTGGCGATCTCGCGCACGCGCTCGACCGGCAGCTTGCGGCCCTCGGCCACGCGCTTGATGAAGCCGGCGTAGATATTGTCCATCCAGGCCGAGAAGCGGGCGCGCTGGTCGGCGGTGAATTCCTGGCCAGTGCCGAAGGCGCCGGCGTAGTCGCCGCCCACGCTGATCTGGCGGGTGTCGACGCCGAAGCGCGACAGCGCCTCGCCCAGGGCGAACTTGCCGCCGAACACGCCGATCGAGCCGGTCAGGGTCGAGGGCTGGGCGACGATCGCCGAGGCCTGGCTGCTGATCCAGTAGCCGCCCGAAGCCGCATAGGTGCCCATGCTGACCACGACGGGCTTTCCAGCCGCCTTGGCCGCCCGGACGGCCGCCAGGATCTGTTCGGAGGCCGTGTCCGACCCGCCCGGCGAGGAGACGCGCAGCACGATCGCCTTGACGTCCTTGTCCTCGATCGCGTCGTAGATCGCCTTGGCGGTCTCGTCGGAGTGGATGGTGCTGTCGCCGCCGAACGGCGAGGCCTGGCCCGCGGTCCCGGTGACGATCGGGCCTTCGGCGCCGATCACGGCGATGGCCGCGCCGGTCTTGGGCAGGTCCTTCTTCGAGCGCGAGGCGTAGTCGGAGAACTCGATCAGCTTGGCGCCCTTGCCGGCGCGGGCCAGCATGGCGTCCTGGGCCTCCTTCACCTGGCCGACCTTGTCGATCAGGCCCAGGCCCTGCGCCTGCTGGGCGCTGTAGGGGCCGGCCTCGATGGCCTTGATCAGGCGGGCCGGATCCAGCTTGCGGTCCTGGGCGGCGGCGGTCAGGGCGCTGGTGTAGACCGAGCCCATCCACGACAGCGTCGCCTCGCGGTGGGCGGGAGTGAAGTCGCTGTTCAGGTAAGGATTGACGGCGTTCTTGTATTCATAGCGCTGCTCGAAGTCGGCCTTGACGCCGTACTTGTCGAACAGGCGCTTGTAGAACATCGTCTCGCTGGCCACGCCGACGGCCTGCAACGCGCTGTCCGGCTGCATCCAGAACTCGCTGGCGGCCGCGCCCAGGCGGTAGGTCGAGGTCGACATGCCCGAGGGATAGAGGCCCTGGCTGTGGGCGAAGATCGGCTTCTTGCCGACGCTGCGGAAGTGCTTGAAGGCCTGGGCCAGTTCGTCGGCCGAGGCCGGGGCGACGCCGCCCTCGGGCAGGCGCACGAACACCGCCTTGACCTTGTCGTCGGTCTCGGCGCGGCGCAGCACCTCGATCACGCCCATCACCGACTGGCCGCCGCCGCCGAAGGCCGCGAACGGGTTCTGCGAATCCTGGTCCGACAGTCCGCCGCGCAGGTCCAGCTGCACGACCGAGTTGGCCGAGACCGGGGCAGGGCGGGCGGCGCCGGCCGCCAGCACGATCAGTATGAAGGGAACCCCGACGAGAAAGAGCACCAGTCCGACGAATACGCCGGCCACGGTCATGAGAAACTGCTTCATCGGGGTCCCGTTGCGATAGCCGAGGCGCGGCGGCGGAAAAGCACAGGTGGTCGTGCGTCCGTCGCGCTTCAATGTCGTCGCAAGCTAACGGCTGCCGCGTTGCGGTCAAATGAACAGCACGCAACCTGCCGAACTTGTCGCTCAGGCGGTGCAAATAAGAGGATTTTCTCGGGAGAGAAGATGGTCGGAGTGGCAGGATTTGAACCTGCGACCCCTGCGTCCCGAACGCAGTGCTCTACCAGACTGAGCCACACTCCGACTTCCGAAGCCGCGCCGCCGGTTGGCTGTGCTCGACTTGGGAGGCGGCTTATAGGGGGCTGTTTCGAGAGTCGCAAGCGTGAAAATAGACCCAAAAAAAGAATTTGGAGGGCGTTGCCACCGTCCGAATCCTGAGCTATCTCCACCGCCTCGCCGCGGCCCACTGGGTCGGCAGCCGTTCCTGCTGGGGAATGGTGTAATGGTAACACTGCGGTTTTTGGTACCGTCATTCTAGGTTCGAGTCCTAGTTCCCCAGCCACTCTCTTCAATCTCTTCGCTGATCAGCGGCCTTCGATAGAGGTGGCGTTTACATCGCGATCCTCTCCCTCCTTCAAGCTGTGCTTTGACCGTCGGCGTGTTCGCGTGTCCGAGCCCTTGCGCGATCCCGTCAGGGCGCCGGTCTCGATCTGAAGATGGGGGCGCGGAGGGGCGGCGAATCTGAAACGCGCGCCTGGTTTTGCTCAAAGTGCAATTGCACGCGAACCTTGCCGGTCTTCGCGAGCGGGAAAACGCACGAGGTCGAAACTGAACTTGAAGGCGAGCGCGATCGGTTACGGCTAAGGCTTTGAAAATCCGCCATCGACATTGTTGCCGCGAAATAAAGCCTGTTTTCGCGGAGCGTTGCTCGCTCGGTTGCGTATTTGTGTACTTGTAATTCCACGGGGCGGGTGTATTTCCGAATTTAAAGTCATTGTGGAGTGACGCCGTGGAAGACAAATCGACCCTGATCGAGCTGACCGCCGAGATCGTGGCTAACTATGTGGCCAACAACACGACCTCGGTCTCTGACCTGCCGGCTCTGATTCGGGCCACGCACGACGCCCTTTCCGGTCTTGGCTCGCCGGAAGCGCCGGTTACCGAGACCGTTACCAAGGCTACTCCGGCCCAGATCCGCAAGAGCATCACGCCGGACGCCCTGATCAGCTTCGAGGACGGCAAGCCCTACAAGACGCTGAAGCGTCACCTGACCACCCACGGCATGACCGTCGCCGAGTACAAGTCGAAGTGGGGCCTGCCCGCCGACTACCCGACCACGGCCCCGTCCTACAGCGAAGCCCGCTCGGCGATGGCCAAGGCCCTGGGCCTGGGCCAGGGCGGCCGCAAGGCCAAGGCTCCGGGCAAGGCCCGCGCCCGCAAGGCCTGATCCTCGGTTCTTTTTAGAGCCCCGAAAACACGAAAGCCCCGCCGGTCCGCCGGCGGGGCTTTTGCTTTGAGCGTCCTTGCGGCGTCCTAGACGCCGCTCAAAGACATGCCTGGCGCATCCGGCGGGGTGTCGCCGCCGCCGTTCAGCGACCGCTGCATCCAGACGAGGTCGACCCAGCGGTCGAACTTGTAGCCCATGGCCGGGAAGACGCACTTGTGCTCGAAACCGAGGGCGGCGTGGACGCCGATCGACGCGGCGTTGCCGCTGTCGCCGATCACCGCGCACATCTGGCGCAGGCCCAGGGCTTCGCAGGCCTCGATCAGGGCCGTCAGCAGCGCCTTGCCGACGCCCTTTCCGGCCGCGTCGGGAGCGACATAGATGCTGTCCTCGACGGTGTAGCGATAGGCCGCCCGCAGCCGGAACGGACCGGCATAGGCGTAGCCCAGCACCTTTCCGTCCAGCTCGGCGACCAGGTAGGGCAGGCCGCGATCCAGGAACGCCCCGCGCCGCCGGGCCATCTCGGCTTCGTCGGGGGGGACCTCCTCGAAGGTGCCTAGGCCGTTGAGCACGTTCCAGCCGTAGATGGCCGTGATCGCCGGTACGTCGGCGTCGGTGGAGGGGCGGATGATCAAGCTAAGCTCCAGGAATACATGACCCCCTCCCCCCTTGCGGGGAGGGGCAGGGGTGGGGGTGTCGGCGCCGTGTCGGTCAATGACAGCGTCGGCGCCCCCATCCCCAACCCCTTCCCCGCGAGGGGGAAGGGGCTTTCTCAGGCCTTCGTCCAGCCCTTGTCGACCGCCCACACGGCGAAGGCGTAGTCGAGCGCGATCTCCTTGAGGAAGTCGAAGCGGCCCGAGGCGCCGCCGTGGCCGGCCTCCATGTTGATCTTCAAGAGGATCGGGTTGCCGCTGGTGGTGTTGGCCCGCAGCTTGGCCGCCCACTTCTCCGGCTCCCAGTAGGTGACGCGCGGGTCCGAAAGGCCGCCGGTGGCCAGCACGGCCGGATAGGGCTTGGCGGCGACGTTGTCGTAGGGGGAATAGCTGGCGATGTAGTCGTAGGCCTCCTTGTCCTCCAGCGGATTGCCCCATTCGGGCCACTCCGGCGGGGTCAGCGGCAGGGAGGTGTCGCTCATGGTGTTGAGCACGTCGACGAACGGCACCGCCCCGATGATGCCCGACCACAGGTCCGGCCGCAGGTTGGTGATCGCGCCCATCAGCATGCCGCCGGCCGAACCGCCATAGGCCACGGTGGCGCCCTTGGCGCCGTAGCCATTGGCGTGCAGGTGCTCGGCGCAGGCGATGAAGTCGGTGAAGGTGTTCTTCTTCTTGAACTTCTTGCCGTCCAGGAACCAGCCGTAGCCCTTTTCCGAGCCGCCGCGGATGTGGGCCGTGGCCCAGATCCAGCCGCGGTCGACCAGGCTGAAGTTGCGGATCGAGAACGACGGATCCATCGACATGCCGTAGCTGCCGTAGCCGTACAGCAGCAGCGGCGCCTTGCCGTCCAGCTTGACGTCCTTCTTCATCAGCACGGTCACCGGCACCTGCGCGCCGTCGGGCGCCTTCGCATAGAGGCGCTTGGTCACGTACTTCGAAGGGTCGTGGCCCGAGGGGATCTCCTGGGTCTTGCGCAGCACCTTGTCGCCGCTGCGCATGTCGTAGTCGAACCACTGACGCGGCGTGGTCGGCGACTGGTAGACATAGCGCAGGGTCGGGGTGTCGAACTCGTATCCGCCCTCGACGCTCAGCACATAGGCCTGCTCGTCGACGACGATCGGCTTTTCGGCCTTGGTGGCGCGGTCGGTGATGACGATGCGGGTGTTGGCGTTGACACGCTCGACCCGGACCAGATGGTCCTTGTAGGCGGCGTGGCCGGTGATGAAGGTCCCCGGCTTGTGGGCCACGAAGTCCTTCCAGTTCGCGCGGCCGGGATTGTCGACCGGGGCCTCGACCAGCTTGAAGTCGATGGCGTCGTCGGCGTTGGTCAGGATGACGAACTTGCCGTCCCAGTGCTCGACCGAATAGCGCAGGCCCGGCGTGCGCGGCTCGACGGCCTTGGGCTTGGCGGCGACGTCGCTGGCCGGAATCAGCAGGGTTTCCGACGTCTCGTGGTCGCCTGCGCTGATCACGATGAAGGCGTCCGAGCCGGTGACGCTGACGCTGACGAAGAAGCCATCGTCGGGCTCTTCATAGACCAGCACGTCGTCCTTCAGCCCGCCGCGCGCGGGGCGGCGATAGATCTTGTCGGAGCGGCCGTTGTCGTCGCGGTGCGTCCAGAACAGCCACTGGGAGTCGGGCGACCAGGTGAAGTCGCCGGTGCTGCTGTCGACCGGCTCGGGCAGGATCTCGCCGGTGGCCAGGTCCTTGACGTAGATCTTGTGGACTTCCGAGCCCTGCGCGTCCTCGGCATAGGCGAACAGCTTGTGGTCGGGGCTGTGGTCGGCGGCGCTGACCTGGCTGTAGGCCTTGCCCTTGGCCAGGGCGTCGCTGTCCAGCAGCACCTCTTCGCCATCCGTCTTTCCGCGGGGACGCCGCGCATAGATCGGGTGCTGGCCGCCCAGGGCGAAGCGCGAATAGTAATCGTACGGGCCGTCGGGCGAGGGGACCGAGGAGTCGTCCTCCTTGATGCGGCCCTTCATCTCCTCGAACATCGCCTTCTGCAGGTCCTGCGTCGGGGCCAGCATCGCCTTCACATAGGCGTTCTCGGCGGTCAGGTGCTCCTTGACCTCGGCCTTGATCAGGCTGGGGTCGCGCAGGACCTTCTGCCAGTTGTCGTCCTTCATCCAGGCGTAGTCGTCGACGCGCACCCGGCCCAGCTGCTCGATGCGCTTGGGGACCTTCTTGGCGACCGGAGGAACGGGCTTGGCGGTGGCGGACATGGAACTCCCGGGGATGAGGGCGGAGGACGTGGCGGCGACGGCGGCAACGCTCGTCATCATTTCGCGCCGGTTCATGGACAGATTCCCCCTCGGATGCGTCAGAACGCCAACTTGTTGCGGCAGGGGCGTCTGGTCAAACTCATACGACGTCTAAGGTTGAATCGGAGACGAGGGCATTCATGGCTTGGGACCTGTCGGTCGATCTGATCCAGGCGACGGTGCAGCTGGAGCAGCCGCTCGCAGACGGCTCGCGCACGGTCGGCACCGGATTCCTGATCGAGGATCCGACGCCCGACGGCCGCCCGCGCACCATCCTGGTCACCGCCGCCCACGTCTTCGACCGCATGCCCTCGGTGTCGGCCAAGATCGGCTATCGCGTGCAGAGCAAGGAGGGGGTCTGGCGCTATGACCCCCGCACCCTGAAGATCCGCGACGGCGACCATCCGCTGTGGATCAAGCATCCCAGCCGCGATGTCGCCGCCATCGTCGTCGAGGCCCCGCCCGAGTTCGCCAAGGCCGCCATCCCGCTGGCCTGGCTGGCCCAGGACGACACCTTCAACAAGTACAGCCTGGGTCCCGGCGACGAGATGATGGCCCTGGGCTTCCCGCGCGGCCTGTCGGCCAACACCGCGGGCTTCCCGATCCTGCGCTCGGGCCGGGTGGCGTCCTATCCTCTGGCCCCGGCCAGCGTGTTCCCGACCTTCCTGATGGATTTTTCGGTGTTTCCCGGCAATTCGGGCGGGCCGGTGTTCATGGCCGAGGGCGCGCGCCGCCGGCCGGGCTCGACCGAAAGCCAGGAGGTGCAGTTCGTTGCCGGCATGCTGACCCAGCAGGTCGAACTGTCGGGCGAGCGCCTCGAGATCGGCATCGTCACCCACGCCAAGTATATCCGCGAGACCGTCGCCCTGCTCGACAAGCCGTCGGGTCCGCCGCTGATCCAGGCCGCCCCGGCCAAGCCGCCCAGCGTTGCGGCGGCGCAGGACGTGGTCGCCGTCCAGGCCGTGGCCGCGCCCGGTTTCAATCGCTGATTTCGCCGAAATCCCTTGCGGCCACGCTAGGAACCATTGCTCCCGGGGCTCCGTTCGAATGGGGAGTTCAACGCTAGCAGGAGCAAGCCAATGAGCACCAATCGTGTGGAAGGCGCCATCGACAAGGGCGTGGGCGCCGTCAAGGAAGCCGTCGGCAAGGCCACCGACAACGAACGCCTCGAAGCCGAGGGCAAGGCCCAGAAGGCCAAGGGCGACATCCAGAACAAGGTCGGCCAGGTCCAGGACAAGGTCGGCGACGCGATCAAGCGCTAGGCTTGGTCCGATTTCCAGAAACAAAGGCCCCGGAGCGATCCGGGGCCTTTGTCTTTTCTCTTCATAGGTCCTCCCCCTTTGGGGGAGGTGGCGCGAAGCGCCGGAGGGGGGACGTTATCAGCTTCCGAGTCGCCGGCCGACACTTCCCCCTCAGTCGCTCCGCGACAGCTCCCCCTTCAGGGGAAGCATCTAACCCCCGTAGATGATCGAGATCGTCTCGGCCACGCAGGCCGGGCGCTCCTCGCCCTCGATCTCGATGGTGCACTCGTTCTTCATCTGCAGGCCGCCGGCCTTGGGCTCGACGCTGACCAGCTTCTGGCGCATCCGCACCCGCTTGCCCACGCGCACCATGCTGGTGAACCGCACCTTGTCGCAGCCGTAGTTGATGCCGCGCGTCACGCCGGTGACGTGAAGGATTCCCGCGCCCAGCATCGGGATCAGCGACAGCGTCAGGTAGCCGTGGGCGATCGGCCCGCCGATCTCGCGCGTCGCCCGCTCGACGTCGATGTGGATCCACTGGTGGTCGCCGGTCGCCTCTGCGAACTGGTTGACCCGTTCCTGGCTGATCTCGACCCAGTCGGACACCCCGACCTCTTGCCCGACCAGGCTGGCGATGTCGGCGAAGGCGATCTCTTTCATGCGGCGCTCTCCCAAACGTTTGTTTGGAAGAGATCACGGGGCTCGACCTGGGACAACCCCTCCCCCTCGATGGGGAGGGGCTTTACGAGAACGTCGAAACCACCAGCCAGACGTTCGCCGCCGAGATCACCACGAACAGCCCCCAGGCGACGAGGCGGGTGACCGGGCCGTTGGCGAACGGATCCATCAGCGCCTTGTCGTCGGTGAACCGCAGCAGCGGCCAGATGGCGAAGGGCAGCTGGGCGCTCAGCACCACCTGGGTCAGCACCAGCAGGCGTCCCACTGCGTGGTCGCCCAGCGTCAGCACGCCGGCCAGCGCCGGAACGATGGCCAGGCCTCGGGTGATCAGCCGCCGCTGCCAGCAGGGGATGCTGAGGTTCAGGAAACCCTCCAGGATCACCTGGCCGGCGATGGTGCCGGTGAAGGTGGCGCTCTGGCCCGAGGCGAAGAGGGCGATCCCGAACAGGATCCCGGCCACGGCCGCGCCAGTGATCGGCGCCAGCAGCTCATGCGCCTCCTCGATGCCGGCCACCTCGCGCAGGCCGTTGCCGTGAAAGGCCGAGGCCGCCAGGACCAGGATCGCGGCGTTGACGAACAGCGCCAGCACCAGGGCGACCACGGTGTCGATCGTCGCCAGCCGGATCGCCGCCCGTTTGCCCGGAACGTCTTCGGGCGTCAGCCGCGTCTGCACGATCGACGAGTGCAGATAGAGGTTATGCGGCATGATCGTCGCGCCCAGTATGCCGATCGCCAGATAAAGCGCGTTGCCCTGTTGCAGCGCCGCCAGCGACGGGACCAAGCCCCTCGCCACCGCCCCGGCGTCGGGCGGCACGATGATCAGCTGTACGAGAAAGCAGATCCCGACCGTCGAGATCAGGCCCAGGATGATGGCCTCCAGCTGGCGGAAGCCCTTGCCCTTCAGGCCCAGCACGATGATCGTGTCGAGGCCGGTCAGCAGCACCCCGGCCCACAGGGGCACGCCTAGCAACAGCTTGAAGGCCAGGGCCGAACCCAGCACCTCAGCGATGTCGCAGGCGATGATGGCCAGCTCCGCCAGCGCCCATTGCACCTTGACCGTCCATGGCCCGTACCGTTCGCGCGACATCCGGGCCAGGTCCTTGCCGGTGACCAGGCCCAGCCGCATCGACAGGGTCTGCAACAGGATCGCCGCCAGGCTCGACAGCACCACGACGAACAGCAGGGACGTGCCGTAGCGCGACCCGGCCTCGATATCGGTCGCCCAGTTGCCGGGGTCCATGTAGCCGACGCTGACCAGCAGCCCCGGTCCCGCCGTGCGCAGCATCCGCTTCCAGGTCGGCAGCCCGTCCGGCACGGGCACGGCGCCGCGCACCTCCGCCGGGCAGAACGGAGCGGTCGCGGTCTTGGGCAGAGCGATCCGGGAGAGACGGTCGAAGAGAGCCGAAAGCATGCCCGCGACCGTGTGGCGGTAATACCGCGCCGTATAGAAGCAACGTGCGGCGCCTTAGCCCTCCAGCACCGCCCTTGCATCTTCGGGCAGCAGGCTGACCGCCTCGTCCAGCAGCTTGCGCCACGCCTCGCCACGACCGCGGGCCTCGGCATAGGCGTCACGCAGGGCGAAGGGATCGTCCTCGGCCAGGGCGCGGATCAGCGCTTGCGCCTGCGCCACGTCCTTGCGGCGCTTGGGATTGGCCTGGCTGCGCTTGCGCGAGATGATCAGCTTGTGCACGGCGTATCGCGCCGGGGCCGGAACCCGCACGAGCACGCCATCATCGTGCAGCACGGCGGCTTCCACCGTGTCTCGCAGCAGGAAATCGAGAAAGCGCAGGGGCGTTGCGTCGGTGTTCAGCGCGACGAGGCGGGAGGTCTCGTCGTCGCCCGCATGCCGGCTGGTGGTCAGCACGTCCACTGCATAGCCATCCGGCGTCCGGTAGGCGGCGCTCTTGCCCGGATCGAGCTTGGGGATGGGGGAGAAGCTCGGGTCGGCGGCGCGCAGCACGTCGATGAAGGGCCGGTCCAGTCCATCGTCGATGGCCATCGAGATCCCATAGTCCTGGGCGATGTCGAGATCGCCCGTGCGCACGGCCTGTGCGGGCAAGGTGAAGCCCAGCAGGGCGCCATAGGTCTGGAAGGCCACCGTGCCGACGACGGCGGCGCGTAGCCGAAACACGCCGGCCTTGTTCAAGGCTTGCAGGACACGGCCTGTGCGCTGGTCCGGCGTGTGCAGTCCCGCCGCGCGCAGCGCCCGCACGATTTGCCGGCGCCCATCAGCGGCGCCGTTGATGGTCTTCGCCGTTTCCATGGCCGCCAGCAGCTCGGACGTTTCGGGGCCAAGATAGCGTTCCAAGCGCTCGCCTCGCACCTGCCGCGAACGGACATACCAGTAAGGGCGACCGCCGCGCTCGCGCCGGAGGAAGCTGGCGCCGTCGCCGAACTCGCTGATCTGGGCCGCGCGAAGCTGGTCGATCAGGTCGGCGACGTTCGTGTGGATCGCCAAGGGGAGGCGCTGGAGGGTCACGGAATTAGTCCTTGCCACCACTTTCAACAAAGTGGTGGCAAAAATTCAGAAAATCAACTTTCTAGTGATTATGGATCAAACGATCCGCCCCTCGCCCTTGCCCCAGTACGCATCCCGCACCAGCCGCTTGTAGAGCTTGCCCGTCGGGTGCCGGGGCAGTTCGCGCACGAAGTCCACCTGCCGTGGGGCCTTCACGTGGCTGAGGTTGTCGCGGGTGAAGGCCAGCAGTTCGGCGGCCAGGGCCTCGCCGGCGTCGTCCCAGTCCAGCGGCTGGATCACCGCCACGACCTTTTCGCCCATCTCCTCGTCGGGAGCGCCGACCACGGCGGCGTCGGCCACCCTGGGGTGGGTAATCAGCAGGTTCTCGATCTCCTGCGGATAGATGTTCACCCCGCCCGAGATGATCATGAAGCTCTTGCGGTCGGTCAGGTAGAGATAGCCGTCCTCGTCGGCCCAGCCCACGTCGCCCAGCGTCGTCCAGCCGTGCTTGTTGTAGCTCTCGGCCGTTTTCTCCGGGGCGTTGTGATAGGTCACCGCCGGGCCGTTGGCGAAATAGACCACGCCTTCGCTGCGGGCGGGCAGGGGATCGCCGGCCTCGTCGCAGATGCGCAGCTCGCCCAGCGCCGCCTGGCCCACTGAGCCGCGCCGCTCCAGCCAGCTCTTGCTGTCGATCCAGCAGAAGCCGTTGCCCTCGGTGCCGGCGTAGTATTCGTAGATCACCGGCCCCCACCAGGCGATCATCTGTTCCTTGACCGGCACCGGGCAGGGGGCGGCGGCGTGGATCGCCGAGCGCATGGTCGATACGTCGTACCTGGCCCGCGTCGCCTCCGGCAGCTTCAGCATCCGCACGAAGTGGGTCGGCACGAATTGGCCGCAGGTGGCCTTGTGCTCTTCGATCAGGGCCAGGGCCGTCTCGGGATCAAACTTCTCCATCACCACGACCGTGCCGCCCAGCTTGTGCACGCTCATGCACCAGCGCAGCGGAGCGGCGTGATAGAGCGGCGCCGGCGAGAGATAGACGCTGTCGCCGTCCAGCTTGAACAGGTGCTGGGCCATCATCTGCAAGGCGTGGGGCGCATCGATCGGCGCGCCGTTCAGCGCCGGCTTGACGCCCTTGGGCCGTCCGGTCGTGCCTGACGAATAGAGCATGTCCGAGCCGGAGGTCTCGTCGGCGATGGGCGTGGCCGGCATGGCCGCGCGGGCCGCATCGAAGTCGGCATAGGGGCCGGCCGCCCCTTCCACCCGCAGCAGCGCCACGCCTGGGATCAGCGGCGCCAGCGCCTGGGCGACGCCGTCCATCGCCGGTCCGGCGATCAGCGCCTTGGCCCCGCAGTCCTTGACGATGTACTCGACCTCCGGCGCGGTCAGCTTGGTCGAGATGCAGGTGTAGTAGAGCCCCGCCCGCTGGGCCGCCCAGGCGATCTCCAGGTAGCGCGGATGGTTGTCGAGCAGGATGGCGACCACGTCGCCGACCTGAAGGCCCATCGACCGGAACAGCTGGGCCCCCTGGTTGGAGCGGTCGTCGAGTTCCCGGTAGGTGACGCTCTCGCCCGAGCCGGCCATCACGAAGGCGGGCTTGTCGGGCTGGGTGCGGGCGTGGACGCTCGGATGCATGCGACCTCCTGGGCCGCTCGCCAGGGCGGCGACGGCCATTTCTCTCCCTGCCGCCGCCTGCGTGTGACCCGCATGATCGGCGTTCAGTCGGCAGCATGACCCAAGGCCCGACGCGCGCGCAAGTTGCCGTAGGGGCGCCGTTGGCGGCCGCGCAATCCTGGGTGATCGTGCGTCCGACAACGATGTTCGACGGGAGGCGAGCGCATGGAGCTGATCAGCAAGACGGTGGTCGACGGCCGGCCAGGACCCGGCGGGACCAAGGCCTATCCCACCCTCGACGGTGTCGACCTGGCCGACATCTTCCGCTTCACCAAGGGCCAGCCCTTCGCCGACTTCGCGCGGATGCGCGTCGAGGCGCCGGTGATGTGGCACGGCGAGCCGTTTGGCGGCCCGGGCTTCTGGGCCGTCACCCGCTATGACGACGTCATGCGCGTCAACGGCGACCCGGAGACCTTCTCCTCGCAGAGGGGCGGGATCCTGATGTCGATGGGGCCGCCCGACAAGCGCCACGCCCTGCTGTTCCGGGCGACCATGGACACCATGATCAATCTCGACGCGCCGCATCACCTGCAGCTGCGCCGCGAGCACATGCCCTATTTCACCGCCGCCTACCTGCGCGGCCTGACCGACAAGGTGAGGGCGGAGGTCACCCGCCTTCTGGACGAGATGGAGCCGCTGCTGGCCGGCGGCGCCGAGATCGACATGGTCGAGCACTTCTCGTCGATCCTGCCGCTGTTCACCCTGTGCGAGATCCTGGGCGTGCCGCCGGAGGACCGGAGCAAGTTCCTGCGCTGGATGCACTATCTGGAGCGGGCCCAGGACCTGGCCGTGCAGCAGGCCCAGGCGCCCATCACGCCCACCCTCGAGCTCATGCAGTTCGTCGCCGACTTCAACGACAACATCGAGGAGATGTTCGACTACGGCCGCACCATGCTGCTCAAGCGGCGAGCCGACCCGCAGGCCGACCTGATGACGGCCATCGCCCGCGCCCAGGTCGACGGCGATCTGCTGGCCGACGAGTATCTCGACGGCTCGTGGCTGCTGATCGTCTTCGCCGGCAACGACACGACGCGAAACACCCTGTCGGGCGCCATGCGACTGCTGACCGAGTTTCCCGAGCAGAAGCAGCGGCTGATCGACGATCCGTCACTGCTGCCGGGCGCGGTGGACGAGTTCATCCGCATGGTCAGCCCGGTGATCTACATGCGCCGCACCGCCACGCGCGACGTCGAGGTGGCGGGGCAGCAGATCCGTGAAGGCGAGAAGGTGGTCATGTATTACGGCGCGGCCAATCGCGATCCGGCCATGTTCGAAAGCCCCGACCGCCTGGACGTCACCCGCCCCAACGCCGGCAAGCACGTGGCCTTCGGCTACGGCCCGCACACCTGTCTTGGCAAGCGCGTCGCCCAGATCCAGCTGGAGGAGGCCTATCGCCAGATCCTGGCCCGCTTCCCCGACCTGGAATGGACGGGCGGCATCGAGATCGCGGCGAACAACTTCGTGCATGCGATCAGCAAGCTGGGGGTGAGGCGGGCCTGATCTCCCTTCCCCCTTGATGGGGGAAGGGCCGGGGATGGGGGTGAACTGCTGAGCCGGCCGCGTTGCGTGGCTTCAACCGCTCTAGCCACCCCCACCCCTGCGCCCTCCCCCATCAAGGGGGAGGGGTTGTGTGCTTGCTTGATGTGGTCATACGATCGTTTGAAATCATGCCACCCCAGGGAGCCCGCCACATGTCGCAGCCGACCTTCGAGACCCTGCTCTACGCCGTCGAGGACGGCGTCGCGACGATCACCCTGAACCGGCCTGAAAAGCTCAACGCCTTCACCGCCCGGATGATGAAGGAACTGATCGAGGTCTTCGACATCACCGACGCCGACGATGCGGTCAAAGCGGTGATCGTCACGGGCGCGGGCCGGGCTTTCTGCGCCGGGGCGGACCTGTCGAGCGGCGGCGCCACCTTCGACCGCACCTCGCCCCAGGCGCTGGAGCGGGAGGAAGGCAAGGTCGGCGACGTCTATCGCGACGGCGGTGGCCGGGTGACCCTGCGCATCTACGACAGCCTCAAGCCCGTGATCGCCGCCGTGAACGGCCCAGCCGTCGGTGTCGGCGCGACCATGCAGCTGGCCATGGACATCCGCCTGGCCGCCGAAGACGCCAAGTTCGGCTTCGTCTTCGCTCGCCGGGGCATCACGCCCGAGGCCTGCTCGTCCTGGTTCCTGCCGCGGCTCGTGGGCATGCAGACGGCGCTGGAGTGGTGCTACACCGGCCGGGTCTTCCCGGCGACCGAGGCCAAGGAGCGCGGCTTCGTCCGCTCGTTGCATGCGGCCGAAGACCTGCTGCCGGCCGCCCGCGCCCTGGCGCGCGAGATCGCCGACAACACCGCCCCCGTCTCCGTCGCCCTGACCCGCCAGCTGCTCTGGCGCATGGCCGGCGCCGACCATCCGATGGAGGCCCACAAGGCCGACAGCCGCGCCATCCAGTCGCGCGGCGCCTCGGGCGACGCCAAGGAGGGCGTGACCTCGTTCCTGGAGAAGCGCGCCCCGGCCTATCCCAACCGCGTCTCCACCGACCTGCCGGACATCTGGCCTGAGTGGGCGCCGCGACAATTTCGCTGACCCCCTGGCGAAGCCTGGCTTTGGGCCGCAAATTCCCTTGGCGGGAGAATCCCTGGCGCTAATTCGAACTTAAGGGCGTTACCGTCTAGGTTCGAAACTCGGCGACCGGGGCTTCGCCGCCAGGAAGATCATGACCGACCCGATTTCGCCCTTCGCCAAGCCGATCGCCGTTCCGCCCAAGTCGCGCGCCGCTCTCCTCAAGCGGCTGGCCGACGTGGTCTGCCTGCCGGCCAGCCGCATCAACGCCTTCGAGCGGGCGATGTGCGCCGACCTGCTGGTCGAGATGCTGCGCGAGGCGGTGGTCGAGGAGCGCGAGAAGGTCGCCCGCCGCCTGGCCAACCTCAACGACATGCCAGGCTCGCTGGTCCGCCTTCTGCTGCGCGACGAGGTCGTCGTCGCCCGGGCTCTGCTCGAGAACTCGCCCAACCTGTCGGACGCCGACCTGATCGACTGTCTCTACCACGCCACCCAGGAACACCGCCGGCTGATCGCCATCCGCCGCGGCGTCGGAGAGGTGGTGGCCGACGCCCTGGTCGACATGGGCGAGACGCCGGTGGTCGAGGCCCTGCTGCGCAACGAGTTGGCCCGCTTCAGCCACCAGGGCGTCGAGAACGTCGTGGCCATGACGCGCGACAATCCCAGCCTGATCCCGCTGCTGCTGCGGCGCGCCGAGCTGCGTCCCAGCCACGCCTATGTGATGTTCTGGTGGGCCGACGCCGAGGCTCGCCGCACGATCCTCCAGCGCTTCGCCGTCTCGCGCGAGATCCTGCAGGACGCCGTCGGCGACGTCTTCGCGGTGGCCTCCGAGGAGGGGTGGCAGGATCCGCTGTCGCGCAAGGCGCTGCAATTCATCGAGCGGCGACAGCGCAACCGCGCCGCCATCGCCAAGAGCCCGTTCGACAGCCTCGAGGACGCCGTCGCCGCCGCCCAGAGCGGCCTGACCCGCGAGACGGCCGAGGAGATCTCGTACCTCGCCGGTCTCAAGCCGATGACCGGCGCCAAGATCTTCACCGACGCGGGCGGCGAGCCGATCGCCATCCTCTGCAAGGCCACCGGCCTGCCGCGCGCGGCGGTGCGGGCCCTGTGGCGCGGCCTGCGTCGTCCCGAGACCGACGCCGAGGGCGCGCCGTCGCCGGGCCTGGAGCGGGTGCTGGGGGTATTCGACGCCATCGCCGTCGACCGGGCCCAGACCGTGCTGCGCTACTGGAACTGGTCGCTGTCGTCGGCCCTGACGCCGGCCCTGCTGAAGGCCATCCGCGACGGCGACACCGACGCCATCGACGAATACTCGGTGCCGCAGCGGGCGGCGATGCTGGCCCTGTCGCGGGATTTCGGCCGCTAGGCGCCGACATCTCCGCGACGTGTCGTGTCCGCACGGTCAAGTTCGGCGAACGCGTTCAGTCAAAATCCAGAAAATCTGAATTTTTATCTCGCGACCTTAAGTTGCCGATGCGAATGATCGCATTGATCGACAGTCAATATTCCCTAGCGGCATCTATTGCCCGGTTTTACTGACGCGTTTATCCATGATGCAACTTCGCGCGCCAAAGCTGGTCGTGCGTGAAGAAAGATAAAGGGAACGGGAGAGGCGTCATGGAAGAAGAGATCCCATTCGTCGAACTTACCGCGGGCATCGTCGCGGCTTTCGTCGGCGGCAACGCCGTCTCGGCGGCCGACATGCCGGCCCTGATCCGCAGCGTTCACGACGCGCTCCGGTCGGTCGGTTCGCCCGAGGCCGCGGCCCCCGAGCCCAAGGAGCCGGCCGTGCCGGTCCGCCGCTCGGTGACGCCCGACTACATCATCTGCCTGGAGGACGGCCGGCGCTTCAAATCGCTGAAGCGTCACCTGCGCACGCAGTACGACATGAGCCCTGAGGACTACCGCGAGAAGTGGGGCCTGCCTTCGGACTACCCCATGGTTGCGCCGAACTACGCCAAGGCGCGTTCGGAGCTTGCCCGCCAGATGGGCCTTGGCCAGACCGGCCGGGGCGCCGGGAAGGGCCGCAAGGGCTGAGTCTGAGCGTTCATTTACCTTAATTCAATCAATCGCTTGTGGTTAAGCTAAGCGAGAAAATCGACGCCCGGGCGCTCTTCCAGCGCCCGGGCGTTGTGCTTCCAGATTGACTCTCAAACGGAATCTTTGTTGGCGGCGGCGATTTTTCGCTTCCGCCGATTCGGTGCTTAAGACATAGTGAACGAGCGGTGAATCACCGTGATTCCAAAGGCTTGTTAAGGACTCTGAAGATGTCCGCGCAACTGAGCGCATCCGCGACCGCGGCCCGCGCTCATCAGGAAATGTTCGCATACTGGGCGTCCCTGCGCCGCGGGGCGAACCTGCCTGCGCGTGCTGACCTTCACCCTTCGGGCATCAAGCGCCTGCTGCCGACGGTCAGTCTGATCGATGTCGTGCGCGAGCCGCGCGACTACCGCCTGCGCCTGGCCGGCACGGGCCTCTACGGCGTCTATGGCCGCGAGATCACCGGCAAGGCGCTGAGCGAGGTCTACAACACCGCCGCCGGCGACTACTGGCGCAAGGAGCTGGACAAGGTCGTCGACGAGCGTCGCCCGGGCGTGGGCGTGCACAGCCTGGCCTGGCGCGGCGCGCCGCACGTCTCGATCCTGTGGCTGCGCCTGCCGCTGGCGACCAACGGCAAGGACGTCGACATGATCCTCGGCTACGACGCCATCGTCGGCGCCCAGGCCGAGGGCGGCTTCAGCGGCATCCGCGCGGCCTGACGGGCGGCGTCCAAAAACTCCTGTCATTCCCGCCCTTGTGGCGGGAACCCCTCTGGGCGGACTTTCGCGCTGTCCGAGATCCCTCTCTCTTAAAGAGAGGGGTTCGAAGCACGCCTCCCACTCCCATAAACGGCGTCAAATCCGTCCGCTTATGGGCGGGTTGGCGGTAGCGATGGATGTCGCCGCCACAAGGGCGGGAATGACGGGCAACTGAAGGGGGGAGGCGAGGCCTCACCCCTCGAGGAATACCTCGACCTCGCGCTTGCTGGGCATCGACGGGGCCGCGCCCGGCTTCTGCACCGACAGGGCGGCCGCCGCGTTGGCCTGCTCGACGGCCTCGCGCAGGTCGAGATTGGCGGCCAGACCGGCGGCGAGAGCGCCGCAGAAGCAGTCGCCGGCGCCGACGGTGTCCACCGCCTTGACCTTGCGGCCCTCGACCAGGAAGGCCTCGTCGCGGCGCACGGCGGCCACGCCGGTCTTGCCTAGGGTGACGATGATCGTCTGGTCGGGGCGGCTCATCAGCTTGCGGGCGGCCTTGGAGACCTCCTCCAGCTTGGCCGGCTCGTGGTCGAGGCGGGCGTAGGTCGCCAGCTCGGTCTGGTTCAGGATCAGAATGTCGGTCAGCGGGAACAGGGCCGCGCCCTGGGGTAGGGCGGGTGCGGCGTTCAGCACCCGCAGGCCGCCCTTGGCCGCGCCGGCCTTGAACAGCGCCTCGATGGCGCCGGCCGGGGTTTCCAGCTGAGCCAGCAGCACGCGCTGGCCTTCCAGCGCCGTGGCCGCCACCTGCTGGGGCGTGATCATCATGTTGGCGCCGCCGGTGACGACGATCATGTTCTCGCCGCCCGACGACACCCAGACGTGGGCCTGGCCCGTGGGGGCGCCCGACAGTTCGGCCACGTCGGCCACCTGCACGCCGTAGCCGGCCAGCTTGCCCTTCAGGCTGACGCCGCTGTCGTCCTTGCCGACCGCGCCCATCAGGCGGGTGGGCGCGCCCATGCGGGCGGCGGCGACGGCCTGGTTGGCGCCCTTGCCGCCGAGGAACAGCTCCAGCGACAGGCCGGCCACCGTCTCGCCCGGCCGCGGCAGGTCGTCGACCCGCGCCACGGCGTCCAGATTGATCGAGCCCAGTACGAAAACGCCCATCGGTCTTGGTCTTCTGTTGTTCTAGTTATTCTGTTCGGTGTCGTCGGATCTTACCCGCCGCCGGTCCCGCGCTGGAAGCTTTCCACCAGGCTGCCGCAGACGAGTCGCCATCCATCCACTAGCACGAAGAAGATCAGCTTGAACGGCAGGCTGACCGTCGCCGGCGGCAGCATCATCATGCCCATGCTCATCAGCACGCTGGCGACGACCAGGTCGATGACCAGGAACGGAATGAACAGCAGGAAGCCGATCTCGAAGGCGCGCTTCAGTTCCGAGATCATGAAGGCCGGGGTCACCACCTTCAGCGGGGTTTCCTGGGCGGTCTTCGGCTTCTCGATCTTCGAAAGGCGGATGAACAAGGCCAGGTCGTCCTCGTCCACCTGGCGCAGCATGAAGGTCTTCACCGGCTGGCCGGCGGCCTCGAACGCCTGCGGCAGCTCCATCTGCTTGTCGAGCAGGGGCTTTACGCCCGCGTCGTAGGACTGCTCGAAGGTCGGGCCCATGACGATGGCCGTCAGGAACAGCGCCAGGCTGATGATCACCGGGTTGGGCGGGCTCTGCTGCACGCCGATCGCCGTGCGCAGCAAGCCCAGCACCACGACGATGCGCACGAACGAGGTCGTCATGATCACGATCGACGGCGCCAGCGACAGCACCGTCAGCAGGCCGACCAGCTGGACGACCCGCTCGGTCAGGCCCGCGCCCGTGCCCAGATCGACATTGACGGCCGACTGGGCCATGGCCAGCGACGGGCCCAGCGTGGTCGCCAGGCCCGCCAGCATGGCGATGACGGCGGCGCGGCGCAGTTCCTGCGGCGTGGCGCCGGTGAGGGTCTTTAGCAGGCGCATCAGGCCACGGGCTCCGGCTGGGTCGTGACGGGGGCGGGGGAAGGCGAGGGGGCTCCGGCGGGAACCCAGTCCAGCAGTCGGCCGTCGCCCAGCAGCACCAGGCGCTCTTCGCCGTCCAGCCGGCACAGCACCAGGCGGCGGGCGGGGTCCAGAACCAGCGTCTCGACAACCTGCAGCCGCCGCTCGCGGCGCTTGGAGACGATGCGGTTCAGGGCCTCGGGGCCGAACTTGCGCAGGGCCACGGCGGCCAGGCCGATCAGGCCCAGGGTGACGGCCAGCGCCGCGACGGCGCGGATCAGAAGAAAGACGTCCATGCGCGGACAGGATTCCACAGGAAAGAGGCGCGGCGAGGCGCCGCATCCCTGGTGTGCCTCACTGTCCTTAATGCGTGATTAACCCTGTTTCTTCACCATGCTCGCATGGGTCCGGACGACATCCCTCTTTTCTCGATGCTGAAGAGCCGGCTCGGTTATCTGACCGAGCGGCAGAAGGTGGTCGCCCAGAACGTCGCCAACGGCGACACCCCCGGCTATCAGCCGCGGGACCTCAAGGCTTTCTCCTTCCAGGCCTCGCTCGACGCTCAGGCGAGCAGCGGCGGGACCAGCAGCGGCCTGGCCACGATGGGCCGCCCGCTGCAGATGCTGACCACCAGCGCCGGCCACATCGCGCCGTCCAAGCCCGCCAGCCTGTGGCGTTCGCCCCAGGGCCCCGACAGCGAGACCACCCTCGACGGCAACTCCGTGACGCTCGAGGACCAGATGCTCAAGATGACCGATGCGCGCATGAACTACGACGCGGCGGTCTCCTTCTACCAACGCTCCATGTCGATGCTGCGCACCGCCGCGCGTCGCCCCAACGGCTAGAGGACGCATAGATGGCTGAGATCCGATCCCAGTCGGCGGCGGCGATGGCCGTGGCGGCCAGCGCGCTCAAGGCCCAGCAGGGCCGCATGCGCATCATCGCCGAGAACATCGCCAACGCCAATTCGACGGCCCGCACGGCCGGCGGCGACCCCTATCGCCGCCAGGTGCCGGTGTTCCGTCCGGCCAAGGTCGAGGGCGCCGAAGGCGTGGCCATGGCCCGCGTCGAGGGCGACCAGAAGGACTTCAAGACCGAGTACGACCCCGGCAACCCGGCGGCCGACGCCAAGGGCTACGTCAAGCTGCCCAACGTCGACACCCTGGTCGAGGCGCTCGACATGAAGGAGGCGCAGCGCGCCTACGAGGCCAACCTCAACGTCATCGAGACCGCGCGCAGCATGCAGTCGCGCACGCTCGACATCCTCAAGAAGTAAGGGCTAGGCGATGATCACCGCCCTGGCCGCCTCCAAGGCCTACGCCGCCGCCGGCTCCACGCCGCTGTCGCTCGGCAAGAGCGTCGGCGAGTCCCAGAAGATGGACTTCGGCGACATGCTGAAGTCGGCGATGACCGATACGGTCCAGGCCTCGCGCCAGGCCGAGCACAAGATCGCCCAGCAGGCGGCCGGCAAGGCCGAGCTGATCGACGTCGTCACCGCCATCTCGTCGGCCGAAGCCAGCCTCGAGACCGTGATCTCGATCCGCGACCAGGTGATTTCGGCCTATCAAGAGATCATGCGGATGTCGATCTGACGGCCTGGCCGTCGATGGATCGAACCTAAAGCTTGGAAGACGCGTTGAGAGTTCGAACAAGGAGCTCCACCGCATGACCTTCACGCGTCCTCTCTCCCTCGTCGCCATCGCCGCCGCCGCGCTCGCCCTGACCGCCTGCGGCGACAAGGATTCCGGCCACGCCCAGAAGACCGAAGGCGAGATCAAGTCCACCGTCGGCGACATCACCGGCGACAAGGACCTGCAGAAGGAAGGCAAGAAGGACGAGGTGGTCGGCGGCGTGAAGTCGGCCGGCGAAGACCTGAAAGCGGCGGCCAAAGACGCCAAGGACTGATAGAAATTCCTCTCCCACGAAATCCCGCTCTCTTTGAGAGAGGGTGGGGCCCGCGCCGCAGGCGTGGGAGGGTGAGAGGTTACAATCTCTCCGAACGAAGCTCAGCCAGAACCGCTCAAAACCCCATCGTCATCCCGGAAAGCGCGCAGCGTTCATCCGGGACCCAGGGGACTGGGCGCGATGGCAAGGTTCGCTGTCGTCAAGGCATCGTCGGCGGCCCCTGGCTCCAGGCTTTTCGCGCTACGCGCTGCGGCCGGGATGACGACTTGATGGGCGAGCGGGGATCTAACGGCGAGCGGTGAAACCTCTCACCCTCCCACCGCTTCGCGGCGGGCCCCTCCCTCTCTCAAAGAGAGAGGGGCGGCAGTAATCCCGCCACGTCCACGCCCCGCAGGGCGGCCACGACGCCGGCCCAGACGGCCAGGTTCAGCAGCACCATCAGGGCCACCGCCCAGCGCAGTCGGCGCTGCACGGCCTTGCGGCGCTTGCGGGCCTTGAAGCCTCCCGTCGGGGAGGGCGCGGTCAGGGTTGCGGCCATCGTCATGCTCCACGCCAGCCAGAACTACCCCCGTTAACCACCATTAACGCGTCTGATTTGGCTTGGTGCAAGCGGGACGGCTTGTCGCAGCGCCCGGCAGCGGGAAAGGTGAGCGCGCATGACACCAGCCATCGCCCTCGAACAGGTCGGCAAGACGCATGACGGCGCCGTCGCGCTGAAGGACGTCGACCTGTCGATCCCGCCGGGCCAGTTCGTGGCCCTGATCGGCGGCTCCGGGGCGGGCAAGACCACGCTGCTCAAGACCATCAACGCCCTGGCGCCGCCCACGTCCGGCGTCGTCAGGATCGACGGCCAGCCCGTGAACGCCCTCGACGGCTCGGTCCTGCGCCGGCGCATCGGCTACGTCTTCCAGGAGATCGGCCTCTTTCCGCACATGAGCGTGGCCGAGAACATCGGCGTCGCGCCGAGCCTGCTGGGCTGGAAGAAGGACGAGATCGCCGCCCGCGTCGACGAACTGCTCGACCTCGTCGACCTGCCGCGCGCGGTCGCCGAGCGCCGTCCCGCCGCGCTGTCGGGCGGCCAGCGCCAGCGGGTGGGCGTGGCCCGGGCCCTGGCCGCTCGCCCCGCGATCCTCTTGATGGACGAGCCTTTCGGCGCGCTGGACCCGATCACCCGGCAGGCGCTGGGCGACGACGTCCGCCGCCTGCACGATGCCTTGGAGCTTACCACGGTGATGGTCACACACGACGTGGCCGAGGCCCTGCTGCTGGCCGACCGCGTCGTGGTGCTCGACCAGGGCCGGATCATCGCCGACGCCGCGCCGCGCGATCTGATGGCTGGCCATGACGACCCGCGCGTCGAGGCGCTGATGGCCGCGCCGCGCCGTCAGGCCGAACGGGTGAGGGCGCTGCTGGATGGCTGAACTACTCGCCCTGCTGCCGCAGCGCCTGGCCTGGCACGCGGCCCTGTCGGCCGCCGCCCTGGCGCTGGGCCTGGCTGTGGCCCTGCCGCTGGGCTTCGCCGCCGCGCGCCGACCGGGGCTGCGCTGGATCGCCCTGGCGGTCACGGGCCTCGTCCAGACCATCCCGAGCCTGGCCCTACTGGCGCTGTTCTATCCGCTGCTGCTGCTGCTCTCGAACCTGGCGAAGGCCAGCCTTGGCTTCGGCTTTCCGGCGCTGGGCTTCCTGCCGGCCCTGCTGGCCCTCTCGCTCTACGCCATGCTGCCGATCCTGCGGAACACCGCCGCGGGCCTGGCCGGCGTCGACCCGGCCGTGACCGAGGCGGCGAGGGGCGTGGGCATGACCCCGCGACAGAGTCTGGTGAAGGTCGAACTGCCCCTGGCCGCGCCGGTGATCCTGGCCGGCGTGCGCACCGCCGCCGTCTGGACCATCGGCGGCGCGACCCTGGCCACCCCGGTCGGCCAGACCTCGCTGGGCGACTACATCTTCTCGGGCCTCCAGACCGAGGCCTGGGACATGGTGCTGGTCGGCTGCGCGGCCTCGGCGGCCCTGGCCCTGGTCGTCGACCAGTTGCTGGGGCTGGTCGGACGCGGTCTGGAGCAGCGCCGGCCCGTCCTCTGGGGCGGCGCCCTGGCCGCGCTGGGCCTTGGCCTCGCAGCCGCCCTGGCCCCGCTGGCGGTTCCGGCCCTGACGCCGCGCCCCCAGGCCTATGTGATCGGGGCCAAGAACTTCTCCGAGCAGTACGTGCTGGCCGAGCTGATGGCGCAGCGGCTGGAAGGGCGGGGCGCGCGCGTCGAGCGGCGCATCAACCTCGGCTCGGCCGTGGCCTACCGCGCGCTGGCCGCCGGCGAGATCGACGCCTATGTCGACTACACCGGCACCCTGTGGGCCAACGTCCTGCACCGCACCGACAATCCCGGCCGCCAGGCGGTGCTCGACACGCTGAAGACCGAGCTTTCCCGCCGCGACGGCGTGGTCCTGGCCGCGCCGCTGGGCTTCGAGAACGCCTACGCCTTCGCCATGAAGCGCGAGCGGGCGAAAGCGCTGGGCGTGAGCAGCCTGGCCGATCTTTCCGCCAAGGCGCCGAACCTGGTCATGGGCGGCGACCTGGAGTTCTTCTCGCGGCCCGAATGGGCGGCGGTCGAGAAGGCCTATGGCCTGAAGTTCAAGACCCGCCGCCAGTTTCAGCCCACCTTCATGTACCGCGCCCTGGCCTCGGGCGAGGCCGACGTCATCTCGGCCTTCTCCAGCGACGGCCGGATCGCCGCCGACGACCTGGTGGTGCTGGAGGATCCGAAAGGCGCGCTGCCGCCCTACGACGCGGTGCTGCTGGTCTCGCCCAGGCGGGCCGAAGACGAAAGCTTGAAGGCGCTGGCCGCTTCCCTGTCGGGCAAGCTGACCGTCGACGCCATGCGCCGGGCCAACTACGCCGTCGATCGCGACACCGCCAAGCAGTCGCCCGCCGCGGCCGCGCGCGAACTGGGCGTCGCGGCTCGGTGAACTTCGTCTGCTGAAGCTTTGTTTGCGGCCGCCCGGTCGTTGGGGCAGGTTGCGCGCCATGAGCAAGCTTACCTTCCCGTTTGGCCCCAAGACGGCGCTGTCGGCGCTGGCCGGCGTCGCCCTTTTCGCTTCCGCGCCCGCACAGGCGGCCGACCAGGTGAAGCCCAACCCCAAGCTGGTCGTGGTGATCTCGATCGACCAGTTCAGCGCCAACCTGTTCGAACAGTGGCGCGGCCAATGGAAGGGCGGCCTGGGCAAGCTCGGCCGCGAGGGCGTGACCTATCCCAACGGCTACCAGTCGCACGGCATGACCGAGACCTGCCCGGGCCATTCCAGCCTGCTCACCGGCGCCTACCCCAACCGCACCGGCATCGTCGGCAACAACTGGTACGACGCCACGACCGGCAAGAAGTCCTACTGCCTGCTCGACGAGTCGGTGACCCTGGCCGCGCCGTCCGAGCAGGACCCGGTCAGCCCCAGGAACCTGATGGTCCCCACCTATGGCGAATGGCTGAAGGCCGTCTCGCCCAAGAGCCGCGTCTATGGCGTGTCGGGCAAGGACCGCGGCGCGATCACCATGGCCGGCCACGATCCGGACGGCGCCTTCTGGTACCAGGCGGGCTTTGGCTTCACGACCTACGTCAAGCCGGGCGAGGACGCCGCGACCAGGCTTGCGCCGGTGGCGGCGCTGAACGCGCGCCTGGCCGCCGAGCAGAAGAAGAAGCCCTTCGTCTGGACCTACGAGAACAAGGCCTGCGCCGCCCTCGAAAAGACCTGGACCACCGGCGAGCGCACCTGGGACGCCAAGTTGCCGCGTCCGCTGCCGACCAATGACGCCGAGACCCTGCGCGACCTGTCGGCCAGCCCCTATACCGACGCCGTGACCCTGGAAGCCGCCGCCGCCCTGCGCGACGAGTTCGGCCTGGGCGACGGCCCGCAGGTCGACGTGCTGACCGTCAGCCTGTCGGCCACCGACTTCATCGGCCACCGCTACGGCACCCGCGGTCCGGAGATGTGCGACCACCTCAGCCGCCTGGACGCGCGCCTGGACACCTTCCTGTCGCGCATCGGCAAGGCCAAGGGCGAGGTGCTGGTGGTGCTGAGCGCCGACCACGGCGGTTCGGACTTCCCCGAGCGCCTGCATGACGAAGGCTACGACGTCTCGCGCATCGCCACCTCGGCCTGGCTGAAGGGCCTGAACCAGCAGCTGCGCACGGACCTGTCGCTGGACTATGATCCGCTGGTCGCTCCGGGCGGCATCGACACCCTGGTGATCGTCGGCGCCGACAAGAAGACCCCGCCCGCGACTGAGCGCGCACGCATCGCCTCGGCCGCCCTGGCCCTGGTCCGTTCGCGCGGCGAAGTGGCCGAGGCCTACGAGATCAACGACCTCCTGACCACGCCGCCCGTGGCCAAGGGCACGTCGCCCGACACCATCAGCGTCAAGGAGCGCCTGCGCCGCAGCGCCTATCCGGGCCGTTCGGGCGACATCCTAGTGGCCTTCAAGCCGAACCTGGTGCCGGCCACCGCCAGCAACACCTATGTCGCCACCCACGGCACGCCCTGGGACTACGACCGCCGCGTGCCGATCCTGTTCTGGTGGAAGAGCGCGCAACCGCGCGAGCGCATCCTGCCGATCGAGACCGTCGACATCGCCCCGACCATCGCCGCCGTCACCGGCGTGCCGATCCCCAAGGCGATCGACGGCCGCTGCCGCCCGCTGGGCGCGGGCCACGACTGCTGAGGCTTTTGTCGACTGTCGTTGGGAAGAGGGGCGCGGATTTCGATCCGCGCCCTTTTTCGTTCAATGGCGCAGCAGAAGGGCGATCAGGTCCGCCCCCAGCGCGATCGCGGCCCAGCCCACGGCCAGGCCGACGAAGGGATGACGCTGCCACCAATGCCAATTCGAATCCGTATGCATGACACTTTCCCGACTGATTGGTGAAGCTTGCATGTCGCGGGATAGTTTCGCCAGCAACTAAAGCGGGGCGCCGCTGCGTCACCTCTGCGGCGCGGTGACGCAGGCGCGGTGTTAACAGTCCCTAACTCCCTGTTAACCATGTCGGGCGCAGGGTGGCGGTCACACCAAACCGACCAGAGCGTACGCAGAAAGCCCGTTCATGACCGGAGCCGAAGTCCTAGACGTGGGTCGCGACGCGATCTGGCTGACCCTTCAGCTGTGCGCGCCCGTGCTGATCGTCGGCCTGGTGGTCGGCGTCGCCATCGGCCTGTTCCAGGCCCTGACCCAGATCCAGGAAGCCACCCTGGTCTATGCGCCCAAGATCGTGGCCATCTTCATCTCGCTGCTGCTGTTCCTGCCGCTGATGGGCGCGCTGATGTCTGGCTTCATGCGCCAGATCGCCGCCCGCATCGCGGCGATGTAGGGAAGGGCGGGGCGTGGACAGCTTCGCGACGACCGCCCAGGTCTATGTCGCCGGTCTGGTCTTCGCCCGGATCGGGGCCATGGTCATGCTGATGCCGGGCATCGGCGAGCAGGCCGTGCCGCCGCGCATTCGCCTGGCCTTCGCCCTGCTGATCGCCGTCGTCCTGACCCCGGTGGTTGCCAAGACCGTCGGCCCGCTGCCCACCACCCTGGGCGGCCTGGCCGGCCAGGTGATCCATGAGATCCTCATCGGCCTGATGATCGGCGCGGTCTTGAAGCTGTTCATGAGCGCCCTGACCACGGCCGGCGAGATCGTCTCGCTGCAGACCACCCTGTCCTTCGCCCAGACCACCAACCCGTCCGGCGCGCCGTCGAGCACGGCGGTGGCCACCTTCCTGTCGATGCTGGGCCTGACCCTGGTCATGGCCACCGACCTGCATCACCTGTTCATCGGCGCGATGGCCAGGTCCTACGAGCTTTTCCCGTTCACCAAGAGCGTGCCGGTCAACGACGCCGCCGCCCTGGCCGTCCGCACCGTGGCGCAGAGCTTCATGCTCGGCGTCCAGCTGGCCGCGCCGGTGATCGTGTTCTCGATCGTCTTCAATCTGGCGACCGGCCTGGTGGGCCGGGTCATGCCCTCGTTCCAGATCTTCTTCGTCACCTCGCCGCTCAGCGTGATCCTGGGCCTTTCGCTGCTGGCCCTGTCCCTGGGCGGCATCGCCATGGTGTGGAGCGATCGCTATCGCGATCTGCTCGGCGTCTTCAACTAGGAGCGCGCCGTGGCTGACGATACGGACCAGGAATCGAAGACAGAAGATCCGTCGGCCAAGAAACTGGCGGACGCCCGGAAGAAGGGCGACGTTCCCAAAAGTCAGGACTTCTCGCAGCTGGCTTCGCTGGCCGGCGCGTTCGGCGTCATCGCCATCGCCGGCGGCTGGCTGGCCCGCGACATGGCCCAGGCGCTCGTGCCGTTCATCGCCCAGGCCGGCCAGATGGACGTCCAGGGCGGCGCCAACCTGATCGCCCGCAAGGTGCTGATGGCGGCCCTGCCGCCGCTGGTGCTGGTGATGGTGGTCTCGGGCCTGATGGGCGCGGCCGCCAACATCGCCCAGTCGGGCTTTCTGTTCTCGGCCGAGAAGATGAAGCCCGACCTCAACAAGCTGGACCCGATGAAGGGCCTGGGCCGGATCTTCGGGCCCGACGGCCTGATGCAGTTCGCCAAGTCGGCCCTGAAGTTCCTGGTCACCGGCGTCATCGCCTGGTTCGTGCTCAAGCCCGACGCCGACATGGTGATCGGACTGGTGGGCATGGACCCGGCCGCCATGCTCCCGCTGGCCGTCGACCTCTGCAAGAAGCTGTTCTGGGCCGTGCTGATCTTCCTGGTCGTCACCGCCGGCTTCGACTGGTTCTGGCAGCGCCTGCGCTTCAACAGGCGCATGCGGATGACCCTGAAAGAGGTCAAGGACGAGCACAAGGACAGCGACGGCGACCCGCACATCAAGGCCAAGCGCCGCCAGATCCAGATGCAGCGCTCGCGCCAGCGGATGATGCAGGTCGTGCCCCAGGCCACCGTGGTCGTCATGAACCCGACCCACTACGCCGTGGCGCTGAAGTACGAGCAGGGCGAGACCCCCGCGCCGATCTGCGTGGCCAAGGGTCTCGACGAGCTCGCCCTGAAGATCCGCGCCGTGGCCGAGGAGGCCGGCGTCCACGTGCTGGAAGACCCGCCCCTGGCCCGGGCGCTCTACGCCGCCGTCGAGATCGACCAGCAGATCCCCGCCGAGCACTTCGAGGCCGTCGCCAAGGTCATCGGCTTCGTGCTCAGCAACAAGCAGTCCAAGCGTCGCGCCTGGGCCGATTGACGGTGAACGGATCGTTCCGCGGCCTGGTACGGAACCGCCGGGAAATCACATTTCCGCCGTAGAATCAGTGGTCTGCTTGATAAACGCGCTCTAGCGCCGCGTAAGGAGTATCCTTACCGGACGAATCGTCGGGGCCTTCACCCGACCAGGTTGCAGAAGGATTTCGGTCGGCATGGCCGAGACGCCCGGAAAAGACATGACGGCGACCCGCCGCCGCGCCGACCCCCTGATCTGGGGCGCGGCCGTTTTCTTCGTCCTCGCCGCCGGCTTCGCCACGGCTCCGGCCCTGCGCGCCGGTCCGGCCACCCTGGCGGGCCTGCTGCTGCTGGCCGGAGTCGCGGGCGTGGCCATCCTGGGCCTGGTGGCCATCCGCGCCTCGGCCGCGCATGACAACGGCGTCGACGTCGTCGACAGCTTCATCGACGCGCTGGGCGAACCGGCGGCCCTGACCGCCGCCGACGGCCGCATCCTGGCCGCCAACCAGGCCTGGCGCGACACCCTGGGCGAGGCCCGCCGCCTGCCCAAGGACGCCTCGCTATTCTCGGCCCTGGTCCGCGCCCGAAAGGGCGAGGCCGCGGAAGGCCTGATCGCGGTCGCCGGCCAGGACCGTCCCGCCCTGGCCGCCCGCGTGGCCGGCGGCCGCCTGCTGGTCCGCCTGCCGGCCGTCGCCGAGCCGATCGCCGCCCCGCTGCCGCCGACCGCGCCGGTCGTCGCCCAGGCCGCCCCGCCGCCGCGCGCGCTGGACGCCTTCTCCGGCGCCTCGCCGTTCGGCGCCGCCCTGCTGGAGGGGCTGGACCCCTTCAACTCGCCGGTCCTCGAGGCCAATCCGGCCCTCTCGGCCATGACGGGCGCCGTGCGCGCCGGCATGGCGCTGGGCGAGCTGATCGATCCGCCCTCGCGCGCCGAGGCCGAGACGCGCCTGGCCGAAGGCAAGGCCGGCCCGTTCGAGGTGCGCCTGGCCCGCGATCCTTCGCGCATCGCCCACCTCTATCTCTACCGCGCCGACGGGCGACTGGTGGCCTATCTGATCGACGTGTCCGAGCAGAAGCAGATGGAGCTGCAGCTGGCCCAGGCCCAGAAGATGCAGGCCATCGGCCAGCTGGCCGGCGGCGTGGCCCACGACTTCAACAACCTGCTCACCGCCATCCAGCTGCGCCTGGACGAACTGCTGCACCGCCATCCGGTCGGCGACCCGTCCTACGAAGGCCTCAACGAGATCCGCCAGACCGGCGTGCGCGCCGCCGACCTGGTGCGCAAGCTGCTGGCCTTCTCGCGCAAGCAGACCGTCCAGCGCGAGGTGCTTGAACTGGGCGAGCTGATCTCGGAGTTTGAGGTCCTGCTGCGCCGCCTGCTGCGCGAAGACGTCAAGCTGATCACCGACTATGGCCGTGACCTGCCGCAGGTGCGCGCCGACAAGAGCCAGCTCGAGACGGCGGTCATGAACCTGGCCGTCAACGCCCGCGACGCCGTGCGCGCCGCCAAGGGCGGCGGCGTCGTGCGCATCCGCACCGCCCGCCTCAACGAGGACGAGGCCAGGAGCCTGGGCTTCCCCGGCGCCGAAGGCGACCAGGCCTTCATCGAGGTCAGCGACGACGGCCCCGGCATCCCGCCCGAGGTGATGGGCAAGATCTTCGACCCGTTCTTCACCACCAAGCCGGTGGGCGAGGGCACGGGCCTGGGCCTTGCCACCGTCTACGGCATCGTCAAGCAGAGCGACGGCTGGATCCACGTCCACAGCCGTCCGGGCGAGGGCGCGGCCTTCCGCATCTTCCTGCCCGTGCACGAACCGACCCCGGCCCAGGCCGCCGCGGCGGCCGTGGCGGTTGCCGAACCGCCCAAGCCCCGCGCCGCCCGCGATCTGTCGGGCGCCGGCCGCATCCTGTTCGTCGAGGACGAGGACGCGGTGCGCGGCGTCGCCGCCCGCCTGCTGCGCGCCCGCGGCTACGAGGTGCTCGAGGCCAGCGACGGCGAGGAGGCCCTGATCATCGCCGAGGAGAACGCCGGCAAGATCGACCTCCTGATCAGCGACGTGATCATGCCCGGCATCGACGGCCCGACCTTGCTCAAGAAGGCGCGCGGCTACCTGGGAACCGCGCCGGTGATGTTCATCTCCGGCTATGCCGAGGCCGAGTTCAGCGACCTGCTGGAAGGCGAGACCGGCGTGACCTTCCTGCCCAAGCCGATCGACATCAAGACCCTGGCCGAACGGGTCAAGCAGCAGCTCCAGGCGGCCTAGAGGCTGTCCTCTCCGTAAAATCCCAGCGAAAGCGGGGATCCAGGCTTTCCGCATCCCCATGACCGTCATCCCGGAAAGCGCGTAGCGCTTATCCGGGACCCAGGGGGCTGGGCTCGGCGGATTGATTGAGCGTCCAGGCGGTGGCCAACGCATTGCGGCGACCCCCGGGTCCCGGCTCTGCGCTACGCTTCGGCCGGGATGACGACCCTTGATGGCGCTTGAGAACCGCGAGCCCTGATCACCCCCGCCGCAGCAGCACCGTCGGGCTTTCCTTGTAGGTGGTGCGCGCCTGTTCGACGAAGCCCGTCTTGGCCGCCAGCGCCAGCGAGGCGGCGTTGTCGGGGTGGATGATGCAGACCACCGGATCCCGGCCCCACCGGCGCTCGCCCCAGGCCAGGCCCGCGCTCACCGCCTCGGTCCCGAAGCCCTGGCCGTGCGACCAGCCGGCCAGCACCCAGCCCATCTCCGGCACGCCCTCGAACGACGGCTCGATGTCGCGGTGGAAGTCGGCGAAGCCCACCTCGCCGACATATCGCCCCGTCGCCGTCTCGCGCACCGCCCAATAGCCGTAGCCGAGCAGGGCCCACAGGCCCCGGGCCCGCAGCAGCCGCGCCCAGCTTTCCTCGCGGGTCGAGGCGCGGCCGCCGACATAGCGATAGACCTCCGGCTCGCACCACATGGCCACGCTGTCGTCGAAGTCAGAGATCTCCGGAGGGCTCAGGGTCAAGCGCGGCGTCGTCAGGACGGGCAGGGCGGCGGCGCGGGCGGCGAGGTCGTCGAGCGGCATCGGGGTCCGGGTTTGCTGAGGGGCGACGGCGCAGCCTATATCGACCTGCATAAAGAAGGGACCCGTCAGTTCATGATCGCGCCGCAGGACGCCGTCGCCGCCCGTCGCAAGCTCACCAACCGGCTGATCGCCGGGAAGGACGCGGGACGTCTCGTTCCCTTCTTCACGACCGACGCCAAGGTCATCGCCGGCGACGGCTCGCTGCTGCTGGGCCGCGACCAGATCATCGAGGCCTTCGCCGGTCAGTTCGCCGACCGCGACTTCGTCTCCTACGTCCGCACCAGCGACCTGATCGAGGTCGACGCCGACGGCGTCCGCGCGGCGGAAAGCGGCCGCTGGGTCGGAACCTGGAAAGGCGAGGGCGCGACCCAGAGCGGAACCTACCTGGCCACCTGGCGCAAGCTCGCCGGCCAATGGGTCATCGAGAACGAGCTGTTCGTGACGCTGGTCTAGAAATCCTCCCCCTTTGGGGGAGGTGGCCCGGAGGGCCGGAGGGGGGCGTTTTCAGCTTGCGAGGCGTCGGCTGGTTTCCCAACTCCCCCCACCGATCGCTGACGCGATCGCCTCCCCCTGTGGGGGAGGTTCGTAGATCCAAAGACCCTCCCCCTTCAGGGGGAGGGTCTTGGCGCATGAGGCCCGGGGCCTACCGCCGCTTCTTCGAGCGCGGCGACGGCTTGGAGGTCTTGTCCACCACCGCACCCGCGCCCGCGCCGACCACGGCGCCGAACGGTCCGGCCACGACCGCGCCGGCGATGGCCCCGGTGGCCGCCCGCTGTTCCATGTTATGGCCGCAGGCCGTGGTCAGGGCGGCCAGGGCGAGGACGGGGGCCAGGCGCGGGACGGACGGCGAGAGGCGGGGCATGGCGGGTCTCCAAGGCGTCGGCGCGAGGCCGATGAAACTGCAGCGGTTAACGGCGAAGCTTGATCGAGGTTCCGAACAGGCCGCGCGGGCTGCCAAAAACCGCGCTGCTGCGGCGTTTTGGCGCCCGTCCAGGTTTTTCCTGTGAATCAAAGTGTTAACGGTATCGGTCGCCGAAAAGGCGGGCAGAATCCATGCTGCGGTGCAGCAGGCGCTTGCGACTCGGTCATAGTTCGGTCATAAGGCGAGGCATAAGCAGGATCTCGACCTTATTGCGAATGGTCGAACCTCCGCTGCCAGACCGGCCCGATAGTGCTTTTTCCGGGTGTCTTGGGAGCGTTTTTGTCGGGGGGCCGGTGCGCCCTCGTCGCGCAGGACGCAAGTTTTGAATATCAAGTCGCAGACGTGCGCTGACGCGCGCGGGCTGATCGGCGCCGTATTGGTCGGGTCCGTCACGGGCCTGGCGCTTGGCGGCGTCTATCTGGCGGGGGGCATGGCCCAGACCGCCGCTCAGCACGCTCGGGTTACGCGCCTGGCCGACAGCGCCGCGGGGAGCTACTCCGAAGCGGCGCTGCATCAGGCCGCGTCGCGCATGGACGCCGGGGCGCTCGCCATCGCCCGCCGCCATGACCCCTACACCGTCGCCGGCGACGCCCAGCGCGACCGTCAGGCCTCGCTGCTCGCCTCCCGTCTAGAGAGCGGCGACGACAAGGCCGCGGACAAGCCGCTCCTGCTGCGCGCCAGCCTCGGCGGTTCGTTCAATCCGGCCGCCGCGCCGTTCCACCTCGCCAACGCCCTCGAAAGCTCGCGCGAACTCGAGTGCCTGGCCCAGGCCGTCTACTACGAAGCCCGGGGCGAGACCTCCAGCGGCCAGGCCGCGGTGGCTCAAGTCGTATTAAACCGCGTACGCCACCCTTCGTTCCCCAAGTCGATCTGCGGCGTGGTGTTCCAGGGCGCCTCGGCCCGCACCGGCTGCCAGTTCAGCTTCGCCTGCGACGGCTCGATGCGCGCCGGTCGCGAACGCGCCGCCTGGACCCGGGCCCGCAAGGTCGCCTCGCGCGCCCTGGCCGGCACGGTGATGTCCGAGGTCGGCTCGGCCACCCATTTCCACACCACCGGCGTCGCGCCGAACTGGGGTCCACGCCTGATGCGCGTCGCCCAGGTCGGCATGCACGTGTTCTACCGCTTCGGCGGTCGCGCCGGCGCACCGGGCGCCTTCACCGACAAGCCGCGTCCCTCGACGGTCGACGACCTGCCCAACGCGCCCGTCCTCACCTCCCTGCCGCAGGCCCCCAGCGCCGACGGCAAGCCGATGATCTACGTCGCCAGCGCCATGGCGATCGCCAAGGAAGGCGGCATGGGCGGTCCCGAGAAGGTCGGTCCCGAGCCGGCCTCGGCCCCGGCCATGCATCCGGCCAAGGCCGCCGACAAGGGCGATGCGGTCAAGCCGTCTTCAGTGATCGCGACCGGAGCTGGTTCCTGAGGAACCCGGGGGCCAGGCGGGCCATGAAGCGCATCTGCCTGGCCCGCTTGCCCACCAGATAATAGAGCTCGCGGCCGTGGGCCGCGCGCCACACCGTTTCGGCGGCCTCGTCGACGCCGTAGACGGGCAGTCCGCTCTTGCGCAGTTCCTCGCCCATGTCGGCGTTCTTGCCCGGCTGCGAGTTGCGCAGGATCGGCGTCTCGACGAACCAGGGCATGACGCAGGCCACGCTGACGCCGAAGGCCGCGAACTCGGCGTCCAGCGCTTCGGACAGGCCCCGCACCGCGAACTTGGTCGCCGAATAGACCGCCAGGCCCGGCGAGCCGTAGATCCCGGCGCACGAGGCCATGTTCACCAGCCGCGAGCCGGGCGTGGCCTTCAGGAAGGGTAGGGCGGCCCGCGCGCCGTTCAGCACGCCGTGCACATTGACCGCCAGCATCAGGTCGTCGCCCTGCGGGTCGCTTTCCGAGAAGGGGCCGAAGCGCGCGACCCCGGCGTTGTTGAACAGCACGTCCAGCCGGCCGCCGGCGGCCTGGGTGAAGGCGGAAAGGGCGGGCGTCCAGGCCTCGCGATCGCGCACGTCCAGGGGATGGATGGAGCCGTTGGCGGGGCCGATGTCGGCCAGGGCGCTGGAAAGCCCGGCCTCGTCGATGTCCGAAAGGCCGACGAACCAGCCTTCCGCCGCGAAGCGCTTGGCGCTGGCCAGGCCGATGCCGCTGGCCGCGCCGGTGATGAAGATGGCCTTGCGAGCCGACATGTCCGCCTCCCCGTCGTTATCGTTGATTATCGCCGATCAGACAGCGACCGACGGGGAGGGGTCAAGTTCACGCGTGCGTCAGTCGGTCTGGTCGTCGACCTCGGCGTCCGGGCCGTTCTTCTTGATCGAGTCGATGGCGTTCTTGGCCGACGCCTTCGAGGCGTAGCCTTCGGTCCAGAAGATGCTCTCGCCGTTGTAGGTGAAGTAGGCGACGAACTCGCCAGCCTTGTTCTTCTTGATCAGGAACTTGTGGGCCATCTGGTGCTCCCGGGATGATGACTTGTCGTTGGTCGACGAGCCGACGTAGCGACCCTCGCGCCCCTGACGCGACCCTGTCAACCGCGTTGCGGTGAAGCCCGACGCACGGAATGATGGAGAGGCACCAAGCCGGACGGACCCATGAGCGCGGACAAACTCGACCACCTTTCGCGCACCCTGCTGGGCGAGGCCTATGCCGAGCTTTCCGCCGTCAAGCGCAGCGTCATCGACCTGATCGCCGCCGAGGCGCCGACGGGGCTCGCGCCGGGCCTGGCCGAGAAGGAAGGCAGCTTCTGGGAGCGGCTGGCCGACCGTGTGGCGGCGATCGGCGGCTCCTGGGGCTTCATCGGCGGCTTCTCGGCGGTGCTGGCGGCCTGGGTGATCCTGAACCTCGCCCTGATGCCGTTCCACAAGGCCTTCGACCCCTATCCCTTCATCTTCCTGAACCTGGTGCTCTCGACCCTGGCGGCGATCCAGGCTCCGATCATAATGATGAGCCAGAACCGCCAGGCCACGAAGGACCGCGAGGCGGCCGAGCACGACTACGTCGTCAACCTGCGCGCCGAGCTTGAGATCATGCGCCTGCACGACAAGCTTGACGCCCTGCGGATGGCCGAACTGTCCGAGCTTGCCCGCGCCAACACCGTCTGCCTCGACGAGTTGCGCGCCGAGGTGAAGGCCCTGCGGGGCGCTTAGCCCGCCTTCGCCGCCCGGCGCAGCGCCTGGGGCGGCTGGCCGTAGACGCGGATGAAGGCCCGGCGCATGCGCTCGGAATCGCCGAAGCCGGCCTCCAGGGCGATGTCCTCCACCTGCAGCGGGGCGCTGTCGAGCAGGGTGCGGGCGGCCTCGACCCGCAGGCGCTCGATGGCCTTGGCCGGGGTCGAGCCGGTCTCGGCGGCGAACAGCCGGGCGAAGTTGCGCGGGCTCATGGCCGCCCGCTCGGCCAGGTCCTCCACGGAAAGGGAGAGGGCCAGGTTCTCGCGCGCCCAGGCCAGCAGGGCGTCGAAGCGCCCGCCTTTCAGCTCCAGCAGGGCCGAGAACTGCGACTGGCCGCCTGGCCGGCGGTGATAGACCACCAACTGCTGGGCCGTGCGCTTGGCGATCGCCTCGCCCAGGTCCGCGCCGATCATCGCCAGGGCCAGGTCGATGCCGGCGGTGATGCCGGCCGAGCTCCAGATCGGGCCGTCCTGCACCCAGATCCGGTCGGCCTCCAGCCGCACGTTCGGGAAGCGCTTCTGGAAGTCCTTGGTGCGACTCCAGTGGGTGGTCGCGCGCTTGCCTTCCAGCAGGCCCGCCGCCGCCAGCACGTAGGTTCCCGAGCAGACGCTGGCCGTCCGCCGCGCCGCGCGGGCGCTCCCGCGCACATAGTCGAGGGTCGCTTCGCAGGTGGAGGGCGCACGGACGCCGTCGCCGCCGGAGACCAGCAAGGTGTCGAAGGTCGGGGCCTTGTCGAAGGCGACCGTGTCGAAGGCCGCGCCAGAGCTGCTGGCCGTCCAGCCGCCGTCGCGCGACACCACCGTCAGGCCGTAGGCGCCCGGATCGAACCGGGCGGCGATCTCGAAGGCCGAGATCGGTCCGGCGGCGTCCAGAAGCTGGAAGCCGGGATAGACCAGCATGCCGATCGCGCGAGGCATGGCATTCCCTCGAATGGTGGCGGAAATCGAGGGATCTCCGTCATTTCCGCCGCACGCTATCTGGGAGAGCATCGGTCGTCAAACGAGGAGCCCGACCATGGCCGACCCGATCCGCATCGTCTTCGCCCTGTTTCCGGGCGTGACCCATCTCGATTTCACCGGTCCGCACCAAATCCTGGCGCGCCTGCCGGGGGCTCAGATCACCGTCGCCAGCCTGGCCGGCGGCGAGATCGAGGCCGATGGCCTGATCTTCGCCCATCTGGCGCGGCTCGACCAGATCGAGGCGTGCGACATCCTCTGCATTCCCGGCGGCTTCGGCACGACGCAGGCCATGGGCGATCCGGCCTTCCTCGCCGAGATCAAGCGGCTGGCCTGGAGCGCGCGCTACGTCACCAGCGTCTGCACCGGTTCGCTGGTGCTGGCGGCGGCCGGACTGCTGGAGGGCAAGCGCGCGGCCTGCCACTGGGCCTGGCGCGAGCAGTTGGCGCTGTTCGGCGCGATCCCCGACGAGGCCCGCGTGGTCCGCGACGGCCGCTTCGTCACCGGCGGCGGGGTCACGGCCGGCGTCGACTTCGCCCTGACCCTGGTCGCCGAGATCGCCGGGCCAGCCGTCGCCCAGGCCATCCAGCTGGCCGTGGAGTACGCGCCCGACCCGCCGTTCCAGTCGGGGCGGCCCGAGCTGGCCCCGCCCGAGATCCTGGCCCGGGTGCGCCGCATCTATGACAACGGCATGGACGAGCGCCGAGCCGCGGCCGTGGCGGCGGCGGCGAGGTTGGGGAAGGGGGCGCTGGAGAGGGCTTGAGAACGGCGTCTCCATGCTCCCGTCATTCCCGCCCTTGTTGCGGGAAACCCTCGTTCCGCTCGCAGGGGCATGCAAGCGGCGTGCTGAGCACGCCGCCCCTCCCGCACCTGCGGCTGACAGAGAGGTTCCCGCCACATGGGCGGGAATGACGGGAACTTGGGAGGGGCTTTGGCTACCCCACCTGCACGCCCGTCATCGAGATCGCCGCGAACACGTCGTCGGCGAAGAACGACACCGACTCGCCGGGCTGCTGCGCGCCCAGCACGTAGAGCAGCGGCAGGTAGTGTTCGGCGCTGTTGATCGACAGCGCCGCGTCCGGGCCCAGGCTCTCCCAGTCGATCAGCGGCTGGTGGTCGCCGGCCGCGATCAGGGCCTTGGCGCGCTCGTTGAAGCGCGGCGCCCAGTCGGGGGTCTCGCCGGTGCGGAAGTTCACGGCCCGCAGATTGTGGACGATGTCGCCGCTGCCGATGATCAGCACGCCCTCGTCGCGCAGGGCCGCCAGCCTGCGGCCGGCCTCGTAGTGCCAGGCGTTGGGTTGGCCGCGGTCGATGCTCAGCTGCACCACCGGCACGTCGGCGTCGGGATACATCGGCAGCAGCACGCTCCAGGCGCCGTGGTCGAGGCCGCGGGTCGGGTGCTGCACCGTGCGCTGCGGGGCCAGCAGGTCGGCGGCGCGCTGAGCCAGGGCCGGATCGCCCGGGGCGTTGTAGCGAACGTCGAACAGCGCCTGCGGGAAGCCGCCGAAATCATGGATAGTCTCGGGACGCTCGGCGGCGCTCAGCGCGGTGCCGCCCATGGTCTCCCAATGGGCGCTGACCATCAGCACGGCCTTGGGGCGCGGCAGGTCGCGGCCCAGCTGCGCCCAGACGCGGCTCCAGGCGTTGTCCTCGATGGCGTTCATCGGCGAGCCGTGGCCGATGAAGAGGACGGGCATGCGGGTCATGGCGGCGATATCCGAATAGAAACTTGTGCAGTTACAGATGGGCGCTCGCGCCTCGGTGGTCAAGCATGGCCCAGCGCGACCTTCCGCCGCTTCCCCCGGGGGCTCGGCTTTGTTAAGGCCTCCCCTCGTGAGCACGTCCCAGTCATCCTCGGAGTCGGCCGCGTCCCCGTCGGGATCCGCCGTCCCGGTCGCGTCACCCGTCGGCCATTCGTCCCGTCCGGCCACCCGTGGCGGCGCCCTGGACCTGCTGCGCCTGCTGGCCGCCCTGCTGATCGTGGTCTACCACTTCGGCGCCGAGAGCCCGCTGCGGATCGAGCGCTTCCACCCGGTGTTCGCGCGCGGCTATCTGGCCACCGACTTCTTCCTGATGCTTTCGGGCTATGTGCTTGGCCGCGCCTACGGGCCGTCGGCCATCTCCGGCCGCATCACCCACTTCCAGTTCTGGCTGCGCCGCGCCGCCCGCGTCTGGCCCGGGCACCTGATGGTGCTGGCCGCCATGGCCGGCCTCGTCTTCGCCCTGAACCTGGTCGGCACCGACGCCCACAAGCCCTCGCGCTTCGCCTGGGATCAGCTGCCGCTTCAGGCCATGCTGATGCACGCCTGGGGCTTCAACAGCGACGGCTGGAACCTGCCCAGCTGGTCGCTGTCGGCGCTGATCGTCTGCTACGCCCTGTTCCCCTGGTTCTGGCGCGCCGCCAGCGCCACGCGCCGGCCCTGGCTGCCCATCGCCCTGGCCGCCGTCGTCGTGGTGCTGTTCGACATTGCTGCCCGCAGCACCAAAGGCTTCGGTTTCGCCGAGGTCCCGATCGGCCTGTCCGACCTGCCGCTGCGCATCGGCGTGCTGCGCGCGATCCCGCTGTTCCTGCTGGGCCTGTGCCTGGCGCGGGCGGTCGAGCTGTCCTGGCCGAGCGAGAAGGCCGCCAAGGTCCTGCTGACGCTGGGCTGCGCCGGCCTGGTCATATTGCAGATGATCGGCCGCTTCGACCTGCCCAGCCTGACCTGCCTGGCCGCCATCATCCTCGGCGCCGGACGCCTGCCGGTGAAGCATCCCAAGGCCTGGATCGAGGAGGGCGCCAAGCTGTCCTTCGCCCTGTTCATCACCCACATCCTCGTGGGCGTGATCTACTGGAGCGCCGTTCACAAGCTGATCGACACCGTGCCGATCGGCATCGGCTGGCAGTGGCTGATGTGGCTGGCCGGCTTCCCGCTGGCCATCGGCGCGGCCTGGCTGTTCCACACCTATGTCGACCAGCCGGTGCAGGACCGCATCATGCCCTGGGTGCGCGGCCGGGGCTGAAGCGCGCGTCGGGCGTCTTGCTCCCCGGTGAGTCGTAGCCTCCTATCCTCTCCACGCAGAGTTTCGTGGGGAAGACGATGTCCGATGCTCCGAGCCGCCGCGCGCTGATGACCGGCGCGGCCGCCGCCACCCTGCTGGCCCCCGGCCTGGCCGCCGCCAAGCCGTCCGCGCGCGAGGCCGACATGGCCGCGATCCGCAAGGCCGCCGAGGCCGGCTACGACGCCTCGGTCAAGCGCATCCAGGACTGGATCGCCCTGCCGTCGATCGCCGCCGAGAACCGCGACATGGACAAGGGGGCCGACTACATGGCGGCCCTGGCCAGCGACGCCGGCTTCACCAACGTCGAGAAGATCCCAACCGACGGCGCGCCGGGCGTGTTTGGCGTGCTCGACGTCGGCGCCAGGCGCTGGCTGGCGATCTACTTCATGTACGACGTCAAGCAGTACGATCCGGCCGAGTGGAGCTCGCCGCCGCTTGAAGCGCGCATCGTCGACAAGCCCGGCTTCGGCAAGGTCATCGTCGGGCGCGGCGCGGTGAACCAGAAGGGCCCGCAGGCCTCGCTGCTGGCCGCGCTGCACGCGATCCGCGCCGCCGGCAAGAAGCCGCCGGTGAACCTCGTCCTGGTCTGCGAGGGCGAGGAAGAAATCGGCAGCCCGCACTTCCGCCAGATCGTCACCCGGCCCAACGTGCTGGCCGCGCTCAAGAAGTGCGAGGGCGTGATCATCCCGGCCGGCTGGCAGAGCCCCAGCAACGGCGGCGTCAGCGTCAACCTGGGCGCCAAGGGCGTCGTCGAGTTCGAACTGGTCGCCAGCGGCGAGAAGTGGGGCAGGGGTCCCAAGACCGACATCCATTCCAGCGAGAAGGCCCGCGTCGACAGTCCCTCCTGGCGGCTGGTCCAGGCCCTGACCACCCTGGTCACGCCCGACGGCAACACGCCCGCCGTCGACGGCTATTTCGAGAAGGTCCGGCCGCTGACCGCCCGCGAGAAGGAGCTGATCTCGCTGGCCGCCCAGCGCATGACCGAGGCCGACGCCAAGAAGGCGCTCGGCGTCGACCGCTGGATCGACGACCTGCCGTGGGAGAAGGCGCTGGAGCGCCTGGCCTCGCAGCCGACGATCAACATCGAGGGCCTCGTCTCGGGCTATACCGGTCCTGGCGGCAAGACCGTGCTGCCCGGCCGCGCCGTGGCCAAGATCGACCTGCGCCTGGTGCCGAACATGACCATGGACGACGCCGTGGCCAAGATCCGCGCCCACCTCGACAAGCGAGGCTTCAACGACGTCGAGATCAAGGTCAGCGGCGGCTACGACCCGACCGAGACGCCGGAGGACAGCCGCCTGATCCGCGCCCAGCTGGCCAGCTACAAGCGCCTGGGCGCGCCGGCGACGCTCTATCCGCGCCTGGCCGGTTCATGGCCGGGCACGGTGTTCACCTCGCCGCCGGTCAGCCTGCCGGCGGGCCAGTTCGGCCTTGGCCACGGCAGCGGCGCCCATGCGCCCAACGAGTATTACGTTATCGACAGCAGCAATCCGAAGGTCCAGGGCCTAGTCGGCGGCGCGATGAGCTATGTCGACCTGATGTACGAGATCGCCGAGGCCAGGTGAGGGAGCTCCCAGGCTAGTCGAGCCTGGCCCTGACCCGGTCGTAGAGCGAGGTCCCCGCCAGCGCCGCTTCCAGGCGCTCGATCGCGGCCAGGGCGTTGGCCGCCTCGTCATTCAGCTCGATGGCGGCCGCGTTCAGGGCGGCCCACAGCGGCGCCAGGCGAGCCGCCAGGTCGCGGCCCTTCGGTGTCAGGCGCAGTCGGCGCAGGCGGGCGTTCCTGGCGTCGATCTCCCAGGCTATCAGGCCGGCCTTGGCCAGGCCGTCGCGGATCTGGCTGATCGAGGCGTGGCTGACGCCGAGCGCCGCCGACAGGTCGCCGACCGACAGCGCGTCCTGGCGGCTCAGCAACTGGACGACCCCGTACCAGCGCTGTTCGAACGCTTCCCCGCTTTCCTGGTAGAGCCGGGCGGCGTCACGGTCGATCCGCTCGGACAGCCGGCGCAGGCGCGCGCCTATGGCGGCCGCGCCGCTGCCTTTGCTGAAGTCGGAGGGAGGTGGGAGCGGCTCGGTCATTGACTCTCGTCGTAACTAGTTACAACGGTTTCGCGCAAGCGATTTCGGGGCAGGGGGGGGCGGCATGCGGCGTCGGGAGTTCATGGTCGGGGGCGCCGGGGCGGCGGCGTCGGCCGGCGCCGCGCGGGCCCAGGCCGGTAGCGAGGCGGATCGCATGCGGACCTGGCTGAAGCGCTGGCTGGCGGCCTTCAACGACGCCGACCTCGCCGTCTACCAGGCCTTCGTGACCCGCACGGCCCCAAGCGTCGCCCCCTATCTCGACGACGACCTGTCCGTGCGCGAGATCAGCGGCGGGTTCGACCTGATCGCGGTCGAGGCGGTCACGGCCGACAGCATCACCGCCCTGGTTCGGGATCGGGCCTGGGATCGTCGCTCGCGCCTCACCTTGCAGGCGTCGGGCGACCAGAGGCTGGACGATATCGCCTTCGCCGGCGCGCCGGCTGGCGAGCCGATCCCTCGCCTGAGCGAGGCGATGGCGCTGAAAGCCGCCCGGGACAAGATCGAGGAGGAGGGGCGGGGCGGCCGCTTCAACGGCGCGGCGCTGGTCGCCCGAGGCGACCGGGTGCTGTTGCGCCAGGCGCGTGGCCTGGCCGACGAGGCCGCGCGGACGCTCAATCGCCCGGACGTGCGTTTCTGCATTGGCTCGATGGGCAAGATGTTCACCGCCGTCGCCGTCATGAGGATGGTCGAGGCGGGGAGCCTCACCCTGGATGCGCCGATCCGGGCCTATCTTCCCGACTATCCCAATGCCGCCGTCGCCGATCGCGTCACCGTTCGCCACCTGCTGACCCATACCGGCGGAACCGGCGACATCTTCGGTCCCGGCTATGACGGCCGCGCCGGCGCCAGCGCCGAGCCGGCCGCCCTGGTCGCGATGTACGGCGGCCGGGATCCGCTGTTCGAGCCGGGCTCGCGGTGGGGCTACAGCAACTACGGGTTCGTGCTGCTGGGACGGATCCTGGAGCGTGTCGGCGGCCGGCCTTACGCCGCGCTTGTCGACGCCCGGGTCTTCAAGCCGGCGGCCATGACGGCGACCTCGCTGAACGCGGACCATGCCGGGATCACGGCCGCCGCCTATGCCGGCGCGCGGGCCACCGGCCTGAAGCCGCTGGGGCCCTATGTCGGCCTGCCGGCCGGCGGGGCCTATTCGACCGTCGACGACCTGCACGCCTTCGTGGTCGCTTTACGGGCGGGCAAGCTCGTGCGGGCCGAGACGCTGCGGGCCATGACCCAGCCGCTGGTGGTCGCCGGAAGCGCGCACTGGGGTCTGGGCCTGGCGATCCGCGAGCGCAACGGCCTGCGCTACTACGGCCATGGCGGCGCCGCGCCCGGGATCAACGGCGACCTGGCGGTCTTCCCGGACTTCACGACGATCACGCTGTGCAACCGCGGCCATCCCGCCGCCGCTTGCCTCGCCGACTTCATCGGCGCGCGGCTGCCGGCCAAGGCGGAACGGGCTTAGAGCGTAACCCCTGACTTCCAGATCGCGATCTCGCGCTCGCCGTTGCGCTCGGCCTTGGTCTCCTGGCCCGAGGCGGTGGCGACGACGAGGTCGAGCAGCGAGTCCGCCGCCTGGTCCATGGTCTGGCCGTCGAGCACCACGCCGGCGTCGAAGTCGATCCACGACGGCTTGCGGGCGGCCAGGGCGCTGTTGGAGGCGATCTTCAGGGTCGGGGCGGGGAAGCCCAAAGGCGTTCCCCGGCCGGTGGTGAACAGGATCACCGTGGCGCCGGCCGCCGTCAGGGCCGTGGACGACACAGCGTCGTTGCCGGGCGCTTCGAGCAAGGTGAGCCCGTGCGGACCGACCCGCTCGCCATAGCGCAGCACCTCGACCAGCGGCGCGCGGCCGCCCTTCTGCACCGCGCCCAGGGATTTCTCCTCCAGCGTGGTGATGCCGCCGGCGATGTTGCCGGGCGAGGGGTTCTCGTAGATGGGCTGGTGGTTGTCGATGAAGTAGCGCTTGAAGTCGTCGATCACCTCGACGGCCTCGTCGAAAACCTCGCGGCTTGCAGCTCTTTGCAGCAGCACGTTCTCGGCTCCGAACACCTCGGGGATCTCGGTCAGCACCGGCGTGCCGCCGGCCGCGGCCACCTTGTCGGCGATGCGGCCGACCAGCGGGTTGGCGGTGACGCCCGAGAAGCCGTCCGAGCCGCCGCACTTGAGGCCCACCACCAGCTCGGAGATCGGGGCGGGCTCGCGGCGGTCCTTCTCGGCGATCTCGATGAGCGCCTCGATGGCCTCCAGCCCCTGTTCGTACTCGTCTTCCACGAATTGGGTGGTGAACGAGCGCAGCCGCTCGGGATCGAGGTCCGGGGCGCTGTCGAGCAGGGCCTTCAGCTGGTTGTTCTCGCAACCCAGGCCCAGGATCAGCACGCCGCCGGCGTTGGGGTGGGCGGCCAGGCCCGCGATCAGCTGGCGGGTGTGGGAAAGATCATCGCCCAGCTGCGAGCAGCCGAACGGGTGGGGGAAGGCGAAGACGCCGTCGACGCGGCCGGCGAAGCGGGCATTGGCTTTTTCGGCGATGCGGCGGGCGGTGTTGGCCACGCAGCCGACGGTGCACAGCACCCAGATCTCGTTGCGCGTGCCGACCCGGCCGTTCTTGCGGCGATAGCCCAGAAAGGTTCGGTCGCCGACCACTTCGGTGTTGTCCGTCTCGGCCGGGGCGTAGGCATAGCCTTCGACGCCTTCCAGCCGGGTCTCGACATTGTGGACGTGCACGTGGTCGCCGACGGCGATGTCGACCGTGGCCCGGCCGATCGGCCAACCGTACTTCAGCACGTCCTCGCCCTTGGCCGCCGGCCGCACGGCGATCTTGTGGCCCTTGGGAATGTCGCTCCGCACCAGGATCTGCTCGCCGTGCAGGTCGACGCTTTCGCCGGCCGACAGGGGGCGCAGGGCGGTGGCGACGTGGTCGCGCGGATCGACGCCGTGGATCGATTCGCCGGGAAAGGTGGCCGTTTCGCTCATCTGGGGTCTTTGTCTTTGCGACTTTTTGTGTTGCCATCCGGTCCTAAGGGAGTGGAAACCGGTGTCAAGAGCTTCGCCAGCGCGCTTTTAGCCGCAGATTGGCTACGCTTTCGACGCTGGAGTATGACAAAAGAAAAGAACGCCCGCCGCATGGAAACGCCGTGACCTCGTCAAAGACGCCCAAAAAGTCCGCCGACGAGTCGGATGTGAACGCAGCGCTGGAAAGCGGCCGCCGCCGCGCCACCATCAACGACATCGCCCGCCTGGCCGGGGTCTCCAAGAAGACCGTCTCGCGCGTGATCAACCAGTCGCCCTTCGTTCGCGAAGAGACGCGGGTGCGGATCGAGGCGGTGATCGCCGAGTGGGGTTACGCCCCCGATCCCCAGGCCCGGGGCCTGGCCTTCCGCCGCTCGTTCCTGATCGGCATGATCTACGACAACCCCAACCCGCAGTACGTCGTGAACATGCAGCTGGGCCTGCTGGACGGCATGCGCGGCTCGGGCTTCGAGCTGGTGGTTCATCCGTGCGACCGCTCCAGCCCCACCTTCCTGCAGGATGTGCGGATGTTCATCGAGCGGCAAAAGCTGTTCGGCGTGATCCTGCCGCCGTCGGTGTCCGAGGACGAGCGCGTCGCCGACCTGCTGCGCGACATCGGCTGCGAATACATCCGCATCGCCTCGGTGCCGCTCGACGAAGAAGAGCACATGATCGTCGGTCACGACCGGCTGGGCGCCCAGGCCATGGGCGAGCACCTGGTGGGTCTGGGCCACGAGCGCATCGGCTTCATCACCGGCCTGCCCAGCTTCCGGTCGTCGCACGAGCGGCGAGGGGGCTTCGAGGACGCGCTGACAAAGGCCGGCGTGAAGCTCGATCCCGACTATGTGGTGCAGGGCGCCTATACCTTCGAATCGGGCCTGGCCTGCGGCGAGGCGCTGTTGGCCAAGACCCCGCGTCCGACCGCCATCTTCGCCGGCAACGACGAAATGGCCGCCGGCGTGCTGCAGGCCGCCCGCCGCGCCGGCCTGACGGTGCCGGCAGACCTGACCGTGGTCGGCTTCGACGACTTCCAGATCGCCCAGGCCGTCTGGCCGCCGCTGACCACGATCCACATCCCGACGAGGGAAGTGGGCCGCATGGCGGCCGAGAAGCTGATCGCCCGCGACGGCTACGAGCCGGGCGATCCGGCCAAGACCATCCCCTATCTCGTGGTGCGCGAGTCTTCCTCGTCACCGAAGAAAGTGTAGGGTGCGCGCCGCGCCCTGCACCTTGCACCGAACTTTGACACCGGTTACCAAGCGCCACGAAGCGGCCAGTTAGCAGCCGCCGGCGAAGGGACGAGGAGACACGCCATGGCCCGGCCCCTGATTTTGCACGACGATCGCCTGTTCCCGGCCGATCCCACCGTCCGCGGCATCGCCCGTGAGCTCTATTCGACGGTCGCGGCCCTGCCGATCATCAGCCCACACGGCCACACCGACCCGGCCTGGTTCGCCACCAACGAGCCGTTCCGCGACGCCACCGACCTGCTGCTGGCGCCCGACCACTACGTCTTTCGCATGCTCTACAGCCAGGGCGTGGCGCTGGACGACCTGAAGGTGCCGCGCAAGTCGGGCGTGCCGGCCACCGATCCGCGCGCGGCCTGGAAGCTGTTCGCCCAGAACTTCCACCTCTTCCGCGGCACGCCGTCGTGGATCTGGCTGAACCACGTGTTCAGCAAGGTGTTCGGCTTCACCGAGTTCCTCGGCGAGGACAACGCCGACGCCTATTTCGACGGCATCAACGAGGCCCTGGCCACCGACGCCTTCCGTCCGCGCGCCCTGTTCGACCGCTTCAATATCGAGACCCTGGCCACCACCGAGGGCCCGCACGATCCGCTGAAGCACCACAAGGCCATCCGTGAGAGCGGCTGGGGCGGCCACGTCATCACCGCCTATCGCCCCGACGCGGTCATCGACTTCGAGGACGAGCGCAGCCCGCGCGCGTTCGAGCGCTTCGCCGAGATCTCGGGCCAGGACGTCTACAGCTGGAAGGGCTATCTCGAAGCCCACCGCATCCGCCGCAAGGCCTTCATCGAGGCCGGCGCCACCTCGTCCGACCACGGTCACCCGACCGCCGCCACCGCCGACCTGAGCGACGTCGAATCCGAGGCCCTGTTCGCCGATCTGGTGAAGGGGAACGTCACGCCGGAGAAGGCCGAACTGTTCCGCGCCCAGATGCTGACCGAGATGGCCAAGATGAGCCTCGAGGACGGCCTGGTGATGCAGATCCACCCCGGCTCGCACCGCAACCACAATGTGGGCCTGCTGGAATCGCACGGCCGCGACAAGGGCGCCGACATTCCGATGCGCACGGAATATGTCGATGCGCTGAAGCCGCTGCTGACTCGCCTGGGCAACGACAAGCGCCTGTCGGTGATCCTGTTCACCCTGGACGAGACAACCTACAGCCGCGAGCTGGCCCCGCTGGCCGGCCACTATCCGGTGCTGAAGCTGGGTCCCTCGTGGTGGTTCCACGACAGCCCGGAAGGCATGATGCGCTTCCGCGAGCAGGTCACCGAGACCGCCGGCTTCTACAACACCGTCGGCTTCAACGACGACACCCGCGCCTTCCTGTCGATTCCCGCCCGCCACGATGTCGCTCGCCGCGTCGACAGCGCCTTCCTGGCGCGCATGGTGAGCGAGCACCGCATGGATTTGGTGGAAGCTCAGGAGCTCATCGTAGACCTGACGTACAATCTGCCTAAGAAGGCCTACAAGCTCGATCAGCCGCGGCCGCTACCGGCCCCGGCGCTCGCTGCCGAATAAGAACACCACTTCCGGAGTAAACTCGATGTTCGCCAAGACCTACCACGCCACCCATCCGGACATGATGTTCGCCGTCAGCAACGACGACCTGCGCGACCGCTACCTGATGCAGGACCTCTTCGTCGAAGGCGAGATCGTCCTGAACTACAACCACGCCGAACGCTTCGTGGTCGGCGGCGTCGTCGCCTCGACCGCCGTGAAGCTGCCCGACCAGACCGAGCCCGCCTCGGCCGCCGGCCACCCCTTCCTGGAGCGCCGCGAGCTGGGCGTGATCAATGTCGGCGAGACCACCGGCAAGATCACCGTCGACGGCGTCGTCTACGACATCGTTCCGCGTGACGGCCTGTACGTCACCATGGGCGCCAAGGACGTGACCTTCGAAGGCGTGAACGGCGAAGCTGCTCGCTTCTACCTGGTCAGCCTGCCGGCCCACGCTTCGTTCGAAACCAAGAAGCTGGCGTTCGCCGACGCCATCCCGCTGGAGCGCGGCGCTCTCGAGACCAGCAACGAGCGCACGATCTACCAGTACATCGTCCCGACCACCTGCAAGTCGGCTCAGCTGCTGCTGGGCATGACCGTCCTGAAGCCGGGCAGCGTCTGGAACACCATGCCGCCCCACCTGCACGACCGTCGTTCGGAAGCCTACTTCTACTTCGGCCTGGGCGAGAACGACCGCGTGTTCCACTACATGGGCGAGCCGGACGAGATGCGTCACATCGTGATCGCCAACGAAGAGGCCGTCATGAGCCCGCCGTGGTCGATCCACATGGGTTCGGGCACCGCCAACTACACCTTCATCTGGGCGATGGGCGGCGAGAACCTCGACTACACCGACATGAACGTGCTGGACATCTGCCAGCTGAAGTAGGGCCAAAGCCCCTTCCAGTTTTGCTTCGGTTGTCATCCCGGCCGAAGTGGAGCGTAAGAGCCGGGACCCGGAGGCGCGACGTCGTCCCCGGGTCCCGCGCGGCTTTCGGGCCGCCGGGATGAAGCAATTGGGATTCAGGAAACTAAGCATCATGGCCAATCCGTTCAGCCTCGAAGGCAAGGTCGCGCTCGTCACCGGCGCCAACACCGGCATCGGGCAGGGGATCGCCATCGCGCTCGCTCAAGCCGGCGCCGACATCGCCGCCGCCGGCCGCAGCGAACCGACCGAGACCAAGGCCGCCGTCGAGGCGCTGGGCCGCAAGTTCGTGTCGATCAAGGCCGACTTCTCGACCACCGAGCCCGTGCAGCGCGTGATCGACGAAACCGTCGCCGCCCTCGGCAAGGTCGACATTCTCGTGAACAACGCCGGCATCATCCGCCGCGCCGACTCGATCGAATTCTCGGAAGCCGACTGGGACGCGGTGATCGACACCAACCTCAAGGTCGTCTTCTTCCTGACCCAGGCCTTCGCCAAGCAGGCCCTGGCGCAAGGGACCGGCGCCAAGGTGATCAACATCGCCAGCCTGCTGTCGTTCCAGGGCGGCATCCGCGTGCCGTCGTACACGGCCGCCAAGTCGGGCCTGGCCGGCCTGACCAAGATCCTGGCCAACGAGTGGGCGACCAAGGGCATCAACGTCAACGCCATCGCGCCGGGCTACTTCGACACCAACAACACCGAGGCCCTGCGCGCCGACGCCGACCGCAACGCCTCGATCCTGGCCCGCATCCCGGCCGGCCGCTGGGGCCGTCCGGAAGACCTCGGCGGCGCCGCCGTGTTCCTGGCCTCGTCGGCGGCCGACTACGTGCAGGGCGTGACCCTGCCGGTCGATGGCGGCTGGCTGGCCCGCTAAGTCTCCAGGTCTTCGGGCCTGCCGAGCGTTGGATCCCCGCGAAGGCGACTTCGCGGGGATTTTTCGTTTCCGGGGCGCGATCACGCTCGACCACGCACAAAATGCGCGCCGCTGAACGATGGTAGCGCAACCATCGCATCGCCCCGCTTCCCCAAGGCGAAGAAGGGCGCTAGAGCCCGCACAGCGTTCGACCGGGCCGGGCTGAACGCGAGAACCGTTAGATCTGTTCTTACAGTCCCGACGATCCGCCGTTCTCCCTGATGGCGGTGATGGAGCATGCGCATGCGCGACTCGGCCCTCTCCCTCGGCGCCAGCCGTCCCACCAGCCGTGATGTCCGGCAGAACGCCAACCTGCTCGGCGACCTGCTGATCGAGGCCATCGGCTATCTGGAAGGGGAGGAGGCCGCCGGCCTGGTCAGCAAGGCCCGCAAGGCCGCCGCGCATGAGACCGCCGAGGGCGAGGCGCCCGGCCTCGACCACCTGTTCGCCGATCTCTCCAACGACCAGGCCGTGTTCCTGGCGCGGGCTTTCGCCAGCCACTCGCTGCTGGCCAATATCGGCGAAGACGTCGCCGGCCGCCGCCGCCACGCCGAGGCCGACGCCCGTCCCGGCGACGAGCGCGCCCGCACCCTGGTCGACGCCGTCGCGGCCCTGAAGGCCTCGGGCAAGACCGACGCGGAACTCGCCAAGATCTTCGCCGCCATGAACGTGGTGCCGGTGCTGACCGCCCACCCGACCGAAGTGCGCCGCCGCAGCATGGTCGACCGCGAGACCGAGATCTCGCGCCTGATGACCCTGCGCCGCCATCACCTGCCGGCCGACCTGGAAGCCGACATCCGCGAGCGCCTGTTCCGCGAGATCGCCCTGATGTGGCGCACGCGCCTCTATCGCCCCGAGCGGATCACCGTGAAGGACGAGATCCGCAACGCCCTGTCGATCGTCCGCACCTCGATCCTGCCGGCCATGGTCGATCTCTACGAGGAATGGTCGGGCAAGATCGGCAGCCATGGCCATATCGCGCCGCTCCTGAAGATGGGCTCGTGGCTGGGCGGCGACCGCGACGGCCACCCCGGCGTCAACGGCGACACCCTGAAGCTGGCCCTCTCGTCGCAGTCGCGGGTGATCCTCGACTGGTACGCCGGCGAGGTGCGCAAGCTGTGGTCGAACCTCGCCGTCTCGACCGCCTACACCCCCGTCTCCGACGAACTGCTGGCCCTGGCCTCCCAGGCCAAGGACCCGTCGGTGCATCGCCTGGACGAGCCCTATCGCCTGGCCCTGGAGCTGATCTTCGACCGCCTCACCGCCGTGTCGCAGAAGCTGACCGGCCAGTGGGTGGCCTACGCCACCAGCCGCACGGACGTTGCGCCCTACGCCCACCCCGACGCCTTCGTCGCCGACCTGCAGATCATCATCGAGTCGCTGGAAGCCAACGGCGGCGAGCGTCTGGTCGGCGCCTCGCTGCGCACCCTGGTGGCCGTCGCCAGGGCCTGCGGCTTCCACTTGATGAGCCTGGACCTGCGCCAGAACGCCGATGTCCACGAGCGCACCATCCACGAGCTCTATCAACGCTCGGGCTCGGGCGTGCGCTACCTCGACCTCGACGAGGAGGCCCGCTCCAAGCTGCTGATCGAGGAGCTTTCGCACCAGAGGCCCCTGGTCTCGCCGTTCACCGCCTATGGCGAGGAGACGGCCAAGGAACTGGCCACGATGGAAGCGGCCGCCCAGGCCGTGCGCGACTACGGCCACGCCTGCATCGGCGCCTACATCATCTCCAAATCCGCGACCCTGTCGGACATCCTCGAGCCGCTGGTTCTGCTCAAGCAGGTCGGCCTGGTCTGGGGCGGGGCGGCGCCGCGCTCGTCGCTGAAGATCGCCCCGCTGTTCGAGACCATCGAGGACCTGGAGAACGGCCCGCGCGTGCTGCGCCAGTGGCTTGAGCTGCCGATCAGCCGCACCATCCTGGGCGACCGGCCGGTGCAGGAGATCATGCTCGGCTACTCCGACAGCAACAAGGACGGCGGCTATGTCGCCTCGCGTCGGGGCGTGGCGCGTGGGGCCTCGGCCCTGGCGTTCGAGGCCGACCGCATGGGCGTCGGCATCCAGCTGTTCCACGGTCGCGGCGGCAGCGTCGGGCGCGGTGGTGGTCCGGCCGCCGAGGCCGTGCTGGCCCAGCCGGCCGGCACCGTCCAGGGCCGCATCCGCATGACCGAGCAGGGCGAGATGATCGCCCGCCGCTTCGGCGACCAACCCACGGCCCGCCGCAACCTCGACGGCCTGGCCGCCGCCGTGGTTCAGTCCAGCCAGCGCGACGTCAATCGCCCCGATCCCAAGGTCGAGACCGCGATGACCGCCCTGGCCCAGGCCTCGTTCGAGGGCTACCGCGCGCTGGTCTATGATGATCCGGCCTTCGAGGACTTCTTCTGGTCGGCCACCCCGATCGGCGAGATCGTCGGCCTGAACATCGGCAGCCGCCCCGCGTCGCGCACCGCCAGCCGCAAGATCGAGGACCTGCGGGCAATCCCGTGGGTGTTCTCGTGGTCGCAGGCCCGCTTCATGCTGCCGGGCTGGTACGGCTTCGCCTCGGGCGTCGAGCGCGCGGGCCTGTCGACGGGCCAGCTGCAGGACCTTGCCGGCGACTTCGACTTCTTCGCCTCGCTGCTGTCGAACATGGAGCTGGCCCTGGCCCAGAGCCACATGGGCATCGCCGCCCGTTACGTGGCCCTGTCGCCCGACCAGGAGAACGCCCAGCGGATCTTCGACACCATCAAGCGCGAGCACGACGCGGCCCAGAGCATCGCCCTGGCCATCCGCGGCGGCGCCAGCCTGCTCGACAACCAGCCGGAGCTGGCCGAGTCGGTGGCCCTGGCCGGCCACTCGGTCGATCCGCTGAACCACCTGCAACTGGAGCTGCTGGCCCGCCGTCGCGGCGGCGAGCAGGCCGAGGACGTGCGCCTGGCCATCCAGTTGACCGTGGCCGGTATCGCGGCCGGCCTGCGCAACACTGGCTGATCCCGACTTGAGCAGGGCACGCGGGATGAATCCGCGCGCCCGTCAAAAACGCGACGCTCGGGAACCTGCGTTTTCTACAGGCTTGCTCAAATGCCGAAACTGCGCTTATCTGTCTATGACACCGGTGACAAAACGAGCCGAGCTCTTGTTGCTACCGGTGTCACGACGTTTTGGGTCGGCTCCCCCGATCCGGCGTCCTGCGGCTCTTTGAGTTCGCTCCTGCGCAAACTTTTCCAGGGCGTCGAGCTTTAGCTCGACGCCCTTCATTTTACCTTGGGGTGCGCGCCGGGCCTTGGCTCGGCGCCCTTTATTTCGCCGGGGGCGGGGGGCTCGCGGAAAGTGACGCGGCGGCAGCCACGCCCTGTGGCGCAAGTCGCGCGCGCGGGCTAAGGGATCGCCCGAACAGATCTTCCACGCGCGGCGCGCCACGGCGGCGCCTCGCGCAAGAACGGCCCTTTCCGGGAGGAGTACGAGAATGCTGAAGAACCGTATGGCGGTGCTGCAGGCCCTTGAGACCCAAGGCGTGGTGCCGGTGTTCTACCACCCGGACGTCGAGATCTGTAAGAACGTCATCCAGGCCTGCGCCGACGGCGGCGCGCCCTGCATCGAGTTCACCAACCGCGGCGATTTCGCCGCGAACGTCTTCTACGAAGTCACCAAGCACTTCGCCTCGGCCGATCCGCGCGTGATTATGGGCGTCGGCTCGATCGTCGATGCGCCGACCGCCGGCCTCTACATCGCCAACGGCGCCAAGTTCATGGTCAGCCCGATCGTCAACGCCGACGTGGCCAAGCTCTGCAACCGCCGCATGATCCCCTACAGCCCCGGCTGCGGCTCGGCGACCGAGATCTCCTACGCCCAGGAACTGGGCTGCGAGATCGTCAAGGTGTTCCCCGGCTCGTCGGTCGGCGGCCCGGACTTCATCAAGGCCGTCATGGGCCCGATGCCCTGGACCAAGATCATGCCGACGGGCGGCGTCGATCCGGACGAGGCCTCGATCAAGAAGTGGTTCGGCGCGGGCATCGTCGCCGCCGGCATGGGTTCCAAGCTGATCACCCAGGAAGCCCTCGACGCCAAGGACTACGCCGGCATCTCCAAGAAGGTGCGCGAGACGGTCGACCTGATCGCCAAGGTGCGCGGCAAGGCCTGATGAGCGACCCGATCCTTAAGCTTCGCCCGGCGTCGGAGACCCGCTGGGACTGCGCGGCCCTCGGCGAGGTGATGCTGAGGCTCGATCCCGGCGACGGGCGGGTGCGCAACGCCCGCCAGTTCCAGGTCTGGGAAGGCGGCGGCGAATACAACTTCGCCCGCGGCATGAGCAAGTGCTGGGGCAAGCGCGCCACCGTCGCCACGGCCCTGCCCGACAGCGACCTGGGCTGGCTGGTCCAGGACCTGATCGGCCAGGGCGGCGTGGACATAAGCCACGTGGTCTGGCGCGAGTTCGACGGCCTGGGCCGCAACACCCGGGTCGGCCTGAACTTCACCGAGCGCGGCTTCGGCGTGCGTCCGGCCCTTGGCGTCTCCGATCGCGCCAACTCGGCGGCCTCGCAGCTGCGTCCCGGCGAGATCGACTGGGAGCGGCTGTTCGGCGAGGAAGGCGTGCGCTGGTTCCACACCGGCGGCGTGTTCACGGCCCTGGCCTCCAACACCGCCGAGGTGGTTCTGGAGGCCCTTGAGGTCGCCAAGAAGCACGGCGTCATCGTCAGCTTCGACCAGAACTACCGCGCCTCGCTGTGGAAAGACCGCGGCGGCCTCGACGCCGCCCAGGCCCTGAACCGCAAGATCGCCGCCATGACCGACGTGATGATCGGCAACGATCATGACTTCGTGGTGTGCCTGGGCATGGAGATCGACGGGTTGGTGAAGGGGCTCGAACCCACCGATCCGGCCAACTTCAAGACCCTGGCCCCGCAGGCGGTGAAGGCCTTCCCGAACCTGAAGGTCCTGGCCACCACCCTGCGGGCCGTGCGCTCGGCCAGCGTCAACGACTTCGGCGCCATCCTGTGGGCCGGCGGGGCCTTCTATGAGGCCCCGATGCGCGACGGCCTGGCCATCTACGACCGCATCGGCGGCGGCGACGGCTTCGCCTCGGGCCTGGCCTACGCCCTGATGGAGAACCTGGGTCCCCAGGCCGCCGTCGATTACGGCGCGGCTCACGCGGCCCTGGCCATGACCACCCCGGGCGACACCTCGATGGTGCGCCTGAAGGAGGTCGAGGCCCTGGTGAAGGGCGCCGGGGCTCGGGTTATTCGATAGAGAACCTCCCCCTTTGGGGGAGGCGGCCGAAGGCCGGTGGGGGGACGTTTTCAGCTTCCGTTGAATTGGCCGGCCTCGCAGCCACTCCCCCCACCGATCGCTTCGCGATCACCTCCCCCACAGGGGGAGGTTCCCAAGAAAAAGCCCCGGTCCTGCGACCGGGGCTTTTCCATTTTCAGCTCGCGAGAGCCTTACTTGCCCGCGCTGACCGCCGGCCCGTACAGCATGCCGTTGAACAGGAACTTGAAGGTCCCGTACGACTGCGCCCGCTGGGTGATCTCCGGGCCCATGACGAACAGCTTGCCCTTGCCCACGTCGACGTCGAGGATCGCCGTGGTGTCCTTCAGGCGCTCCTGGCCGACGGCCCAGCCGCTGCGCAGGGGCCTGTCGCTGTCGAACCACGAGACCTTCGACACGCCCTTGGCGTCCGACTTCAGGGTGAAGGTCGGCGAGCGGTCGTAGAAGATGTCCACGTCCGCCGGGATGCCGTAGGCCAGCGGCTGGGTGACGTCGACCTTGGCCCGCAGCACCGAGCCGGGGATGTAGAGCTCCTTGGTCGACAGGCCCACCAGCTTGCCGTTCTCGGTCTTGGCCGTGGCGACCTCGACCGGCGCGCCGAAGGCGGTGGCCAGGCGGGTGGAGGCGCCGATGGCGATCACCGTGCCGCCGTTCTCGGCGAAGGCCTTGAGCTGCGGGATGGTGGTCTCGTCGGTCACCGTGCCCAGCCACGAGTGGTACTCGGCGGGGATCTCCTCGGCCTTGGGCTGCGGATAGCCGCGGCCGGCGCGGAACGGACCGCCGGGCGTGGCCGGCACCACGCCGTCGGCGAACACCAAGACGTCGAAGTCCTTGGCCAGGTCGCCGGCGTCCAGGCGCTGCGGGTAGACCACCTGGAAGGGGGCTTCGAACTTCTCGAACATCCAGCGGTTCCAGCCCGAGGGCATCGAGCCGCCATAGACGTCCACCAAGCCCACGCGGATCGGCTTCAGCGGCAGGGCCGAGCCGCCCGGCTTGGCGCCCACGGCCCAGGCGTCGATGCCCAGTTCCTTGACGCCGGCGCCGATCACCTCGGCAGCGGCGGGCGAGTAGGGGACCCAGATGGCCCCGGCGGCGAAGCTCTGCTTGCCGGCCTTGGCCCCGTTCTTCAGCCACGAGACCTGGGCGCCGGCCTTCAGCAGGCGGTTGGTCAGGGTGAAGGCGTTGTTGGGCGCGTGGTCGATCAGCCAGCCGGCCTTGCCCGAGCCCTTCACGGCGCCCGGCTTGACGGCGATCAGGTCGGGCACGCGCTGGAACGGCCCGTCGAAGCCGTCGAGCACGCGGTCGAACTTCACGCCCGTCTGGTAGGCCAGGGTGTAGCCGGTGACGTCGTAGGGGGCCTTTGGCGGGCCGCCCGGATACTCGGCGTCGTGCGGGTGGTCCTGCGGCTCGAACATGTCGAGGATGTGCGGGCGATAGGCCTGGCCGGTCTTCACCACATAGGAGCCGGCCGGATAGGTCTTGCCGGCCACGGTGAAGGGCTTGGTGGCCTCGTCCACGTCGACGCCGGCCTTGATCAGCGCGTTCAGGAACGCCACCACGGTCGGCTTGTCGGCCTGGTCGGCGGTCAGGATGTAGCCGCGCGGATCACGCTTTTCCGGGGCCTGCAGGATGGTCTTGTAGAGCGACGGATCGACCGAGGCCGAGGTCGGCGAGCCGGTGACGCGGCCCTCGAACTTCACCTTGGCGCCGGCGGCCTTCAGGTCGTCGATCTCGGTGGGCGTGATGGTCCAGCTGTCCTTGCTGCCCTTGGCGATCGAGTTGCTGGCCATCTTCCAGATGTTGAACAGCATGCGCTCGCGGTTGCGCGAGGCGTAATCCATCACCGCGCGGTCCAGGCTCCACTGGTACTCGACCGTCTGGGCCAGATGCCAGGTCTGCGGCGGGGCCGGCATCGGCCGGTCGCCGTTGGGCAGCTGCACGTCCGGCACCAGGTTCAGCGGCATCGGCGTCGGCGAACCGGTGATCTCGGTCAAGAGGCCCACGGCGTTGTGGAAGTAGGCGATGGAGCGTTCCATGCCGTTGTGCCAGGTCGAGTAGGGGGCGGCGCTGCGGGCGCCCGAGCCCGGCTTGTCCTCGGCCACCAGGCGGCTGTGCATGGCCATGCCGACTTCCTGCAGCGAGGTCATGACCAGCGGGTCGTAGTTGTAGTTGAAGGGGTCACGGAACGGCGGGACGAACACCACCATGCCGTTCGGGGCCGGCTGGTGCTGGTTGTAGATGATCTGCGGATACCACTCGCGGAACAGCACCTTGTTGACGTTGGTGGTTTCCGACATCTGCGACATGAAGCTGTCGCGGTTGTTATCGTGGCCGACGTACTTCTGATAGAGGCGCGGGATCGAGTTGTACTCGCGCTTCTGCGGATCGGCGTTGCGCATGTACCAGTCCGAGACCAGCTCCATGCCGTCGGGATTGTCGTGGCCGAACAACACGATGACGTCGTCGAGGATGCGCATCGTCTCGGGATCGGTCTTGGTCAGCATCCGGTACAGCACCTGGATCTGGCCCTGCGAGGTCACCGTTTCGGTGGCGTGCATGCCCGCGTCGATCCAGACCACTGCCTTGCCGGTGGCGGCCAGCTTCTCGGCCTCTTCCTTGCCGACTTCGCCCTTGGCCAGCTTGCGGGCGACGGCCTTGTATTCGTCGAGCTTGGCGAGGTTCGCCGGCGAGGAGACGATGGCCACCCACTGGGTGCGGCCTTCCTCGGACTTGCCGATGTCGACCAGTTTCATGCGGTCCGACTGGCCGGCCAGGGTCTTCAGATAGGCCTCATAGGCGGTGTAGTCGGCCAGGAAGTAGTCGCTGCCCGGGTCCTGGGCGAAGGCTTGGGCGGGCGGGGTGATCTCTGCCGAGTAGGCGGCCTGGCCGCCGAAAGTCATCACCAGCGCCAGGGCGGCCCCGGCCATCGCTACGTGTCGCGTCATCGCACTCCCCATCCACCAAAGCGGGGCGTGCTTTTTCGCCGGCCCCCTAAGCTTGACGCAGGCGGAGCACGAAACCGCAAGTTGGGCCACCATCGACGGAAAAATAGTTCGCGGACGGGGTGCTTGCCCCGCGCGGCCGGATGCGGCATCAGCAGGCCGCACAACGGATCCGGCCTCGCCGGATGGCTACCCCGGGCGCCGATCCCCCGGGAAACCTTCGCGGCGCCCGTCTCGTCGCACCACGCAAGACAGATCCCATGAGCTTCCTCGCCAAGACGCGCCAGCAATGGCTCGCCAATCCTGGCCGCGACCTGCTGGCCGGCACGGTCGTCGCCCTGGCCCTGATCCCCGAGGCTTTGGCGTTCGCGTTCATCGCCGGCGTCGATCCGGCCGTGACGCTCTACGCCTCTTTCGTCATCGCCATGACCATCGCCTTCGTCGGCGGCCGGCCGGCGATGATCTCGGCCGCCACCGGGGCCATGTCGCTGCTGATGGGCGGCCTCGTCCGTGACCACGGGATCGAGTACCTGTTCGCCGCCAGCGCGCTGACCGGTGTCATCCAGATCGTCATTGGCCTGCTGCGGCTGGGCCGCTACGTGAAGTTCGTCTCGCGCTCGGTGATGAGCGGCTTCGTCAACTCGCTGGCGATCCTGATCTTCATGGCCCAGCTTCCCCAGTTGATCGGCGGCAACTGGCAGACCTTCGCCCTGGTCGGGGCGGGCCTGGCGATCATCTATCTTTTCCCGCGCCTGACGAAGGCGGCGCCCTCGTCGCTGGTGGCGATCCTGGCGCTCAGCGCCGTGGCCATCGCCCTGAACCTGCCGGTGCGCACCGTCGGCGATATGGGCCAGCTTCCCACGGCCTTGCCCGGCTTCCACCTGCCGGCCGTGCCGCTGACGCTCGAGACCCTGAAGATCATCGCCCCGGTGTCGCTGACCCTGGCGTTCGTGGGCCTCCTGGAAAGCCTGCTGACCGCCAACCTACTCGACGACCTGACCGACAGCCCATCCGACAAGGACCGCGAGACCCGGGGGCAGGGGATCGCCAACATCGTCTCGCCGCTGCTGGGCGGCATGGCCGGCTGCGCCCTGATCGGCCAGTCGATCATCAACGTCAAATCCGGCGGCCGCTCGCGCCTGTCGACCTTCTGGGCGGGCCTGTTCCTGCTGATCCTGATCCTCGTCCTGCGCGACTGGGTGGCCCGCATCCCGATGGCCGCCCTGGTGGCGGTGATGATCATGGTCGCCTTCACCACCTTCGACTGGAACTCGGTGCGCAAGCTGCGCTCGACGCCGCTGCAGTCGACCATCGTCATGCTGGCCACGACCGTGACGGTGCTGATCACCCACGACCTGGCCAAGGGCGTCGTGCTGGGCGTGCTGCTCAGCGTGCTGTTCTTCGCCCGCAAGGTCGGCAAGATGATCAACGTCGCCGAGCGCGCCGACAGCACGCAGACCGCCCGCCGCTACGTCGTCGAGGGCCAGCTGTTCTTCGTCTCGGCCGAACTGTTCGCCGCCGGCTTCGAGTTCCACGGCCATCCCGAGCGCGTCGAGATCGACATGACCGGCGTGCGCCTGTGGGACCTCACCGCCGTCGGCGCCCTCGACAAGGTGGTCCTGCGCTATCGCCGCCAGGGCGCGGCGGTGGAGGTGCTGGGGCTGGACGAGGCGGGCGCGGCGCTGGTGGCCAAGTTGGGGACGGCCTAAGAACTCTCCCTCTCCCTCTGGGAGAGGGTAACGTTCTCACCCCTGCGACAGGCTCAGCACGTTGCCGTCGGGATCGGCGAACCAGGCGACCCTGGCCGCCCCGCCCGGGGCGGTCCAGATCCCCAGGGCGTCCTGGCCGAAGCCCTCGTAGATCGTGAAGACCACGCCCCTGTCGGTCAGCGCCTTCACGCCGACCTCGATGTCCTCGACGTGCCAGCCGAATACCGGATGGGCCCCGGCCTTGTAGTCGGGCAGGGCGGTCAGGCGGATCAGCGCCGCGCCGACCTCCAGGAAGTCGCCGAACGGATCGGAGCTGCGGACTACAAGGCCCAGCTTGCCGACATAGAAGTCCAGCGCGCGCTGGCGGTCGCTGACATGGATAAAGGCGACGGGCGTTCCGGAGGCGGCCGGCATGGTCTTTCACTCCCCGCGAGGTGCTTTCCGCGAATCCTGCCGCGAAAGCTAGGGCTTGGCGATGGACCCGCTCAACATGACCTGGGATTTGAACTGCGCATTGCGGCCCGTCGCCCCCGCCGCGCCTTGGGGACCGTTCGGTCCGAGGGCGTTGCTGTCGCATGCGGGCTGGACGGGAACACCGCTGCCGCCCGCGCCGCCTGGACCGCCGAAACCCCCGCAGATGTGGCCGCCGCAATCCTGAGGCTGCCCGGCGGCGTTCGTGTCTGTGAGCACCTGGAAGGCCGCCAAGTTCGACTGCGATATGGTGGAGATGGAGACACTGCCCGCGTCACCACCGTTCTGTCCCGGCCCGCCGGGGTTGCCCGCCGAGGCGGCGGCGTCGGCTGCGCAGGTGGATTGGTCGCGAGGCGAGGCATTGGGGCCTGGCAAGCCCGGCGTCCCGGCGTTGAGGATCGAGAGACCGCTGCCGGCCACGGCGCCGACCGTCAGCTCGATTGGGTCGGTGTTGAGCCCCGCGGGGGTGTTGGCTATTAGCTCGGCCGTGTCTTCGATGATCAGGACCTGGATCTGCAACTGCACCGAAGCGCCTCTGGTGATGATCTGCGCACCGGGCCCGAGCTGCAGCTGGCCTATTAGCGTCAAGCCAGGGTTCAGAATAAGCGTCGAGCCCTGCGGAACGGTGATGTCCTCGATGGCCTTCGCCTTGTCGGCTTCGGCCGCTGCGGCGGCCGTCGAAAGCGCCAGAAGCGCCAGTCCTAGGCCGAGCCTGCACGCATATGGAACACGCACCATTTTCAAGAAGTCTCTCCTGCTGCTGCAAGCAAGAGTTTAGCTGTTGCCGCGAGCGGTCAAGCTTGTTGGGTCGTTTTTGTCGACAGGACGTCTCTACGCCACCGCGTAGTCGCGCACCTGCATCGGGCTGCTCTGGCTGATCGGCAGGGTGAAGCTGACCGTGGTGCCGTCGCCGGGGGTCGAGACCATCTCCAGCGCGCCGTCGTGCATCTCGACCAGCGACTTGGTCAGCGCCAGGCCAAGGCCCGTGCCTTGCGTGGTCTTGGAGTGCTGGCTTTCCACCTGCTCGAACGGGCGGGCCAGGCGCGCCAGGTCCTCGGCGGCGATGCCGATGCCGGTGTCGGTCACCGAGACCTTCACGCGCTCGCCCAGCGGGTCGCGGCGGATCTCGGCGCGGACGACGACGCGGCCCTGGCGGGGGGTGAACTTGATGGCGTTGCTGAGCAGGTTCAGCAGCACCTGCTTGACCGCGCGATAGTCGGCCTCGATCTCGGGCAGGGGCGGGAAGTCGACCTCTAGCTTCAGGCCCGCCGCCTCGGCGCGGTTGCGCACCAGGCGCACGGCGTCCTCGGTGACGTCCTCCAGGTGGAGCGGCTCGAACTTCAGCGCCATCTTGCCGGCCTCGATCTTCGACATGTCGAGGATGTCGTTGATCAGGGCCAGCAGGTGCTGGCCGCTGTTGTGGATGTCGAGGCTGTAGCCCTTGTAGCGCTGGTCGCCGAGCGGGCCGAACATCTCGTTCATCATGATCTCGGAGAAGCCGTTGATGGCGTTCAGCGGCGTACGCAGCTCGTGGCTCATATTGGCCAGGAACTCGCTCTTGGCCTTGTTGGCGCCCTCGGCCTTGACCTTCTCCATCTCGTACTTGCGGGCCAGCTCGGCCAGCTGCTCCTGGCTGCGCTCCAGGCCGGTGACGGCGTTCTGCAGTTGCTCCTCGTTGCGGCGGCGGGCCTCTTCCTGGGTCTTGATGGCGGTGATGTCGGCGGCGGTCATGACGAGGCCGCCCTCGGCCGTGCGCCGTTCGCTGATCTGGATCCAGCGGCCATCGTTGAGCTCGGCCTCGCGCACGCCCTTGGCGCCGGTGGGGTCGGGGATCTCCTGGCGGATGGCCAGGGCCGCGAAGCGGTTGACCTCGGCGCGGGCCGCGCCCGGCTTCAGCAGCTTGGGCTCCAGCGAGAAGACGCTGCGGTAGTTCCTGTTGCACATCAGGAGGCGCCCCTGACGGTCCCAGAGCACGAAGGCCTCCGACACGCTCTCGATGGCGTCGCGCAGGCGGTTCTCGGCGGCCTGCGCGCGGGCCTGGGCCAGGCGCTCCTCGGTGACGTCCAGGGCAACGCCGATGATCCGCGAGTAGCCGTCCTCGCCCGGCTTGCCGAAGCCCTGGCCGCGGGCGTCCACCCAGATCGAGCGGCCGCCGTGCTCGCGGGCCGGGATGCGGAACGAGACGTCGAAGGCGCCGAACTGGGCGGCGTTGGCCAGGGCCTGGCGCACCCGGTCGCGATGATCGGCCGAGATCCGCTCGACCAGGTCCTGGCCGGGCGCCACGCCGCCGCCGCCCCAGCCGAACATCGCCCCGGTGACGTCGGACATGTAGACCTCGTCCGAGCGCAGGTCCCATTCCCAGATGCCGCAGCGGGCGGCTTCGACGGCCAGGCGGAAGCGCTGCTCGCTGTCGATGAATTCCTTCTGGGCGCTTTCGGCGCGGCGGCTTTGCAGCATCAGGATCAGGGCCAGCGCGATGCCGGCGGCCAGCGGGATCAGCAGGGTCAGCGCGCCTTCCATGACGCGGCGATCGACATTGGCCACGGTGTGGCTGGGGGTGCTGACGGCGGCGATGACCGCGCCCTGGGCCAGGGGCTCGAAGGCCACGTCCAGGCTGGAGCCGTCGACGCCGCGGCCGGTGAGGGCGGCCGCGCCGCCCTGCAGGTCCTCGACGGAGAGGGTGTAGGCCTGGCTCAGGCTGGCGGCGCCCTGCACGGCGCGCCCGGCGCCGACCAGCAGGCCGCCGTCGGCCAGGAACAGCGCCACCGAGCGCTCCTTGGCGGGCTCGCCCAGCAGGCGCGAGGGATCGCCGGCGGCGATGACATAGCCGCGGCCGGCGCTGGTCTGGGCGGCCATGGCGACATAGAGGCGGCCGGTGCGGCCCACGCCCCCGACCCAGACGCTGCGGCCGGAAGCGGCGGCGGCGCGGGCGGCCAGGCGCCAATCGGCCGATGGGTCGCGGCCCGCGACGGCCAGCACCTCGGCGTTGGTGGTCACGGCCACGGCCATGGCCTCGCCGCCGGCGGCGCGCAGGGCGGTCTCGGCCGCGTCGATGGCCGAGGTCGGGTCGCGCTCCAGCATGTCGGCGGCGGCCGACAGGCCCGCGCGCTGGGCGGCCAGGTTGGTCTCGACCTTGCCGGAAAGGATCTGGGCTTCTGCCGCCAGGCCCGCGCCGCCAGGGGGAGCGGAGGCTTCCTTCTGCAGGTTGTGCAGGCCAAGGGCGGTATAGACGGCCAGCAGCAGCAGCGCGGCCAAAATCACGATGCGGACATAGGCCTGCGACGACCGGGCGGCGCGCATGCGGGCCACGCCCGCAGCCGAAAGTCCGGCCTTGGCCGGCCTTCCGGGTTTCGCCCCGCCAATTCGCAACGCTTGAACCTCTAGCACCCCAGGCGAGTCAGTTCGCCGACATGGTGAATCTACCGTACCCGTTCATGCGCCGTCACCCGGGGGAGAGGCGAATAAGCGGGGTATGAGCGCTTTGGTCGCAACCGTTGCGCGGAGGAATCACCTCAGGCTCGCCGCCTGAGGGAACCTCCCCCGTGGGGAGGTGATCGCGAAGCGATCGGTGGGGGGAGTGATCCGGAGCCCGGCCGATGCATCGGACGCTGAAACGTCCCCCCCCCCCACCAGCCTTCGGCCGCCTCCCCCAGAGGGGGAGGTTTCGCTACTCCAGCGCCCGCGTCGCCAGCTCCAGCACGTTCTTCGACAGGCCCTGAACGGCCTTCACGCGCTCGAGTTCGCGGCGCATCAGGTCGCCCAGCGCCGGGACGTAGCGCCGCCAGCCGCCCAGGGGCTCGACGAGGCGCGCGGCGGTCATCGGGTTGAACCCGTCCACCGCCAGGATCTGGTCGGCCAGGAAGCGATAGCCCGCGCCGCTGGCGTCATGGAACCGCGCCGGGTTGGCGCTGGCGAAGCCCTGCACCAGGGCGCGGAAGCGGTTGGGGTTGCCGGCGTCGAAGTCGGCGTGCTCGGTCAGGGTCAGCACCCGCTTCAGCGCGTCCGGCGACGGATCGCGGGCCTGGACCGAGAACCACTTGTCCAGCACCAGCGGCTCGTGCCGCCACTTGGCGTGGAAGGCGGCCAGGGCCGTCTCGCAGGGCTCGCCGCCCACCGCCAGCAGGGCCGACAGGCCGCCCATGGCGTCGGTCAGCGCCGCGGCCGCCTCGAAGTGGCCGACGATGCGCTGCACGTTGTCGGCGTGCGGATCGGCGGCCAGCAGGTCGACGCAAGCGTTGCGCAGCGCCCGGCGGCCGGCCGAGGCCGCGTCGGGCGAGAACTCGCCGTCGCCCTGCATGGCGCCGTGGATGCGGGCCAGCTGTTCGCCCAGGTGCACGGCGATGCGGGCGCGCAAGAGCCCGCGGGCCTCGTGGATCGTCGCCGGATCCACCGGATCGACGGCCAGGGCCAGGTCGCCCTCGCTCGGCAGGGCCAGCAGCAGGGCCTTGAAGGCCGGGTCGGCGGCCGGATCATCCAGCGCCCGGCCCAGGGCCTCGGCGTAGCGTTCCTCGCCGACCTCGTCGGGCGTTCCGGCGGCGCGCGCCAGGATCAGGCCGCGGGCCAGGCCCTGGCCGGCCTCCCAGCGGTTGAAGAGGTCCGGATCGGCGGCGAACAGCACATAGGCGTCGGCCGGCCGCGCGTCGGTGGTCAGGGTCACCGGGGCCGAGAAGCCGCGCAGGGCCGAGATGACCGGCGCCTCCTCGACGCCCTCCCAGCGCACCGTCAGGCTATCGCCCTCCAGCAGCACCACCTCGCTGTCGCGCAGGGGGCTGCCGTCCTGGGCCAGCAGGCCGATGGTCACCGGGATGGGCAGCGCCTTCTTGACCGGCTGGCCGCTGGTCGGCGCGGTCTTCTGGCTCAGGGTGATCGACAGGGCCTTGGCGGCCGCGTCATAGGCGTGGGTCAGCGACACCGACGGCGTGCCGGCCTGTTCGTACCAGGCAAAGAAGCTGTTCAGGTCGCGACCCGAGGCCTCGGCGAAACAGGCGATGAAGGCCTCGACCGTGGTCGCCTCGCCGTCGTGGCGCTCGAAATAGAGATCAAGACCGGCCCGGAACGCGTCGGCGCCCAGGATGGTCTTCAGCATGCGGATGATCTCCGCGCCCTTCTCGTAGATGGTCGCGGTGTAGAAGTTGTCGATCTTCAGATAGCTCGACGGCCGCACGGCGTGGGCCAGCGGGCCGGCGTCCTCGGCGAACTGCCGGGCGCGCAATGCCTTGACGTCCTTGATCCGCTGCACGGCCGCGCCGCGCATGTCGGCGCTGAACGACTGGTCGCGGAAGACCGTCAGGCCCTCCTTCAGGCACAGCTGGAACCAGTCGCGGCAGGTGATGCGGTTGCCTGTCCAGTTGTGGAAATATTCGTGGGCGACGACGCTCTCGATGCGCTCGTAGTCGAAGTCGGTCGCGGTCTCGGGCTCGGCCAGCAGGAGGGAGCTGTTGAAGATGTTCAGCCCCTTGTTCTCCATGGCCCCGAAGTTGAAGTCGCGCACGGCCACGATCATGAAGAGGTCGAGGTCGTATTCGCGGCCGAAGGCCTCCTCGTCCCACTTCATCGAGCGCTTGAGGGCGTCCAGGGCATAGGCCGCGCGCGAGGCCTGGCCAGGATCGACGAACACCTTCAGGGCGACGGTGCGGCCGCTCATGGTGACGAAGTCGTCCTCCAGCACGTCCAGCCGCCCGGCGACCAGGGCGAACAGGTAGGCCGGCTTGGGGAAGGGGTCGTTCCAGACGGCGTAGTGGCGGCCGCCGTCGAGCTCGCCGGCCTCCATCAGGTTGCCGTTGCTGAGCAGGTGCTCGAACGCCTGGTCGGCCTCGATCCGCACGGTGTAGCGGCTGAGCACGTCCGGCCGGTCGGGGAAGAAGGTGATGGTGCGGAAGCCCTCGGCCTCGCACTGGGTGCAGAACCGGCCGCCCGACATGTAAAGGCCCATCAGCGCCTTGTTGGCCGACGGATCGATCTCGACCTCGGTGACCAGTTCGAACACGTCGGGGACGTCGGCGATGGTCAGGCGCTCGTCATCCAGTTCGTACTGGTTGGCGTTCAAGGCCTGGCCGTCGATGGCGATCGACTTCAGCGTCAGCCGCTCGCCGTTCAGCGCCAGGGCCTCGCCGGCCGCGCCCGTGCGGCGCACCTTCAGCGTGGCGGTCACGCGGGTGGCGGACGGCGCCAGCTGGAACGACAGCTGCGTCGTCTCGATCTCGAACGGGAACGGGCGATAGTCGGAGAGCCGGATCGGCTGGGGCGTTTCGGTGCGCATCACCGCAATGTAGTCGCCCGTCCGCGCGGCGGCGAGGCCGGCGGTTGCGCGACTTGTCGATTTATCGGCTAAGTTTCGAAGCTAGACCGGAGGCGCCGTCCATGCTCGAAACGCTCGCCCAAGGCGGCCGTATGTCGCTGGGCCGCTGGGTCATGGCCCTGGTCTGGACGATCATCCTGACGCTGGCGCCCTGTATCGCGGGCGTCGCCGCTGTGACGGCGGTGTCGGTCATCGGCGACTTCGTTTTCGTCGAACTTGCGACACGCTGCGATTGTTACGAGCCCCTTCTGGTCAAGACGCCCGTGGCGGTCCTGGCGGCGATGGTCGTCGCGCTTGGGACCTATGTCCTGGCGGTTCGGCTGGGCGAAAGGCGCTGGCCGTCCGAATTGGCGCCGGCTTCGGCGATCCCGGGACTGGGGTTTGGGATCATCCTGGCCGTGCTGGCCTTCGGCCTGCTGATGGGCGTGCTTGTCTTGAGCGGCGACGTGGTCTGGCGGTCGCCGGCGACCGTTGATTGGCGTTGGGCGCTGGACGGCTCCAGCAACGGCGCGCTCGGGGGCTTGCTAGTGGGCTTGGCCGTGCAGGGCGGAGGCGCACGCTTGGCGACCCAGGCGTTCGGGCCGGTCGTCGGCGTGGTGTTGGCGGCCCTGCTGGCGTCCTGGCTTGTATCGTTCGGGGAGGCGCTGCCGCCGCTCCAGTGGGTGAACGTAGCGCTGGGCGGGGCCATCCTCGGCCTTTTCTGGCTGCGCTACGGGCGGCTGTGGCCGGGGCTTGGCCTGTCGACGGGGTGGGGCGCGCTGTCCGGCGTGGTGATCGCCGGCTATCCGGTGGTCGACGGCGAGGATACGTCCATCTACGAGCCTTGGCAGGGACACCTGATCGCCTGGCTGCGAGGGACGGGCGGCCCGGAAAACTCGGTTCCCTTGCTGGCGGGATGTGTCTTGGCCGTCGCCTTCCTGGCCTGGCGCGCCCGGAAGGAGGGCTGCTTCTCGGACACTTGAGGCGGATCAAGGTACGCCCTGGCGAGCGGGCGCATCACCCCTGGCGACGCCTCGACGCGTCGAAGTCCAAGGGGATAAGACCATGACCGCCCTCCGCACCGCTCGCCTTGCTTTGGGCGCCGCCGGCCTCGCGCTCGCCGCCGTCGCCACGGGCGCTCACGCCCAGGAGGCCTTCACGCCCGCCGCCAAGGGGACCTGGCAGGTCAACCTGCGCGCCACCAGCGTCTCACCCGACGCGGGCGACCCGATCGTCACCGCCGCCGGCGCCGCCAGCGGCCTCAAGGCCGACGTCGAGGACGACGTCATGCCGACGCTGGGCGTCTCCTACTTCCTCACCGACAAGCTCGCCGTCGAGGTGATCGCCGGCACGACCCAGCATACCGTCAAGGCCGTGGGGCCGGGGACCGACGTCGTCGTGCACAAGACCTGGGTGCTGCCGCCGGTGGTCTCGGCCCAGTACCACTTCGCGCCCAAGGCCCGGTTCAATCCGTATGTCGGCGCGGGCCTGAACTACATGATCTTCTACAGCGGCAAGGACAGGAACGGCTTCACCGTCGATCTCGACGACGGCTTCGGCTACGCCCTGCAGGCCGGCGCCGACATCGCCGTGAAGGGCCCCTACGTCGTCAATGTCGACGTCAAGAAGGTGTGGTTCGAAACCGACGCCAAGATCAACGGCGGCGCCCTGAAGTCCAAGGTGAACCTGGACCCGATGGTGGTGTCCGTGGGCGTGGGGCGGCGGTTCTAGGCGGTGCGTGGCCCTCGTCCTTCGACAAGCTCAGGATGAGGACCATTTTTGGGGCCGTGCAGTAGAAAACCTCACCCTGAGCTTGTCGAAGGGCGTGGTTTTCGCCTGGCTCAGCCCTCCACCGTCCCCGCCGCCGGGGTCTCGTGCAGCTCCCGCTCGATGGCCGCGGCCTTCTGGGCCAGGGCCAGCAGGGCTGGGGGCGCGTCCTCGGGATGGTCGCCGACCAGGGTCATGATCTCGCGTGACAGCGCGTGCAGGCGCGGGGCGGCGGCGATCAGCTTGGCCTGGAACTCGATCTTGCGCGGGTCGCGGTCGTATTCCGCGCCCGGCGTGCGCCAGCCGCCCCAGTCGTTGGGGTCGGTGACCACCACCGGATAGGTGCCGGGGAAGGGGTGGTGCAGGCAGTCGCTCTCCTGCTGCCACTTGTTGCGCGCCCGCAGCACCCGCCAGTTGGACAGCACGCCGCCCTCCTGCGGGTCCATGCGGTCCTCGGGCTTCAGCTCGTGGGCCAGGAACTCGCGGCCCAGGCCCACGTCGTAGGTCACCCGCACCGGCTCGTCGAAGCCCTTGGCCCAGATGGGCACGATCTTCTCGATGATCGCCCAGGCGCCGACGCTCTCGACCCAAACCTTCTGGTTCCGCTGATAGACGGTCTTGGCCATGGGATCTCGAACGGCTCCAAATACTGGGCGGCCATAAGAACCTGAAATTCTTGACGCCGGGTCAATCTTTCCACGCACGTAAACGTGGTTCATCGTCGTTTCCAACGGCCGTCGACAAGAACGGCCAAGGGAGAAAGCGGCCGTGGATTTCGACTATTCCGACGACCAGAAGTTCCTCAAGGACGAGGCCCGCAAGTTCCTGGGCGGCCGCTGTCCGCCCGCGGTGGTGCGCGGGGTGCTCGACGATCCGGCCAAGAGCTACGACGCGCCCCTGTGGGCCGCGGTGGCCGAGCAGGGCTGGCTGGGCGCGGCCATTCCCGAGGAGCACGGCGGCCTGGGCCTTGGCCGCGTCGAGCTGTGCGCCATCGCCGAGGAACTGGGCCGGGCCGTCGCCCCGATCCCCTTCGCCTCCACCGTCTACATCCTGGCCGAGGCCGTCATGGCCCACGGCACGGCCGCCCAGCAGGCCGCCATCCTGCCCCGCGTCGCCGCCGGCGAGCTGATCGGCGCCCTGGCCGTCAGCGAGGGTCCGGGCGTGCTGACCTCCTCGGCCCTGTCGGCCCGGGTCGAGGGCGGCAGGCTTTCCGGCGTGAAGATCCCCGTCACCGACGGCGACATCGCCCACGTCGCCATCGTGCTGGCCAGCGAAGCCGGCAAGCCCGGTCTGTTCCTGGTCGACCTGACCGGCGCCGGCGTGAAGCGCGAGACGCTCGAGAGCCTCGATCCCACCCGCAGCGTCGCCCGCCTCTCCTTCGAGGGCGCGGCCGCCGAGCGGCTGGGCGGGGCGGGCGAGGGCTTCGACCTCGTCCAGTCGATCCTCGACCGCGCCGCCGTGCTGCTGGCCTTCGAACAGCTGGGCGGCGCCGACCGCTGCCTGGAGATGGCCAAGGAGTACGCGCTTGGCCGCTACGCCTTCGGCCGCGTGATCGGCGGCTACCAGGCCATCAAGCACAAGCTGGCCGACATGTACGTCAAGAACGAGGTCGCCCGCTCCAACGCCTATTACGGCGCCTGGGCCCTCAATGCCTCCACCCTCAAAGAAAATGGGGCTCCCGAACTGCCCACGGCCGCCGCCGCCGCCCGCATCGCGGCGTCCGAGGCCTTCTGGTTCGCCAGCAAGGAAAGCGTCCAGGTGCACGGCGGCATGGGCTTCACCTGGGAGGTGGACTGCCACCTCTACTACCGCCGCTCGCGGCAGCTCTCCCTGGTCGCCGGCTCGCCGAGGCTCTGGAAGGAGCGGCTGGTCAGCGAGCTCGAGAAGAAGAACGCGGCTTAGCAGCGGCGCGAAATCCTCGTCCTTCGACAGGCTCAGGATGAGGATTTCGAATGTGATCGCGGAGCCAGCAGTAGTCCTCATCCTGAGCTTGTCGAAGGACGAGGCGGACCAACGGAAGATCATCGCCATGGACTTCAACGACTCCCCCGCCGAAGCCGCCTACCGCGAAAAGGCCCGCGCCTGGCTGGTCGAGGCCGCCGCCGCTCATCGCGCCGAGCATGGCGAGCCGAAAGCCAACACCCCCGAGCACATGGCCGCCGCCAAGGCCTGGCAGGCCCGCAAGGCCGCCGCCGGCTACGCCTGCATCACCTGGCCCGCGGCCGTGGGCGGCGGCGGCGGCACACCGATCGAGTCGGTGATCTTCGGCCAGGAGGAGGGCAAGGCCGGCGTCGCCTACGGCTACTTCACCATCGGCCTTGGCATGTGCGTGCCCACGGTCATGGCCTTCTCCGACACCGACACCAAGAAGCGCTTCGTTTCCCCCGCCGTGAAGGGCGAGGAGATCTGGTGCCAGCTGTTCTCCGAACCGGCCGGCGGCTCCGACGTCGCGGCCCTGCGCACCCGCGCCATACGCGACGGCGACGACTGGGTGATCAACGGCCAGAAGGTCTGGACCACCGGCGCCCACTACAGCGACTTCGGTATCCTGCTGACGCGGACCGACCCCGACGTGCCCAAGCACAAGGGCCTGACCATGTTCTGGATCGACATGCGCGATCCGGCCGTGGAGTGCCGGCCCATTCACCAGATGTCGGGCGGACGCGAGTTCAACGAGGTCTATTTCAGCGACCTGCGGGTCAAGGACAGCCAGCGCCTGGGCGAGGTGGGCCAGGGGTGGCAGGTCGCCCTCGTCACCCTGATGAACGAACGTCTGGCCGTCGGCGGCTCGGCCGGTCCCAACTACCGCGAGGTGCTGGAGCTGGCCCGCGCTCTGCCAGGCGCCGATGGCCCCGCCTTGGCCAACGACGCCTTCCGCGAGAAGCTGGCCGACTGGTTCGTGGCCTCGCAGGGGCTGAAGTTCACCCGCTTCCGCACCATGACCGCCCTGTCGCGCGGCCAGACCCCCGGCCCGGAAAGCTCGATCGGCAAGATCATCTCGGCCAACCAGCTGCAGGACCTGGCCAACACCGCCGTCGAGATGCAGGGCGAGTATGGCGTCCTCACCGGCCCCGAAGCCGCCGCCAGCGCCGCCTTCCAGCAAAGCCTGATGTGGGCGCCGGGCCTGCGCATCGCCGGCGGCACCGACGAGATCCTCAAGAACATCATCGCCGAACGGGTCCTGGGCCTGCCGGGGGATGTGCGGGTCGACAAGGACGTGCCGTTCAAGGACATGCCGACGGGGCGGTGAGGGGGCTGCTCCCTCTGGCCTCGCCCCAGCGCTTCCTGGCGATTGATCCGAGATTTCCAACAAATCTATAATTTGAAATTTCGTAGAGGCCGCCATCCTGGATTTGATAGACGGCCTCTACGAAATATTGTTTATAGGTTGGCTTGTGTGATTTTAAACTCGCGACATCATTTCTGTAAGTATGGCCTGTCGCTTTAAGCGATCACTGCTGACTTCTCCTAGTTCTTGGCATATTTTTGTGGCCTTTAGGAATATATCTGTCGCTTCAATACTGTGTTGTCCCATCATGTTTGCTATCGCCGTGGCGGCTTTTTCCGCGGAGCGAGAGTTGAGTGGTGGGTTGTCCTTTCCGGTAATAATTGCTTTTACCAGGGCAAGCATGTGCCATTTAAATCTTTTCATATTTTGAGGAATTACTCGGTTCGAAACGAGCAGGGAGTACCTGTACATTGTGATGCATGCTGAGGAAAATACAATTTCCTTTACGTCATCGGCGAAAATTGTGTCTGTCAGCTCGGCATACATAGTCTTTGTGTATCTGGATGATAATTCTGGTCGATTGCAATACATCGCGGCAACGCATTTTGCGGCATTGTGGAGGGAAAATATTCTTGTTCCCGGTATGTCTTGTCCCACGTATTGCCTATCTCTGCGCTCAAAATAGAGCCTGCCCTCTCTTTCGTATGTGTTAAAGTACTACTCTACTCTTTTTATTATTGGCTTTAGCGACAAAAATTGATTATCTTCAACCTTGCTTTGGCTGTTCGTGGCTCTAACTAACTCTGAAAATACATCCTCATTCTGTGTTTCTACAACCTTAATGTTTACCATAATGTCATCAAGGTTATCCTTGTTCTCAAAAAGAACATTGGATGTTTGGCATCCATTTACTATTTGAAAATTTGTGAGGTGGAGTGTGTTGCCTTGAAGTCTGACATCTGGGCTTACAATGGTTATTCCGTTGTTTAGTACGGGAAATCTTGTTGAGGCATCTGAATTTATCGTTGAAGATATGGATGAGTTCACGGGATTTTCTAATCCAAGAAAAGATCTAACGTTTTCCTCAAATACCTGAGTTCTTAGGTTTCCGTCTGTCGTAAGTAGTAAATTTTTGACGAAGTCGCTAGCCTTGACTACGGCTAGGTACGCTTCATCGATGCCGGATATTGACGGTAGTGCGGCTGTGCTAAATAGGTTCAAGCTGGCGCTAGATCCTGAATAGCTATCAACCCAGAGATTTGTTAGTTCATTTCTATCTATAAATCTAATGTCTACCTTTGAAAAAAGTCCAAGGTCGTCGAGTTGTGTGCAAAAGTCTTTTGCTGCCGTTTCCAATGCTTCTGGATGCCGATATATGCCCGTGGTGACAAAGCGAGCTGTTATGGCAGGTTTTCCGTTTCTCACCTTTGGGACTTCATTTAGAACGACGTCGAAAATATCACGAGCATCTTTCATGACATCATCTGTAACTAAATACGGTGTTTGAGTTGAGAATCTAAGGATGGATTCTTTAAATTTCAGAAAATCCCCTAAATCAAATCCTTCCGATCTTTTTGATTGTATAAATACGATTTCTACATCATGATTTCTACGAATTCCCGAAAATATGGATTCGCTATCCTCTTTAGATACAACAATTTCTTCGTCGATAATTATCGCTATACCGTCGGTTCCGTCATCTCCACCGCCTGTGGTGATATCATCAATATCGTATGGGCTTGAACATAGCGAAGAGATGACTGAAAAATTGACAAACTTTTCAAATTGTTTTGCTTCATCTTCGGCTTCAAGGCCGTTGCTTTTAACAAAGCTTTCAAGGTGAGCCTTGACAATACGATGCATTTCCATGATTTATCCAAAGAATTTACTTTCCCTTATATGGTGTATTTTGGAGTGGCTTGGGTCAAGCTACACTTTTGGGTTGCTTCGCTTTGTACCAATGGCTAACTGCCATTCGACCTCGCCGGACTAGCGACGAGCTCTGGTGATCCTTGGGCGGTGCGGGGCTTAGCGCCATCTCCTGGCGGCCGATGCAGCTGACCCACGTTAAGTTCGAAGCGATGGGTACGCGAAGATGGATTCGGCGAGAGTACTCAAGTAACTTAGAAAATTTCGTGAAAATACACGGGCTTCCGGCGTAGATCCCGCCAAAACCCGTTCCATTTCAGGCACGTCAAACAAGAGTTGATGAACGTCGGTCGGCGAGCTTGACAGTCTCGGGGCGGGCGGCTCATGAACGGACTTCCGATCATGGTTAACGGCGTGCTGGAGGGGGAGCGATGCACGAGGCCGGCGATGCTGTTGCGCTCCTCCGCCGGCTGAGGCGCGCGGGCGTCCATCTCCTCGAGAACAGGCGTCGCCTGATCCGCCGCGTGCCGCTGGGCGCGGTGGCGGCGGTCGCCGTGCTGCCGCTGTTCGGCTGCGACTTCTCCGCGCCGCAGCTGTTCGCCAAGCGGGCCACGGCCTGTCCGCGCCCGCAGGTGGCGCAAGGGTCCTCGGGCCAGTTCAACCAGCAGCAGATCGAGATCCGCAACCTGCGCCAGGGCGGCTTTCGCGGCGACTTCTTCGCCCAGCTGGAGCTGGCTCGCCGCTACGAGGGCCAGCGGGCCAGCGACAAGAACCTCGACGATCCGGTCGAGGCGGCCGCCTGGTACGCCATGGCCCTGGCCAACCCGTCCGGCTATGCGCCGATCGCCGCCTACGAGCCGCGCGGCAAGCCGGGCAAGGCCGTCTCGCGCTTCGACGACTGCCGCGCCTATGAGCGCCACGCCGCCTATGGCGCGCTCGACCGCCAGCTGTCGCGGATGTCGACCGAGGAACGCGAAGAGGTCAGGAACCGGGTGATCTACATCCTGTCGACGCAGGGGGCCGACGGCTACCGCACCCTGGCGCGGATGCATGACGGCTATTTCGGGCCCTATGGCGAGCCGTCCGACAACCTGCAGGCCGTCGAGGCCTATGGCGACCGCCGCCATGTCGGCGCGCCGGCGGCGCTGGACCTGTTCCGCCGCAACGACATCGACGCCTATCTCTACAACTACCTGGCGGTGCAGACCGGCGACGTGTCGGCCTATGTGATGCTCAAGGACTTCGAGCGCTCCTCGCCGCAGCGGGCCTCGTACGGAACCTTCGTAGAGACCAAGGCCAAGCGCTGGATCCCGCCCTACGAGTTCTATCCGCCGGACTCGCCGGACTCCGGCGTGCCGCATTCCGACGAGAGCGATCCGGCCGGCGAGGCCAAGGAGGCGGCCCTGGCCCGCCTGCACGAGCTGCCGTTCGTGCACATCGGCGAGGCTTTGTCGTACCTGCGCATCCTCCCCGCGCCGCTGCTCGACGAGCGGCTGCTCTCCCTCAACGACGCCCAGACTTTCCAGGCTTCGATCGGCCGCCCGACCACGGGCCGCCTGTCGCCGATCGAGAAGGTGAGGGCGGTGCAATACGCGGCGGTCAACGGCTCGTCCAAGGCCCAGCTCGTTCTGGCGGTGATGTATTCCGAAGGGGTCGGCGTGCCGCGCGACTACGCCCGGGCCTACCACTGGTACGAGGAGGCCGAGCGCCAGGGCTCGCCCGAGGCCAAGTACGCCATGTCGACCTTCTTCTCGCTGGGCCTGCAAGGCGTGGCCGACCAGGACCGCGCCAAGGCGGTGGTCTACCAGCTGGACGCGGCCCTGGCCGGCTTCAAGCCGTCGGCCTGGCGGCTGCAGCAACTGCTGGCCCAGGTCTCGCGCCCGCCGCGCGGCCCGGGCGAGCGGCCCCAGCCCTATGCGGCGCGCGCCTATGTGGCCCCGGCCAACGCCGGCCCCGTCGACGCCGTCCCGGTCAACGCCGCTCGTCCTGACGCTGAAAGGGACTATCGATGAAGCGCCTGGCTTCCTTCGCGGCGGCCCTCGTCGTCCTGGGCCTAGTGGGCGCCGCGCCGCAGGTCGCCCAGGCCTCGCCCGACGCCCGAATCGACCAGCAGATCCGCCCATGCTTTGGCCTGCTGCTCGAACCCAACCTGTCGAAGGGCTGCGGCGCGCGCCGGCCGGTCAAGCGCAAGCCGCCGCGCCGGCCCCATTATCCCGGCGGCGGCTACGGCCCGTATCGCACCGTCGTCGACTGCGACATCGCCTATCCGGGCGAGGTAAACGACGTGCTGGCCCGGCTGTATGACGGCGACACCCTGACCCTGGTCTCGCGCAACGGCGGCGCCTGCCTGGAGTCGCTCAGCGTCAACCGCTCGGTGTTGATCACCGCCCGTGACTACAGCCCGGCGCGCACCCGGCCGATCCTGGTGGCGCCGGCCGACCAGCCCTGCATCCGCATCGCCCCGGGCGTCGCCTTCGTGGTGTTGCAGAACCTTGGCCTGGAAGCCTCGCGCGGCGGAACCGCCTCGTGCATCGTCGGCCGCGCCACCGAGCTCGCCCTGAAGGGCGTGGTCGTGCGCTATGACGGCGAGGCCTCGGCCATCGACGTCGCCGACAGCCGGGTGGAGATGATCCAGACGGCCTTCGTCGGACGCACGCGGGCCCCGGTGGTCAAGCTGTCGGGCAGCCTGCAGGCCCAGGACATCGACGTGGCCGCCACCGCCATCGGCATGGCCGTCGAGACCGGCCGCGACAGCCGGCTGCGCGACATCCGCGTCGTCCGGTTGGGCGACTGGAGCGGCTCCTCGCGCACCCGAAACTCGGCTGGTTTCGTGCTGACCGGCGTCAACCGCGACCAGCTGGTGCAGATCGACGGCCTGGCGACCGACGGCTTCTCGCGCGGCATCTACATCAGCGGCGGCGAGACGACCTTGCAGCGTCCCGTGGTCCGCGACAGCGACTGGGCGGTGGTGCTGGAAGGCGCCGACCTGCGGGTGCTGGACGGCCGGCTCGAGGCCGCCGACGTCGGCATCTACGCCGCCTCGGGCGTGGTCTACGCCTCCGACAACGCCATCGCCGGGGTGATGCGCGCGGGTCTGTTCGCCGACAGCGGGGCCCAGATCCGCGCCCGCGACAACCGCGTCTTCGCCCGTCCCGGCGGCTGCGAGGCGCTGGTCACCGGCTATTTCGACGGCGCCCTGACCTGCCGCCCGTGGTTCGAGGCGCCGGAACTGTTCCGCACGCCCCGCGATCGCGCCCGCGCCGATTACGACAGCTACTGGCCGGCCGGCGCGGTGGCCGTGCTGTCGGGACCGCCGTCGAGCGCCCTGGCCGGCGGTCCGGTCGATCCGTACGAGGCCTCGGCCGCCGCCGGCGGGCCGGTCGGCGCCCAGCCCGTTGGTCCTCAAGGGAGCCCGCGATGATCCGCCTGTTCGCTGCCAGCGTTCTCGCCCTGGCCCTCGCCGCCGGCGCCGCCCAGGCCCAGCCGGCGGGGCCCGCCAAGCGTCCCGGTCCGCCCGGCCGCGTTCCGTGCGGCGCGCCCCTGACCGGCCAGGCCCCCGACGTCATGACCTACGATCGCGCCACGGGCACCCAGGTGTTCGTCAGCGGCCAGGGCGGGACCGAGGTCTCGGCCTTCAACCAGCGCACCGGCTCGTCGGCGGGCCTGCGGGGTGATCTCTCCAAGCCGGGCGTCACCGAAAGCTGCGCGTCGGACGCCCTGACCGGCGACGGCTACGCGGTCACCTCGCGCGGGCCGGGCGACATCGCCGTGGTCGGCCGCGACGGCCAGACCGGCGAGCGCTGGGCCATCAAGCGCTCGGACGGCACGACCGAATACTGGGATCCGCGCGGCGAGCACCGCTGCTTCCGCGGCAGCCTGGGCATCTTCCCCGGCGCGCGCGGATGCTGAGCCGCCTCGTGCTCCTGGGCCTGTCCGCCGCCGTCCTGGCCGCCTGCGCGACCCCGCACGGCCACCGCTCACCCCCGCCGCCGCACCCGTCGGAAGTCACGCCGCCCCCGCCGCCGATCGACGCGATCCGCCCGAAGGTGTGATCTGCGCGATCCCTCTCTCTTCGAGAGAGGGAGGGGCCCGCCGCGAAGCGGTGGGAGGGTGAGAGGTTTCACCATTGGCCGGATGGTGCGCGGCCTCGAAGACCAAATCTTTCGTCATCCCGGAAAGCCCGGAGGGCCTATCCGGGACCCAGGGGCGAGCGCAGTGCGGTGACGCCCGGGTCCCGGCTCTACGGTCCGCTACGCGAACCTTCGGCCGGGATGACGAGCTGGGGCGGTGTGTCGAGCGTTGAGTCGTCCGGCCGGCGACTTCACCTCTCACCCTCCCATGGCTTCGCCATGGGCCCCTCCCTCTCTCAAAGAGAGAGGGATCAAACCTACGGCCCCACCGTCGCCTTCAGCACCGGCGGCCTGCGCCGCATCGTCGCCTGTTCGTAGGCGTAGCCTAGGCTCAGCAGGCTGGCCTCGCTCCAGGCCAGGCCGATGAACGACAGACCCACCGGCAGGCCCTCGACCTGGCCCATGGGCACGGTCAGGTGCGGATAGCCGGCCACGGCGGGCAGGGTGGTGGCCGAGGCGCCGTAATGGTCGCCGTTGACCGGATCGATGGTCCAGGCCGGTCCCGTGGTCGGGGCGACGATGGCGACCGCGCCGGTCTCCTTGAGGATCCGGTCGATGCCTTCGGGGCCGGCGAGACGTTTCGCGTCGGCCTTGGCCTTCAGGTAGTCGGGATCGCCCAGGCCCTTGGTCGCTTGCGCCTTCTCGAAGGTCTCCTGGCCGAACCAGCGCAGCTCGTCGGGACTGGCGGTGTTGAAGGCGATCAGGTCGGCCAGGGTGCGCGGCTTGACCGTCTTCGGATCGGTCGAGGCCAGATAGGCGGCGATGTCGGCCTTGAACTCTGTGAACAGCACCAGCCCCTCGGCCTTGCCGATCGGTCCCTCGTCGAAGGCCTTGACCTCCACCAGCGTCGCGCCCTGGGCGGCCAGGTCCTTCAGCGCCTGTTCGAACACCGCGTCGGTCTTGGGGGAATCTCCGGTGTAGAACCGCGCCACCGCCAGGGTGACGCCCTTCAGCGCGTCTTTCGACAGGGCGGCGGCGTAGTCGGTCTTGCGGGCGTCGGCCTCCAGCGTCGCCGGATCGGCCGGGTCCGAGCCGGCCATGGCGGTCAGCAGCAGGGCCGCGTCGCGCACCGTGGTGGTCATGGGCCCAGCGGTGTCCTGGCTGTGGCTGATCGGCACGACGTGGGTGCGCGAGACCAGGCCCACCGTGGGTTTCAGGCCCACCAGGCCATTCATGGCGGCTGGGCAGGTGATCGAGCCGTCGGTCTCGGTGCCGATCGCGGCGGCCGCCAGGCCCGCGGCCACCGCCGCGCCCGAACCGCTGGACGAGCCGCAGGCGCTGCGGTCCAGGGCGTAAGGATTACGGGTCAGCCCGCCGACGGCGCTCCAGCCGCTGGTCGAGCGCGACGAGCGGATGTTGGCCCACTCCGACAGGTTGGCCTTGCCCAGCACCACCACGCCCGCCGCCCGCAGCCGCGCGACCAGGGGGGCGTCACGGCCGGTGACATTGTCCTTCAGCGCCAGCGAGCCGGCGGTGGTGGCCATCGGGTCGATGGTTTCGATGTTGTCCTTGACCAGGATCGGCAGGCCATGGAGGGGCCCGCGCGTCTTGCCCGCCTTGCGCTCGGCGTCGAGGGCGCGGGCGATCTTCAGGGCGTCGGGATTTACGGCGAGGACGCTGTTGAGGCGCGGGTCGAGCGCCTCGATGCGCTTCAGAGCCGTCTCTGTCGCTATGCTCGCCGAAGGCTCGGCGGCGGCGGGGAGGGCCATCAGGGCGGCGGAGCCAGCGAGCAGGATAAGACGCTTCAAGTTTCTCTCTCCTGTGCCGACCTCTGGCCCGCCCTCGTCCTTCGACAAGCTCAGGATGAGGGCTAAGTCCGGCGTCGCAGTAGAAATCCTCACCCTGAGCCTGTCGAAGGGTGAGGATTTCGTACTGGCGCTATTTCCCGATCACTCGCCCCCGATCATTGGCCCTTGAGCTTGCGGTCGAAGAAGTCGAGATGCGTCTTCATCACGTGCAGGCCCTTGGACCGGCTGCGGATGACGCTGTGGCGCTCGCCCGGATACAGCATGGTCTCGAAGGCGACCCCCTTCTTCTGCAAGGCCGCCAGCACGCGGGTGCTGTTCTCGAAGATCACGTTGTCGTCGGCCATGCCGTGGATCAGCATCAGGCTGCCGGGCTTGAGCTTGTCGACGCGGTTCAGGAAGTCCGAGGCTGCGTAGCCGGCCTTGTTCTCGTCGGGCTTGCCCATGAACTGTTCGGTGTAGTGGGTGTCGTAGAGGCCCCACTCGGTCGGCGGCGCGCCTGCGACGCCGGCCTTGAAGGGCGTGCCCTCGGCGGACAGCATCATCAGGGTCATGAAGCCGCCGTATGACCAGCCCATCACGCCCAGGCGATCGGCGTCGACGTAAGGCAGGGTCTTGAGGAAGGCCGCGCCGACGAACTGGTCCTCGACCTCGACCGTGCCCATGCGGCGGTCCAGGGCCGTCTTGAACGCCGTCGAGCGGTTGGACGAGCCGCGGTTGTCGAGCTTGAACACCACGTAGCCGGCGTTGGCGAAGGCCTCGTCGCTGACGTTCCAGGCCTTGGTCACGCGCTGGGCGTGCGGGCCGCCATAGACCGAGACGATCACCGGATACTTCTTGCTGGCGTCGAAGTTGGCCGGCTTCAGCAGCGAGTAGTGCAGCGCCTGGCCGTCGGCGGCCTTCAGCACGCCGAACTCCGGAACTAGATGGTCGGCGGCGTAGGGCGCGTAGGGGTGGGCGGCGTCGAGCCTGTTCTCCTCGATCCAGCGCACGCGCTTGCCGGCCGGGTCGTAGAGCGCGGTCTGCGGCGGGGTCTTCGGATCCGAGTACGAGCCGACGAAGGCGCCGGTGGCGGCGACCTTCGTGGTCCACCAGCCGCCGGCCGGGGTCATGGCCTTGGGCGCGCCGGGCTTGGTGTACGACACCGAATAGAGCCGGCGCTCGATCGGCGTGTCGATCGAGGCGCTGAAGAACACCAGGCCGCGCTTTTCGTCGACCTCGTCCACGGCCTCGATCTTGTCGACCGGCCAGTCGCCCTTGGTCACCTGCGCCAGCAGCTTGCCGTCGGCGGCGTAGTGATAGAGGTGCTTGGCGCCCGACTTCTCCGACGACCACAGGAAGCTGCCGTCCTTCAGCGGGCGGAAGTCGTCGTGCAGCTCCACCCAGTGCGGGTCGGTCTCGGTCAGGATCGTTTTGCCCTGGCCGCTGGCCGGGTTGAAGGCGATCAGGTCGAGGGTCTTCTGGTCGCGGCTCTGGCGCTGGACGTAGAGGGTCTTGCCGTCCTTCGACCAGGCCACGCGGGCCAGGTAGATGTCCTTGTCGGCGCCCAGGTCGATCTGCACCACCTTGCCCGAGGCCAGGTCCTTGACGAACAGGTCGACGATGGCGTTCGGGCGGCCGGCGCGCGGATAGCGCTGGTCGATCACGGTCGCGCCCGCCGGGCCGATGTCGGCGCGCGGCACGATGTCGACGCCGCTCTCGTCGACGCGGGTATAGGCGATCAGGCGCTCGTCGGGCGACCACCAGTAGCCGGTGTCGCGGTCCATCTCCTCCTGGGCGATGAACTCGGCCACGCCGAACGACAGGGCGCCCTTGCCCTCGGCGGTCACCGCCGTCTCCTCGCCGCCGGCCAGCGGGCGGACATAGAGGTTCTGGTCGCGCACATAGGAGACGAACTTGCCCTTGGGCGAGACCTTGGCGTCGACCTCGTCGCCCGGGGTCTCCGTCAGGCGGGTCACTTTGCCGTCGGCGACGCTGTCGACATAGAGATCGCCGTCCAACGGCACGAGCACGAAGCGGCCCTCGCTGTCCCAGCTGTATTCGACGACGCCGCGGGCCAGCACCCGGGCGCGCTCGCGACGGGCCAGCTCGGCCTCCGACAGCGCCTTGTCGCCCGACGACAGGGCGTTGGCGTCGATCAGCCGGTAGGGCTCGCCGCCTTTGACGTCCACCGCCCACAGGTCCTGCACGTTGGCGGCCTCGGGCTTGGCCTTCAGATAGGTCACCCGCTTGCCGTCCGGCGACAGCGCCACGCCCTTGGCGGTCGGCCCGTTGATGTCCGGGTCGGAGAACAGGCGCTCGGGGGTGAGTTTTTCGGCCATCACGGGGGAGGCCAGGGCGAGACAGGCCGAGAGGGCCATGAGCGAGGGACGGATCATGGCGCGGACGCTAGAGCGCAGCGTGGCCGTTGTCAGCCCCCGTGCGTGCGATCCGAAGCTCTGCTTGAGAATCGTTACAATATAACATAACGGAAATGCGCAACGCGGATCGGCTCAGGCGAGCCGTCGCGTTTCCCTGCCATTTCCTTCCCGGACAGCGTGCCCCCTTGCGTAGATTTCTGCTCGCCTTCGCCTCGCTCCTGCCGCTCGCGGCCGTTCCCGCCCATGCGGAGGAGGGCGGCGCGGCGCCCACCGCCGTGCGGCCCGTGCTGGTCGAGAGCGCCCAGGACGAGCTTGGCCCTGTCCTGACCGCCTCGCGTTCGGTTTTGGCGGGCGAGGCGCTGGCCCGCGTGCGCGCCGCCAGCCTGGGCGAGACCCTGGCCAAGACTCCGGGCGTGCAGAACAGCGCCTTCGGCCCCGCCGCCGGCCGTCCCGAGATCCGCGGCCAGTCGGGCCCGCGCGTGGCGCTGCTGGTCAACGGCATGCCGTCGCGCGACACCTCGACCCTGTCGGGTGACCACGCCGCGCCCATCGAGCCGTTCCTGGCCGACCGCATCGTCGTCTCCAAGGGGCCGGCCTCGGTGCTAAACGGCGGCCAGGCCATCGGCGGCGCGGTCGACGTGAGCGACGGTCGCATCCCGACCCGTGCACCCGGCCAAGCCTTCTCGGGCCGGGCCGAGATCAGCGGCGGCTACAACACCGGTTCGGCCGCCATGGCCCGGCTGGACGGCGGCCAGGGCGAGTGGGCCTGGCATGTCGACGCCCTCTATCGCGACGTTCCCGACCTGCGCATTCCGTCCGGCTCCAAGGACGCGGCCTGCCGCACCTGGAAATCCCTGGTGTCCAGCACCTACGTCCAGACCCTGTGCCAGGTGCGTCTGTCCAATCCGACCTGGGTGCGCGACCCGGCCACCGGCCTTTGGGTCGACGGCACGCCGCCCGAGCGCCAGGTGATCACCGACCGCAATCCCGGCGCCGACGGCCGGCTGTCGAACAGCGGCCTGACGACCAAGGTCGTCACCCTGGGCGGTAGCCGGATCACCACCGACGGCTATTTCGGTGCGTCTGTGCAGCGCTATGTCAGCGACTACGGCGTGCCGGGCTTCGCCTACATCACCTCCAGCCATCCCCAGCCGTCGCCGATCGGCCTTCAGGTCCGCTCGACCCGCTTCGACGTCAAGGGCGGCCTGACGCCCGACGCCCTGGGCGTGGCGCGCATCGACTTCGCCCTGGCCCGCACCGAGGGCGACGACCGCGAGGTCATCGACGGAGTGGCCCACACCCGCCTGCGCACCGAGGCCGACGACCTGCGCATCGACGTGACGCACAAGCCGTTCGCGGGCTTTACGGGCCTCGTCGGCGTGCAGGCCAGCCAGCGCGACCTCTTCACCGACGGCGCCAAGGCCTATCTGCCGTCGGTCGCCACCCGCGAGGACGCCATCTACTGGGCCGAGCAGTTCGCCTGGCGCGCCCTGACCGTGAAGGCCGGCGCCCGCGCGGGCCGCACGCGCTACGACGTCGACGAGGCCACCATCCGCCCCGGGCGCGGCCTCGGCTCACTGGCCAAGGACCGCGACTACTCGACCACCGACCTGTCGGGATCGGTGCGCTACGACGTGCTGAAGGGCCTGTTCGTGGAGGCGCGCTACGATGAGACTGAACGCGCCCCGTCGCTGATCGAGCTCTACGCCAACGGCGACCACTTCGGCATCCTCACCGAGGAGCAGGGCGACTCCCGCCTGAAGGTCGAGCGGGCCAAGACCACCGAGCTCGGCGCGGGCTTCCAGCGCGGCCGCTACCGCCTGACGGCGGCGGCCTATCGCACCGACTACGACAACTATCTCTATCTGGGGAACACCGGCGTCTCGCGCACCCTGCCGGTGCGCGAATGGCGCCAGGGCGACACCCGGATCGAGGGCCTGGAGATCGAGGGCTCGGTCGCCTTCCGCGGCACGGCGGCCGGCGACATCGTGATCGGCGGCTTCGTCGACCGGGTGCGCAGCAAGCCGCGCTACACCCTGCCGGACGGCTACAGCCCCTTCACCTCGTCCAAGACCACGGCCGACTGGGACAAGGAATACTTCCGCCGCAACCTCGACGGCGACTACCTGCCGCGCATGCCGGTCTCGCGGTTCGGCGGTGACGTCTCGTGGTCACGGGGCGTCTGGAGCGCCAGCCTGGGCGCCGTCCATTATGAGAAGCAGGACCGCGTCGCCAAGAACGAGGCTCCGACCGCGGCCTACACCCTGGTCGACGCCCATGCCGCCTACGCCTTCGAAGCGCGCGGCGCCAAGTGGGAGGCCTTCGTCGACGCCACCAACCTGCTCGACGAGGAGGCCCGGGCCCACAACTCGTTCCTGCGCTACCGGGCGCCGATGGCGGGCCGGGCGGCGCGCGTGGGGCTGCGGGCTAGGTTCTAGCGCTTGCCGCCCCGCAACTTCCATCAGGGCTGTTTGTAGGCTGGAATGGAGGCGGCGTTCGGACGTCTAGGCCGAGGCGGTCTTCAGCCGCCCTGAGTGGTCCTCGCCCTTCGACAAGCTCAGGGTGAGGACCATTTACAGGCCCGATCGCTGGAAAAACCTCATCCTGAGCTTGTCGAAGGACGAGGTTTTCGCCCCGACGCCCAATGTGATCGGACGCCTCACCCCTTCGCAAACCGCCGCCCCAGCCAGTCGATGATCGCCGCGTTCACGGCCTCGGGCTTCTCCTGCTGGGTCCAGTGGCCGCTGCCCTCGACCAGCACCTTCTCCAGGTCGTCGATCTGGTCGCCCATGCGGTCGGCGAGCGAGGGCGGCAGCACCACGTCGTGCTCGGCCATGATCATCAGGCAGGGGATGCCGTCGATGCGGCGGGGCAGGGGTTCTGAACGCTCCCAGTTGCGGGTGAAGTTGCGGTACCAGTTGATCGGCCCGGTGAAGCCGCCGTTCTCGAACGCCTCCACATAGACCGCCCGCTCCTCGTCGCTGAGGAACTGCTTGTCGTCGGCCGCCGGGTCGTAGTGCTCTAGCGCCAGTTGCAGGGCCAGCGAGCGGCGCTCGGCCGGGCGCGACGAGAAGCCCACCACGCTGTCGCCGGGCAGGCGCATGAAGAAGCGCATGGTCTTGTCCACGTCCTGGGCGAACAGGGCGTCGGCCGCGCCGGGCGTCTGGAAGTGCACGATGTACATGTCCGGCCCGTAGGCGGCCTTGAACATCTCGATGGGATCGATCGGCAGCCGCGGCACGAACGGGGTGTTCAGCCCGATGATCCCGGCCACGCGGTCCGGATGCAGCAGCGGCATGGCCCAGACGACGATGCCGCCCCAGTCATGGCCGCAGAAGATCGCCTTCTCCACGCCCAGGTGGTCGAGCAGGGCGACCAGGTCGCCGGTCAGGTGCTCCATGTCGTAATCGGTGACCGCGGCGGGCTTGTCGGTCAGGCCATAGCCGCGCTGGTCGGGGGCGATCACCCAGTAACCGGCCTGCGCAAGGGCTGCGACCTGATGTCGCCATGACCAGGCCAGCTCGGGAAAGCCGTGGGAGAAGACGATGGGAACGCCCTGGCGCGGTCCGGCCTCGTAATAGGCCATCCGCAAGCCGTTGATGTCGGCGAACTGCGGCTGCGGCCAGGTCTGCGCGGCGGCCATCGGCGTCTCCCTTGTTATGTTATCAGCGGTCAGATTGCGGGGCGGTGATCGACCGGGCAAGCGATAAAGGGTTCCCGTCGCGGCGGACGGGAGTAGAAGGCGCCCATGACTTCCGCCGCTCCCGCTTCCCCCTCCGCCACGCCCTGGCGGCTCGTCCTGCTGTTGGGGGCGCTGACGGCCTTCGCGCCGATGTCGATCGACATGTACCTGTCCAGCTTCCCGGCCATCGGCCAGACGCTGAAGGCGGGTCCCGAGCAGGTGCAGCTGACCCTGGCGACCTTCTTCGCCGGCATGGCCATCGGCCAGTTCCTTTACGGCCCGGCGTCCGACCGCCTGGGCCGTCGCGCGCCGATCCTGCTGGGTGTGGTCATCTACACCGTCGCCTCGGTGACCTGCGCCCTGGCGCCCAACATCGAGGTGTTGCTGGGCGCCCGTTTCGTCCAGGCCCTGGGCGGCTGCGCCGGGGCGGTGGTGGCCCGCGCGGTCGTGCGCGACCGCTTCGACCATGCCGAGACGGCCCGGGTGCTGTCGCTGATGACCCTGATCATGGGCTTGGCGCCCGTGCTGGCGCCGCAGCTGGGCGGGCTGATCTTCGCCCTGGCCGGCTGGCGGGCGGTGTTCGGGGTGATGGCGCTGTTCGGCCTGGCCATCGGCCTTTGGGTGCTGCTGGGTCTGAAGGAGTCGCGCTCGGAAGAGACCGCCGCCCAGGCCCGGGCCGAGAACCCGCTGCGCGCCTTCGCCTTGCTGCTGCGCGAAAAGCGCCTCCTGGGCTACGGTATCGCCGGGGCGCTGAACGGCTCGGTGCTGTTCACCTACATCTCGACCTCGCCCGACCTGGTGATGGGCACCTACGGCCACTCGCCGCTGGTCTTCAACATCGTCTTCGCGGCGAACGCCGTGGGCATCATCGGCGCCAGCCAGGTCAACCGCCTGCTGCTGCGCCGGTTCAAGCCCGACGAGGTCCTGACCCGCGCCAGCCTCGCCTCCACGACCCTGGCCCTGGTGCTGAGCTTCTTTGCCTGGACCGGCCTTGGCGGCGAGTGGACCGTGCTGCCGGTGCTGTTCCTGGCGCTGTCGACCTACGGCCTGATGTCGGGCAACACCATGGCCGGCGCGCTCAGCGTCGATCCGCGACGGGCCGGCTCGATCTCGGCCCTGATGGGCGGAACCTCGTTCGGCGCCGGCGCCGTGGCCGCCTGGGCTGGCGGCCTGCTGCACGACGGCACCCCGCGCCCGGTGGCGATCGTGATGTTCGCCTGCCTGGTCGGTTCCAGCCTGGCGATCTTCCTGCTGGCCGTGCCGAAGAAGGCGGCGGCTTCGGCCTGATCGGCGAATATAGAACGAGCCTCCAAACCCGTCGTCATCCCGGCCGTAGCGATGCGGAGAGCCGGGACCCAGGGGACTGGGCTCTGCATATGGATCCTCCACCCGGCGACGGCTGAAGCATTGCCGGCCGCCCCTGGGTCCCGGCTCTTCGGTCCGCTACGCGAACCTCCGGCCGGGATGACGGCTAGGGGGCGGCTAACAGCTATCGCGGCCGCCTAAGGCGCCGTCGGCCTCAGCCCGAACCAGCCGCCGTCGGCGTCGAACAAGACGTCGACGCGGCGCAGCGCGTGCCGGCCGGTGTTCACGAACGCCGTCGGCATCGGCGAGTTGACCAGCACCTGGGTGGGGGCGACGGCGTCGCCCTGGCCCGTCGTGAAGGCCAGGGTCGTGACCGGCTGGGTCGGCACGGTGATGGTCACCGTCTGGCCGTCCGCCAGCACCGTCGACTGGGCCTTGTCGTTGTTATTGGTCTGCGTCCGCGTCTGCAGGGCGGCCGGATCGGCCACGCCCAGATACATGGTCGGGATGCCGGTATCGATCAGCAGCGCGCCGGGCTGGGCGGGCAGGCCGCCGGCGGCCACCTGCATCGGCGCCTGCGGCCAGTCCAGCGGTCCGTTGGGGCCCTGCTGGCCCAGCTTCACGAACCGGAAGCCGCCGGTGTTGGCCGGGGTCAGGCCCACATGCACCCCGTCGCGGGTGACCACATAGCCCCGGCGATAGGTTCCTGCCGCGATCGGCCGGCTGTCGATGGCGGCAAGGTTCAGCAGCGGGTTCTTCTGCGGCGTGCCTTGCGTCTGGCCGTTGCCCTCGCGCCCGAAGCCGACGCCCATATAGGCGATGCCCTTGGGCATGTTGATCGTGGCCTTGGGCGCGGCGCAGGTCCCCGGCGAGGTCTTCACGTCGTAGCCGGGGCATTTGTGCTCGATGTCGACCACCAGGATCGGAACCTGGGCCCGGGCCAGCTCGGCGCCGCCCGCATCGACGAAGGCGACGCTGGTCGGGATCCAGTGGCCGACCCACAGCCGCTTGCTGCTGCTCAGGAACTCCCAGCCGCGCGGATAGGCCTTGGCCTTGTCGGGAGACCAGCCGGGCAGGTCGGCGGCTGAGATCACCACGCCGGTCGAGCCGGTGTCCATCACCACCGGCGGCGGCTCATAGGCGCCCAGCGGTCCGTCCAGTCGCAGCGACACGGTCGGCGGCCCGTCGAACGGCGCCTGTCCGGCCGCCCTGGGCGTGAAGGGGATGAAGCGGCCCTGGTCGTAGGGCTGGAAGTCGGGCCGGGCCTGCGAGCAGGCCTGGGTCGCCAGCGTGGTCGAGGCCAGCAGCACGGCCGCGCAGCCCTGGAATGTCCGGATCGGTCGCATGAAGCCTGTCCTCCCTTGAGTGGAGTCGTGTCGCTTCATGCAGCTTAGAATGATCTATCCGCGCCTTTGCAAGCGTGGCTAGGCCTTGTCGGCGACCTTGCCGGCGCTCCAGGCCAGGGCCAGCCAGCCGGCCAGGAAGGCGACGCCGCCGATCGGGGTGATCGCGCCGAGGATGCGCGGGCCGCCGAAGGCCATGGCGTACAGCGTGCCCGAGAACACCAGGGTCCCCAGCAGGAAGAGGCCGGCGGCCAGCCCGCGCGAGCGTCCCGTGGCTCGGGCCACGGCGAAGGCGGCGAACACCGCCAGGGCGTGGGTCATCTCGTAGAGGGCGCCGGTCTTCAGCAGCTCGGCCGGGCGGGCCTCGTGCACGCCGTGGGCGGCGAAGGCCCCGACGGCCACCGAGACGAAGCCGCTGAGGGCGGCCAGGCGCAGATAGGTCTTCGGGGTCCAGATCTTCGCCATGGGCCTAGCGATGCTTCTCGTGCTGGGTCACTTCGTCGGGCTTGATGTCGATGACGCTCGGCGCGGCGGCGTTGTATTGCTCGGTCTTGTGCAGGTCCATGACCACGCTGCGGTGGCCTTCCCAGATCATGTGCAGGGCGACGTACAGCACGATGGCCAGGCCCACGAAGCCGATCCAGCGGTGCTTGTGCAGCAGCTTGGCGATGGCGTTGGCGGCCAGGCCCATCAGGGCGATCGACAGCAGCAGGCCGAACACGAGGATGCCCGGGTGCTCGCGGGCCGCGCCGGCCACGGCCAGCACGTTGTCCAGCGACATCGAGACGTCGGCGATCAGCACCTGCAGGAAGGCGCTCTTGAAGCTCTTGGCCGGCTTGGCGCGTGGCTCGGTGGTCGGGTCGCTGTCGAGCACGGCGGCGGCGTCGGCCTCGTCGTGCTGGGCCTGGTCGCGCAGCTCGCGCCACATCTTCCAGCACACCCACAGCAGCAGCAGGCCGCCGGCCAGCAGCAGGCCCACCACGCCCAGCAGCCAGGTGGTGATCAGCGCGAAGCCGATGCGCAGCACCACGGCCGCGCCCAGTCCGTAGAGGATGACCTTCTTGCGGTCCTTCACCGGCAGGCCGCCGGCCGCCAGGCCCACGGCCACGGCGTTGTCGCCGGCCAGGACGAGGTCGATCATCAGGACCTGGAGAAAGGCGGCGGCGGGGCCGTCGGGCGTGAAGAGCGTTTCGAGCATGCGGTCTCAATGAGGCAGGCCGCGCGCCCTGGCAAGGGCGTGAAAGCGGGCCGGAAACGAAAGCGGCGCGCCCCGGTCCGGGACGCGCCGCTGAAAGGGTTCGAGGTCTCCGGTCCTAGTGGACCGGCTCGGGCTCGCGACGGGTTTCCTCGCCGGCCGGCTCGGCGTGAATCACCGGTTCGGCGGCCGGCTCGACATGGGCCTGCTCGCTGACGTGCTGCACCTGCGGGCTGTCGTCGGCCGGGGCGGGGAAGGGCTCGTGCTCGGTCGCCTGGGCGGCGGCCTGCTCGGCCTTGGTTTCCTGGTGGTGGTTGAACATCGCCGTGGCCGCGGCCCCGGCGATCGCGCCGCCGGCGGCGGCCACCATCGGGTTCACATAGGCCACGTCCTGCGACTTGGGCGTGTCGAACTCCGGCTCGTTGCGGCCGTAGTCGGTGAGGGTGCGGAACTTGCGGCGACGCTCGGCCCGTTCCTTGGCCTTGGCGGCGTTGCGCGAGATCGCGACCAGGATGATCAGGGCCAGCAGGACCAGGCCCGCGCCCAGCAGCGACTTGCCCGGAACCTTGCCGATTCCCGGAACCTCGTACTGCGCGTCCAGGAAGGCGGGCAGCTTGAAGCCGGCGACCGCTTCCTTGGCCTTGGCCGGCGCGGCGGCGACCTGCTTGCTGATCGAGCCCAGCGAGAACGGCTGGGCGGGCTTTGCGCCGTCCAGCGAGGCGCCGAACGAGGTGGAGAGCTGGCCCTTGGCGTCCGGCGTCGGCTTGACCTGCCAGGCGAAGGTGGTCGGCTCGCCCGGCTTGACGGTCGCGGTCTGGCGGCCGTTCGGAGTGATCTCGTAGCCCTGGCCTTCCAGGTCGGCATAGGCGCTGACCTTCTTGGCCGGCTTGCCGATGCCCAGCTTGGCGGCCTGCTGCTTGATCATGTCGCCCAGGGTGGCGGGCAGCGACAGGGTGACCTGGCCTTCCTTGCCGGTCTTCAGGCTTTCGGCCGTGGCCAGCACCGCGCCGCTGGTGGCGGCGGGGGCGACGGCGGCCTGCAGCTTCTCGACCTTGGGCGGCAGCTTGGCGGCGGCGGGCGCGGCCGGGGCCACGACCGTAGTCGGGGCCTTGGCCAGCTGCGCCGGCTTGGCGGGCGGGGCGACCGGCTTCAGGACCGGGGCCTGGGCGACGGTCTTGGGCGCCGGCGCGACGGGCGCGGCCTTCACCGGAGCCGGAGCCGGCTTGGCGGCGACCACGGCGGGCTTGGCTGCGATCGGAGCCGGCTTGGCCGCGACCGGCGCGGGGCGCGCGGCGGCGACCTGGGCTGGACGGGGGTGGTGGGGCCTGGCGTGCGGACGCGCCGCCGGCTTGGCCTCGCGCGGGTTGGCGATCGGGCGCATGGCGGTGACCAGCGTGCCGTCGGCCCGGCGCCAGGTCTTCAGGCCTTTGTCGCTGCCGCTGACGATCACGCGCTCGGGCTGGGCGATCGGACCGCCCAGCAGGCCGTCGGCCGGCGGAGCCTCGGCCCTGGCGGGCGGCGCGCCCAGCAGTTCGGACTTCTCGACGGGCGGCGGCGGCGCCGGCTCGTTCAGAGCCGACGACGTATCAGCCGGTTGCTTGGCGCCGCACCCCGCCAGCGCCAGCACGACAACGGCGGACGAGGCCATGGCCGCCGTCCGGAACTTCACCTGCAACATCGGGTCCCCCGATCCCATGCTTCAAATCCTCCGCGAGCAAAGCTCGCGGAGGTACTCGTCCGCGAGGAAAACACGTCGTTGCGACGAAATCAAAACGGTTAATCGGGATTCACGAACCGATTTCCCCCGTGGCGCGAACTCGTGACGTTTCATAGAGCGCGATCGCCGCCGCGGCGGACACGTTCAGGCTCTCGAAGCCGCCGGGCATGGGGATTTTTCCCATCGCGTCGCAGTGCTCGGCCACCAGCCGGCGCACGCCTTCGCCTTCCGAGCCCAGCACCAGCACGGTCGGACCGCCGTCCAGCACCTCTTCCAGGCTCTGTTGCGCCTCGCCGGCCAGGGCCACGGCCCGCCAGCCCAGTTCCGCCAGCTCCTCCAGAGCCCGCGAAAGATTGACCACGCGCGCGTAGGGCACTTTGTCGACCGCGCCGACGGCGGTCTTGGCCAGCACGCCCGAGAGGGCGGGGGCGTGGCGATCCTGCAGCACCGCGCCCTTCACGCCGAAGGCGGCGGCCGAGCGGAAGATGGCGCCGACGTTCTGCGGGTCGGTGATCTGGTCGAGCATGACGATGACGCCCTGGGCCGGCGTGCCCAGTTCGGCCAGCGACAGCGGTTCGGGCTCGCTCACCTTCATGGCGATTCCCTGGTGCACGGCGCCCTGGGGTAGAAGCCTGGCGATGTCGCCGGGCTCGAGGATCTGCAAGGCGGGGTGGCGCTGCAGATTCGGCGCGAGTCGCTTGGCCCGGTCCGGGGTGACCAAAAGGCGCTTCGCAGGGGGCCTGGCGGGGTTCGAAAGCGCTGCTTCGACCGCGTGATTCCCCCAGATCCACTCCTTCTCGTCGCCGGACGGCTTGGAAAAGGCCTTGTTTTTCTGTGGCTTGGAGCGAATTTCACGTTCTGGCGCTTTTGGCCTTCTACGGTCGTTGCGTTCAGAATGAGAGGACACTATAAGACGCGCTCCGATTTGGGGGCCACGAGGTTCCGCGAGCCGGTCCGGCGGTGCTTAAGCACAGTCCGTTCCTGCTCAAAGAGCTTTTGTTCCTCGATCCACAGTAGCCGTTTGACACGGCCGCGAAGATCGAAGATATGGCCGCCTCTTCCGGTAGTTCACATCGCGCCGTGGGGGAATGTCCCGAGCGGCAAAGGGGGCGGACTGTAAATCCGCTGCGAAAGCTTCGAAGGTTCGAGTCCTTCTTCCCCCACCACGCGCGATGAACACCGGAAGGAGGGCTGAAGGCCCCCGAGCCAAGAGACGGGAGCCGATCGCGACCCCGCTGCCAGTTTTAGCTAGGCCCAGTTCTAGCTATCGAGGGCGGGTATAGCACAATGGTAGTGCAGCAGCCTTCCAAGCTGAGGATGCGGGTTCGATTCCCGCTACCCGCTCCAGCTCCCCCAAGACGTTATCCGTAAGCAACCAGCCGCCGGCGCGAAGGTAGAGACGATGGCCAAGGAAAAGTTCGAACGTAATAAGCCGCACTGCAACATCGGCACCATCGGTCACGTTGACCATGGCAAGACGACGCTGACGGCCGCGATCACGATCACGCTGGC
>NZ_QDKO01000015.1 GCF_003094615.1 Caulobacter radicis | reverse complement strand
CCCACCCGATCCCATTCCGAACTCGGTCGTTAAGTCCCCCTGGGCCAATGGTACTTCGTCTCAAGGCGCGGGAGAGTAGGTCGCCGCCAGGTCCGCTAAAAGGATGCATCCTCAACGTTTCAGGCGAAGCGCCTCGCGGTTCGCCGCCCGGAAACGTTGAAAACAAAGCAAAGACAACAAAGTCCAGAACCCTACTCACGATTATACCCCTGCCGCGGGGTGGAGCAGCCCGGTAGCTCGTCAGGCTCATAACCTGAAGGTCACAGGTTCAAATCCTGTCCCCGCACCCAAATCTTCTACGTAAAGCCCCCAGCCCAAAGCTGGGGGCTTTCGTCGTTTCGGGCCGTGTTTTCGCCCGCGCGCGGCCGTTTCGCGCTGCCTGGCGTATTTCATATTTGACGATCTAGTTCATATATGATGCCTTGTCGGCAGGCGCTCCGTCAGAGGGCGCGGCCGGGAGGAGACGCCTCATGACCAAGGACCCCACAGCACGCGATTCAAGAGGCCGGGCGGGCCTCGCGCCGCTGGTGCTGATCGTCGCGCTGTTCTTCCTGTGGGGCGTGGCCAACAACCTCAACGACGTGCTGATCCCGCACCTGAAGAAGGCCTTCTTCCTCACCGACCTGCAGTCAGGCCTGGTGCAGTCGGCCTTCTATCTCGGCTACTTCTTCCTAGCCCTGCCGGCGGGCCTTCTGATGCGCCGCTACGGCTACAAGGCCGCCGTGATCGTTGGCCTTGTGCTGTTCGGGGCGGGGGCGCTGCTGTTCTGGCCGGCGGCGGAGCTGCGCCGCTACGAGCTGTTTCTCAGCGCTCTCTTCGTCATCGCCTCGGGCCTGGCGTTCCTGGAGACCTCGGCCAATCCGCTGATCACCGTGCTGGGCGACCCGGCGCGGGCCGAGCAGCGGCTGAACCTGGCTCAGGCCTTCAACCCGCTGGGCGCGATCACCGCCGTCGTGGTGGGGCGCCAGTTCATCCTGTCGGGCGTCGAGCCGACCAAGGCGCAGTTCGCGGCCATGACGCCGGCCCAGCTGTCGGCCTTCCAGGCCGCCGAGGCCCAGTCGACCCAGGTTCCGTACCTGATCATCGCCGCCGTGGTGCTTACCTGGGCGCTGCTGGTGGCCTTCACGCGCTTTCCGGTCCAGGCCAGCCGCCCGGGCGCCGACGCCCACGAGGACAAGGTCGACAAGCCGATCCTTGGCCTGTTCTCCCGCCCGCGCTTCCTGTTCGGCGTCGTCGCCCAGTTCTTCTATGTCGGCGCTCAGGTGGGCGTGTGGAGCTACATGATCCGCTACGGCCAGGACCAGGTTCCGGGCATGGGCGAGAAGACGGCGGCGGCCTATCTGTCGTGGTCTCTGGTCGGCTTCATGGCCGGGCGCTTCGCCGGCACGGCCCTGATGAGCCGGGTCGATCCCTCGCGGCTGATGGCGCTGTTCGCCGCCGCCAACGTGGCCCTGACCCTGGTGGCCGTGGCCGTGGGAGGCCACACGGGGCTGCTGGCCCTGGCGGCCACCAGCTTCTTCATGTCGATCATGTTCCCGACCATCTTCGCCAGTTCGCTCAAGGGTCTGGGGCCGCTGACCAAGACCGGCTCGTCGTTCCTGGTGATGAGCATCATCGGCGGGGCGGTGCTGACGGCGGCGATGGGCGCGCTGTCGGACGCCAGCTCGATCCGGACGGCGATCCTCGTGCCCTGCGCCTGCTTCGCCGTGGTCGGCCTGTTCGCGATCACCGCTCGCCGGCGCGAGGTGAGCGCCCACGACGCCGTGCTGGTCGGAGGCCATTGAGGATGATGGACGTTCTGGTCTGCGCGGCGCCGGGCGAGCTGGTGCTCGAGCGGAGGCCAACGCCGACGCCGGGGCCGGACGAGGTGCTGCTGCGCGTGCGCAGGGTAGGGGTGTGCGGCACCGACATGCACATCTATCGCGGCACCCAGCCCTACCTTTCCTATCCCCGGGTGATGGGCCACGAGCTGTCGGGCGAGGTGGTCACCGCGCCGGCGGGCGGCGATCTTTCGCCCGGCGACCACGCCTATGTCATGCCCTACCTGTCGTGCGGGACGTGCCCGGCCTGCGCCAAGGGCAAGACCAACTGCTGCATGAACATCCGCGTGCTGGGCGTGCACATGGACGGCGGGCTGGCCGAGTACCTGGCCGTGCCGCAGGGCTTCGTGCGCAAGGTCGAGGGCGTGGGCCTGGATGAGGCGGCCATGGTCGAATTCCTGGCCATCGGCGCCCACGCCGTGCGGCGGGCCCGGATCGAGCCGGGGCAGAGCGCCCTGGTGGTCGGGGCGGGGCCGATCGGCATCGCCGCGGCCCTGTTCGCCCGGCTGGCCGGAGCGCGGGTGACGGTGCTGGACGGCCGCGAGGACCGGCTGGCCTTCTGCGCCCAGCACCTGGGCGTCGAGCGGACGCTGACCGTCGGCGAGGACACGGCGCAAGCGCTGTCGGCGCTGACGGGCGGCGCGTTCTTCGACGTGGTGTTCGACGCCACCGGCAATCCGGCGGCGATGCAGCAGGGGTTCGCCTATGTCGGCCACGGCGGCAGCTATGTGCTGATCTCGGTGGTGGCGGCCGACATCACCTTCTCCGATCCCGAGTTCCACAAGCGCGAGATGTCGCTGCTGGGCAGCCGCAACGCCACGATCGAGGACTTCGAGCACGTGCTGGCGACGATCCGGGCGGGTCTCGTGCCGACGGCGGCGCTGAACAGCCATAAGGCCGACCTGCGGGATCTGGCTCAGGCGCTGCCGGGCTGGATGGAGCCGTCGGCAGGGGTGATCAAGGCCATCGTCGCGTGCTGATAGACGCCCACTGCCACGTCTGGCGGATCGGACGGAACGACCATGAATGGCCTGCGGCGGACCTGCCGGCGATCCATCGTGATTTCGGGCTGGACGACCTGCGCGCGGCGGGCGGGCCCGAGGGCGTGGTGCTGGCGCAGTCGCAGCCGAGCGAGCGCGACACCGCCTGGCTGCTGGAGCTGGCGGCCGCCGATCCGATTGTACTGGGCGTGGTCGGCTGGACCAACCTGGCCGCGCCAGATGCGCCGGCGAAGATTGCGGCGTTGGCCGGGTATCCCAAGCTGAAGGGCCTGCGGCCGATGTTGCAGGACCTGGCGTCCGACTGGATCCTGGATCCCGCGTTGGAGCCGGCGATCGCGGCGATGGTCGAGGCGGGGCTGGCTTTCGACGCCCTGGTCAGGCCCCGGCACCTGCCATCCCTGCTGGCCTTCGTTCGTCGATGGCCGGACCTGAGGGTGGTGGTCGATCACGGCGGCAAGCCGGCGATCGGGGAGGGCGTCCTCGATCCTTGGCGAAGCGACATCGCCGCCCTGGCCGCCGAGCCGGGCGTGCACTGCAAGCTGTCGGGCCTGCTGACCGAGGCCGGCGACTGCCCGACCGTAGAGTTGGTCGCGCCCTATGCGGCGCATCTGCTGGAGGTCTTCGGCCCCGAGCGGCTGATGTGGGGCAGCGACTGGCCGGTGCTGAACCTGGCCGGCGACTACGCGGCCTGGCGGGACACGTGCGAGGCCTGGGTCCCGCCGGCCGGGCGAGCGGCGCTATTTGGCGAGACGGCGCGACGATTCTATCGCTTATAGAAGCCATGTCCGACGCGCCCGCCAAGAAGCGAGAATATCGCGCTCCCGCCCTGGAAAAGGGCCTCGACGTGCTGGAGCTCTTGGCCGCCCACCGGGGCGGCCTGACCCTGGCGCAGATCTCGGCGGCGCTCGATCGCTCGTCCAGCGAGCTGTTCCGCATGGTCCAGGTGCTGGAGGCGCGGGGCTATGTCGGCCGCGCCGCCGACGAGGACGGCCTGGTGCTGACCAACAAGCTGTTCGCCCTGGGCATGACCCGCGCGCCGGCGAAGGACCTTCTGGAAGCGGCCCTGCCGGAGATGCGGGCCTCGTGCCAGGCCACCGGCCAGTCGTGCCACCTGGCCGTGGCCAGCGGCGACCAGATGGTGGTGGTGGCGCGCATCGAGGCCCCGGGCGACCAGGGCTATTCGGTGCGGGTGGGCTATCGTCGCAAGATCGTCGAGGCGACCTCGGGCCTCGTCCTGTTCGCCTTCCAGCCCGAGCGGGTGCGCGAACGCTGGGGCGGGCAACTGCGTGACGGCGCGACCAAGGCGGCCTGGGAGACCTTCCTGACCGCCGCCGCCCAGGCCCGCAAGGACGGCCATGTGCAGGCCGCCAGCTACGTGACCTCGGCGGTGATCGACCTGTCGGTGCCGGTGCACGGGGCCGACGGCGTGGTGGCGGCCCTGACCTGTCCCTATGTCGACACGCCCAGCGCGATCTCGATGCCCGACACCATCGCCAACCTGCAGCGCCACGCCGCCGCCATCAGCGCCGAGATCGGTCCGACGGCGCGTAACGGGATCTAGGGAAGCCCCGCCAGGTCCCTGTCCATGGCCGCGCCGTCGAAGGGCACTACGATGATCTTGCTGCCGTGGCCGTTGTTTCCGGTCTGGTCGTCCTTGGGGGTGTCGATCACGGCGAAGGTCATGGCGACGACATGGCCGTTCTCCATCACCACGCCCGGGCGTTCGAGCTTGTTCCAGTTGTTCTTCGTACCGTCGGCATAGCGGATGAAGTCGGCGCCGGGCTCGTAGGCCAAGCCCTGGACGCGCCAGCCGGTGATCCCGTCGCGCGAGACCAGGTGGTAGGCGCGGCGTTCGCGCCACTGGTTGACGACGATGTGGTAGAGGCCGCCGCTGAACCACAGCACCGGGTCCTCGAAGGCGCGCATGTCGCGCTGGGGGACGCCGTCGAGGCCGCGATAGACGCTGTCGCCCATCACCGTGTAGGGGCCAAGGATCCCCGTCCGGCTGATCAGGATCTGGCCCGAGCGCGGCACGATCTGGTAGGCGCCGTCGGGGCGCAGCAGGACGCTGAAATTGGCCGGCTTGGCGGGCGTGGCCGTCGGCGTTTCGCGCAGGGCGATGTCGCCGGGCGTCTTGACCAGCTGGAAGCGGCTCTGGTCGAGGCTGATGGTCCCCAGCTGCGTCCAGGGGCCGTCGAGGCTGTCCGACACGAAGACGTCGCCGCCGCGCGTCTCGCTGACCACGACGGCGTAGCGGCCGTCGTGCAGCTTCAGGGCCGTGACGTTGTGGCCAAGGCCGCCCTGGTTGTCGGGCCAGGTCAGGCCGCGGTCGCGATAGGGACCAAAGAGGCTGTCGCTGATCGCGCTGACGGCCAGGGACTGGCCCCAGGCCTTGTGGCCCAGCGCCTGGTCCCAGCGGCTGGCGAGCATGCGGTACTTGCCGTCGGCGCCTTTCAGGATCTGGCCGTCCCAGTAGTTCCACCGGGCCATGCCGGCGTCTTCCAGGCCGTTTTGCGGATCGCGCGGGCCGACCTCACTGGCGCCCCAGGCGGTCGTCGACAGCTTGGCGCGCGGCATCGGCTTGAAGTAGCCGATGAAGGGCTTGGGCCCGAGCGTGGGTACGACCTCGGCGACGCTCGTCGCGGCCGGGGCCTGCGCCGCGGCGGGCAGGGCGATCGGGGCCAGGAACAGCACGGCCGCCATGGCCAGCTTGCTTGAACGCGACGACATCGAACGACTCCGCTTGAACACCTGGCGCGTCATGCCTGCTTCAGCGCGCCGTCGCGCGCCACGAGCCGCACGCGCTGGCCCTTCCTGAGGTCGAGGTCCACCGTCGAGCCGGCCAGGACCACGGTGTGCCTGCCGGCCTCCTTTGCGGTCAACACGGCCTCGGTCAGCTTGCCGCCGCTCCAGCGCACGTCGACGGCGATCGCGCCGCGCGCGCGCAGGCCGGTCATCCGGCCGGTGGGCCAGCTCTTGGGCAGGGCGGGCAGCAGGTAGATGCGGTCGTTGCGGCTTTGCATGACCAGCTCGGTCATGCCCGAGGTCCCGCCGAAGTTGCCGTCGATCTGGAACGGCGGGTGGGCGTCGAACATGTTGGGATAGGTGCGCTCGGGGCCCAGCAGCAGCTTGAGGATGCTGTGGGCGCGGTCGCCGTCGCCAAGGCGGGCCCAGAGGTTCAGGCGCCAGGCGATGGCCCAGCCGGTCGACAGGTCGCCGCGCGTGACCAGCGAGGTCCTGGCCGCCTTGGCGAGATCCGGCGTGGTGTCGACCGAGATCTGGTCGGACGGGAACAGGCCGTAGAGGTGCGAGACGTGGCGGTGATGGATGTCGTTGGCGTCGGCGTCCCAGTCCTCCTGCCACTCCTGCAGTTGGCCGTCCTTGCCGATCTTGTAGGGGGCGAGCTTGTCGCGGGCGGCCTTCACCTCGGCGACGAAGGCCGCGTCGGGGCCCAGGATCGCCTCGGCTTTCAGGCAGTTGTCGAACAGGTCGCGGATGATCGCCTGGTCCATGGTGGGCCCCGCGACCAGGGACGAGCCGTGGCCGTGGTTGTTCTCGGGCGAGATCGACGGGTTGGTGACCAGCACGCCGAACTTCGGATCGACCACCAGGGTGTCGAGGAAGAAGCGGGCCGAGCCCTTCATCAGCGGATAGACACGGGCCAGATAGGCCTTGTCGCGGCCGTAGTCGTAGTGGTCCCAGACGTGCTTGCACAGCCAGGCGCCGCCGGTGGGCCAGACACCGAACTTGGCGCCGTCGATGGGGCCGGTGGCGCGCCACAGGTCAGTGTTGTGGTGGGTGACCCAGCCGCGCGCGCCGTACATGGCCCTGGCCATGCGCTCGCCGGTCTGGGCGATGTCGGCGACGAGAGCGATCAGCGGCTCGACCAGTTCGGGCAGGTCGGTCGGCTCGGCCGGCCAGTAGTTCATCTCGGTGTTGATATTGATCGTATATTTGCCGCCCCAGGGCGCGAAGGTCTTGTCGTTCCAGATCCCTTGCAGGTTGGCCGGCTGGCTGCTGGGACGCGAGCAGGCGATCAGCAGGTAGCGGCCGTACTGGAAGTACAGCGCCTCCAGAGAGGGATCGTCGGTGGTCGGCGACTGCCTGATGCGCTCGTCGGTGGGCAGGAGGTCGGCGCGGGTGCGGCCGAAGTCGACGCTGAAGCGGCGGAAGAGAGCGCGGTGATCGGCCTGGTGTTCGGCCAGGATCTTCGTCCAGGACTTTCCGGTCAGCTTAGACAGCGTGGCCTTGTTCAGCGCGGCCGGGTCGCCCGAGACGTCGTCGTAGCGGCGATAGCTGGTGGCGGCGGCGATCAGCAGCAGCACCTCGTCGGCGCCCTTCACCGACACCTTGCCGTCGGCGCCCGAGACCTGGCCGCCCTTGGCGCGGACCTCGACCCGGGTCTCGAAGGTCAGGCGGGCGTCGATGCCCTGCGAGGCTTCGTTCTTGCCGGCCAGGATCAGGTGCGCGCCCTCGACCGACGAGGCGGGCTTGGATTTCAGCGGCGAGCTGAACGACAGGTCGACATCGACCGCGCCCTTGCGGCTGGCGCTCAGGCGCACGGCGATGACGCCGTCGGGATGGCTGGCGATCACCTCGCGCACATGGCTGACGCCGCCAGCGGTGAAGCGGGTGGTGGTGATCGCGCCGTCGAGATCGAGGTCGCGGACATAGCCTTCGACGGCGTCGGACAGGCCGGGGAAGTCGAGCTTGAGGTCGCCGATGGTCTGGTAGGACATCTGGCGCTTGGGCAGGGCCATGAACTTGGCGTCGGCCAGGTCGGTGGCCTTGGCGTACTCGCCCGCGTCGATCAGGCGGCGGATCTCGGGCAGGGCGCCCTTGGCCTCGGGATTGATCGGCTCATAGGGGCCGCCGGCCCAAAGCGTGTCCTCGTTGAGCTGCAGGCGCTCGGCCGCGACGCCGCCGAACACCATGGCGCCCAACTTGCCCGAACCGACGGGCAGGGCCTCGACCCATTCCTTGGCCGGCTGGCGGTACCACAGGCGCGGCGCGGAGGTCTTGGCCGGGGCGGCGCGCGCGGGCGAGGCGGCGACCAGGGAGGCGCCGGCGGTGGCGGCCAGGGCGGTTCTGCGGGTCACATTCATCTTGTCGCCGTGCCTCGTTCTGAACTCGAAAACAATGGTGGTGGTCGGGAGCGGCCAGGACGGTCAGGGCTGCTCTGAAAGGGCGAAGATCCGGCGCATGTCGCGCCACTTCTCGTCGGACGCAGAACCGGGCAGGGGCTTCTGGAAGGCCGACATCAGCCGCTCCCAGGCCCGGACGTCCCGCGAGGCCATGTCGGCGGCCGCCTTCGCCTGCGGCGAGAAGTCCGGCCCCGCCTCGATGACCATGAACAGGCGGTCCTGGACGCGCCAGATCTCCATCTCCAGGACGCCCGCCTCGCGGATCGAACGGATCACCGGCTCGGGCGCCGCGCCGGGGCGGTGCCAGGCCTCGTAGCGGGCGATCAGGTCGGCGTCGTCCTTGAGGTCGAGGGCGAGGCAGCGGCGCACGGCGTCAGGCCCGGGTCTCGGGAACGACGGTCTGGCGCTGTACGCCCAGCTTCTCGATGCCCAGTTCCATGACGTCGCCGGGGGCGAGATAGCGCGGCGGCCTCTGGCCCATGCCGACGCCGGGCGGGGTGCCGGTCGAGATCACGTCGCCCGGCTGCAGGCTCATGAACCGCGAGACGTAGGCGACGAGGAAGGCCGGGCCGAAGACCATCGTCTTCGTCGAGCCGTCCTGGAAGGTCTGGCCGTTGACCTTCAGCCACATCGAGAGGTTCCCGGCGTCGCCGACCTCGTCCTTGGTCACCAGCCAGGGGCCGAGCGGGCCGAAGGTGTCGCAGCCCTTGCCCTTGTCCCAGGTGCCCGTGCCCTCCAACTGGAAGGCGCGCTCGGAGACGTCGTTGATGACGCAGTAGCCGGCCACGTGCTCGAGCGCGCGGCCCTCGGAGACGTAGCGGGTCTCGGTTCCGATGACGACGCCCAGTTCCACTTCCCAGTCGAGCTTGGTCGAGCCGATCGGCTGGATCACCTCGTCATTGGGGCCGACGATGGCGCTCGTGGCCTTGGTGAAGATCACCGGCTCGGTCGGCACGGGCAGGCCGCTTTCGGCGGCGTGGTCGGCGTAGTTCAGGCCGATGCAGATGAACTTGCCGACCCGGCCGACGCAGGGGCCGATGCGGCCGGGGTCTTCGACCTTCGGCAGGGCGGCGGGATCGAGGGCGGCCAGCCGCGCAAGGCTATCCGGCGATAGAGTCTCGCCGGCGATGTCGTCGACGACGCCCGACAGGTCGCGCACGGCGCCGTCGGCGTCCAGCAGGGCCGGACGTTCCTGGCCCGTCGGGCCGTAGCGAAGCAGTTTCATCCTGGTTCCTCCCCGAACCTGGCGGCGTCTAGTTGATCCAGCCGCCGTCGATGATGTGGATCTGGCCCGTGGTGAAGGCCGACTCGTCGCTGGCCAGATACAGCGCCAGCTGGGCCAACTCCTCCGGCTTGCCCAGGCGCCCCATCGGCTGGCGGGCGGTGAAGGCCTTGTGGGCGGCCTCGTAGTCGCCGGTGTCGGCCAGGCGCTGGTTCAGCGACGGGGTGTCGACCGTGCCTGGGCAGATGGCGTTGCAGCGTATCCCCTGGCCCACGAAGTCGGCCGCCACGGCCTTGGTCAGGCCGATCACCGCGGCCTTGGTGGCGCCGTAGGCGAAGCGACCCGGCACGCCTTTGATCGAGCTGGCCACCGAGGCCATGTTGACGATCGAACCGCCGCCGGCCGCCAGCATGGCCGGCAGGAAGGCCCGGATGGCGCGGTACTGGGCCGTGACGTTGAGGTCGTTGGAGAAGGCCCAGGCCTGCTCGTCGCAGTCGAGGATCGTGCCCGAATGGACGTAGCCGGCGCAGTTGAACAGCACGTCGACCGCACCCAGTTCGGCGGCCAGGGCGTTGATGGCGTCGGGATCGCGCACGTCGAGGCGACGGCCTTCGCAGCCTTCGACCCCGGCCAGCAGGTCGGCGTTGAGGTCGGTGGCGATCACCCGCGCGCCTTCACGGGCGAAGAGTTCGGCGCTGGCCTTGCCGATGCCCTGGGCGGCCGCCGTCACGAGGGCGGTCTTGCCTGAAAGTCTTCCCATCGGTGTCGCCCCTTAACTTACGCGCCGCAGCGGCAGGCAGGCCGGACCGATCGGGTCGAAGGCCTTGTAGGTGAGGATGAATTCCTGGTGGCCCAGGGCCTCCGACACCGTCCGCGCGCCGCCGGCCACGGCCAGCACCAGCTCGAAGATCTCGTCGCCGACCTCGTCCAGCGTGCCGCGGCCTTCCATGATCCGGCCGGCGTCGACGTCCATGTCGCCGGAGAGCTTGCGGTAGGTCTCGGGATTGGCGCAGACCTTGATCACCGGCGAGATCGCCGAGCCCACGACCGAGCCGCGCCCGGTGGTGAAGAGGGTCAGGTGAGCCCCGCAGGCGATCAGTTCGACGATCTCGGCGTTGTCGGAGATGTTGGGAAAGCCGAACCGCACTTCGCCGTCAGGCACCACGTCGAGCAGGTAGAGGCCGCCGCTGACCGGCTGGTCGCCGGGCTTGAGGATGCCGACGATCGGGGCCGAGCCCGACTTGGAATAGGCCCCCATCGACTTTTCTTCCTGGGTGGTCAGCCCGCCCTCGGCGTTGCCGGGCGCGAAGCTGCCGTAGCCCATGACGGTGTAATAGGCCTCGGCCTTGCGGACGCTGGCCTCCAGCGCGAGCCCCAGTTCCGGCGTGATCGCCCGGTCGGCCATGATCTTCTCGCAGCCGACCAGTTCGCCGGTCTCCTCGAAGACGCAGGCCGCGCCGGCCACGCCCAGGCGGTCGAAGGCCCTGCCGACGGCGGGATTGGCGGTGATCCCGCTGGTGCCGTCCGAGCCGCCGCAGATGGTGCCGATCACCAGTTCGGAGACGTCCATGGGCGCGCGCGGCGCCTGGTCGGCGGCGGCCTTCAGGCGGGCGACGGCCTCGACGCCCTTGCGGACCGTCTCGGCGGTGCCGCCGCTTTCCTGGATGACCAGCACCTCGACCGGACGGCCGCTGGCGGCGATGCTCGCGCGCAGGGCCTCGCGGTTGAAGCTCTCGCAGCCCAGCGAGATCAGCAGCACCCCGCCGACATTGGGATGCGCGCCGATCGCCTGCATGACCTTCAGCGCATAGGCGTTGGGATAGCAGCCGGGAAAGCCGATCAGGTGGGCGTCCGGATCGTCGCTTTTCGTGACGATGGTGCGCGCCACGTGATGGGCGCACTCGACGAGATAGGCCACCGCCACGACGTTGCGGATGCCCTTGCGGCCGTCGGCGCGCAGGAAGCCGGTGAGCGCGCTCATGACGCCTCTCCCGTCGCCTGGCGGGTGTGGCTGGCGATGTAGTCGCTCTTCATGTTGTGCATGTGGACATGGGCGCCGGGGGCGGCCGGAGCGGTCATCGAGCCGATCGGCGCGCCGTACTTCAGCACCTTGTCGCCGATGGAGAGGGCGTGGCGGGCGATCTTGTGGCCGACGGCCACGTCCTGCGGCGCGGCCATCACCGCGCCGTCGATCTCGATCGCCTGGCCGGCCTGGATCGCGGCGGCCAGCACGAGGACGTTGTCGTCCGGATGCAGCAGGATCGGCTTCACGCGGCGGCTCGCGAGGCGGGCGTCGGCGCGCCCGGATGCAGCAGGCCTTCGGCGCGCAGGTCGTTCCAGAGGGCGGCGGAAAGCGGGGTTTCCATCCAGGCGATGGCGTCGGCGACCTGGGCCGGGCTGGCCATGCCGGGAATGACGCTGGCCACGGCCGGGTGGGCGAGGGGGAATTGCAGGGCGGCGGCGGCCAGCGGGACGCCATGGGCGGCGCAGACCGCGCGCAGGCGATCGATCCGCGCGACGATCCCGGCGTCGGCGGGGGCGTAGTTGTAGTGGATCGGCCCGCCGCCGGTCGTCTCGACCAGGGCGCCGGAGTTGAAGGGGCCGCCGACGATGATCTTCACGCCCAGTCGCTCGCAGCGCGGCAGGAAGCCGTCCAGCGCGGTCTGCTCCAGCAGGGTGTAGCGGCCGGCCAGCAGGAAGACGTCGAGGTCGGCATGGTCCAGCGCCTCGTCGCAGACCGCCTGCTCGTTGACGCCCAGGCCGATGGCGCCGACCACGCCGGCGTCCTTAAGTTCGCGCATGGCGCGATAGCCGCCATCCAGGAAGGCGTGCATGTGGCTGGCGTGGGCTTCGCCGTGGGTCAGGCGGCCCAGGTCGTGGGCCAGCAGCACGTCGACGCGATCGCGTTGCAGGCGGCGCAGGCTGGCCTCGAACGAGCGCATGACGCCGTCGTAGCTGTAGTCGAACACCGGCTCGAATGGGGCGGCGTCGACGAAGCCGTGGCGCTCGCGCTGGTCGGTCTCGATCGGCTCCAGCACGCGGCCGACCTTGGTGGAGATGATGACGTCACGACCGGCCAGCGCCTGGCCGTGGCGGGTCTCGCTGAGGCCGAAGCCATAGTGCGGGGCGGTGTCGAAATAGCGGATGCCGGCCGCCAGGGCCGCGTCGATCACCGCGCGGGCGTTGGCGTCCGAGACCGCGGCGTAGAGGTTGCCCACGGCCGCGCCGCCGAAGCCTAGTCGCGGCAGTCGCGCCAGGGCCTGCGATCGCTCTTGGGCGACATCCATTCGCGCTTCCATCCCGTTTATTTATAAAATCGATGTTGCTGGTAAAATTCCACTGCCGGCGCGGCGAGTCAATCCGCCTCCCATCAAGCGCAGCTGTCCAGGCAAAGAAAAAGGGCCCGCCGTGAAGCGGGCCCAGTCGGGGAAGCCAGGAGAAGAAGAGGTCTAGCGGCGCACGCGCAGCGTCACGCCGAAGGTGCGCGGATCGCCCAGCGTGCCGGTGATCGCGCCGGTGTTCCCCGCGCCCAGCGACAGGTAGTAGAGCTTGTCGAAGACGTTGCGGCCCCAGACCTGCAGGTCCCAGCTGCCGTCCTCGGCGCCGATGCCGGCGCGCAGGTTCAGCAGGGTGTAGCCCTTGATCTTGGAATATTCCGAGTTCGAGGCGCTGGTGTAGTAGGACGACTTGTAGCTGGCGTCGTAGCCGGCATAGGCCTGGAGGCCGTCGCCGCGCCAGGTTCCGGCGGCCTTGCGATACTCGCCGCCGGTCGAGGCGGCCCACAGCGACGCGCCGGGCAGGCGGCGGCCGGTGAGGTTGCAGTAGGTCGACAGCTGGATCTCGATCGGGCAGGCGGCCTGCTCGTAGCTGGTGTAGCTGGCGTCGTTGTAGGTGGTCGAGCCGTAGAGGGTCAGGCCCTGGATCGGCGCGGCCCGCAGGTCCAGCTCGACGCCGCGGCTGCGCACGCTGCCGGCGTTGGTCAGGTAGCTGGTGTTGTTGATCAGGTTGACGGCGGTGGTCTGGTAGCCGTCGTCCTTCGTCCAGAACAGGGCCAGGTTGGCGGTCAGGCGACGGTCGAACCAGGTGCTCTTCAGGCCTGCCTCGTAGGCGTCGATGGTCTCCGGCGCGATGACCGGATCGACGGCGTTGGCTCCGGAGGTGTTGATGTTCGACAGGTTCAGGCCGCCGGCCTTGTAGCCCCGGGCGTAGGTCGCATAGACGAGCGGGCCGTTGTCGAAGGTGTAGGCCAGGGTGACGTTGCCGGTCAGGCTGTCGCCCGAGGTCTTGGACGAGAACGTATTGGCCGCGCCGAAGCGGGCGCGCAGGGCCAGAGCCGTCGCCCGGTCGGCGGCGCTGAGGCCCGACAGGTCCGCGCCCCAGGCCGTCTGGTCGAACCAGCCGGTCATCTTCTCGTAGGTGTAGCGCAGGCCGCCGGTGATATCGAAGCGGTCGGTGACGTGCCAGGTGCCTTGCGCGAAGGCCGCCGCGCTGGTCGTCTCGGGGCTGGAGTGGCTGACGATCGAGTAGTTGTTCAGCGCCGCCGCCCGCACCGTCGCCGAGGCGGCCGCCGGCGCCAGCAACCAGTCGGCCGCCGCCGGGCCGTAATAGTTGACCGCCTCGGCCTCGAGGTCCTGCCAGAAGTAGTAGAGGCCGGCGACGTAATCGAGCTTGCGGTCGCCTTCGGAGCGGATGCGCAGCTCCTGGCTGAACTGCTGCTGGTCGTTGTCCTGGTGGGCGTCGATGATCGCCGAGACGGTCGTGCCGTCGGCGTCGTTGTGCGGGCGCCAGTGCCAGCCGCGCCAGGCGGTGACCGAGGTGATCGTGGCGTCGGCCAGCTTGTAGTCGACGATGGCCGAGACGCCGCCGTGGGTCTCGAAATAGCTGTTCTTGGTGTTGACCGAGACGCGGCGGGCCTCCGGATCGATCGGCGGCGGCGTGAAGCCGATGCGCGCCGTGCGGGCCAGGTAGCCGTTGGGATAGGCCGCGCCGCTGTCGGCGTAGTTGGTGAAGAGGCCGGTCAGCACGCTGGCGGCGGTGTTGGAATACTGCTGGCCGTAGTCGCCCGAGAGCTTGATGGAGAGGCTTTCGTTCGGCGTCAGCAGGAACTGAACCCGGCCGCCGAAGTCGTGATAGTCCTGGGTTTTCGACCCGTCATAGACGTTGGTCATGTAGCCGCCGCGCTGGGTGTTGGCCAGCGAGACCCGGTAGGCCAGCTTGTCCTCGACGATCGGGCCCGAGGCGATCAGGTGGGCCTGGAAGTAGTCGTAGTTGCCGCCGGTGACGTCGGCCGAGAACTCCGGCGTGAACTTCGGCTCCTTGGTGGCGATGACGAGGGCGCCGGCCGAGGTGTTCTTGCCGAACAGCGTGCCCTGCGGGCCGCGCAGCACCTGGACGGAGTCGAGGTCGGCCAGGTCGAACACCGCCTGGCCCGGACGGCCCAGATAGACCTGGTCCAGATAGACGCCGACGGCCGACTGCAGGCCGTCGTTGTAGACCGAGACGTTGTTGCCCAGGCCCCGGATGTTGATGCTGGTGTTGCGCGGGTTGGTGACGCTGACCGACAGGCTGGGCGACAGGGTTTGCAGGTCGCGGACGTTGAAGGCGCGGGCGGCTTCCAGCTGGGCGCCGCCGAAGGCCGAGACGGCGACGGGCACGGTCTGGGCGTCCTCGTCGCGGCGGCGGGCGGTGACGACCACGGCGTCGAGGCCCACGGCGTCGTCCGCCGAGGCGGTGGTCGGCTCGGGGCTCGCAGGCGTCTCGGCGGCGAAGGCGGGCGCGGCGCCGGCCATCAGGGCCACGCACGAGGCGGCCAAGGTCAGGCGGCGCAGCGTCGCGCCGTGGTTGTGGTCACGGCGAGTATTCGCCTGGTGGATAGAAACGAGTACGCCCGACATCGCGAGGAGCCCCCATAGACTGCAAGAACAACCGCAGAAAACGACGGCCATTGACGCGTCGGCGGGCCCTTCGCCGATGCGTCGTCGTTGCGGTGCGGAGGGAGCTTTAAATCCCAACTACTCCGATCGGCATTGCAGAAATTCTCAACAGGGCGTTTCGAAATTGTCGTAAGAGCGCTCGGAGCCGGAGGCCTTAGGGGGAAGGGAGAACACGAGGGAAAGCGTCATGAAGACCCATCACACGACCCTGCGCGGACGGCTTCTGGCCGGCGCCCTGATCGCCGCGACCAGCCTGGCGGGCGGCTTCGCCAGCGCCGCGGAACCCGTGGCTGCGGCCGCGACCCGCGCGGTCGAGAAGCGTCCGAACTTCTTGATCATCGTCGCCGATGACTTGGGCTATTCTGATCTCGGAGCCTTCGGCGGCGAGATCGAGACGCCGAATCTGGACGCCCTGGCCAAGGCCGGCGTGCGCCTGTCGGGCTTCCACACCGCGCCGACCTGCTCGCCCACCCGCTCGATGCTGATGACGGGGTCGGACAACCACCAGGTCGGCCTTGGCTCGATGGCCGAGGTGCTGAGCCCCGGCCAGAAGGGCAGGCCGGGCTACGAGGGCTATCTCAACGATCGCTCGGTGACCGTGGCCGAACTGCTGCGCGACAGCGGCTATCGCACCCTGATGGCCGGCAAGTGGCACCTGGGTTTGGCCGACGACCAGTCGCCGGCCGCGCGCGGCTTCGAGCGGTCCTACGCCTTGCTGCAGGGCCTGCAGAACCACTTCGGCGAGGACCAGACCGAGGCCTACAAGGCCGCTGGCGCGGCCTCGACCTTCCGCGAGGACGGCAAGGTCGTGACCTATCCCAAGGGCGTCTACTCGGCCGACTTCTACGGCGACAAGATGGCCCAGTTCATTCGCGAGGGCGCGGGCGACGGCCGGCCGTTCTTCGCCTACCTGACCTTCACCGAGCCGCACTGGCCGCTGCAGGCGCCGCCCGAGACCATCGCGAAATATAAGGGCCGCTACGACGCCGGCTACGAGGCCTTGCGCGAGCAGCGGCTGGCCAAGCTGAAGGCGCTGGGCCTGGTCGCCAAGGACGTCAAGCCGCATCCGTTCGTCGACACCCCGGCCTGGAGCTCGCTGAGCCCCGCCGAGAAGAAGGACCAGTCGCGCCGGATGGAGATCTACGCGGCGATGGTCGACCGCATGGACCAGAACATCGGCAAGGTGGTCGCCGCCCTGAAGGCCTCGGGCCAGTACGACAACACCGTCATCGTCTTCCTGTCGGACAATGGCGCGGAAGGCAGCCGCATCGACACCATCCGCGGCGTGCCCGATCCGGCCAAGCTGGCGACGTTGCCGGTCGACAACAGCTTCGACAACCTGGGCGCCGGCTCCTCGCACGTGGGCTACGGCCCCGGCTGGGCGCAGGCGGCCACGGCGCCGACCCGCCAGGTCAAGGGCTACACCACCGAGGGCGGCATCCACACGCCGGCCATCGTCGAGGGGCCGGGCGTCAAGGGCGACGGCCGCATCGTCGACTCCCTGGCCCACGTGGCCGACGTCGAGGCCACGGTGCTGGAGCTGGCCGGGGTGAAGCGTCCCGAGACCTATCGCGGTCGCGCGGTGGCCCCATCGATCGGCCGCTCGTGGGTCGCCGCGCTCTCCAGCCCCGACGCCGGCGTGCGCGGTCCGCAGGACCTGGTGGCCTGGGAGCTGTTCTTCCGCCGCGCCGTGCGCCAGGGCGACTGGAAGGCGATCTATCTACCCAGCGCGCCGGGCGGGGCGGCCTATTCGCGCGAGGCGGTGCTGCCGGCCAACTGGCAGCTCTTCAACCTCAAGAGCGACCCGGCCGAAGCCGTCGACCTGGCGTCCAGCCAGCCCGACAAGTTGAAGGAACTGGTCGAGGCCTGGAACCGCTACGCCGCCCAGAACGGCGTGGTCCTGCCGCCGCCGCAACCGGCTGCCGGAGCGCCCGCGCCCGCCAAGGCCGGCGCGCGCTGATGCGGCGCGGCCTTCCTGGAGCGGCGGCGGTGGTCGTGCTGGTCGCGGGCCTCGCGGCCGGCGGCTTCACGACCGCCGACCCGGCGGGCGTCGAGGTCGCGGCGATCCGCGCCGCGCCTCCTGGCGCCTGCAAGACCCAGGAGGGCCGCGCCTTCATTCCCGCCGGCGAGGTGTCGCTGGGCGAGGACGGTCCGGGACGGCCGGGCAGGGCGGTGAAGGTCGAGGGCTTCTGGCTCGATCGCCACGAGGTGACCAACCGCCAGTTCGCCGCCTTCGTCGACGCCACCAGCTACGTCACGCAAGGCGAACGCGACGGGGGCTCGGCGGTGTTCGTGCAGCCCGAGCACCTGTCGGGCATGGACGACGCCGGCCAGTGGTGGAAGCTGGTCCGCAAGGCCAACTGGCGCCGTCCGCACGGCGGCGGGGCCGATGACTTGGCCCATGCCGACGAGCCCGTGGTGCATGTGGCCTATGCCGACGCGGCCGCCTATGCCCGCTGGGCCGGCGGTCGCCTGCCCACCGAGGCCGAGTGGGAACGGGCCGCGCGCGGCGACCAGTCCGGCCCGCGCGCGCCGCAGGCCTGGGCCTATGACGACGAGGGCAAGCCGACCGCCAACACCTGGCAGGGCGAGTTCCCGCTGGCCCAGAGCAACGAAGATCACTTCACGGGCCTGGCGCCGGTCGGCTGCTTTACGCCCAACGCCTTCGGCCTGGTCGACATGATCGGCAATGTCTGGGAGTGGACGGCCAGCGCCGCCGGAACCTCGGGCGTCGAGCGCCTGATCAAGGGCGGCTCGTTCCTCTGCGCCTTCAACTACTGCGCCAACTTCCGCCCCGCCGCCTGGCAGGCCCAGGAAGAGGGGATCGGAACCTCGCACGTGGGGTTCCGGGTGGCGTACGAAAATCCCTCTCTCTGAGAGAGAGGGAGGGGCCCATGGCGAAGCCATGGGAGGGTGAGAGGTTTGAGCTTGTCGGATTGAAGTGCGGAACCCCTGTGTTTCGTGAAGCGGGCGGAGGTTTGTCGGCAGGCGGTGAAGCCTCTCACCCTCCCACCGCTGGCGCGGCGGGCCCCTCCCTCTCTCAAAGAGAGAGGGTTTTCTCATCCCCGTCCAAATCCACCCTCTGCCGCACGATCTCCAGCCGGTCCCCGGCGTCGCGCATCTCGTAGAGCTTGCCGCGGGCGTTCTTGAAGGGGCGGTGGACCACCATCATCAGCTGGCCGTCGAAGCGGTTGAACAGCATGCCGTGGCCGCTGTCGTGGCGGACCAGCGGCGGCAGCTGCTCCCAGGGCCCCTCGATCGTTCCGCTCTTCGAGCGCGCCTGCGACTGGACGTAGCCGTTCTTGTCGTAGCTGGACCACAGCATCAGCAGCTGGCCCGTCTTCGTCGTGAACAGCTGCGGGCCGTCGGTGACGTAGGCGAGATCGCCCTCGGGCTGCTTCTTGCCGTCGGCCCAGGGCGCCTGGCTGGCGGTGAAGAGCGTGCGGGGCGGGCCTGCGGCGGCCAGGTCGTCCGTCAGGGGCAGGGCCTCGATGGCCCCGTCGCCGACCTGCAGCCACTCGCGCGAATAGACGTACCAGGGGCGACCGTCCGGAGCGACGTAGAGCGTGCCGTCCAGGGTCATCAGCGCTTTAGGGGCAACCGGCTCGCCGTCGCGGACCAGCGTGAACGGACCCTCGGGGCCGTCGGCGATCGCCAGGATCGTGCCGCGCCGGTAGGGCCTGCGCTTGCCGGCCGGCGGCAGCAGCGCGGCCTCGTCGTGGAAGGTGGCGAAGAGGAACCAGCGGCCCCGCCACTCATGAACCTCCGGCGCCCAGGCCCCGCCCTTGAACCAGGCGTCGGCGGGCGCCTGGAACACGCAGCGCGGCTTTTCCCAATCCAGCAGGTCGCGGCTGACGTACATCATCACGCCCAGGCCCGGCGCGCCGCTGAGCCGCGCGATGTTGGAGGTGTAGAGCCGGTAGAGGCCCGCCTTCTCGTCGGCGACCATGAACGGATCGTGCAGCGGCATGTTCGGCAGGCGCAGCATCGGCTCGGCGCGGACGGCGGCGGGCGTCAGGGCCAGGGCGGCGGCCCCGAGGGCCATGGCCCGTCGCGAGGTGTCGATGGGCATGCTTCCTCCGGGCGACGCTGTACGAGCCGTGATCTAGGAAGACATGGCGGCGCTTTGCAACGGCGAGGGCAGGGGGCAAGCTGGCGGCGTTGTCGCGGCGTGCGGCAAAGGTCGTGCTGGCCTATCGGTGTTTTAGGGCATAAACCTCGGCCGATAACGAAGCATGCGACAGAGGCTGGCCCCTAACCGCCTCGTCCTGAGGAGGAACGCGTTGATCGAGTCGGTTCTGATCGCCAATCGCGGCGAGATCGCGCGCCGGATCATCCGCACCGCGCGCGAGATGGGCGTGCGCACCATCGCCGTCCATTCGGAGGCCGACAGCCACGCTCCGTTCGTGATGGAGGCCGACATGGCCATCCTGATCGGCGGCTCGCCGGCCCGTGAAAGCTATCTCGATCCGGCCAAGATCCTGGCCGCCGCGCGCCAGACCGGCGCCGAGGCGATCCACCCCGGCTATGGCTTTCTCTCGGAAAACGCCGACTTCGCCCAGGCGGTGATCGACGCAGGGCTCGTCTGGATCGGCCCGCCGCCCTCGGCCATCCGCGCCATGGGCCTGAAGGACGCCGCCAAGAAGGTGATGATAGAGGCCGGCGTGCCGACCACGCCCGGCTACCTGGGCGACGACCAGTCGGTCGAGCGGCTGACCGCCGAGGCCGGGAAGATCGGCTTCCCCGTTCTGATCAAGGCCGTGGCCGGCGGCGGCGGCAAGGGCATGCGCAAGGTCGACCGGGCCGAAGACTTCGTCGAGGCCCTGGGCTCGTGCCGTCGCGAGGCCGCCGCCAGCTTCGGCGACGACCGCGTGCTGCTGGAGAAGTGGGTCACCCGCCCGCGCCACATCGAGGTGCAGGTGTTCGGCGACCAGTTCGGCGACGTCGTGCACCTGTTCGAGCGCGACTGCTCGCTGCAGCGTCGCCACCAGAAGGTCATCGAGGAGGCTCCGGCCCCCGGCATGGACGAGGAGACGCGTGAGGCGGTGTGCGGCGCGGCCGTGCGCGCGGCCCAGGCCGTCGGCTATGTGGGCGCGGGCACGGTGGAGTTCATCGCCGACGCCAGCGAGGGCCTGCGCGCCGACCGCATCTGGTTCATGGAGATGAACACCCGCCTGCAGGTCGAGCATCCGGTCACCGAGATGGTCACCGGCCAGGACCTGGTCGAATGGCAACTGCGCGTCGCCTCGGGCGAGCCGCTGCCGCTGGCCCAGGACGAGATCGAGCTGCAAGGCTGGGCCATGGAGGCGCGCCTCTATGCCGAGAACCCGGCGACCGGCTTCCTGCCCTCGACCGGTCCGCTGAAGCATTTTCGCCTGCCCGAAGGCGACGTGCGCGTCGACAGCGCGGTGGAGGAGGGTGGCGAGGTCACGCCCTTCTACGATCCGATGATCGCCAAGCTGATCGCCCATGGCGTCGATCGCGAGGACGCCGCCCATCGCCTGGCCGAGGCCTGCAAGCTGGTCGAGGTCTATCCCGTGAAGACCAACGCCGCCTTCCTGGCCGCCTGCGCCAGCCATCCGGACTTCGTCGAGGGCGCGATCGACACCGGCTTCATCGCCGCGCGGCTGGACGAGCTGATCGAGCGCCAGTTCTCGGACGCCCCGACCCTGGCGGCGATTGGCCATCGTCTCGAGACCTTCATGGCCGCCGACCAGCCCAAGGCCGATCCGTGGGCCAGCGCGCCGTCGCGCCTGCTGGGCTTCCGCATGGGCGCGCCGCGCGCGGCCATGGCGCTGCCGCTGACCGTGGACGGCGCCAGGGTCCCGCTGCGCGTGGGTCTGGTGACCGGCGCCGGTGACGACTGGTCGTGGGACATCACCGTCGAGGACGGCCGGCCGCTGGACGACGTCGACGTGCTGCCCGGAGTCTACGGCCGCGATCCGCTCTATGTGTTCGAGGGCGGCGACGTGCGCGAGTTCGATTTTTCGCCGCAGGTCGGCGGCGGCGCGCATGGCGCGGCGTCGGACGGGGCGATCCTGTCGCCGATGCCGGGCAAGGTGGTGTCCGTGGCGGTTTCGGCCGGCCAGTCGGTCACCAAGGGCCAGACCCTGCTGGTGCTGGAAGCCATGAAGATGGAGCACGCCCTGGCCGCGCCGTTCGACGGCGTGGTCGGCGAGCTGTCGGCCGTGGCCGGCGGCCAGGTGGCCGAGGGCGTGGTGCTGGCGCGGCTGGAGGCGGCCGAGCACTAATCTCCGTAAAATCCCCGCGAAAGCGGGGACCTAGGCTTTTTCTGAAGCCCTGGGCGCTCGACGATGAAACACCTGGGTCCCCGCTTTCGCGGGGATTTTACGGGTGATTGGCTGGCTTATGCCGGCAGCCTCGCCAGTTCGCTGTCGTCGTCCTCGCTCTCGTCGAGCGCGCCCAGTTCGCCCCGGGCCCGCGCCGCCTTGCCGTAGAGGATCTCGAACAGCGGCGAGGCCATCAGGGTGGTGATGATCGCCATCAGCACCAGCATCGAGAACAGCGCCGCGCCGATGATGCCCTTCTGCAGGCCGATGTTGATGATGATCAGCTCCATCAGGCCGCGGGCGTTCATCAGGGCGCCGATGCCGCAGGCCGTGGCGTTGTCCTGGCCGGTGAGGCGCGCGGCGGCCCAGCAGGCGCCGCCCTTGGCCAGGATCGAACCGGCCAGGATCACCAGAGTCACGGCGACCAGGCTGACGCTGTTGACCATGGTCAGCTGGGTGTGCAGGCCCGAGAAGGTGAAGAACATCGGCAGCAGCAGGACGACCGCGAACGGCTCCAGCTGCTTCTTGACCTCGCGGCTCAGCACGCCGCGCGGCAGCACCGTGCCCAGGATGAAGCCGCCGAACACCGCGTGGATGCCCACCGCGTCCATCGCCCAGGCGCTGAGCATGAACAGCATGACCACCACGCCCAGGATGTTGGGCGTGACCTTGCCTTCGCGCTCGGCCCAGCGGCCCAGCGGGGCCAGGAGCCTGGGGCCCAGGGTGATCATGAAGGCGACGAAAACCGCGCCGCCGACGATGGCCTTGATGGCCACGGCCGGTCCGCCGCCGAAGGTGGCCAGCACGATGGCCAGCACCGTCCAGGCGCCGGCGTCGTCGATGGCGCCGGCCGACAGCGAAAGCGTGCCGAGCGGGGTCTTCGAGAGGCCGCGCTCGTGGATGATGCGGGCCAGCATCGGGAAGGCGGTAATCGAGATCGCCGCGCCCATGAAGAGGGTGGCCTGGAAGGTGTCGATGCCCTTGCCGAACAGGCCAAGGCTCAGCAGCCACGGCGCGATGGCCACGGCCACCAGGAACGGCGCGGCCATGCCCGACAGCGATACGGCCGCCGCGCTCTTGGCGTTGCTCTTGAAGTGGTCGGCCTGGAAGCCGAGGCCGACCAGGAACATGTAGAGGCCCACGCCCATCTGGGCGCCGACATAGAGCACGCTCTTGGAGTCCTTGGGGAACAGCATGTGCTGGATGTCGGGCGCCAGCAGGCCGAACAGCGACGGGCCCAGGATCACGCCGGCGATCATCTCGCCCACCACCTGGGGCTGGCCCAGATACTTCTTCGCGAGCCAGCCGACGAGGCGACTGACGGCGATGATCACGAACATCTGTAAAAAGAAGACAACGCTGAGCTCAGCCGCCGTCATGGTCCCATTCCCCCCGAAATCGCGCCGTCCTTCGACGGTCGCCGTCTCTTCCCTTGATGCTCCGATATCATCGGTCTGGAACCGGACCTAGATGTTAAATGATAGCGTTGTCACATAGATGCCGGAGGCGAGCGCTTGCGCGGCCGTCGCAGCGCGCTAAATCGGCTCCATGGCTCTGCACATGATCAAGCTGGTTGTCGGCTGCGACACGATCGACGACCTCGTCGCCTGGCACAAGGAAGGTCATCCTTGGGTGATGCACACCCGCATGACCCCCAAGCGGATCGACGAGATCCTCGACGGCGGCTCGCTCTACCGGGTCTTCAAGGGTCAGGTGCTGTGCCGCCAGGCCATCCTGGCGATCGACACGGTGGGCGAGGGGCAGAACGCGCGCTGCGAGGTGACGGTGGATCCGGCCATCGTCCGGGTGGCGCCCCAGCCGCGCCGGGCTTTCCAGGGCTGGCGCTATCTCAAGCCCGAGGACGCGCCGCCCGACCTGACCGAGGGCGAGGCCGCCGAGATGCCGCCGGAGTTGGCTCGCCAACTCCGGGAGCTGGGCGCCTGGTGATCGCTTAGCGGATCATCAACCGAGGCGTGAGACGATCCTCGCTCGACCTTCTTCAGGGAGAGCGAAGATGCGACTGGCCTATATGGCGCTCGGCATGGGTCTGCTGTTCCTGGCGATGATGATCGCCGTCGGCATCGCGCTGGTGGCGAAAGCCTAGGGGCGCCTTCAGGCACCGCCATTTCACGCGCCCATGTTGTCGATCAGCCGGGTCTTGCCCAGCCAGGCGGCCGCCAGCAGGCGCGGCTTTGCGCCAGAGGGCAGGGCGTCGGGGCCCAGGCGCGACAGGTCGTCGGCGTCGCGGAAATCGAAATAGTCCACCTGCCTGAAGCCGGCGGCTTCGAGCGCGGCCTTGCCCGCGGCCTCGGCCGTCTCGACGCGCTCGCCGGCCTGCACGGCGGCGATGGCGGCCTTCATGGCGTCGGGCAGGGCCACGGCGGCGGCGCGTTCCTCGGTCGACAGGTAGGCGTTGCGCGATGAGAGGGCGAGGCCATCCTCGGCCCGGGCGGTCGGAGCGCCGACGATCTCGACGGGCAAATCAAGGTCGCGGGTCACGCGGCGGATGACCTGGAGCTGCTGGTAGTCCTTCTCGCCGAAGACGGCGATGTCCGGCTCGGCCTGGATCAGCAGCTTGGTGACCACGGTGGCCACGCCGCCGAAGAACTGCGGGCGGGCCGCGCCTTCCAGCGGTTCGGAGACGCCCGTCAGGTTGATCGTGGTCGAGAAGCCCTGGGGGTACATCTCGGCGGCGCTGGGGGCGAACAGCAGGTCGCAGCCGGCGCTTTCCAGCAGCTGGGCGTCGCGGGTTTCGCCGCGCGGATAGGCGTCGAAGTCCTCGTGTGGGGCGAACTGCTTGGGGTTGACGAAGACGCTGGCCACGGTGCGCTTCACCCGGGTCTGGGCCAGGCGGACCAGCGACAGGTGGCCGTCATGCAGCGCGCCCATGGTCGGGATCAGGCCCACCTGCTCGCCGGCGGCTTTCCAGGCGCGGACCTGCTCACGCAATTCGGCGACGGTGCGGACGATACGGGTCATGTCGGAGGGAACTCTGCTGCGACGCAAAAACGAGCGTTCGGACGCGCGGCTTATGGCCGATATGGGACATCGGGTCCACCTGCGACACCGAGTTCTGTGGACGCAGGGCGCCATAAGATTGACGCTAGGAGCGCGCAGGGCGTTTCATGCGCGTTAAGATTTTGGTTAGATTCGCCCGAGTCGGGCGGAACGAAGGAAGAAGCCTATGGCCGAAACGCGCGTGATCGTCGTCGGCAACGAAAAGGGCGGGGCCGGCAAGTCCACCATCGCTATGCACCTGATGACGTCGCTGCTGTACGGCGGCGCCCGGGTCGCGATCATGGACCTGGACCTGCGCCAGTGCACCAGCATGCGGTTCTGCGAGAACCGCGCGGCCTGGCTGGCCGGCAACGACGTCAAGCTGCCGATGCCGCAGACCTTCCGCCTCAGCGACGACGACATCGCTTTGGCGGCGTCGTCCGAGGCCGAGCAGGTGGCCGCGTTCGAGAAGGCCTTCCTGGCCGCGCGCGAGGTCGCCGACTTCGTGCTGATCGACACCCCCGGGGGCGACACCCAGATCACGCGCATGGCCCACGGCCTGGCCGACCTGATCGTCACGCCGATGAACGACAGCTTCGTCGACTTCGACATGCTGGGCCACGTCGACCCGGTGACCATGGAGCTGCAGAAGCCCAGCCTCTATTCTCAGACGGTGTGGGAGGCTCGCAAGGCCCGCGCCATGGCCGGCCAGCGCCAGCCGCTGGACTGGGTGGTGCTGCGAAACCGCCTGGCCACCACCGAGGCCCGTAACCGCAAGCGCCTGGAAGACCGCCTGACGGCCCTGGCCAAGCGCGTGGGCTTCCGCATGGGCCCCGGCCTGCGCGACCGCGTGATCTATCGCGAGCTGTTCCCGTTCGGCCTGACCATCGCCGACCTGTCGACCCAGGTGCGCCCGGTGCCGGTGTCGTTGCAGCACCTGGCCGCTCGCCAGGAGCTGCGGGCGCTGATGCATTCGCTTGGCCTGGCCGCCTTCTCGGGCGAAACTCTGCTCGCCGCCCAGTAACCCGCTGGGGCGGCGCCTGAGTCCGCGCATGCTGTTCTATCTGATCCTCGGCGCGGTGGTCGTCGCCTGGCTGCTGTGGGGCAAGCGTAAACCGCTGCTGGTCGGCGAGGGCTGGCGCGTCGGCGCCGGCGTGGCCTCGGCCGCTGCTTTCGCCGCGGCGGCCTATGCCGGCGTGCGCAGCCAATGGCCGGCGACCCTGGCGCTGTGCGTGTTGGGGCTGTGGTGCGCCACCTCGGCCCGCCAGCGGCCGGTGGTCCGCAAGGTCGCCGAGCCCGGCAAGGCCCAGCTGTCGGCCAGCGAGGCCCGCTCGATCCTCGGCGTCGACGCCAAGGCCGGCCCCGACGAGATCCAGGCCGCCTATGCCCGCCTGATCCGTTTGGCCCATCCCGACAAGGGCGGCACGGCGGGTCTGGCGGCGCAGCTCAACGCGGCGCGGGACCGGCTGCTGAAAGGGCGGTGAAAACCTCGTCCTTCGACAAGCTCAGGATTAGGTTTTTGCAGCGCCGATGATCTGAAGGCGCGCTGATCTGCGTGCCTGCCATGGTCCTCATCCTGAGCCTGTCGAAGGACGAGGGCCACGCACGGCCAAAGAAAAAGCCGGCCACCGCGAGGTCGCCGGCTTTCCTGTTTCTGGCTCTGCCCAGGATCAGCGCGGGGCGATGACCATGCAGGGCTGGCGCTTGGCGGTGATCGCCGAGCAGGCCGCGCGGGCGGCGTCGGCGGTCATGCCCTGGAACTGGGCGCGGAAGGCGCCGCCGGCGGCGCTGACCACGGCGCCCTCGGCGTCGACCACGGCCTTGGCGAAGCGATCGCGGACGATGCCCAGCTGCTTGTTGGCCAGGCTCTTGGACTGGAAGGCGCCGACCTGGACGCTCCATTCGCCCTTGGCCTTCTTCGGGGCCGGCTTGGCGGCGTCCTTGGCGGCCTTGAGGGTGGGCGAGACCTTCACCGGGGCGGGCTTGGGATTGTCGGTCAGCACGATCTTCAGGCCGGCCTGGTCGCCGTCGCCCTCTTCCGACGAGGGGCGCATGATCGGGCCGGTCGGATCGTCCTCGTACAGGTTGGCGGCGATGCTGGTGCGCTCGCCGTGCGAGCGGCGGCGCATCACGTCGAAGCCGGTGGTCAGCAGGTCTTCCATGTTGTTGTCGCGCCAGGCGGTCGACGAGCCGCCCAGGACCACGGCGATCAGGCGGCGGCCGTCGCGCACGGCCGAGCCGGCGAGGTTGTAGCCCGACGCATTGGTGTAGCCGGTCTTCAGGCCGTCGAAGCCTTCCATGCTCGACAGCAGGCGGTTGTGGCCGCGGACATAGCCGCCGCGGAACTCGAAGCCCTTGAGGCTGAAGTAGGAATAATACTGCGGGAAGTCGCGCATCGTGGCGCGCGACAGGATGGCCAGGTCGCGGGCAGTGCTGATCTGGCGGCTGTCGGGCAGGCCCGAGGCGTTGACGAAGCGGGTGTTGCGCATGCCCAGCTCCTGGCCCCGCAGGGTCATCAGGGCGGCGAAGCGGCTTTCGCTGCCGCCCAGCTTCTCGGCCATGGCGGTGGCGATGTCGTTGGCCGACTTCACGGCCATGGCGCGAATCGCCTCGTCGACGCTGAGGCTGTCGCCCGGCCGCAGGCCCATCTTGGTCGGGGCCTGGGCGGCGGCGCGCGGCGAGATCGGCACGCGGTCGGTCAGCTTCAGGCGGCCTTCGCTGAGCGCCTCGAAGGTGAGGTACAGCGTCATCACCTTGGTGACCGAGGCCGGATAGCGGGGGCTGTCGGCCCGTTTGTCGTAAAGGACCTCGCCCGAGTTGGCGTCGATCACGATGGCCGCGTACTTGGGTTCGGCGGCGTTCAGCTGCAGGTACGGGATCTGGGCCGAAGCGACGGTGGGAGCAGCGACGCCAACCAGCGTAGCCGCGGCGAGGCCGGCGGCGACGAGGAGACGACGGGCGGAGTTAAGCTTGGCGAACATGCGACAAACGTCCGTCATTTGAACTGAGCGGTTCCGCACCGCCACACGCGTGAGAGCTAGCATGCGCGTTGTCGCCTTACGCCAAAGTAAACAACTGGTGAGCGATTTCGCCGCACATTAAGATAAAACTTGGGCGTTGCGGCAACGCTTCGCTCGTCATGCGCTCAGGGCACGGAGCAGCTTCACCTAGGGTTATGGTGCGCTGCACAAAATCGTTTGACTGCTGCACTGCAACATGAGAAAACCATGTCGTCCCAACGCATGGCGCGGGATCGCGGCCGAAAACCCTAACAAGGTCGCGTCGTCCCACCATGACCCGCCCAGGAGCCCTCCCCATGGCCGTCACCGAGACCCTGAAGAGCACCGTCGAGCAATACTCCACCGCCAGCAACCAAGCGTTCAAGGATGGTGTCGAGAAGTCGCTGGCCGCCCTGGCCGAAGCCAACACCCATTCCAAGAAGAACCTCGAAGCCGTCGTCGCCTCGGTGACGGCCGCCACGAAGGGCGCTGAAGCCCTGGGCGCCGAAGCCTTCGCCTACTCGAAGAAGGCCGCCGAGGATCAAGTCGCCGCGGCCAAGGCCCTGGCCGGCGCCAAGAGCGTGCAGGAAGCCGTCGAACTGCAGACCGCCTGGGCCAAGTCGGCGCTGGAAGCCTACATCGCCCAGCTGAGCAAGGCCTCGGAGATCGTCTCGGCCTCGATCAAGGACTCGGTGAAGCCGCTGAACGAGCGCGTCACCGCCACGGTCGAGAAGTTCCAGGCCGCTCGCTAAGTCGAGATTTGGAACGGCCCTGCTTACGGGCCGTTTCACAAGTCTACCCAGCCTTCAGGCTCGGACCTCGCGGTCCGGGCCTTTTTTCTTGTGCGCCTTGGCCCGGACCTCGCGGTCCGGGCCTTTTTTCTTGTGCGAAGGCCCGCCCTTGCTAAGCATGCGCTCTCGGTAAGGGAGCGTTTGAATGTCGAAGGTGGAAGAGCGTCTGGCGGGCCTGGGGATCACGCTGCCGCAGCCGGTGGCCCCGGTGGCCAACTACGTGCCGTTCGTGCGCTCGGGCAACCTCGTCCACATCTCGGGCCAGATCTCGATCGATCCGGCCGGCGGCATCAAGGGCACGGTCGGCGTCGACGTCGACCTGGAGACCGCCCAGAAGGCCGCCCGGCTGTGCGGCGTCAACCTGCTGGCCCAGATCAAGGCCGCGGTCGGCGACCTCGACAAGGTAGCCCGGGTGGTCAAGCTGGGCGGCTTCGTGCAGGCCGGCCCCGACTTCATCGACATCCCCAAGGTCATCAACGGCTGCTCGGACCTGATGGTCGAGGTGTTCGGCGACGCCGGCCGCCACGCCCGCTCGGCCGTCGGCGTCTACAAGCTGCCGCTGGGCTTCGCCGTCGAGGTCGACGCGGTGGTGGAGGTCTTCTGATGCGCGCGCGTCCGCGGCCCGGGACCGAGGTGTTCGGCGAGGCGTGGGAGCGCCTCTTCGATCCGCCGATCGCGCACCGGGGGCTGTGGACGCGGGACGGCGCGCCCGAGAACTCGCTGGCCGCCTTCCAGGCCGCCTGCGCGAAAGGCTATTCCATCGAGCTGGACGTCCAGCTGACGGCCGACGGCCAGGCGGTGGTCTTCCACGACGATCGCCTGGAGCGCCTGACGGGCGTGGAGGGGCGGCTGCGCGACCACACCGCCGCCGAGCTCGGCGCGATGAAGCTGTCGGGCACGGACGAGACCATTCCGACCCTGGCCGACGCTCTGGCGGTGATCGGTCACCGCGCCATGGTCCAGATCGAGCTCAAGACCCCGTTCGGCGAGGTCGGCGAGCTGGAGAAGAAGGTCTCGGAGATCCTGATCGACCACAATGGTCCGATCGCCGTGATCGGCTTCAACCCATATTCCCACGCCTGGTTCGCCGATCACAATCCGCAAGTGCTGCGGGGCCTGGATTCCTACGGCTGGAACGACGAGAACGCCCGCAAGCTGGCGCCGGAGCTGCGCAAGTCGCTGGCCGCGCTGGAGCAGGTCGAGATCGCCCGGCCCGACTTCCTCGCTCTGGGCCTGGACATGCTGCCGAGCCCCCGCGCCGACGTCTTCCGCGCCAAGGGCATGCCGATCGTCGCCTGGACGGTGCGCTCGCCCGAGCAGTGGGACGCCGTTTCCGACCATTGCGACAACCTGATCTTCGAGGGCTTCGCTGCGTGAGTTCGCTTAAGGCGGAGGTGCGTATCCACCGCCGCATCGCCGATATCGGCAAGGAAGCATGGGACGCCTGCGCCGGAGTTTCCGGCGATCCCTTCGTCAGCTTCGACTTCCTCGACATCCTCGAAGAGAGCGGCTGCGCGGCCGACCGCACCGGCTGGGCGCCGCATCACGTCAGCGTCTCCGACACCGACGGCGCCATCGCCGGGGTGATGCCGCTCTATCTGAAGAACCACAGCCAGGGCGAATACGTCTTCGACCACGCCTGGGCCGACGCTTACGAGCGGGCAGGGGGCGCCTACTATCCCAAGCTCCAGTGCTCGGCGCCGTTCTCGCCGGTCACTGGTCCGCGCCTGATCGTCCGGCCCGACGTCGATGCGGACGAGGCGCGCTCGGCCCTGCTGGGCGGGGCGCTGACCCTGTGCGAGCGCATTGGCGCCTCGTCGCTGCACGTGACCTTTCCGACGCAAGGCGAGTGGGACTGGATGGGCGATCGCGGCCTGCTGCGCCGGCAGGACCAGCAGTATCACTGGGAAAACGCCGGCTACGCCACCTTCGACGACTTCCTGGCGGCCCTGTCGTCCAACCGCCGCAAGACCATCCGCCGCGAGCGCCGCGACGCCCAGGACGGGCTCGAGATCGTCGCCCTGACCGGCGACGAGCTGACCCACGAGCATTGGGACGCTTTCTTCGGCTTCTACATGGACACCGGCAGCCGCAAGTGGGGCCGGCCGTACCTCAACCGCCGCTTCTTCTCGCTGCTGCACGAGCGGATGGCCGACAAGGTGCTGCTGATCCTGGCGCGGCGGCCCGGCGGGCCCTGGATCGCCGGGGCGCTGAACCTGCTCGGACGCGACTGCCTCTACGGCCGCCACTGGGGCTGCACCGAGGACGTGCCGTTCCTGCATTTCGAGCTCTGCTACTACCAGGCCATCGAGCACGCGATCCGGCTTGGCCTGCCGCGCGTCGAGGCCGGCGCGCAGGGCCAGCACAAGATCGCCCGCGGCTACCTGCCCAGCGCCGTCTACTCGGCCCACTGGATCGCCGACCCGGCGTTGCGCGAGCCCGTCGCCCGCTATCTCGAGCGCGAGCGCGAGGCGGTGACGCAGGACATGGCGATGCTCACCGAGGAGTATTCGCCCTTCCGGCACGAGAGCTAGGGGCGCTTTCCCTGGCTAATGCAGGCTGACCTCGGCCACCTTGTCGCGATAGTCGCGCTTGGGGTCGTGGCCCAGCATCAGCTTCATGCCGGCGAACAGGCTGCTTTCGTTGCGCCAGATGCGGGCGTGCTCGGGATCGAAGCGCAGCAGGCGAAGCGTCGGGTCGGTCTTGCCGGTGAACCAGGCGGCCACGAACGGGCTCCAGAGGCCGTCGATGGCCTGGCGGTCATTGTCGATCCGCAGGCGGCCGTCGATCTCGGCGAACAGGTCGTGACCCTTCGAGGAAAAGTGCATGACCGCGTCGCGCTCACGGTCGAGGGCGGCGACCATGTCGCAGTCGGCGGAGGTGAAGATCCAAAGCGGGCCGCCTTGCTCGCTTTCCATCAAGGCGGTCATCGGTTGGCTGTGGCCGCCCTCGACGTCGCGCAGGCCCAGCATGACGGTGCGGTCGGTCTTGAGGGCTCTCCAGAACTTGGCGGTGAGATCGGTTTCCTTGGACATGGTCTTGTCCTCCCGCCGTCAAAACGTGGCCGCGCCCGGCGCCGTTCCCGTCAGGAGCGGTCCCAGGCCGCTTTCAGCAGGGCCTTCACCTCGTCGTCGACCTCGGCCGGGGAGGCGAGGGCCAGCTTGGCCTTCAGCCGCTCGGACCAGCTCTCGTTCTTCGGCTCTGACAGGCGAGGGGAGGCGTCGGGCGTCAGGGCCAGGCCCAGCGACACCGTTCCGCCCTTGATGGGGCGTGCGGCCGCGAACTGCACCTTGTTGGACCAGGCGGTGAAGGCCTTGCGCTGGCCGGTGACCAGTCCCGGGAAGTCGGCCACCGCCGTCTGGATCGCCGCCAGGATCGCGGTGGAGGCCGGGTCGGTCCACAGCGCCGCGCGCAGGCCGTCCGCGTCGTCCCAGCCCAGCTCGGACGGAAAGGCCGCGCCCAGGATGTGGGCGGCGCGATTGACGCCCAGGCCGTGGTTGGCCTTCAGCCAGTCCACCCGAGCCTTGGGCTTGGTCTCCTTGCAGTCGCTGCGAACGATCTCGACCCACTGCTCCAGGGTCTTGCCGGTGTCGCGTTCGAGGCTGGCCTGCACCGAGGCGAACCATTTCTTCTGGCGTTCGGTCAGGCCCTGGCCGGTCTCTTCGGTCTTGCCCACGCTTGCGCCCCTTCCCTGGTTTGCTAGAGCCTGTCCCACGCAATGGAGACGACCATGAGCCTTCACGGAACCTACGACCCGGACAACATCTTCGCCAAGATCGTTCGCGGCGAGATCCCGAGCGTGAAGGTTTTCGAGGATGACGAGGTCCTGGCCTTCATGGACGCCTTTCCGCAGTCGAAGGGTCACCTGCTGGTGATCTCAAAGACCTCCAAGGCGCGCAACGTGCTGGAGGCCGAGCCCAAGACCCTGGGCCGGCTGATCGGCGCGGTGCAGAAGGCGACCCGGGCGGTGACGCAGGCTCTCAAGCCCGACGGCGTGGTCGTCACCCAGTTCAACGGCGCCCCGGCCGGCCAGACGGTGTTCCACCTGCACTTCCACGTCATCCCCCGCTACGAGGGCGAGGCCCTGGGCCGGCACGGCGGCGGCATGGCCGATATCGAGGAGCTGAAGGCGCTGGCCGCGAAGATCAGCGCGGCGCTCTGAAGCTTCAGGTTGCCGCGTCCGGCGAACCTCGCCATACGGACGCGGGGGCTGCATGAAACTTCATCCGATCACCTGGCTGCTGATTGCGTCTGCCGGCGTGCAACTGGCCGTGCTGGCGGTTCACGTCGTGGGGGTCGCCTATGCGGCCGGCGAGGCGTCGCAGATGACGGTCTTCGTGGGTGACGAGCGCGCCTTCGTCCAGTCCTGGCTCAGCCGGGCGCTGGGGGAGGTGCTGCAGCGCCTTGGCGGGATCGTGGTCAACGCTGGCCTGGCCGCCTGGGTCGAGTTCCTGGCCCGCACCTACCGAGATTTACGCGCGGCGAACGCGCTGGGAGACGCTTGATGCCCGACGCCCTGGACGCTCCCGCCGATCATGCCTTCGCCCTTGTTCGCCGCCTTCATCCGGTGACCCGCATCGTCGCGGCCGCCGGCGTCGTCAGCCTTTGCGGCGACGTGATGCAGGCGATCGGCATCGTCTCGGCGCTCCAGCAAGGGGCGGCCGCTCAGCCGATGGGGACCACGATCGCGGGGTTCCTGACCAGCCTCGGCTATACGATCGGCTATGTCGGCGCCGCCGCGACGGTGGAGTACCTGTTCCGCATCTGGCGCGAAGTGAAGGCGATCCGCGAGCGCGGCTGAGGCGGGCGGCGCCGGAGCGTGGGCTCTCCCAACTGCGGCGTCGCAGTGGTGGAGGAGTTCGGGACGAGCTTTCACACTGATAAACTTGGGCTGAACCCGAGGTCGTAGGGCGCGACAGCCGAGCCTGCGGTCCCTAAGGCAGCAGCTTGATCAGTGCGGTCGAGATCGACACCAGCACCGCCATGCCGCCCAGCAGCGCCCAGCCCTGGAGCCGAATCTTCTCACTGAGATCGGCGCGGATGCGGGCCTCGGTGAGGGCGATCTCGCTTTTGAGCTCAGTCTTTGTCGCCAGAAGCTCCGAGCGGGTGGCGAGGTCGGAAATGTCGGGAAGCATCGTCGTCTGCTGCACCAGTTCCACGACAGCTTCGGCCGCGCGCGCCTCCATCCCCGCTTCACGCAGGCGCTTTGAAGCGCTCAGGGTGTCGAAAGGGATGTTGCTCATGAACTCACGCTACTCGTTTGTTCTTGTTTTGTCTACATCCTTCGCGTGAGCCGGGGCGAACCTTTCCGGCCTCGAGGCTTTCCACAGAAGGCCCAGCTTCGACGGCCGGCGAAGGACAGCGAATGACCGATACCCTGGCCCGGCGAGGGCTCTACCGCCTGGTCTATGCCAGCCGGGCGACCGATCCGGCGGCCATCGACGAGACGCTGCGGGCGGTGGTCGCCAAGTCGATCCAGAACAATCGCATCGACGACATCACCGGTTTCCTGGCGGCCGGGGAGGGGCGGTTCCTGCAGGTGCTTGAAGGGCCGGGCCAGACGGTCGCTCAGGCCTATGAACGGATCGGCGCGGATCCTCGCCACGACGAGATCGTGCTGATCGCCGACGGCCCGGCCGAGCGCCGCTTCTTCACCGACTGGAACATGGGCCAGCGGCGGCTGGAGGCGCAGGACGCCTCGGCGCTGTCGGAGGTGGGGCTGGAGCATTTCACGCCGGCGGGTCTGGACGAGGAGCGGGCGATCCGCCTGCTGTCGCTGCTGGGCGCGCGCCACCTGCGCTAGACAAGAAAAAAGGCCCGGATCGCTCCGGGCCTTCTCCAGTCTCAAGCGGCTCTTGGCCTCATTCGGCCAGGGCCGGCTCCTCGGCGTCGTCCGACTTGCCGGACTTGCCTTCGGCGGCGCTCTCGATCTCGAAGCCGATCTTGCCGTTCTCGAGCACCACCTTGACGTGGCCCCCGCGGACGAGGCGGCCGAACAGGATGTCGTCGGCCAGCGGCTTCTTGATGTGCTCCTGGATGACCCGGGCCAGCGGACGGGCGCCGTAGAGCTCGTCGAAGCCGTTCTTGGCCAGCCAGTCGGCCGCGTCGTCGGCCAGTTCGATCGTGATGTTGCGGTCGGCGAGTTGCGCCTCCAACTGCATGACGAACTTCTGGACGACCTGACGGATGATCTCAGGCGTCAGCGGCTTGAAGGCCACCGTCGCGTCCAGGCGGTTGCGGAACTCCGGCGTGAACAGGCGCTTGAGGGCGGCCTCTTCCTCGCCTTCGACCTTGGAGCGGCCGAAGCCGATCGACTGCCGCTGGGCGTCAGAAGCGCCCGCGTTGGTGGTCATGATCAGGACCACGTTGCGGAAGTCGACCTTCTTGCCGTTGCTGTCGGTCAGGGTGCCGTTGTCCATCACCTGCAGCAGGATGTTGTAGACATCCCCGTGCGCCTTCTCGATCTCGTCGAGCAGGACGACGGCGTGCGGGTGCTGGTCGACCGCGTCGGTCAGCTGACCGCCCTGGTCGAAGCCGACATAGCCGGGAGGGGCGCCGATCAGGCGGCTCACGGTATGGCGTTCCATGTATTCCGACATGTCGAAGCGCAGCATCTCGATGCCGAGCGTCAAGGCCAGTTGCTTGGCCGCTTCGGTCTTGCCCACGCCCGTCGGACCGCTGAACAGATACGAGCCGATCGGCTTGTTCGGTTCGCGCAGGCCGGCGCGGGCCAGCTTCATGGCGGCCGACAGCTGGGTCAGGGCTTCGTCCTGGCCGAACACCGCGCGCTTCAGGTCGGTCTCGAGTTCCTTGAGGGCCTCGGTGTCCGACTTGCTGACCGACTTCGGCGGGATACGGGCGATCTTGGCGACGACCGCCTCGATCTCCTTGACGCCGATGGTCTTCTTGCGACGGCTTTCCGGCAGCAGCATCTGGCCCGCGCCCGCCTCGTCGATCACGTCGATCGCCTTGTCGGGCAGCTTGCGGTCGGTGATGTACTTGGCCGACAGCTCCACCGCGACCTTCAGGGCCTCGGCGGTGTACTTCAGCTTGTGGAAGTCCTCGTAGTAGGTCTTCAGGCCCTTGAGGATCTTGATGGTGTCTTCCACCGTCGGCTCGTTCACGTCGATCTTCTGGAAGCGACGGACGAGCGCCCGGTCCTTCTCGAAGTGCTGGCGGAACTCCTTGTAGGTGGTCGAGCCCATGCAGCGCAGGGTGCCCGAGGCCAGGGCGGGCTTGAGCAGGTTGGACGCGTCCATTGCCCCGCCGCTGGTCGCGCCGGCGCCGATGACGGTGTGGATCTCGTCGATGAACAGCACCGCGTTCGGGTGGCTCTCGAGTTCCTTGACCACCTGCTTGACGCGTTCCTCGAAGTCGCCGCGATAGCGGGTGCCGGCCAGCAGCGCGCCCATGTCGAGCGAGTAGATGGTGGCTTCCGCCAGGACTTCGGGGACCTGGTGGGTGATGATCTTGCGCGCCAGGCCTTCGGCGATGGCGGTCTTGCCGACGCCGGGATCGCCGACGAGCAGCGGGTTGTTCTTAGTGCGGCGGCACAGGATCTGGATCGCGCGTTCCACTTCGTTCGCGCGGCCGATCAGCGGGTCGACCTTGCCCTGGCGGGCCTTTTCGTTGAGGTCGACGCAGTAGGCCTCGAGGGCCTCGCCGCCGGTCTTGGTGTTGGGCTTTTCCTGGTCTTCCTCGACCGCGGTCGCGCCCTTGGCGGCCTTGGGTTCGGAAGCGCCGGCCTTCTTGGCGATGCCGTGGGCGATGAAGTTCACCGCGTCGTACCGCGTCATGTCCTGCTCCTGCAGGAAGTAGGCGGCGTGGCTCTCGCGTTCGGAGAAGATGGCGACCAGGACGTTGGCGCCGGTCACTTCCTCGCGGCCGGACGACTGGACGTGGATCACGGCGCGTTGGATCACGCGCTGGAAGCCCGCCGTGGGCTTGGCGTCTTCCTCGTCGTCGACCACCAGGGACGACAGTTCGACGTCGAGATAGTTGACCAGGCTCTTCTTCAGGGCGGTCAGGTCGACGTCGCAGGCGCGCATCACGCCGGCGGCGTCGTCATCGTCGGTAAGCGACAACAGCAGGTGCTCGAGGGTCGCGTACTCATGCTTTCGCTGATTGGCGTACGCGACGGCGCGATGCAGGGATTCTTCGAGAGGACGCGAAAAAGAGGGCAAGGGGAGGCTCCTCAATCCTTTTCCATGGTGCACTGCAGCGGGTGCTGATGTCTGCGGGCTGAGTCGATCACTTGAGCGACCTTGGTCTCTGCGACTTCGTAAGTGAATACGCCGCAGACCCCGACGCCGTTCTGGTGAACGTGCAACATGATCCGTGTCGCGTCTTCGCGCGACTTGTTGAAGAACCGTTCGAGCACGTAAACGACGAACTCCATGGGGGTGTAGTCGTCGTTCAGGATCAGTACGCGATAAAGCGAGGGCTTCTGCGTCTTCGGTTTCACTTCCGTGACGACCGAAGAGCCCGCGCCGTTATTCTGTCCGCCTTGCTTTCGCTCGGCCATCGACCGCTTTCTCCCGGCGGGAAGCAAATCACCCGCCTTCATGAATTAGATATGGAAAAGCGGCGGCTTTGGAAGAGGCCGCCGCCCGACTGCGCCGCTTTAGCACAGGGGCGCCATCGAAATCGGCTTCACGTTTGGGAGAGCGGCGAAGGTGGCCTGTGCGTTCCCGCGGCGAGGCTGCGAAATGGTGTGCGGCGCGTTGTCGCGCAAGGGGGAGGGCGCAGGCGCATGATGCGCGGACGTGGCCGCACCTGGAGGAACCTCCCCCGTGGGGGAGGAGATCGCGCGGCGATCGGAGGGGGGAGGACGAGCAACGCCTCGAAAGCGGAAAACGTCCCCCCCCACCGGCCTTCGGCCGCCTCCCCCAGAGGGGGAGGTTTCCTAGCCCGTCACCGTGTAGATCATGATCCCCGTGGCCACCGACAGGTTCAGGCTGTCGGCGCGGCCGCGCATGGGGATCTTGACGTTGACGTCGCAGGCGGCGGCCAGTTCGGGCGGCAGGCCCTGCTGCTCGTTGCCCATCAGGATCAGCGACGGCTTCACGTAGTCGGCGCTCTTGTGGTCGACGGTGGCGGTCAGCAGGGTGCCGACCACGCTGCCGGGCCATTCCTCGCGCCAGGCCAGGAACTCCTGCACGCTGGCCTTGGCGATCTTCACGGCGAAGACCGAGCCCATGGTCGCGCGCACGCCTTCCACCGAATAGGGATCCACGCAGTCGCCGACCAGGATCACCCCGCCGGCGCCGGCCGCGTCGGCCGTGCGGATGATGGTGCCCAGGTTGCCCGGATCGCGAACGGCTTGGAGAGCCACCCAGCAGTCGGCGCTTTGCGGCACGATGGCCGACAGCGGCGTGTAGACCTGGCGGAACACGCCGACCACGGCTTGGGGATTGTCGCGGCGCGAGACCTTTTCCAGGATCTCGCGATTGACCTCGATGACCTCGCCGCCGGCCGCGGCGCAGGCCTTGGCGGCCTTCTGCAGCATTGGATGGTCGGCCGCGTCGGGGCCGTACATCAGGATCTTGGGCGCGTGGCCGCAGTCGATCGCCTCGATGACGATCTTCAGGCCCTCGGCCAGGAACAGGCCGCTGTCCTCGCGCTCCTTGCGCATGTGCAGGGCGCGGACGGCTTTCACCGTGGCGTTGGTCAGGGAGGTGACGGTCTTGACGCTCATGTCTGTCTCAGGCCTCCGACGACCAGCGGGCGAAGAACGACAGGCCGATCTGGCGGTCGCCCTTGTCTTCCACGAGGGACAGTTCGCCCCAGTCGATGACGCCGGCGCGTCCGTCCAGCGCCTGGGCCAGCAGGCCCGACATGGCCGCGCCCGAGACGCGGGCCGCATAGGCGTTCATCAGCAGGAAGTCGGCGTCTTCGGCCAGCAGCGCCGCGCAGTCGGCGGCCAGGGCCGGCAGGTCCTCGAACAGGCGCCAGACCTCGCCGTCGGGGCCGCGGCCGAACTTGGGCGGGTCCAGGATGATGCCGTCATAGACGTTGCCGCGCCGCACTTCGCGGGCGACGAAGCGGCGGGCGTCCTCGACGATCCAGCGGATCGGCTTGTCGGCCAGGCCGGCGAAGGCGGCGTTCTCGCGCGCGAAACCGACCGACTTCTTGGAAGCGTCGACGTGGGTGACGTGGGCCCCGGCGGCGGCGCAGACCAGGCTGGCGACGCCCGTGTAGCCGAACAGGTTCAGGATCTTGGGCTGGTGGCCGCGTGCCTTGGCGAAGGCGCGCACGCGCTCGTCCTGCCAGGCCCAGTTGGCGGCCTGCTCGGGGAAGAACGCAAGGTGGCGGAACGGCGTGAACTGGCCGTGGAACTTCGCCTCGCCCCAGGCCAGGTCGAACTTCTCGATCGGCTTGCCGCGGAAGCGCCAGCGGCCGGCCTCGTCCTCGTCGGACGGGTCGAACACGGCGTCGGCCTCGTCCCAGGCGCTGGCCGGCAGGCGAGGCTCCCAGAAGCATTGCGGCTCGGGGCGGACGACGGTGTAGCGGCCGTAGCGCTCAAGCTTCTTGCCGCGCCCGCTGTCGAGCAGGGCGTAGTCGGCCCAGCCGGTGGTGCGCATGACGAGGGGAGAGGCGGCGATGGTCGGGTGCATGGCCTCGCCATACGCGCTCAGGCCAAGCGTCGTCCAGCCCGAGGCGCATGCGGGGTCTTGTCCCAGTGGTGCGGGCGGCGCACGAACTGCCACAGCGCATGGCATCCGGCCCATCCCTGCAACAGCCAGATCAGCGGCAGGCCCAGCAGGTCCAGCGGCTTGGCCGACCCGCCCGCGCGCCGTCTTCCGACCACGGCGGCGATGGCCGACCCCATCCACGCGTAGCCGAAAAGAACCAGGCCCGGCCCGTCGATCACGGCCTGTCCATCCACCGCCAGGTCCAGCAGGATCATCAGGACGACGCCGGCGAAGATCGGCGCATGCAGGTGCGTGGAGACGAGCGACAGGAAGAAGGTCAGGAACAGCGCCAGGGCCACGCGCGGCCGCCGGGCGGCGGGACCGCGCAGGTGCACAAGCAGGGTCGCCAGGTGCCCCTTGATCCAGCGCGCCCGTTGCGGCCGCCAGGCCTTCCAGGTGGTCGGGGCGGTCTCCAGCGTCGGCCGGTCGATGACGTCGAGCCCGTAGCCGGCCGCCGCCAGCCGAAAGCCGACGTCGGCGTCCTCGGTCACGTTGAAGGCGTCCCACCCGCCAATGGCGCGCAGGGGCGCGGTCTTGAAGTGATTGCTGGTGCCGCCCAGTGGGAAGGCCAGTCGCCAGCGGGCCAGGGCCGGCAGCAACACCTCGAAGTGGGCGGCGTACTCCTGCTGGAACTGGCGGGGCAGCAGGCCCGAGATGGCGGGGATCTCGATCCTCAGCGGCGCCTGCAGGCAGGCCTGGGCCGTCGGCCCGGCGGCGAAGCGGGCGGCGGCCTCGCGCAATTGGCCCGGATCGGGCGCGTCCTCGGCGTCGTAGATGACCAGGATCTCGCCGCGGGCCCGCTCCAGGGCGTGATTGCAGGCCCTGGGTTTGGTCTTGGGCCCGCCTGGCGGCACGATCAGCACCTGGATGAAGGCGGGCAGGTCGAGGGCGTGAAAAGCCGCGATGGTCTCGACGTCGTCGGCCTCCAGCACGATCAGGGCCTGCAGGCGGTCGCGCGGATAGTCCAGGCGGTCGAGGCTGGCGACCAGCTCGGCGGCGACTGAGGCTTCCTTGTAGAGCGGCGCCAGCACCGTGTAGGCGGGCAGGGCGTGATCGGGGAGGGGCGGGGCCGCGACCGCGCGGCGAGGCGTGAGAGCCGCGACCAGCCGCAGCGTCGCCAGCAGCGCGAAGAGCACAAGGCCCGTCCACTGCAGGACTTCGAGCGTCGGGCCGGGCGCGGACGCCATCGCGACTCCCAACCCAAGGCCGGCCGCCGCCAGCGTGACGGTCTGGGCCGCGTCCAGCCGCCTGTGCGCGCCGTCGGCCATCGGAAGCGGTGCGACGAGCGGCGGATCGAGCAGGACGGCATGGTCCAGCCCATCGACGTGCAGCCGTCGTTCCTCGCGCGCCATGTCGCCCCCTCAGCTTGGCCTTATCGGCGAGAGCGACTCGATTAACTCAACTATAAAGTGTCAAATGGAAAAATGCGCGTTCTACGTAAAACGGTGTTCCGCTTGTCGGGTCTGGGTGATTCCCGTTTAGTGTCAGGTCGGGGAAGAGGGAGGAAGTACCGTATCGTGACCGTCGCGTTGAAGAAGCCGCCCAGGTCCGCCCGCAAGCCCAAGGGCGACGGCCACATGCGCCGGGGCGAGATCCTGGCCGCCGCCGAGAAGATTTTCATCGCCGAGGGCTACGCCGGCGCGACGATCCGCAAGATCGCCGACGCCGTGGGCGTGTCCTCGACCGCGCTCTACATGCACTTCCGCGACAAGGACCAGATTCTGCTGGAGATCGGCAAGGAGGCCATCGAGAAGCTGCTCTCGATCAACGTCGCCCTGTCGCAGGAGCCGATCGACGCGGTCGAGAAGGTGCGGCGCATGCTCGACGCCTACATGCGCTTCGCTTTCGACAATCCCAACACCTACCAGCTGGTGTTCTGCGGCTCGAACGAGGCGATCTCGGTGGAGAAGCAGCAGGCGGTGTCGGATCTCGGCGACCGCTGCTTCGACGAGTTCAGCGGCCCGATCCGCGAGATCGCCGCCGCTGGCAGGTTGAAGACCGGCACCGCCGAGAGCGCCGCCCAGGTGCTGTGGGCGGCCTGCCACGGCATCGTCTCGCTGGTCATCACCAAGCCCAGCCGCAGCTGGGCGCCGGCCGAGGAGCTGATGCAGGTCACGCTGGACGGGGTGATGCACGGTCTGATCGCCGAGAGGTAGCGGTGGGCGCGGGCGGGTGACAAACGGTCGCACCCGCCGAATTTCCCCGCGTAGCCAGAAGCTTAGCCGGCCGGCGCAAATACAACGCCGTTCGATGGCGCGACGGTGGTAGCGGGTTAACCCTTGGACCCTACAGCCCGCCGCATGAACAGACTTCATGTTGTGTGTGCGGGCCTCGTGGCCCTGGCCTGGGCTAACGGCGCGAGCGCCGAGGATGCTTCGCTGCTGGATGCGGTGAAGGCCGGCAAGCCGCTCCTGGAGATCCGCGCCCGTTTCGAGCGCTACGAGCAGACCAAGACCGCCACCTTGCGCAACAACGCCGAGGGCACGACGGTGCGTACGCGCTTTGGCTGGGAAACCGGCGCCTGGCATGACGTGAAGGCCCTGATCGAGTTCGACGACGTCCGCCGCGTCGGCCCCGAACACTTCGCTATCACCGCCCCGGGCGTCTCCACGCCCCTGAACGGCGCCGACAAGGCCCGCTTTCCGGCCATCAACGATCCCAACGTCACCGAGGTGAACCGCGCCCAGCTGCAATGGACGCCGTCCAAGGCGCTGCAACTGACGGCCGGCCGCCAGAAGATCCAGTTCGACGATCAGCGCTTCGTCGCCGCCGCCGCCTGGCGCCAGGACGAGCAGACCTATGACGGCCTGCGCGCCGACCTGTCGCTGAGCCGGTTCAAGGGAACCTACGTCTACGTCACCCGCGTCAACCGGGCCCTGGGCGAGCGGCGCGACTGGGACAGCGACAGCCATTTCGTCAACGCCAGCTGGACCTTCTCCGAGGCGCTCAAGGCTACGGGCTTCGTCTACGCCCTCGACTTCTCGGATTCGCCGCTCAACACCTCGATCACCAAGGGCGTGCGCGCCGTCGGCAAGGCCAAGGCCGGCGCCTATACCCTGAACTATTCGGGCGGCTTCGCCCGCCAGAGCGACTATCACCGCGCCACCGCCGACTACGAACTCGACTATCTGGGCGGCGAGATCGCGGCCACGCGTGGGATCTACACGGCCCAGCTGGGCTACCACATGCTGGAAGGCGACGGCGCGCGGGGCTTCGGGGCGCCGCTGGGCGCGGCCCACGGTTTCTACGGCTGGGCCGACGCCTTTTCGTCGCTGGGAGGCAACAAGAGCTTCGCCACCGGCCTCGACGACCTGAACTTCACCGTCACGCTGAAGCCGAAGATCAAGGCGCGCAACTTCTCGAGCCCCGAGCTGCTGGTCCGCTATCACGACTTCGACGACGATCGCACGGGCGCCGATCTTGGTCACGAATGGAACGCGCAACTGACGGCGACCATCGCGCCGAAGCTGTCGGCCCAGCTGAAGTACGCGGGATTCGATCGGGTGACGAGCGTGCCGACCGGTACCCTGGCGCCGCCCGCCTCGCGCAAGAAGGTGTGGTTCACCCTCGAGTACAAGCTCTGAACTTCTCCGTGAGGGGAGGATGGCGCCCGGTTTGCGGGCGCCGCCCAAGCTTTGGGCGCCGTGCTGCTGCGCAAAAACGGGCGCCGCACATGCGAAAGGATCGATAACGACGGTTTGTCGATTGCCGTCCCCCGGCGGTCGATGCGTCCCTGTTGACGACACGCGGGGCAACGACGTTCCGCGACGGGCCGCAAGGCCCTGACGCCGACGACGGGGTCGGCGACTGTTTTGGACAACGACGTCCGGAGGGGGCTCACGCCCTCGCCGGGCGTTTTTTTTTGGCCTGAGGGGAAGAGGCATGAAGACGACGAGGGCCGGGCTGACGCTCGGCGCCGGGCTCGCGGCGCTGCTGTGGGCATCGGGAACGCACGCCCAGACGACAACGCAAACCGCGCCGCCGGCCGCCGAGCCGCCGGTCGCTGAAGTGGAAGCCGTCGCCGAGGCGGCCGAACCGCCGCCGCCCACGCCGCCGCCGACGTTCAGCGACCAGATGCTGGCCGGCAAGCCGATCTTCGAGATGAGGGCGCGCTACGAGACCGTCGACCAGGCCAATCTGCGCGAGCGGGCCAACGCCTACACGGTGCGCACCCGGCTCGGCTGGGAGACCGGCGACTTCCACGGCCTAAAGGGCCTGATCGAGTTCGAGGACGTCCGCCAGATCGGTCCCGAGCATTACGCCGTCAACGTGCCCGGGGCGACCACGCCGCCGCTGAACGGCGCCGACAAGGCCCGCTATCCGATCGTCAACGATCCCGACGTCACCGAGGTCAACCGCGCCCAGGTGACCTGGACGCCGGACGCCGCGCTGCAGGTCACGGCCGGCCGCCAGCGTATCGTGCTCGACGACCAGCGCTTCGTCGGGGGCGTGGCCTGGCGTCAGGACGAGCAGACCTTCGACGGCGTCCGCGCCGACTTCGCGGCGGGGCGGGTGAAGGGGACCTACGCCTACCTCACCCACGTCAACCGGATCCTGGGCGAACTGCGCGACTGGGACAGCGACAGCCACCTGCTGAACGTCACCTGGTCGCCGGCCGAGGCGCTGCGCCTGCAAGGCTTCGTCTACGCGCTGGATTTCGGCAACTCGCCGATCAACTCGTCGATCACCAAGGGCGCCAAGGCCTCGGGCAAGACCTGGCTTGGCCTCTACCAGGTGGCTTACGGCGCGACCTTCGCCCGCCAGAGCGACTGGCACGGCAATACGCCCAGCTACGACCTCGATTACTGGGCCGGCGAGGTGGCGGGGACCTTCGACATCTACACCGCCCGCCTGGCCTACGAGCAGCTGGAAGGCGATGGAACGCGGGGCTTCACCACGCCGCTGGGCACGGTCCACGCCTTCAACGGCTGGTCGGACTCGTGGGTCTCGCCGGGCGGCAACAAGAGCTTCGCCGACGGCCTGAAGGACCTGAACCTCGGCCTCAACGTCAAGCCGCGCTTCAAGAAGACCTACTTCTTCAACAGTGACCTGCTGGTCCGCTACCACGACTTCGACGACCAGCGCACCGGCGCCGACCTCGGCCACGAGTGGGAGGTCCAGCTGACCGCGGCGATCACGCCCAAGCTCTCCCTCTTGCTGAAGTACGCCGACTTCCAGCGCGAGACGACCGTGCCGGCCGGGACCCTGGCCCCGCCAGCCTCGCGGACCAAGGCCTGGTTCTCCCTCGAATACAAGCTGTGAGCCCGATCATGACCAAGACCGACAAGACCGCTCTCCAGCAGGGCGTTTCCCGCCGCAGCGCCCTGATCGGGGCCGCCGCCACCATGGCCGCCGTCAAGGCCGCTTTCCCGGCCGGGGCCCACGCCGCCGGCGCGGGGCCGGAAACCGCCAAGGCGCGCCTGGGATTCATCGCCCTGACGGACTCGTCGCCGCTGATCATCGCCAAGGAGCGCGGCTTCTTCGCCAAGCACGGCCTGCCAGACGTCGAGGTGGTCAAGCAGGCCTCGTGGGCCGCCACCCGAGACAACCTGGTGCTTGGCTCGGGCGGCGGCGGTATCGACGGGGCGCACATCCTCTCGCCCATGCCGTTGCAGTTTTCCCTGGGCGTCCAGACCGGCGGCAAGCCGCTGCCGATGTACGTGCTGGCCCGCCTCAACACCAACGGCCAGGCGATCTCGGTCGGCAACGACCTGAAGGCGGTCAAGGTGGGCTTGAGCGCCGCCGGGGCCAGGGCCAAGTTCGCCCAGCTGAAGGCCTCGGGCAACATCGCCAAGGTGGCCATGACCTTCCGGGGCGGCACCCACGACCTGTGGGTCAGGTACTGGCTGGCCGCGGCGGGCATCAATCCGGACGTCGACGTCTCGACCATCGTCATCCCGCCGCCGCAGATGGTCGCCAACCTCAAGGCCGGCACCCAGGACGCCTTCTGCGTGGGCGAGCCGTGGAACGGCCAGACCGTCAATCAGCGCATCGGCTACACCGCCACCACCACCAGCGAGCTCTGGATGAACCATCCGGAGAAGGCGCTGGGCATGCGGGCCGACTGGGTCGACCGCTATCCGCGCGCCGCCCAGGCCCTGACCGCCGCCGTGCTGGAGGCCCAGATGTGGTGCGACAAGCCGGCCAACAAGGCGGCCATGTGCTCGATCGTCTCGGGCCGGCAGTACATCAACGTGCCCATGGGCGACATCCTGCCCCGCCAGCAGGGCGTCATCGACTACGGCGACGGCCGCAAGGTCACGGGCTCGCCGCACGTCATGAAGTTCTGGGCCGACAACGCCAGCTTCCCCTTCAAGTCGCACGACCTGTGGTTCGTCACCGAGAACATCCGCTGGGGCGTGATCGGGCAGGGGGTCAACAAGCAGGCCCTCGTCAACAAGGTCAATCGCGCCGACATCTGGCGCGCCGCCGCCAAGTCCATCGGCCAGAGCGGTCCGACCGGCGACAGCCGCGGCCCCGAACGGTTCTTCGACGGCAAGGTGTTCGATCCGGCCAATCCGGGCGCGTACCTCGCCAGCCAGCCCATCAAGAAGCTCGTTTGAGGAAAGGACCCGCCATGACCTATCCCAAGCCCGACTTCGCCGAGGCCGCGCCCGTCGCGGCCCCCGCGACGGTCCCGTCGCCGGCAACGGCGTCGGCGACGGCGGCCGCGCCGGTCGCTCCGAAGATCCCCGGAGCGGCCGGCCTCGGTCGCAAGGCGGGGGCGGTCGCCGCCGCCGTCCTGCCGCCGGTCCTGACCCTGCTGGTGGTGATGGCGCTGTGGCAGGGGCTTTGCGGCGACTCCTACGAGGGCCTGCCGTCGCCCTCGCGGATCTGGCTGGAGTCCAAGGAGCTGATCGTCGACCCGTTCTATGACCGGGGCGGGGTCGACAAGGGACTGTTCTGGCATGTGCTGACCAGTCTCAAGCGGGTGGCCTTCGGCTTCTCGATCTCGGCGGTGGTCGGGATCGGCCTGGGCGTGCTGATCGGCGCCAACCGCTGGGCGCATCGGGGCCTGGATCCGATCTTCCAGGTCCTGCGCACGGTGCCGCCCCTGGCCTGGCTGCCGATCTCGCTGGCGGCCTTCCACGAGGCCAACCCGTCGGCCCTGTTCGTGATCTTCATCACCTCGATCTGGCCGATCATCATCAACACCGCCGTCGGCGTGCGCAACATCCCCGAGGATTATCGCAACGTCGCCCGCGTGCTGCGGCTGTCGCCGATCGAATACTTCTTCAAGATCCTGCTGCCCTCGACGACGCCCTACATCTTCACGGGCCTGCGCATCGGGGTGGGCATGAGCTGGCTGGCTATCGTCGCCTCCGAGATGCTGCTGGGCGGCGTCGGCGTCGGCTTCTTCATCTGGGACCAGTACAACGCCTCGCGCATCTCCGACATCGTCGTGGCCCTGGCGTGGGTGGGCCTGACCGGCTTTTTCCTGGACCGCATCGTCGCCCTCCTGGGCCGCATCGTCTCCCGCGGCAACGCGGCCAGCTGAGAAGGACAAGCATCATGGGCAAGGCCTATCTCTCCATCGAGAACCTCGGCGTCACCTTCGGGCACGGCGCGGCGGCTTCCGAAGTCCTGCGCGGCGTCGAACTTCAGGTGGCCAAGGGCGAGTTCGTCTCGATCATCGGCCACTCCGGCTGCGGCAAGTCCACCCTGCTGAACGTGGTGGCGGGCCTCGTCCCGGCCACCACGGGGGCGGTGATCCTCGACCGCGAGGCCGTCAGCGCGCCGGGGCCCGAGCGGGCGGTGGTGTTCCAGAACCACTCGCTGCTGCCGTGGCTGTCGGTGCGCGAGAACGTCCAGCTGGCGGTCGACAAGGTGTTCGCCGGCAAGAAGTCGGCGGCCGAGCGCCGCGACTGGACGCTGCACAATCTCGACCTCGTCAAGATGACCCACGCCATCGACAAGCGGCCGTCCGAGATCTCCGGCGGCATGAAGCAGCGTGTCGGCATCGCCCGGGCGCTGGCCATGCAGCCCAAGGTGCTGCTGCTGGACGAGCCGTTCGGGGCGCTGGACGCCCTGACCCGCGCCCACCTGCAGGACAGCGTCATGGAGATCCAGGCCAGCCTCAACAACACCGTGCTGATGGTCACCCACGACGTCGACGAGGCCGTGCTGCTGTCGGACCGCATCGTGATGATGACCAACGGCCCGCGCGCCACGATCGGGCAGGTGCGCCCCATCGACCTGGCAAGGCCGCGCGATCGCCTGGCCGTGGCCGAGGACGCGGCTTACGTCCACGCCCGCGCGGCGGTGATCGAGTTCCTGTACGCGCGGCGGGCGGCTTAGGCCGGCAACTGCTGGCGCAGGTCGGCCAGCGTGCCCTCGATGTGCTCGGCGAGCAGCGTCTCCACGCGCGTCGCGTCGCCGGCCTTCCAGGCGTCGAGGATGGCGCGGTGCTCGCGGCTGGCGCGTTCGTCGCGGCCAAAGGGCTCCAGGTGGATGCGCACGTAGCGCTCCGACAGGATCTGCAACCGCTCGACCAGCTGGCTGGTGATGTGGCCGCCGGGCCGGACCAGGGCCATGTGGAAGGCGCGGTTGCAGGTCACGGGGTCGCCCTGCGGCTTGCCGAGTTCCGCCTCCAGCGCCGCCAGCGCCGTCTCGGCCCGGGCGTGGTCGTCGGGAACCGCGTTCAGGGCGGCCTCGGCCGCCGCGCCCGGCTCCAGCTTCAGGCGCAGGGCGAAGACCTCGCTGGCCTCCTGCGTCGAGGCCTGGCGCACCACGTAGCCCTTGTTGGGATAGGAGCTCAGCAGGCCGTCCTGTTCCAGCCGGCCCAGGGCCTCGCGCAGCGGGATCTTCGACACCCCCAGCTCGGCGGCTATGGTGTCCTGTCTCACCGCCGTTCCCGGCGGCATGTCGCCCGTCAGGATCCTCCGTCTCACGATCTCGTAGGTCTGATCGGACAGGGTGCGGACGACGATACTCATGCGCTGTGAACTGAGCCCCAATTCGGCGCCCCCGCGCCGAGACGGCCCGTATACCAGAATATCCCGGGCCTCGGATTAAACCTCAGACATATCGAGGCGTGGGGAAAGCCGGCTAGGATGTATCCGCGCTATCGATCGGAAAGCTGACGCATTCGGCGGCGACATCGCCCGTCCGACGGCCCGCGAATCCGGCGATCCTGCGCGCTTCGACATCGACCGGCCGACCGGGACAAGACGAGGAACACCAAATGACCCTGGGCGTGGGCGGATCGACCATGGCCGCCGAGCTGGCCGGCCTGTCGCTGCGGGCGGGCCGTCCGCCGGCCATCGGCGCGGCCGAGTACGAAGCGCGCCTGGAGAAGGCGAGGGGGCTGACCCGCGCCCTGGGCGCCGACGCCCTGCTGATCGGGGCCGGCGCCTCGCTGCGCTATTTCACCGGCGTGCCGTGGGGCGCGACCGAGCGGCTGGTGGCCCTGCTGCTGCCGGTGACGGGCGAGCCGGTAATGATCTGTCCGGGCTTCGAGCTGGGCTCGCTGCAGGCCGACCTGAAGATCGAGGTCGAGATCCGCCTGTGGCAGGAGCACGAGAGCCCCGCCGTCCTGGTCGGCCGGTCGCTGGCGCAGCTTGGCGTCGACGTCCTGGCCCTCGATCCGGCCGCGCCGTTCTCGCTGTTCTCGGCCTTGCGCGAGGCCGCGCCGTCGCTGTCGGTGAAGGACGCCGGGGCGGTGGTCGACGGCTGCCGGGGCGTGAAGTCGCCGGCCGAGCTGGCCTTGATGCGCTACGCCAAGGCGATCACGCTGGATGTCCACCGCCGGGCCGGCGCGGTGCTGGCGCCGGGCGTGCGGGCCAGCGAGGTCAAGCGCTTCATCGACGAGGCCCACCGCGCGGCCAGCGGCGGCGGCTCGACCTTCTGCGCCGTGCAGTTCGGTGAGGCCACGGCCTATCCGCACGGCCTGCCGGGCGACCAGGAGCTGGCCGAGGGCGACCTCGTGCTGATCGACACCGGCTGCCAGGTCGAGGGCTACCAGGCCGACATCACCCGCACCTACGTGTTCGGAACACCGTCGGACGAACATCGCCGGATCTGGGAGGTCGAGCACGAGGCGCAAGGCGCGGCCTTCGACGCCGTGCGCCCCGGTCTGCCGTGCGAGACCATCGACGCGGTCGCCCGCCAGGTGCTTGAGCGCCATGGCCTGGGCCCCGACTACGCCCTGCCGGGCCTGCCGCACCGCACCGGCCACGGCATCGGCCTGTCGATCCACGAGGGCCCCTACCTCGTGCGCGGCGACGCCACGCCGCTGGCGCCGGGCATGTGCTTTTCCAACGAGCCGATGATCGTCATCCCCGGCCGCTTCGGCGTGCGCCTGGAGGACCACTTCCACGTGACCGACGACGGCGCGGCCTGGTTCACCCCGCCGTCGCCCTCGATCGACGACCCGTTCGGGCTGAAGGGGTAGAGCAGCGATCCTCCCCCCGAAGGGGGAGGTGGCCGAAGGGCCGGAGGGGGAAGTGTCTGATGAGGTCGAAGTGGTTGCCGAGTTGGGCAGCAACTTCCCCCTCAGTCGGTCGCGGAGTTTATCCTCGGGCCGGCCTTTCGCCGGACCCGGGGGCGACAGCTCCCCCTTCAGGGGGAGCATCCTGCTATCTCACACCTTCTCCGGATAGACCGGCGCGATATCCACCGGGATGTCCTTCAGCGTGGCGATCACGCCGCGGGCGTCGTCGTCGAGGTGAGCGTAGCGGTCGAAGAAGGCGACCATGCCGGCATAGTCGCCGTCGCCTTGCAGCTTGACGATGTCGGCCACCAGGTCGCGCATGCCGGCCGCCATCCTGGCGTCGTCGACGCGGAAGCGCTTGAGGGCCGGGTCATAGACGAAGGCGCCCTTGGCCTTGAGGTAGCCGTACTGCAGCGCCGCGCCCCGGCCGTGGGCCTCCTCGTCGCCCCAGCGGGCGGCGCGGAAGATGCCGGCGAGGTAGGTGGCGAACAGCTGCGGGCGCTCGGCGGCGGGGATCTCGCCCTTGTCCATCATGAACAGGATGTTCCAGGCGCCCATGACGTCGGCCTTGGCCTCCTCGGCGGTGCCGCCGATGTCCTTGAGCTCGGCCGAGACGGTGGTGGCGCGGCCGTCGACGACGATCGAGCCCGGGCCCAGGCTGTGCGACAGCTCGTGGAACAGGGTCTCCAGCGTCATGTATTTCTGGCTGACCAGGGCGGCCTGGTCGGCGACCAGAACGCGGTTGGCGATCGGCTGCAGGATGCCCTCGTACTTGGCGGCCAGCACGTTGGACAGGATCACCTTCTTGGCGCCCTTGGCCTCGCGCACGCGCTCGTCGTTGGGCAGGTTGAAGGCCACGGTCTGCGGGCCGTGCAGATTGTCGCCGCCGCCGCGGATCTGCTCGGCCACGGCGATGGGCGAGGCCCCGCCACGCTTGAAGTTCTTGTAGTTGTCGGCCACCGGCAGGTTGGCCTCCATGTCGCGCAGGTAGGCCTTGTATTTGTCGAGCGCGCTGCTCTCGGTCGGGTTCTTCAGGGTGACGAAGGCCTCGAAGGCGGCCTTCTGGCCCATCAGCTCGTCGGTGTAGGTCTCGTACGGACCGATCGCCACCTCGATGGGCGTGCCCTCGAGATCCATCCAGGCCATCTCGGACTGGAAGTAGTCGTTGGTGCGGAACGACTGGGCGCGAAGGGTCAGAAACGTCTTGAGGCTGGCGTTGGTGGTGACCTTGGCGGCCTCGTCCAGCAGGGCGGCGGCCTTGGTCAGCTCGGGCTTGTAGGCGACCGAAAACGGCACGGCGACCAGCTTGTCGCCCTCGCGGCGGACCACCGTGTAGGTGTCCATCAGCGCGGCCTTCTGGTCGGGATGGGCGGCCAGATAGGTTTCCAGCTGCGCCTTGGTCAGGCCAGCCGGATAGAAGCCGTGACCCGGGCCGTCGGGACCGCCCTGGGCGATGCGCTGCTTGTCGTAGACGGCCGTCATCTGGTCGGCGGCCTGGATCAGCAGGTTCACCACCTTGCGCTCCTCGGGGCTGAGGAAGGCGGTGTCGGTCTTCATGCGGATGGTCGCGTAGTTCTCCGGCGGCGCGGCCTGGGCGGGAGCGGAAAGTGCGGCGGCCGAGACGCCGAGCGCCAGGGCGAGGGGAAGAAGCACGCGCATGTAGAAGGCCTTGCGGATGAAGCGAGGCCTTCGCTTACACCCGCCTTGGGGCGAAGACGAGGCGCGGCTAGAAGCGCCGCCGTTTCAGGGAGGCGAAGGCGTCCAGCATCACGGCGGCCAGGTGGCTCTGGTTGCGGGCGAAGGTCGGATCCTCGGCCTGGCCGGACAGCTGCATGCCGTCGGGACGGGTGACGCTCCAGGTGTAGCGGCCGGCGGCGATGTCGAGTTCGACCTGGCAGTCGGAAGCGGGCGGGACGGCGGTCAGCATGGAAAATCTCCTGGCCGGGAAGGCGTGATCGACACCCTACGGACGGCGTGCGGCGCCCTGATGGACCCCATGTGGAGATTTCGTGCAGATGATCAGGCGGTCGGTAGCGACAGGGTGAAGCGCGCCCCGCCGGGATCGGCGACATAGGCCACGTCGCCGCCATGGGCGCGGGCCAGGGAGCGAGCGATCGACAGGCCAAGGCCGGTTCCGCCTTCGGCTCGGCGCGTGGTGAAGAACGGCTCGAACAGTCGGGCGGCGTCGGCCTGCGGCACGCCCGGCCCGTCGTCGGCGACGACCAGCACGACGGCCGCGCCGCGATCGTGGCCGCTGATCGCCACCTTGCCGGCGCCGGCCTGGCGGCTGTTCTCGACCAGCACGGTCAGCACCGTCTCGATCATCGCCAGCGGCGCGGCGACGGTCGGCAGGTCGGCGGGCAGGTCGCTGGCGACCATGAAGACGGGCGTCGACAGGGCGGCCGCGACAGTCTTGGCGGCGGCGGCGGGCGCGGCGGCGACCCCGGCCTCGGGCGTGGCCATGTCGGCGCGGGCCAGTTCCAAGAGCCGTCCGACCAGGGCCGAGAGTCGGGCATTGTCGGCGGCGATGTTCGCGAGAAAGCGCTCGCGCTCGGCCTGGCTCATGGTGGGGTAGTGGTCCTGCAGAAGCTCGATGGCCCCGCGCACGCCTGCCAGCGGCGTCTTGAACTCGTGGCTCAGCGCGGCGGCGAAGTCGCGCAGGTAGCGCGAGCGCTTGTCGATCGCCTCGGACATGGCCCGGAAGTCGTCGTACAGGGCCTGGATCTCGACGGCCGCCGTGCGCGGCGTCTCGGGCGGTTCGCCCCGGCCGGTGGCCATGGCCCGGGTGGCGGCGCTCAGTTGCTCGATCGGTCGCGTCACCCCGCGCGAGACCAGGCCCGCCAGGCCGAACAGCACCACCAGGATGACGCCGGCGCCCAACAGCAGCTTGCCGCGATCCTCGTGCAGCCCCTTGAACAGGCCGCGCGGCGAGCGCGACAGCAGCAGCACGCCCACCGTCCTGCCGCCGACCTCCACAGGGCGGGCGTGGTGCAGGCGCACGGCCGAGGCTCGGCTGAACAGCTCCCAGACCGAGCGCTGGCGGTACTGGCCGTTCCGGCGCAGCACGGTCTCGGGCCGACCCGTCAGGGCCTCGCGCACCTCGGGCAGGGCGGACAGGTCGCCGCCCGCGCCCAGGCCTCGCACCACGCGCCCTTGCGCGTCGGTCAGGACGATGGCGGCCAGGGTGCTGCGGGTGGTGTCGGCGAAGATGTGATCCAGGCGGGCTGCGGCGACGGCGGCGTCCGCCTGCGGAGACGTTTCGCTGGGCGTCGGGGACGGGCGCTCGGGCAGGATCCGGGCGGCCGACAGGTCGATGCTCGGTCGCTCGGGGCGATAGTAATCGGGATCCTCGGGATCGGGGCGCGGCGCGGGAGCGGGCGGCGGCGCCCCGGGCCACAGCGCCGCGGCCGTGGCGGCCAGGGCCGCGCCCTGGGCGGCCAGCTCGGCCTCGGTCTGACGCACCAGGGTATTCTCGTAGCTGCGCAGGAACACCCCGCCGATCGCCGGCATGCTGGCGGCGAACAGCAGCACCGCCAGCAGGATGCTACGCAGCCGCAGCGCCGGCCAGCGCCGCTTGACCGCGTCCTTCCAGGCGCCCAGCGCGGCGATCACGCCCCGGCGCTCTCGCTCGAGCCCTGGCACGGGCCCAGGCGGTATCCGACGCCGGGACGGGTCTCGATCAGGTCGACGCCGCCCAGCTTGGCGAACTTGGCCCGCAGGTTGCGTACGTGGCTGTCGATGGTGCGGTCGGTCAGGGCGAAGCCGGGCCCGCGCAGGCGGTCGATGATGGCGTCGCGGCTGAACACCCGGCGCGGCGCGCTGGCCAGGGTCCAGAGGATGCCGAACTCGGTGACGGTCAATGTCGCCTCGTCGCCGGCCCAGGCCGCCCGCCAGGCGTCGGCCTCGAGGCTGAGGCGGCCGTGGCTGACCAGCTTGGCCTCCTCGGTCGGCGCGGCGGCACTGGCGCGGCGCAGGATCGCGCTGACCCTGGCCGTGACCTCGCGCGGGCTGAACGGCTTGACCACATAGTCGTCGGCGCCCAGCTCGATGCCCAGCACCCGGTCGATCTCGTCGTCGCGCGACGACAGCAGCAGCACCGGCAGCTGGCCCTCGGCGCGGATCCTGCGGCAAACGTCCAGGCCGTTCAGGCGCGGCATGTTGATGTCCAGCACGACCAGCGCCGGCTTGTGGGTGGCGATCGCCTCCAGCGCCGCCTCGCCGTCGGCGGCCTCGACCGTGGCGTAGCCGGCCTTGCCCAGGGCGAAGGCCAGCAGCTCGCGGATGTGCGGCTCGTCGTCGACGATCAGGATCGGCTGAGTCATGGGGCAGATGTTCCGCGTGCGACGTCGGAGGTCAACGGGGCTGTTGGGGGCAGGGGAACGGCCCGCGGTGGGCTCGACGGGTCCACGCGGCCCGGATTGGTCATCGGATAGCCGTCGCAATCTTCCAGCCCGACCGGCGTTCTGACGATGAGGTCGCTGGGGCCCAGCGCCAGGGCTTCGCGAAGCCGCCGATGACCGCGCCAGGTCCAGCTGCGCCAGTCGGCCTGGCGCCGGGAAAGATCCTCCAGCAGCAGCGTGCGCGACCAGGCCACGCGGGCCGCCAGGGGCTGGGGCAGGGGACGGGCGCGCAGGCGGCTCAGCGCCACGACCGAGGAGTCGCCCAGCCGCTCCAGGTAGCAGACGTCGAGCTCGGCGCCCGGGCCGCCGACTTCCCTGGCGTGGTGGGCGTTCCAGTCGGCGGCGATCGCGCCGATGTCGATCACGGCGCACGCGGCCAGCACCACGGCCGTGGCGGCGACATTGGCGTTGACCAGCCACGCGCCGCTCTTGCCGCGCAGCATCCGCCAGCAGATCAGGGCCAGGCCCACGCCCACCAGCGCCATCCAGATCAGGGCGGCGATCCGCAGGCGGGTCAGGCCATAGGCCTCGATGTAGTCGGTGGTGCGCAGGATCGACGAGGCGACCAGGAACAGGTTCTGCGCCACCCACAGCACCACGAGACGTCTCAGCCAGGTCGACCGCGCCGTCGCCGAGCCCGGCGCCAGGGCGACCAGCACGAACAGGCCGGCCAGCAGGGCCGTGGCGATCAGCGGATAGGCGCCGCGATGGGCGTATTGCGCAAGGGTCACGCCCTCGGGCAGCGGCGCGCGCGACCACAGGAAGGCGATGTCCAGGCCGTTCTGCAAGGCGAAGAGCGCGTTGAACACCACCAGCGACAGCCCGACCGAAGCCACGCTGACGCCAGGCGGCGGCGCGCCCGAGCCGACGGGCAGGCCGTTGGTCTTCCTCAGGAATCGCGGCCGCAGCAGCGTCCAGGCGCAGACGCCGATCAGTCCGGCGAAGACCAGTCGCGCCGGATCAAGCAGCGGCAGGCGCAGTTGGCCCAGCGCCTGGGCGATCACCGGATTGGCGGTGGCGAACAGGGCCAGGAACACCAGGCCGCCGATAACGGGCAGCGCCAGGACGGGCAGGCGACGGATCAGCAGGTCGCCGCTCACGGAGCGATGCCTGCGCAGGGCCAGCAGGTCGAGGATCGGCGCGACCAGGGCCATGGCCAGCCAGAAGCCCAGGCGTTGGGCCCACCGCCACGCGCCCTCGCGCCAGCCGGCGCGGGCCGCCAGCGTCGCGACGCCGAGCGACAGCATGCAGAACAGGAAGGCCAGCCGTCCGGGCGCCTCGATCATCAGCGCGGCGAAGCCTGCCGCCAGCAGCAGGGCCGGCCAGGCCTTGCGCGAGGCGGGGGAAATCAGGGCGACAACCAGGGTCGCCAGCAGGAAGAACAGGCCCAGGTTCAGCCCGGCCGCGTGCCGATAGAGCAGCTGGTCGGCCGCCAGCACCAGGACGGCGGCCGCGATCGGCTTCATCCAGAACGGCGCGGCGGAAGGCGGGCGGAGGGCTGGCATGGACGGGCTCCTGGCGTCGGAGCCTCGTGCTTAGGCGGGCGCGTTGCAGGGGCGGCGGCGCGGACGTGCACGGCCCGACCGCTCGTCGTGCAGATCCGGTGCAGACGTAAAAAAGGGCGGCGCGAGATCGCGCCGCCCGAAAGTCGGAGGGGAATTCAGAGAGAGAGAGAGAGAGAAAACGGTCGGTCGCGGTTAGGCGGCCTTTTCGCCTTCGATCACGGCGGTGTCGGCGCCGGCGTTGATCGGGATGGTGCGGGGCTTGAGGGCTTCCGGCAGCTCGCGCTTGAGCGAGATGGTCAGCAGGCCGTCGGCCAGGGCCGCGTCGGTCACCACCACGTAGTCGGCCAACTGGAAGCGGCGGTCGAAATTGCGCTCGGCGAGGCCGCGATGCAGGTAGCGCTTGGTCTCGTCGTTGGCCGCCTTGCGGCCCGAGACGGTCAGCAGGCCTTCCTTGGCCTCGATCGACAGCTCTTCCGGCTTGAAGCCGGCGACGGCGATCTCGATGCGGTAGGAATTCTCGTCGGTGCGCTCGATGTTGTAGGGCGGATAGCCGGAGGCGGCTTCGGTCTTGGCGGCGGCGTCGAGTTGCGCGGCCAGGCGGTCGAAGCCGACGAGCGAACGGTACAGCGGCGACAGGTCGATAGTACGCATAAGTGTAGAACCTTCTCTTCAAGCAAGGTTGCAGTCAGTGTTCGAACCTTCGACGACCCGAGATCGGCCTCGTCTGTGATCCGGAAGGCCCGGCTGTCCAGCGCCTTCGGTTGAATAGTTGGGAGATGGTTTTTCGACTTCAAGGGGTGCGGCGTTTTTGAGTGCGGCCGTCGCGGGTCGCGGCCCGTGCAAGGTGGGCGGGCGCGTGGCTGGGCGGGCCGGAATCGCTTGATCGACCGCCACCCAAGGTTAAGGTCCGTCACCTCGACGACGACGGAGACAGACCATGCCCGCCCGCCGCCACCTGCTGATCCTCGCCGCCGCAGCGGCCCTTGTTCCCGCCACCGGCGCCCTGGCCGCCGACGCCGCCCTGAAGGCGGCCGTGGCTTCGCCGGACCGCACGCCGGCCAGTGTCGCCCGCGACGGCGCCCGCCATCCCTACGAGAGCCTGGCGTTCTGGGGGCTCAAGCCCGGCCAGACCGTGATCGAGGTCTCGCCCGGCGGCGGCTACTGGACCGAGATCCTCGCGCCCTACGCCAAGGCCACCAAGGGGACCTATGTCGCCGGCGTCGCCGACCTGGCCAACCCCAAGCTGTCGGAAGGCGCCCGCAAGGGCCGCGCGGCCTTCGAGGCCCGCTTCGCCGACGAGGCCAAGTACGGCAAGGTCAAGTTCGTCGACTTCGGCCCGGTCGCCGCGCCGCTGGGCGCGCCGGGCTCGGCCGACGTGGTGCTGACCGCCCGCAACGTCCACAACTGGACCGGCCGTCCGGGCGAGGTCGACAAGATCTTCGCCGACTTCTTCGCCGTGCTGAAGCCGGGCGGCGTGCTGGCCATCGAGGAGCACCGCGCCGAACCCGCCGACGAGAAAAGCCCCGGCGCCGGCGGCTACATGGCCACAGCAACCGTCGTGGCCATCGCCGAGAAGGCCGGCTTCAAGCTCGACGCCAAGTCCGAGATCAACGCCAACCCTAAGGACACCAAGGATCACCCCTTCGGCGTCTGGACCCTGCCGCCCACCCGCCAGTCGGCGCCGGGCGGCCAGCCGGCCGATCCGAACTTCGACCGCGCCAAGTACGACGCCATCGGCGAGAGCGACCGCATGACGCTGCGCTTCAAGAAACCGGCGTGATCTGGCGTCGCCATTTGAACAAGGTCGCGGTCTAGGGCTGGGATCCATGCGTAACGGGGGATCGATGGACCCAGTCTTTTCCTGGTCGCGTCGCGGCCTGCTCGTCGCCGCCGGCGCGGCGGGCCTCGTCGGCTGCGGCCGCAAGAAGGACGAACCGGCCCAGGCCGAGGCGCCCAAGCCCGCCGCGGCCGCCGCCAAGGGGGGAGCGTCCACCCTGGCCGGCGCGGTCGCCGGCGACTGGCGTAACGGCGCCGACAAGGCCCGCGACGCCTGGCGCCATCCCATACAGAGCCTGGAGTTCTGGGAAATCAGGCCCGGGCAGACGGTGGTCGAGTTCTGGCCCGGCGCGGGCTGGTACACCGACATCCTGGCCCCCTTCCTGGCCTCGACCGGCGGCAAGCTCTACGAGGCGGTGCTCGAGGCCGATCCGGCCGACCCCGCCGCCGCCGAGATCGTCGCCGCCTTCCGCCGCAAGCTGGAGGCCAAGCCGAAGCTCTACGGCAAGGTCGACATCACCACCTTCGGCCGCGGCAGCGGCCCCGTGGCGCCGGCCGGAACCGTCGACCGCGTGCTGTTCCTGCGCAACCTGCACAACTGGATGGCCGGCGGCATCGCCGAGAAGGCCTTCAAGGACGCGCTGGCGGCGCTGAAACCGGGCGGCATCCTTGGCGTCGAGGAGCATCGGGGCGAGCCCGGCCGCGTTCAGGACGTGCTGGCCGCCGACGGCTACGTCCAGCAGGCCTATGTCGAGCAGCTGGCCAAGGAGGCCGGCTTCGTCCTTGCGGGATCCAGCGAGATCAACGCCAACCCGAAGGACACCAAGGACCATCCGTTCGGCGTCTGGACCCTGCCGCCGACCCGCCTGTCGGCGCCGCGCGGCGAGCCCGCCGAGCCCGATTTCGATCACGCCAAGTACGACGCCATAGGGGAGAGCGACCGCATGACCCTCAAGTTCGTGAAGCCGAAATGAGCGCCCGGCTCGGCAGGCGGGCGGCGGTCGCCGGCGCCCTGGCGCTGGTCGCCGGTTCGGCTTTCGCCCAGGCCAGCAAGACCGCTCCGGCCGACAAGGTCTTCAGCTACCTGGAGAACTTCCTCAAGGTGCCGGCCCAGGAGCGCTCGCGCACCCGCGTCGCCTTCGCCCTGTCGCGCGACGGCAAGCCGGCGGCGGGCCTGAAGGCCACTCTGGTCGAGGCCGGCGGCGCGCGCACCCCGCTGCCGATCGGGAGCGATGGTCGCTTCGAGCGCCTGCCGACGCTCGCCCAGCTGCAAGGCGGGGCCAAGATCGAGTTCGAGGCGCCCGCCGACGCCAAGTTCGGCTCGACCCTGATCATCGAGCCCGTCCTGAAGCCGGCGCCCGAATACGATGTCGCCGAGTTGAAGACGGTGCTCGACTCGACCAACGGCGTCATCGGCAAGGCCGCCGGGCCCATGGCCATGCTGGCGCCGAAGATGACGGGCTTCGGCTTTCCCGGCGCGACCGGCGGCGTCGTGGTCGGGGCCGACGGCAAGTCGCAATCCCTGCCGCTGTCGGGCAAGACGCCGATCCTGCGCCTGGCCGACTTCAAGGGCGCGACCCGCGTGCGGTTGTCCGGAACCCCTGCGCGGGTTGGTTTCATCCAGAGCAAAAAATAGCGTGGAGAGCGTCTGAACGGTGTTTACTTGCGGCCCGGCTCCGGCCAGGGTGCCCACCAAGTTTTCACGCGCAGAACGCTCAAGCGCAGAAAAGAGGGAGACAGCGTTTATGGCCACGTTGCAGGAAATCACCGACAAGATCAAAACCGCCGTGGGCGACGACAGCGGCCTGGGCAAGAGCCTGAAGTTCGACCTGAAGGGCGAAGGCGTCATCCTCATCGACGGCGGTTCGGTGTCGAACGACGACGGTCCGGCCGACCTGACCATGACCCTGTCGAAGGAAGACTTCCTGGCCATCGGCGCCGGCTCGCTCGACCCGACCATGGCCGTCATGACCGGCAAGCTGAAGCTGTCGGACATGGGCGCGGCGATGGCGCTGCAGTCCAAGATGGCGGCGCTGTTCTCGAAGCTCCGCTAAGCCATGGGGGAACCTGCGCCGCTGGTCTCGATTCCCGAGGCGCCGGTTCCCGACCACGGCCAGGCCGAATGGTTTTCCGGCGCGGATGGGGCGACCCTCCGCGCCGCTCTGTTTTCGCCCGAAGGAAAAGCGCGCGGCTCGGTGGTGGTCAGCCCCGGCCGCAGCGAACCGATCGAGAAGTATTACGAGGTCGTCGACGACCTGCTGGCGCGGGGCTTTGTCGTCCTGGTGCACGACTGGCGAGGGCAGGGGCTTTCGCACCGCATGCTGCCCGATCGCCTGAAGGGCCATGCGGCCGGTTTCCATGACTTCGTCGGCGACTACCAGGCGCTGCTGGCGGCCTTCGATACGCGCCTGCCCAGGCCCTGGATCGCCCTGGGACATTCGATGGGCGGCTGCCTGACCAGCCTCGTCCTGGCCCACGGCGAGACCCGCTTTTCAGCCTGCGTGCTGTCGGCGCCGATGCTGGGGCTGAACACCGGCGGCAAGCCTTCCGGCATGGCCCGCGCCCTGGCCTGGCTGGCCGCGCGCACGCCCCTGCGCGGAGGCTACGTGCTGGGCGACGTCGGCGACCCGTTCAAGCACGTCTTCCCGCAGGACGCCCTGACCCACGACGCGGCCCGCTACGCCCGCCACCAGGCCCAGATCCGCGCCTGCCCGGACATCGCGCTGGGCGGCATCACCTGGGGCTGGACCGATTTCGCCTTTTCCGCCTGCGAGTGGCTGGTCCGCTCCAAGGGCGTGGAAGCCATCCTCATCCCGGTGACCATCGTCGGCGCCGGGGTCGACACCCGCGTCCTGACCTCGGCCCAGAAGGCTATCGCCGCTCGCATCCCAAAGGGCCGCTACATCGAGATCGAGGACGCCTTCCACGAGATCCTGATCGAGACCGATGACCGCCGCGCGCGGTTCTGGGCGGCGTTCGACGAGACGGTGGCGGACCTCTAGATCCTCAGATCCTCCCCCTCTGGGGGAGGTGGCCCGGAGGGCCGGAGGGGGGGCGTTTTCAGCTTTCGAGGCGGCAGCGGGCTCATCAGCCACACCCCCCTCCGTCGGCTTCGCCGACACCTCCCCCAGAGGGGGAGGATCTTTGGCTCTTATTTCGCCGACCTTTTCAGCGCCACCAGCGCCTCGTTCAGCACGCGCTGGTCGCCGGCGATGGCCATCTGGCCGCCGTGCTGGCCGATCGGCGCGCCGCGCCAGTCGGTGACGACGCCGCCGGCGCCTTCGATCAGGGGGATGGCGGCCTCGACGTCCCAGCTCTTGAGACCGGCTTCGATGACCATGTCCATCGTGCCGGCCGCGACCATGGCGTAGGCGTAGGCGTCGCAGCCCAGGCGGGCCAGCTTGGCGGCCGCGCGCACCTGGCGCCAGGCGCCCAGCTCGGCGCCGTCGAAGCAGGCTTCCGGGTCGGTGGTGGCGATGATGGCGTCGGTCAGCACGGCGCAGGGGCGCACGCGCAGGGTCTTCTCAGTTCCGCGGGCGATCAGGCGCGAGCCGCCGGCGGCCGAGCCGACATAGAGCTCGCCGATATAGGGCTGGCCGATCGAGCCCAGAACGGGACGCCCCTGGTGGCGCAGGCCGATCAGGGTGGTCCACAGCGGCAGGCCCGAGATGAAGGCGCGCGTGCCGTCGACGGGATCCAGCACCCAGACGAACTCGGCGTCCGGGCGGTCCTCGCCGTATTCCTCGCCGATCACGCCGTGCTCGGGAAAGCGCTCGGCGATCAGCTTGCGGATGGCCGCCTCGGCGCCGCGGTCGGCCTCGGTGACGGGGTCGAACGCCGCGTGAGTGTCGCGCGGTAGGTTCTTGCCGGCCGCCTTGTCCTCCAGCCCGTGGTCGGACCGGAACAACGGCAGGATGGCGTCCGCGGAGGCGGCGTTGAGCTCGACGATGAAGGCGTCGAGGGCGGCGAGGCGATCGGCGGAGAGCGTCATGGGCGCAGGCTTTAGCCCGCCTTGGCCCAGGACGCTACTCCACGAAAGCAGCTCAGGCTTCGAGCTGCTCGACGCCGTTCAGCGACTTGGCCAGGTCCAGCAGCCGGCGGCGCGGACGCTCGCCCAGCAGGTAATAGGCTCGGATCAGGTCGATCGTCTCCTTGCGAGCGAACATCTCGCCGCCCTCGGAGTCGTTGCTGGCCGTCGGCGCGGTGTCGCGGGCGACCGCCGACAGGCCGTCGTAGAAGTAGCCGACCGGCACTTCCAGCGCCTCGGACAGCTGCCACAGGCGGGCGGCCGAGATGCGGTTGGCGCCGCATTCGTACTTCTGGATCTGCTGGAAGCGCACGCCGACGGCGCCGGCCAGTTGCTGCTGGGTCAGGCCGAGCAGCCGGCGACGGCGGCGAAGGCGCTTGCCCAGGTGAGTGTCGATGTCGTTGCCCATGATGTGGACCCTTGACCCCCGATGGCTTTCCCCCGTCCCGAAACGGAACGGTCTGCCCTGACAGCCGCAAGTCGCGCGCCAAGCGAAGCTGGATCGCCTTTGAGGCGGCGAGGGTCTCCGGCGCCACAGTTCCGCCGCGGGCCAAGTCGAGCTAGTAAGGGCCGATGTCCGACGCTCGTGTTTCCCCCACCCAAGACTTCCTCTGGCGCCTCGAGGCGTTCGGCTACGACCTGTTCATGGGCCTTTTCAGGCTGCTGGGCGTGGACGCGGCCTCGGCCCTGGGCGGCTGGTTCGGGCGCACCTTCGGACCGCTGAGCGGCGCCCACAAGGTGGCCGACCGCAACCTGCGCCTGGCTTTCCCGGAAAAGGACGCCGCCTGGCGCGCCGACATGCTGCGCCGGCAGTGGGACGGCCTGGGCCGCACGTTCGGTGAGTTCCCGCTGATGGACAAGCTCCTGCCCTCGACCGGGCGGGTAGAGGTGGTGAACGCCGAGCGCCTGGCCCAGATCGCCCGCGACAAGGAGCCGGTGGTGTTCGTATCGGGCCACCTGTCGAACTGGGAAGTGATGCCGGCGGCGATCGTCGATTCCGGCGTCACCTGCCAGATGACCTATCGCGCGGCCAACAACCCCTACATCGACGAGCGTATCAAGAAGAGCCGCTTCCGCTACGGCGTGCGTCTGTTCGCCCCCAAGGGCGGCGACGGCGCGCGCGAGCTGCTCGACGCCATGAAGCGCGGCGAGTCGGTGGCGCTGATGAACGACCAGAAGTTCAATGGCGGGGTCGCCGCCCCGTTCTTCGGCCACGACTCGCGCACCGCCCCGGGCCCCACCCGCCTGGCCATCCGCTTCGGCACGGTGCTGCAACCGATGTCGGTGCAGCGCACCAAGGGCGCGCATTTCCGCGCCGTGGTCCACGACCCGATCGTCCCGCCCAGCACCGGCGATCGCGGCGCCGACATCGAGGCCGGCGTGCGGATGATCAACGCCTTCATGGAAGACCGCATCCGCGAGCGTCCGGAAGAGTGGTTCTGGGTCCACCGCCGCTGGCCCAACGAGGTCTATGCGGCGCTGCTGGCGGGGGAGATCCCCACGAACTGAGGCTCCTTCACTCCCGTCATTCCCGCCCTTGTGGCGGGAATGACGGGGGGAATGAAGGGGTAGGACTTCCCCTAAAGCTCGATCGCGCCCTTGTCGGTGCCTCGACGGAACGGGCCGCCGTAGTGCGGGTCCTGGCGGCGGCGACGGCAGGGGCCGAAATAGTCGCCGCTGCGGATGAACGGCCGCGGCTTGAAGATCACCATGTCGATGCGGTCGAGCAGCGAACGGGCCGTAACCGGCTTGACGACGATCTCGGTGACGCCGGCGTCGCGCGCCTCGAACACCCGGTGCCGTTCGGCAAAGCCGGTCAGCATGATGATCGGCAGGAACGGGTCGGGGCTGTCGGGCGAGTTGCGCACCAGCTGGGTGAACTGCACCCCGTCCAGCGGCGACATCTTGAAGTCGACTATGGCGATGTCGATCTGGCGATCCTTCAGGATCTGCAAGCCCTCGGCGCCGTCGATCGCCTCGTGCACATGGCGCACGCCGACCCCTTTCAGGATCGTGCTGACGATCGCCCGCATGTGGTGGTTATCGTCCACCAGGAGGAAACGGAGCTTATCGAGCACCGCGGACATGCGGGATTACGCCTCATACGCGAGTTTCAAAAGCGGGGCTGGGGATAACCATAACCGAGCGGACCTGTCGATAGGCGGTGTCCCGAAATGGTCAAGTTTGATCGCGTCACTGTCGCATTCCTGCGTCAACGACCCACAGGCTGGGATCGAGATTGCGGTCGCGCCACTTGAGGCGCCAGCACAGATGCGGGCCCGTGGCGCGGCCTTCCTTGCCGACCGCGCCGATGACCTGGCCCTGGGCCAGCCGCTGGCCGGCGGCCACGTCGACGCGCGAAAGGTGCAGGTAGGCGCTGATCAGGCCCTGGCCGTGGTCGATGAGAACGAGGCCGCCCTCGAAGTGCAGGCCGGTCTCGGCGAAGGCGACGACGCCGGCCGCCGGGGCGACCACCGGCGTTCCCACCGGCGCGGCCAGGTCGACGCCGTAGTGCGGGCGCTTGGGCTCGCCGTTGAGGATCCGCTGGCCGCCGAACCGCGACGAGCGCCGCGTGGCCTTCACCGGCCAGATGAAGCCCGTGCGGAAGAAGTCGCCGTCGACACGGCTGGAAAAGCCCGCGGCCTTGCGCGCGCCCTCGGCGGCGATGCGGGCCAGCAGGACCGGGTCCTCCGGCGAGACCTGCGACGGCGGCAGGCCGTCGATGCGCTGGATGTCGAAGGTTCCCGGCGCGATCGCCACGCGGTGGCTGGCCGAGCCGTCCGGCGTCTGGACGGTGATCTCGGCGCTGGGCGGGGCGTCGCGGTCGAAGCCGACCACGAACCAGCCGTCGGCCGAGGCCTGGGTGAGGGGAAGGCCGTCGACCAGCACCTCGGCGCGGGGCGCGGTGCGGCTCAGGGCATAGCCGCCCTGTTCCAGGCGACCGTTCACGACCAGCCCCGGCGCCGCGGCGGCGGCGGGGAAGGCGAGGGGAGCGACGCCGCCGACGAAGGCGGCGAGAAGCGCCCTGCGTTTCAGGCCTTGGTCTCCTGCCAGCGCTTCAGCGCTTCCTTCGGCGTGGCGTAGGCTTCCTGCAGCTCGGGGCTCCAGTAGCGCAGGGCCTCCAGCGGGATCTTCGCGCCGGTGACGGCGCAGACCACGTACTGGCCGGGCTGGAGCACGGCGAAGTCGCCGTCGCCATAGTGCAGGACGGCCAGGCCGGATTTTCCGAGGTCGCGATCGTAAGCGTTCATGGGTCTCTTCTACGCCAATCTCGGGGGCTAGAACAGGTCGCCCTGCGACGACGAAGGCGGCGCGGCGGGCTTCGGGCGGGGCTTGGGCGGCGCGGCCGCGACCGGCGCGGGCGGGGGAGGCGGGGGCGTCGCGCCTTCGCCGTCGATCACCGCGTCGCGCTCGCCGTGCTTGAACTTCAGGTTCACGCGCTCGCCGGCGGCCAGGTCGGCGGCCGAGCGGGCCAGGGTCCCGTCCATCTTGCGCACGAGGGCGAAGCCCAGCTCCAGCGGACGCTCGGGGTTCAGCGACTGGCGCAGCTTGTCCAGGCCCGCCAGGCGGTCGGCCTCGCGGTCGAGGCGGCGGCGGGCGACGGCGTTGAGGCGCTCCCACAGGGCCGGCAGGCGGGCGTGCTGGGCGGCGCGCTCGGGCGCGCGACGGGCGGCCAGGTCCAGGCGACGCGACAGGTCGGAAAGGCGCTCGCCCTTGGCCTGGCGCTGGCGGGCCAGGGCCTCGGGCGACAGGCGGGCGGTGATCTTGAGCAGGTCCTGGGCGTGGACCGAGGTGTTGCGCTCCAGCGCCGCGTCCAGGCGACCGGCGGCGATGTCGAACCGCTGCTGGGCCAGCGCCAGCAGGTCGTTGGGGCGCGGCAGGCCGCGAGCCGCCGCCTGAAGCCGCGTGCGGCGCTCCTCGACCACCCGGCCGGCGCAGCGCGACAGGCGACGGTCGTAGTCGGAGACGAGGCCCCGCAGCTCCGCCAGCACGGGCGTCGCCATCTCCGCCGCCGCCGTCGGGGTAGGCGCGCGGCGGTCGGAGACGAAGTCGATCAAGGTGGTGTCGGTCTCGTGGCCGACGGCCGAGATCAGCGGGATCGTCCCTTCCGCCACCGTGCGGGCCAGGGCCTCGTCGTTGAAGGCCCAGAGGTCTTCGACCGAGCCGCCGCCGCGGGCGACGATCAGGATGTCAGGGCGCGGAACCGGACCGCCGGGGGCAAGGGCGTTGAAGCCCCGGATCGCGCCGGCCACCTGGCCGGCGGCGGCGTCGCCCTGCACCACCACGGGCCAGACGATGACCCGGCAGGGCCAGCGGTCGCGGATGCGGTGCAGGATGTCGCGGATCACCGCGCCGGTGGGGCTGGTGATGACGCCGACCACGGCCGGCATCGAGGGCAGGGGCCGCTTGCGCTCGGGTGCGAACAGGCCCTCGCTGGCCAGCTTGGCCTTCAGGCGCTCCAGTTGGGCGAGCAGCGCGCCGACGCCCGCGGCCTCCATGCTGTCGATGACGATCTGGTAGCGCGAGCCGGCCGGATAGGTGGTGATCTTGCCGGTGACGATCACCTCGAGCCCGTGCTCGGGCCGCACGCCCAGGCCGCGCACATTGCCCTTCCAGACGACGCCGTCGATGGCGGCCTTGTCGTCCTTGATGGTCAGGTAGACGTGGCCGTTGGAGTGGTGGGTGACCTTCGACAGCTCGCCGCGCAGCCGCACGAAGCCGTAGCGGTCTTCCAGGGTGCGCTTCAGCGCGAAGGCCAGTTCCGAGACGGAATAGGCGGGCGCGTTGGAATCGGGGGCGAGGTCGGTCATCGCGGACAACATAAAGCCCTCCCCGCTGAACGGGGAGGGCTGCATGGCGAGAGCGCCTGAAACGACGCTTCTCTTCTTATGGCTGGCCGGCGCTTAGATGTAGCGGCGCAGCGAGCGGGCGAGCTCGGTGGCGCCGCCCTTCTTCTTGGTCGATTGCTGCGGCTGGTAGGCCACCCGGGCGTGCTCGACGCAGTAGGGGCCTTCCGACGAGCGGCGGCCGCAGAAGGTGAAGCTGTCCGACGACGGGTCGCCGATCGGCCACTTGCACATGTGCGCGCCGAGGGTCAGCACGGTGGCCGAGCCGGGGGCTTCGTTGCGCAGGATCGGAACGGACGGCTGCTGGTGGGCGGCGACCGGAGCCGGGGTCGGCGCGACCGGCTCGGCGGCCACGACGCGGCGCGGCGCGGTCGGGATCGTCGAGGCGGCGGCCGGACGGGCCGGACGCGGGGCCTTGAAGGCCGGACGGGCCGGTTGCGACGGCGCGGCGCGACCCGACAGGCCCAGGCGATGGACCTTGCCGATCACGGCGTTGCGGGTGACCCCGCCCAGTTGTTTGGCGATCTGGCTGGCCGAGAGGCCGTCCAGCCAAAGCTTTTTCAGGGTGGTGACCCGTTCGTCAGTCCAGCTCATGGCCCATCTCCGCCTAAAATCCGGGCCATGACGAGAAACCCCACCTCGCCATCGCCCTACATCTGGTGTACAGACCGCCCCGCCGGCGGCTGACCTACCAGATAGTGTAAAGAATGCGTTAAAGCGCACAATAGGCGCCATGTGGTCTGTCCACAGAAACTATATATTGATTCTCGGAGCGGGACGCTTGCGTCCGACCCTCGCCGGGCGCACATGGCGAAGGAATTTCCAGGATCGGGCCAATGAGAGACATGGCAGACAGCGTCGTTCCGCCGCAGCCGCGCGACTATCACGGCTGGAACTGGAGCGGGTTCCTCACCCTCTATCAGCGCGAGATCCGCCGCTTCTGGAAGGTGGGCATGCAGACCGTGGCCGCCCCGGTGGTCACCACGCTGCTCTACATGCTGGTGTTCGTGGTGGCGGTCGGCTCCGACCGTCCGGCGGTCGAGGGCGTGACCTTCGGCCACTTCGTCGCTCCGGGCCTGATCATGATGGCGGTGCTCAACAACGCCTTCGCCAATTCGTCCTCGTCGCTGATCCAGGCCAAGATGATGGGCCTGACGTCCGACTTCCTGACGCCGCCGCTGACCCCTCTGGAACAGGTGGCCGCCTTCGGCCTGGGCGCGGCCACTCGCGGGGTTGTGGTCGGCGCGGTCACCGCCGCCGTCATCGGCGTGCTGCCGGGCGCGGGGCTTCAGGTCTCGCACCTGTGGGCGATCATCTACTTCGCGGTCGGGGCTGCGATCATCCTGGGCCTGGCCGGCGTGTTGGCGGGCCTGTGGTCGGAGAAGTTCGACCAGCTGGCGGCGGTGACCAACTTCGCCATCATGCCGATGACCTTCCTGTCGGGCACCTTCTATCTCGTCGACAAGCTGCCCGAGCCGTTCCGCACGGCCAGCCACTTCAACCCGTTCTTCTACCTGATCGACGGCTTCCGCTACGGCTTCATCGGCCACGCCGACGGCAGCATCGCCATCGGCGTCGTGGTCACCGCCGTGCTGGCCACGGGCCTGTTCCTGTGGTGCTGGGCGCTGTTCCGCAGCGGGTACCGGCTGAAGAGCTGAGGGTTCTTTCCTTCCTTCCCGTCATTCCCACCCTTGTGGCGGGTGTTGACCGAGACTGACACTTGCTCATGACGGCCATCTGAGCGTCCGGGTGGCGTGTCGGTGTCAACTTCGCCTCACGACCCGTGGCGGAAGTCGGCGCCGTCCAAAATCCCTCTCTCTTAGAGAGAGGGTTTCTTTGGGTGTCCCCCCACCCATGGGCGAAATCAAACCCGTCCGCGCCCCGGCGAGTTGTCGGCAGCGGTGGATGCCCCGCCACAAGGGCGGGAATGACAGGAGTTTAGGGGGAGGCGTCTACCGCCCCACGCCCTTGACCAGCACCTCGACGTCCTTGGTCGGGCCGTCGTTGATGACGGCGATGTGGGTGTCGTTGATGAAGCGCAGCTGACCATCCACCTCGACACGGGCCGACACCGAGTAGCGGTGGTTCGGAATGATCTGGGCCGGATCATAGGCCAGCTTGAAGGCCACGGGCGGCGCGCGCGTGCCGTCGATCACGTCCTCGGCCAGCACCTTGGCCGGCGCGTCGGCCAGGCTGACGTCCTGCAGGCGCACGATCGTCCTGGTGTTCGGCGGCAGCATGATCCGCTCGCGCCAGACCACCGTCCCGGTGACGGCGGCGGGGCCGGCGGCGGGCGGCGTCGAGGCGCAGCCGGGCAGGGCGGCCAGGGCCAGCAGGGCGAGGGAAACGGCGGCCTTCATCGTGGATCCTCCATGCATCTCCCCCACGCCCAGGCTTAGGTCGGATCGCGCCCCGATGGCAAGTTAGCGGTCCCGCGCCGCCAGGGTGTGTCCGCCACGCCCCGCAGGGCGAAAATTCATAGTCATTTCATTGACAGGGCAGGGCTTCGCGTCGACAACGTCGGGCCTTCCAGTCCCCGCGCGAAAGCCCGGGGGCTTCTTGCCTTTTTGGGAGGCCGAATTGAGCACTGCGACGTCGTCCAACTCCTCGCAACACCACATCATGGGCGTCTACAACCGCGCCCCGCTGGCGTTCGAACGAGGCCGAGGCGCGCGCCTGTTCTCGACGACCGGCGAAGAATACCTGGACTGCGTGGCCGGCATCGCCACCTGCGGCCTGGGCCACGCCCACCCGGTGCTGGTCGACGCCCTGAAGACCCAGGGCGAAAAGCTCTGGCACGTCTCCAACATCTACACGATCCCCGAGCAGGAAGTGCTGGCCGACAAGCTGTGCGCGGCCACCTTCGCCGACGTGGTGTTCTTCACCAACTCGGGCACCGAGGCGATCGAGTGCGCCCTGAAGGCCGCCCGTCGCTATCACGCGGTGGCCGGCAATCCGGAACGCATCGACATCATCGGCTTCGACGGCTCGTTCCATGGCCGCTCGTACGCGGCGGTCAACGCCTCGGGCAACGCCGGCTATCTCGACGGTTTCGGCCCGCGCCTGCCGGGCTTCATCCAGCTGCAGTTCGGCGACCTGGAGGCTCTCAAGGCCGCCATCGGCCCGACCACGGCCGGCGTCATCATCGAGCCGGTGCAGGGCGAAGGCGGGGCGCGCGCCCTGACCGAGGCCCAACTGGTCGAACTGCGCCAGATCACCCGCGAGGCCGGCGTCCTGCTGATCTTCGACGAGGTCCAGAGCGGCATGGGCCGGACCGGCAAGCTGTTCGCCCACGAGTGGGCCGATGGCGCCGAGCCCGACATCATGTGCGTGGCCAAGGCCCTGGGCGGCGGCTTCCCGGTCGGCGCGTGCCTGGCCACCCACGAGGGCGCCAAGGGCATGACCCCCGGTACCCACGGCTCGACCTACGGCGGCAATCCGCTGGCCATGGCGGTCGGCACGGCCGCCTTCGACGCGATCAACACGCCCGAGCTGCTCGACAACGTGAAGACCGTCGCCGGCTACTTCACCCAGCAGCTCAACGGCCTGAAGGACCGCTTCCCGGACGTCGTGCTCGACGTGCGTGGCAAGGGTCTGCTGATCGGCATCAAGCTGGCGTCCAACAACCGCGAGTTCATGGGTCTGGCCCGCGACCAGCAGCTGCTGGTGGCCGGCGGCGGCGACAACTGCGTGCGCCTGCTGCCGCCGCTGAACCTGACGCTGGCCGAGGCCCAGGAAGCCGTGGCCAAGCTCGAAAAGACCTGCGAGGTCGTCCGCGCCCAAGCGGCGGCCTGACGTCTCGATGACCCGACGCCTCCGCCTCAGGGCGGGGGCGTCCACTCCAGCCCATTTTCGGAAAGGTGGCCTGAGATGACCGCCCCCCGTCACTTCATCGATCTCTGGAAGCTCGACGGCGCCACGCTGCGCCTGATCCTCGAGGACGCCAAGGCCCGCAAGACCGCCCGCAAGGGCTGGCCGCAGGGCCGCATCGACGCCGACGCGCCCGCCAAGGACCGCGTGCTGTCGATGATCTTCCAGAAGAATTCGACCCGCACCCGCTTCTCGTTCGACGCGGCCATGCGCCAACTGGGCGGCGACGCCATCATCTCCACGGCCTCTGACATGCAGCTGGGCCGCGGCGAGACCATCGAGGACACCGCCAAGGTGCTCTCGCGCATGGTCGACGCGGTGATGATCCGCGCCAACGTCCATGCCGACGTCGAGCGCTTCGCGCAGGTCTCGACCGTGCCGGTGATCAACGGCCTGACCGACAAGAGCCACCCGTGCCAGATCATGGCCGACCTGCTGACGATCGAAGAGCATCGCGGCGACGTGGTCGGCAAGACGATCGCCTGGGTGGGCGACGGCAACAATGTCTGCTCCAGCTTCATCCACGCCGCCCCGCTGCTGGGCTTCAAGCTGAAGATCGCCTGCCCGGCGGTCTATCACGCCGACCTGCACGACCTGGCCCGCGCCGCCGGCCTGAACGGCGACGTGACCATGAGCGAGGACCCCAAGGAGGCAGTGCGCGGCGCCGACGTGGTCGTGGCCGACACCTGGGTCTCGATGGGCGACACCGACCATGACGAACGCCTGAAGGCCTTCGAGCCCTATCAGGTCGACGACGCCCTGATGGATCTCGCCAAGCCCGACGGCGTGTTCCTGCACTGCCTGCCCGCGCACCGCGGCGAGGAAGTCACCGACGCCGTCCTCGACGGCCCGCGCTCGCTGGTCTGGGACGAAGCCGAGAACCGTATCCACGCCCAGAAGTCGGTCCTGGCCTGGTGCTTCGGGGCCATCGGCTAGTCCCTGCGTCCTTCGAGGCCCGTTTAGCGGGCGCCTCAGGATGAGGAATTCAGTGCAACAGGTCCTCATCCTGAGGTGCGAACCGCAGGTGAGCCTCGAAGGACGCAAGGAGGCCGCCATGGCCCGCATCGAGCTCGACAAGGACGTCCGCGAGGCCGCCCTGCGCAAGCTGACGCTCTACATGCGCGACGAGCTCGATCGCCCGGTCAGCGGCCTGGAGGCGGGCTTCCTGCTCGACTTCATCGGCGAGACTCTGGGCCCGGCGTTCTTCAACCAGGGTGTCCGCGACGCGCAGGCGCTGATCCTGCAAAAGCTGGAAGACGTGGTCTACGAGATCGAGAAGCCGGTCTGATAGAAACCTCCCCCTCTGGGGGAGGCGGCCGAAGGCCGGTGGGGGGAAGTTTCAGCTTCCGCGCCGCCCGCCACTTTCGCAGTAACATCCCCCACCGATCGCTGCGCGATCGCCTCCCCCAGAGGGGGAGGTTCCTGATCTCAGCGCCGCTTGCCCCGCCGCACGCCCTTCGGCAGGCCGCCGCGCGGCTTGACCGCCGCCTGCCGCCGCGCGCCCAGGCGAGGCCTCGGCAGCTTCGGATCCGCCGGCAGCGGGTCGGTGAGCATCTCGAACAGCAGGCCGCCGGTCACCGGCGTGGCCTCGCGCAGGCGCACCTCGACCGACAGGCCCAGCGGCCAGCGCTTGCCGGTGCGCTCGCCGACCAGCGAGTGCAGCTTCTCGTCATGGACGAAGAACTCGTCGCCCAGGTTGGAGATCGGCACCAGGCCGTCGGCGCCGGTCTCGTCCAGCTTGATGAACAGGCCAAAGCGGGTGACGCCGGTGATGCGGCCGCTGAAGGTCGCGCCCACCCGGTCTGACAGGAACGAGGCGATGTAGCGGTCGGTGGCGTCGCGCTCGGCGGCCATGGCCCGGCGCTCGGCGTGGGTGATGACCTCGGCGGTGTCCTTGATCCGCGCGATGTCCTGGTCGGTCAAGCCATCGTCGCCCAGGCCCAGGGCGCGGATCAGGCCGCGGTGCACGATCAGGTCGGCATAGCGCCGGATCGGGCTGGTGAAGTGGGCGTACTTGGCGAGATTCAGGCCGAAGTGGCCGATGTTGTCGCTGGAGTAGTGGGCCTGCATCTGGGTGCGCAGGACCACCTCGTTGATGATCGCCGCGTGCGGGCTCTCGCGCGTCTCTTCCAGCAGCTGGTTGAATCGCTTGGTCTGCGGGGCCTCGCCCTTGTTCCAGCGGATCTCCAGGGTCTGCAGGAATTCGGCCAGGTTCTGCACCTTCTCCAAGCTCGGCGTGTCGTGCACGCGGTAGATCAGCGGCGAGCGCTTGGCTTCCAGGCTCTCGGCGGCCGAGACGTTGGCCTGGATCATCATCTCCTCGATCAGCTTGTGGGCCTCGAGGCTGGCGCGGCGCGTGATCGAGGCGATCTCGCCGTCCTTGGTGATGACGATGCGGCGCTCGTCGCTTTCGATGGCCAGCGGCGAGCGCTGCTCGCGGCCCTTGCCCATCAGGCGGAAGGCCTCCCACAGCGGCGTCAGGATCGCGTCCAGCAGGGGCGGGGCCTTGTCCGGATCCTGGCCGGCCGGCGGGGGCGCGCCATCGATGGCGGCCTGGGCCTGCTCGTACGACAGCTTGGCGGCCGAGCGCATCAGGCCGCGGACGAAGCGGTGGCTCTTCTTGTGGCCCGACTTGTCGAACACCATCCGCACGGCCAGCGTGGCGCGGTTCTCGCCTTCCCGCAGACTGCACAGGCCATTGGACAGGGTCTCGGGCAGCATCGGCTCCACCCGGTCGGGGAAGTAGACGCTGTTGCCCTTGTCGCGGGCGTCGCGGTCCAGGGCCGAGCCCGGGCGCACATAGGCCGCCACGTCGGCGATGGCCACCCAGACCACCCAGCCGCCCTTGTTGCCGTCGCTGTCGTCGGGATGGGCATAGACGGCGTCGTCGTGGTCGCGGGCGTCCACCGGGTCGATGGTCACGAACGGCAGGTCGCGCAGGTCCTCGCGGCCCTCCAGCGTCGGCTCCCTGGCGGCCTTGGCCTCTTCCTCGGCCTCGTCGGAGAAGCCGGTCGGGATGCCGTGGCTGTGGATGGCGATCAGCGAGGCGGCGCGCGGGTCCTCCTCGTTGCCGACCGTCTCCAGCACGCGGCAGGGCTTGGGGCCGTAGCGGCCGGCGTGGCCGCTCTGCTGGACGACCACCAGGTCGCCGTCCTTCAGGTCGCCGACGCCCGGCTGGGCGACGTCGAGGATGAAGCTTTCCTTGGACTTGCGGTCGACCGGCTCGACGCGGATCTCGCGGCGCTGCTTGCGCACCACGCCCAGCACCTTGTGGGCGCTCTGGCCCAGGCGCTTGATCAGGCGGGCCTCGTACTCGCCGCTTTCCAGCTGCTCGAAGCGCACCAGCAGGCGATCGCCCAGGCCCGGCGCGCCGGCGGCGGCCTCGCGACGGTCGGGCGCCAGGCGCACCATCGGCACGTCGTCGTCGGCCTTGGTCAGCCTGACGAAGAGGTCGCCGTCGGCGTCGCGCTCGATCACGTCGGCCACGCCGACCGGCGGCAGGGCGCCGGCCTCGGCGAAGCCGCGGCGGCCGCGCTTGCCCAGCTGCCCCTGGGCCTCCATCTCGCGGATCATCTCGCGCAGGGCGCGGCGATCGGCGCCTTTCAGGCCGAAGTGACGGGCGATGTCGGCCTTGGCGGCCTCGCCGGCGTCGCGCAGGAACGCCAGCAGCGTTTCCTTGTCGGGCAGGCCGGCGGGCGGGCGAGCCTTCGAAGGCATCTTCGCGCGCGAGGGCTTCGGGGCAGCGGTCTTGGGAAGGCGAGGTTTGGCCATTGCTCCCCTCTAAGCCGTTTCAGGGCCGAGGGGAACGGGGCGGACCTAGTAGAGGTCTTCGATCCGCTGCGGCGTCTGCTGGGCGGGCGGGACCTCGGGCTTCTTTTCAGCCGGAGGCGGCGTCACGGGCGCGACCGGCGCCTGGACCACCGGCGGCGTCTCGGGGGCGATCTCCTCGGGCGCTTCCTCGACCGGCTTGACCGGCGGGGGAGGCGGCGGCGGGGCGACCTCGACCGGGGCCGGGGTCGCGTCCTTCACCGGCACGCCCGAGACCTCGGCCAGCGGCGCGGTCGAGACCGCGTCGGCCGGCTTGCCGGTGTCCAGCGCGCCGCGCAGGCCCAGCACGAAGCCCACGACGCTGACCGCCGACAGCAGGACCACCACCAGCGGCAGCGGCAAAGGACGTTCGAGCGTGGTCATGCCGTCAGTCTACTCCCCCCGGTCGCCTGCCGTCACGCCTCGGTCTTGGCCTTGGCCGGCGCCTTCTTGGCGGCCGGCTTCTTGGCCGCCGTGGTCTTGGCGGCGGCCTTCTTCGGCTTGGCCTCGGCGGCGTCGCCCTCGGCCTTGGCGGCTTTGGCCTTGGCCGGGGCCTTCTTCGGCGCGGCGGCCTTCTTGGCCGGCTTCTTGCCGCCCCCCTTGGCCACGCGCTCGGCCAGCAGGGTCACCGCTTCGGCCAGGGTCAGGGCCGCGGGATCGGCGCCCTTGGGCACGTTGGCGTTGGTGTCGCCGTGCTTGATGTACGGACCAAAGCGGCCCGACAGTACGCGCACCGGCTTGCCGTCTTCCGGGTGCGCGCCCAGCTCGGCCAGGGCCGCGGCGGCCGCGCGCTGCGGACGCCCGCCGCCGGCCCGCTTGTCGGCCAGGATGGCGACGGCGCGGTTTAGGCCGACGTCGAACACCTCGTCGGCGTTCTCCAGGTTGGCGTAGGTGCCGTCGTGCAGCACGAACGGCCCAAAGCGCCCCAGGCCCGCCGTGATCGGCTTGCCGTCGTCGGGGTGCATGCCGACCTCGCGGGGGAGGGACAGCAGCCGCAGGGCCTTCTCCAGGTCCAGCGCGGCCGGCGTCCAGCCCTTGGGCAGGGACGAGCGCTTGGGCTTCTCGCCTTCGGCCGCCACCTCTTCCACATAGGGGCCAAAGCGGCCGTTCTTCAGCCACACGGCGCGGCCGGTGGCGGGGTTGATCCCCAGTTCCTTGTCGGCGCTCTCGGCCTCGCCGTCGCCCTCGGCCACCCCCAGCTGGCGGGTGTAGCGGCACTCCGGATAATTCGAGCAGCCGATGAAGGCGCCGAACTTGCCGGTCTTCAGCGACAGCATCCCCGAGCCGCAGGTCGGGCACAGGCGCGGGTTCGACCCGTCGCCCTTGTCGGGGAAGATGTGCGGGCCCAGGGCGTCGTTCAGCGCGTCGAGCACGTTGGTGGTGCGCAATTCGGCGATCTCGCCGACGGCGGCGTGGAAGTCTTTCCAGAACTCGCGCAGGAATTCCTTCCAGTCGAGCTGGCCGTCCGAGACCAGGTCGAGGCGCTCTTCCAGCGAGGCGGTGAAGTCGTACTCCACGTAGCGGCGGAAGAACTGCTCGAGGAAGGCGGTGACCAGGCGGCCCTTGTCCTCGGGGATGAAGCGCTGCTTCTCCATCCGCACATATTCGCGGTCGCGCAGCACGGTCAGGACCGAGGCGTAGGTCGACGGACGGCCGATGCCCAGCTCTTCCATCTTCTTGACGAGGCTGGCTTCCGAATAGCGCGGGGGCGGCTCGGTGAAGTGCTGGTCGGCGCGGGCCTCGATGACCTTGGCCGCCGAGCCCTCGACGATGGCCGGCAGGCGGGCGCTGTCTTCGCCTTCCTCGTCGTCGCGACCTTCCTCGTAGACCGCGAGGTAGCCCGGGAACAGCACCACCTGGCCGGTGGCGCGCAGACCGGTGCGGCCGTCGTGGCTTTCCAGGTCGACCGTGGTGCGCTCGATGCGGGCGCTTTCCATCTGCGAGGCGATGGTGCGCTTCCAGATCAGTTCGTACAGGCGCCCCAGGTCTGGATCCAGGCGCAGCGAGCCGGGGTTGCGGCGCATGCTGGTCGGGCGGATGGCTTCGTGGGCCTCCTGGGCGTTCTTGGCCTTCGACTTGTAGATGCGCGGGGCGTCCGGCACGTAGTCCTTGCCGTAGACGTTGCCGATCACGTCGCGGGCGTCGGCGATGCCTTCCGGCGCGATCGAGACGCCGTCGGTACGCATGTAGGTGATCAGGCCGACGGTCTCGCCGCCGATGTCGATGCCTTCGTACAGCTTCTGGGCGGCCTGCATGGTGCGCTGGGCCGAGAAGCCGAGCTTGCGGGCGGCTTCCTGCTGCAGGGTCGAGGTGGTGAAGGGCGGGGCGGGCGAGCGCTTGCCCGGCTTCTTCTCGACGGCCTCGACCTTGAAGGTCGCGGCCTGCACGGCGGCCTTGGCGGCCAGGGCGGAAGCCTCGTTGCCGAGGTCGAACTTGGTGAGCTTCTTGCCGTCGTGCTTGACCAGGCGCGCCAGGAACGGGTCGCTGCCGGCCGAGACGTCGGCGTCGACGGTCCAGTATTCCTGGGTCCTGAAGCGCTCGATCTCGATCTCGCGGTCGACGACCAGGCGCAGGGCCACCGACTGCACGCGGCCGGCCGAGCGGCTGCCCGGCAGCTTGCGCCACAGCACCGGCGAGAGGGTGAAGCCGACGAGGTAGTCGAGGGCGCGGCGGGCCAGATAGGCCTCGACCAATTCCATGTCGAGGTCGCGCGGGGCCTTCATGGCCTCGGTCACGGCGCTCTTGGTGATGGCGTTGAAGGTGACGCGCTGGATCTGCTTGTCCTTCAGCGCCTTCTTCTTGTTCAGCACCTCGAGCACGTGCCAGCTGATCGCTTCCCCTTCACGATCCGGGTCGGTGGCGAGGATCAGGCGGTCGGCCTTCTTCAGCGCGTCGACGATGTCGGAGATGCGCTTGGACGACTTGGCGTCGACCTCCCAGCTCATGGCGAAGTCGTTGTCGGGCTCGACCGAGCCGTCCTTGCTGGGCAGGTCGCGGATATGCCCATAGGAGGCCAGAACCGTGTAGTCGGACCCGAGGTACTTGTTGATGGTCTTGGCCTTGGCCGGGCTCTCGACGACGACGACGTTCATTACGACTCTGAGCTAGGGGGAGGTGGATCGACCTTCCGGCGAACCAGGAGGCGAGCGCCGGAAAGTGGGGGCAGGGCGGGGGGTCTGTCAACGCGGGGTCGCGACAAGCTCGACGATTGGATAGCGGTCGTCCCCAGTCTCTCTCTTTAGAGAGAGGGCGACGACGGATTTGGTCGGAAGGCGCACAGCGTCGGAGCCGCGGCCGCCTCGGGTGTCAGGACCAACTGCTGATAGCGCTGTGTCGTCGCGCCTTGCGGAAGGAAGGTGACGACCCGGACCGGGCCGTCGCCCTCGCGCACGACCAGTTCGTAGGGCGTGGTCGCGTCGCCGCCTCGGCCTTTGCGGCGCTCGACGATGACCATGCCGTTGCGCAGGCCGGCGCGATAGGCGGCGCTGTCCTCGCGCAGGTCGGCGACGGTCATGGTTCCCTTGTCGTCGATCCTGGGCTCGAAGCCGCGATCGAAGGCCGGCGCCGTCACGTCCGTCACCGTGGCGCACGGGGCGAAGGCGTCCGCGGGCAGGCGGATCGGCCGGCCCTGGTCGATGTGGGCCTCGATGTCGGCCGTGACGTCCAGGCCCTTGGCTTTCGCGGCTTCGACGAAGGCGCGGACCATGGTGGCCTTGGGGGCGCGGTTTCGCGCCTGTTCCCGCAGCACGGCGTCCAGGCTCGACCCGGCCCGTCGCAGCTTCAGGTCCCAGATCGCGGCCAGCAGCGCGCCGCGCTGGTAGGCCAGCTTGTCGGCGTAGGGATCGGTCCAGAATTTCCCGGCCGCCTCGTCGCCGGGCATGGCGATGGCCGGCGAGGTCGCGTAGTCGCGCAAGGTCTCGTTCCAGGCGGCGGCGAAGGCCTGGGGCGTGATCTGGCGTTCGCGAACCATCAGGCGACGGGCGTAGAAATCGGTGAAGCCCTCGCTGAACCAGTAGCCGCGGGGCCCGAAGGCCTGGCCCAGCCGGTTCGGGTTCCAGGCGTGGAAGATCTCGTGCGCCAGCAGCACGCGAATCTCCTCCAGCCTCATGTTGGGCGTGACGGTCATGGCGAAGGCCTGGTGCTTGCCCGTGCCGTGGAACGACGCGCCACTCTCGGGCTTCAGGCTCATGGCGGTGACCAGGAAGGGTTTCTCCTGGTCGTCGCCGAAGAAACCGCGTTCGGCCCGCAGGATCGCTTCCAGCGCGCCGCTCAGCTCGGCGTCGGAGAAGGCGTGGGCGCCGCGAATGGCCAGCCGCACCGGACCGGCGCGTACGACGCGCAGGTCCCGGCCGCCGATCAGCACGCTCTGGCGCGCGTCCTCGTCCCAATCGGCGTCTTCGAGATTGCTGGTCAGCTTGAAGTCCCTGGGCCAGCCCTTGCCCCAGCGAAAGGAGACGGGGCCGTCCTCTCGCCCGTCGACCGTGACCAGGGCGCTCACCCCGTCGACATAGAACCACGAAGGCCGGATCCAGGGCTCGCTGGGATAGCTGTCGGACTGGACGGGGTCGCGCTTCAGGGTGTCGTTGACCCTGTAGCGGAGGGTCAGCCTGCGCCCCGGCCTGGAGCGGATGATCCGCGCCTTGGGCGTGTCCTCGACCATGGAGTCCGCGCCCTCGACCGTCAGGTCGGTCAGGTTGCGCCAGACGCCGCTGCGGCCCATCCAGTTGTTGGGCAGCGACAGATGGGTCTCGCCGTCGGCGTCGGCCTTGAAGGTCGCCGTGATCTCCAGCGCCGCCAGACCGCCGTCCTTCATCACGGGCGAAACGACATAGGCCACGGGGCCAGGCCCGGGCGCGGCCCACGCCGGAGCGGCCAGCACGGCCAGGGACAGCGTGGTTGCGACGCTCAAGGTCTTGGATTTCAACTCAACGCCCCCTCAGACGCCGGCCACCATGCCCCCAGGCAGCAGTTCGGCCCGGTCGGCCAGGGCCAGCTCCACCAGCGCCGCCATCACCGCCGAAGTCGGCGCTTTGACGGCGCGCACCAGTTCGTCGCGCGAAACGGCCGTGGGCGACAGCAGGGCGGCCACCTGTTCGCGCAGGGCGTCGTGGTCGAGATCGTCGGCCGCCTCGTCCGGATCCCAGGCCCGGTCGCGCTCGCGCATCGACGGCGAGGCGGACAGCGAGCGCAGCACGTCCTCGACCCCCTCGCACAGGATCGCGCCCTGGCGGATCAGGTCGTTGGGGCCCTTGGCGCGGGGATCCAGCGGCGAGCCGGGCACGGCGAAGACGTCGCGGCCCTGCTCGGCGGCCAGGCGCGCGGTGATCAGCGAGCCCGACTTCAGTTCGGCCTCGACCACGACCACGCCCAGGGACAGGCCCGAGATGATGCGGTTGCGGCGCGGGAAGTCCTTGGCCTGGGCGCGGCGCAGCGGGGCGCTCTCGGAAACGACGCAGCCGTGCTCGGCGATGCGAGCGTGCAGGCCGGCGTGCTCGGGCGGATAGATGTCGGCGATCCCGCCGCCAAGCACGGCGATCGTGCCGGTCGACAGCGAGCCCTCGTGCGCCGCGCCGTCGACGCCGCGCGCCAGGCCCGAGACCACCACGTGGCCGTGCTGGCCCAGTTCCGCCGCCAGTTGCCGGGCGAAACGCTGGCCGGCGGCCGAGGCGATGCGGGCGCCGACGATGGCGACGCTGGGCTGAGGCAGAAGCTCGTAGTGACCCAGCGCCCAGATCACCGGCGGCGGCGGGTCCAGCGTGGCCAGGCGATGGGGAAAGTCGGGCTCGCAGGCGCAGATCAGGCGGGCGCCGAGTTTGGCGCCATCGTCCAGCTCGCGCAGGATCTCGTCCGTGGGCGGCGGCCGCAGCGGGGCCGCGCGGCCCGCCCGGCGGGCCAGGTCGGGCAGGGCGACCAGCGCCCGCTCGGGCGAGCCGAAGCGCTGGAGAAGGTGGTCGAAGGCGACGGGGCCGACCGTCTCGGTGCGCGCCAGGCGAAGCCAGGCCAGGCGCTCCTGATCGGAAAGGCCCCGGGTCATCAGGCCTCTTCTTTCTGGTCTGGGGTCGGCGGCGCCTCCGCTGTCTTCTTCTTGCCGATCTTCGGCTCCTCGCCCTTCAGCAGGCGGGCGATGTTGTCCTTGTGGCGGATGTAGATCAGCACGGCCATGAACAGGCACAGGCCCAGGATGGGATAAGGACGGTCGGTGGCCAGGGCGAAGGGCGCGGCCAGGGCGGCGGCGACCAGGGCCGCCAGCGAGCTGATGCGGAACAGGGCGGCCACGGCCAGCCAGGTCGCCGCGGCCAGCAGGCCGACGGGCCAGGCGGCGGCCAGCAGCACGCCGTAGAAGGTGGCCACGCCCTTGCCGCCGTTGAACTTCAGCCAAACCGGGAAGATGTGGCCGGCGAAGGCCGCGCCGCCGGCCAGGGCGACCACCAGCGGGTTGCCGTGGCTGAGCAGGTGGGCCAGGCCCACGGCGACCGCGCCCTTGCCGCCGTCGCCCAGCAGGGTGATGGCCGCCAGGTCCTTGCGGCCCGAGCGCAGCACGTTGGTCGCGCCGATGTTGCCCGAACCGATCTTGCGGATGTCGCCGGCCCCGCCCAGGCGCGTGGCGATCAGGCCGAACGGGATCGAGCCCAGCAGGTAGCCCCCGATCACGGCGATCGCGAGGGTCAGATAGGCGACGGGGGCGAGGCTTTCCAAGAAATGCTACCTTTGCGCGAGCGAAACATGGCCAAGCTTGACCGGTGAGGCAAGCCTGTTTTCGCTTCTTATAGCCGCTTCGCGCGCCGGTTCATGCTTCCGTTTGGGAAGTTCGGCTTGGGCGTCCGGACGCGCCTGTTCTATTGAGCGGTCCATGAAGGATCCGCGCTACGCCCGTCTGATTCCCATCCTCGTCGCCGCCGTGCTCGGCGTCGGCGCAGCTTTGGCCCTGGCCCACTTCGTCGGCAAGCCCAGGGCCGCCGACCAGCCCGCGCCGGCGTCGCCCGCCAAGGTCGCGCCGCCCAAGCCGGTGGAGACCGCGCCGGAGCCGATCGCGGCGGCGACCTACCTGCTGTCGATCCAGGGGATCGCGCTCGGCCCGGATGACTATGTCGACGCCTTCGGCCTGAAGCTGGCGGGCGCCAAGGTCACGAAGGTCTGCAAGACGCCGGCCGGCTGGTCGCTGACCGCCGCGCGCGGCGGCGCGGGCCTCGACGGCCAGGCCTCGGTCGGAGCGGCCTTCCTCGACCGCGACCATATCGGCGACCTGCGCGGCCTGGCCCTGGTCGAGATCGCCGGCGGCGACGCCTCCACCGTCGGCGTGTCGGGCACGGCCCAGGTCGGCGTCTATGGCGACATGGGGCAGGCCCGCCAGATCAAGCTCAGCCCCGCACGCGTCGCCCTGGTTCCGGCGCAGGCCTGCCCGTCCTGACGCCTACCGCGCCGGGGCTGCCGCCAGGCCTGCAAGCGGCGCGAGCCTGCTCGCCAGGGTTTCCCGAACCTTCTGGCGACGGGCCTCCCAGCTCGCCGGGTCGCTGAGGGCGGGCGTCCAGGCGGCGTCGGGCTGGACCTCGATCGTCGTGCCCGGAACGCCCGGGCGGGACGTCGAGCGCGTCGCCTTGTCGCCGTTCTTTTCGAGCGCCGCCGCGATCTCGTCCATGCCGCCCCGGCAGAGGTCCTGGTCGTAGTCGCGCACCGGCGCGATCAGCGTCTCCTGCTCGAGCGCCGCGAGCAGGGCGGTGCGACGGGCGTCCTGGTCCAGCGTCCGCGCGGCCTGGATCAGCGGCACGCTGACGGCCAGAATTCGGTCGCGCTGGGCGATGGGAGCGGTGTGGTCGCCGCAACGCTCGCCGTCGACGGCGATGACGGCGTGCAGGTAGATCAGCTGCGACAGGGCCCCCATGCGCAGGCCCTGGGCGGTCTGCGCCAGGGCCGGATTGGCCTGGGCGGCGCGCTCGTACGAGGCGGCCATGGTCGACATCGTGTGGACGTACATGAAGATCGTGTTGTACCCGCCGCCGCGATAGACTTGGTATCGCTCCCAGTTGGCCATCTTCGTCGCCGCGTCCTGCGAGGCCACGCCCATAACGGCCGCCGACAGGGTCGGCCAGTCCTTGCGAGCGAGAGCGCCGTCCAGCTCGGCCTTGTTGTCGGGCATCTGCACGCCGGGCCGCTTGAGCACGCTGTCGCCCAGCTGCTCGCGCTTGGCTTCGAGCTGGGGGCTGGTCGGCGGCGCCTTGAACGGCGCGGCATGGGCGGTCGCGGTCAGGCACACGGCGGCAGCCGCGCAGAGCACGATCGGATAGGTTCGCATCTCGGTAAGCCCCCAGGTTACACGCGCAACCTAAGGGGCTGCGCGTGTTTCAACCAGAGGATTTCCGGGGGCTCAGCCCTCGGCGCGGTGCACGATCCGGCCGTCGACGATGGTCATCAGCACCTGGCCTTGCAGCCTGCGGCCGTCGAACGGCGAGTTCTTCGACTTCGAGAGCAGCTTGGCCGCGTCGACGATGATCGGCGCGTCGAGGTCGCACAGCACCAGATCGGCCGGCGCGCCCGGAGCGATGCGGCCGGTCTGCAGGCCAAGCAAGCTGGCCGGGGCCAGGGTCACCGCCCGGATCAGGTCGATCAGGGGCAGGCGCTCGTCGTGATAGAGGCCCAGCAGCGCCGGCAGCAGGGTTTCCAGGCCGACCGCGCCCGGCGCGGCCTGGTCGAACGGCAGGCGCTTGTCCTCGGCCGGGGCCGGGGCGTGGGCCGAGACGACGATGTCGATCAGGCCCGAGGCCAGGGCCTCGATCAGCGCCTGGCGGTCGTCCTCGCCGCGCAGGGGCGGGGTCAGCTTGGCGAAGCTGCGGTAGTCGCCGATGTCCAGTTCGTTGAAGCTCAGGTGGTTGATCGACACGCTGGCGTGGATGCGCAGGCCCTTGGCCTTGGCGCGGCCCAGGGTTTCCAGCGCCTGGGCGCTGGTCAACTGGTCGACCAGCAGGCGCCCGCCGGTGGCTTCCAGCAGGGCGACGTCGCGCTCCAGCATGATCCGCTCGGCCATCGGCGAGATCGACGGCAGGCCCATGCGCGCGGCGAACTCGCCGCCGGTGGCCGCGCCACCCTTGGCCAGCCAGGGGTCGAGCGGGCGATGGGCCAGGATGGTGTCGAAGCCCCTGGCGTAGGAGAGCAGGCGCTGGAACACCTTGCTGTCGGCGATCGGCCTGTCGGCGTCGGTGACGTAGACGCAGCCGGCCTCGCGCATCAGGCCGATCTCGGCCATCTCCTCGCCGCGCAGGCCCTTGGTGGCCGCGCCGGCGCACAGGATGCGGGCGGTGTCGATGTCGCGGGCCCGGCGCAGCAGGAAGTCGACCGTGCTGGGGTCGTCGACCGCCGGATCGGTGTCGGGCTGGACGACGAAGCTGGTCACGCCGCCGGCCGCGGCGGCGCGCGCGGCGCTGGCCAGGGTTTCCTTGGTCTCCGCGCCCGGTTCCCCGGTCTTGACCCGCAGGTCGATCAGGCCGGGCGCCAGCATGGCGCCGCCGCAGTCGACGACGCGCACGCCCTTGGACAGCTTGCCGAACTCGCGGCCCTTGGCCACGTCGGCGATGACGCCTTCGGAGACGATGACGCCGCCGGGACCGTCATAGCCGCTCTCGGGATCGACGAGGCGGGCGTTGACGAAGGCGAGCGGCTGGGGCGCGGTCATCGGCCTTCCTCCTCGAGACGGTGGGCGAGGGCGGCGAGCACGGCCATGCGGGCGGCGACGCCCATCTCGACCTGGTCCTGGATCAGGCTGACGGCCGGATCGTCGGCCACGTCGCTGTCGATCTCGACACCCCGGTTCATTGGCCCCGGGTGCATGACCTTGGCCCCCGGCGCGGCGCGCGACAGCTTCTCGCGGTCGAGGCCGTAGAAGCGGAAGTATTCGCGGGTCGAGGGCACGAAGCCGCCCTGCATCCGCTCCAGCTGCAGGCGCAGCATCATCACCACGTCGGCGCCGGCCAGGCCCGACTTCATGTCGTGGTGCACGGTCACGCCCCAGCGCTCGGCCTGGGCCGGCATCAGGGTGGGCGGACCCACCAGGCGCACGCTGGCGCCCAGGATCTGGAGCAGGGCGACGTTCGAGCGGGCCACGCGGCTGTGCAACACGTCGCCGCAGATGGCCACGGTCAGGCCCGAGACGCGGCCGAAGGCCCGCCGGATCGACAGGGCGTCGAGCAGGGCCTGGGTCGGGTGCTCGTGCTGGCCGTCGCCGGCGTTGACGACGCTGCCGCTGACCTTCTGGCTGAGCAGGGACGCCGCACCCGACGAGGCGTGGCGCACCACCAAGAGGTCGGGCCGCATCGCGTTCAGCGTCACGGCCGTGTCGATCAGGGTCTCGCCCTTGGCCACCGACGAGGTCTTGGGGTTCATGTTGACGACATCGGCGCCCAGCCGCTTGCCGGCCAGCTCGAACGAGCTCTGGGTGCGGGTGCTGTTCTCGAAGAACAGGTTCATCAGCGTCCGTCCCTTGAGCAGGTCGAGGGACTTGGACGTCTGCCGGTTCAACGCCACGAAGGCGTCGGCCAGGTCCAGAAGGTCGGCCGCCTGGGGAGCGTTGAGATCGCCCGCCGAAAGGAAGTGCCGCTTGGGGAACGAGAAGAGGCGCTTGCGGATCGTCTCGATCGCCGCGCTGGGGTCATGGGCTGAAGCCGTCATGAGCCCGCGTCATAGGCGGCTTTGGGCGGGAAGGGAAGGAGGTGCCGTTTTTTCAAAGATCACCCCTTTCGCACCACGATGTACCTCGGCATACCAAGGTGTGGAGCCAGCGTTCCCGGCTTCTACAGCGAGCGTCGAGAGACGCCCGCCCCCCATAGAAGGATGAAGCGCAATGAGCGCTCAAGATCCGTCGGCCAAGGTGGCTGCATGCTCCCCGAAATGGCTTCTCCAGTTTTTGGGTGGAGTGCTCGCCGTAGCGGCGAAAAACCTCCTCGGACACTGGATCGCGGATTTCATTCGCAAACTGGATGGGGACTAGGGGAGCTTACGGCTCCCCTCGGATCCCCCGCATCCGCTCCAGGGCGCCTTGCAGGATCCAGCCGGCGGCCATCTTGTCGACGACCTCGCCGCGGCGCTTGCGGTTGACGTCGTGCTCGTCGATCAGCACGCGGGTCACGGCCGCCGTCGACAGGCGCTCGTCCCAGAAGGTGATGGTCAGGTCGGGGCGCAGGCGCAGAAGGTTGCGGGCCAGGGCGCGGTTGGACTGGCAGCGCACGCCCTCGGTGCCGTCCATGTTGACGGGCAGTCCGATGACGATCCCGGCGACCTTGCGGTAGTCGATGATGTCGAACAGGGCCGCGGCGTCCTGGGTGAACTTGGTCTTGTGGATCACGGTCAGCGGGCTGGCGACCGTCAGGGTCACGTCGGACACGGCCACGCCGATGGTCTTTTCGCCGGGGTCCAGGCCGATGACCGGCTTGTAGTCGGGAATGGCGGCGGAGAATTCTTCGATGTCGAGAACGGGCATGGGCGGCTTCTAGCGCTTCGCGGGCCTTCAGGCGAGGAAAAGCCCCGTGCGCGAGCCGTCGGGCTTGTCAAAGACAAGGCTAGGCGGGTAACCCACCCCTTCGAATTGTCAGCGCGCGCTGATTACTCATCTGACTGGAGAAGGCCCCATGGCCATCGACGCCGCGACCGTCCGCAAGGTCGCCCGGCTCGCCCGCATCGCCGAACCCGAAGAGCGCATCGAAGCTCTGACGCAGGAGCTCAACGGGATCATGACGTGGATCGAGCAGTTGGCCGAGGTCGACACCGACGGCGCAGAGCCGCTGACCAGCGTCGTGGCCGCCGGCCTGCCGCTGCGCGACGACGTCGTCACCATGGGCGGCGAGCCGGAAGTCGTGACCGGCAACGCCCCCAAGACCGTCTCCAACTTCTTCGTCGTGCCCAAGGTGGTCGAATAATGAGCGCCCTTACCAAGCTCACCCTCAAGGGCGCCATCGACGGCCTGGCCGCCAAGGAGTTCACCTCGGTCGAGCTGACCCAGGCCCACATCGACGCCGTCGAAGCCGCCCGCGGCCTCAACGCCTACATCCTGGAGACCCCGGAGCAGGCGCTGGAGATGGCCGCCGCCTCGGACGAGCGCCGCGCCAAGGGCGAGGCCGGCCCGCTGGACGGCGCGCCGCTGGGCGTGAAGGACCTCTTCTGCACCAAGGGCGTGCGCACCACGGCCTGCTCGAAGATCCTCGAAAATTTTGTCCCGGCCTACGAGTCGACCGTGACGTCGAACCTGTGGCGCGACGGCGCGGTGATGCTGGGCAAGCTGAACCTCGACCAGTTCGCCATGGGCTCGTCGAACGAGACCAGCTACTTCGGCCCGGTCACCAACCCGTGGCGCGCCAAGGACAGCAACAAGGCCCTGACGCCGGGCGGTTCGTCGGGCGGCAGCGCCGCGGCTGTCGCCGCCGACCTGTGCCTGGGCGCCACCGCCACCGACACCGGCGGCTCGATCCGCCAGCCGGCCGCCTTCACCGGCACCGTCGGTATCAAGCCGACCTACGGCCGCTGCTCGCGTTGGGGCGTGGTGGCCTTCGCCAGCTCGCTGGACCAGGCCGGCCCGATCGCCAAGACCGTCGAGGACGCGGCCCTGCTGCTGAACTCGATGTCGGGCCACGACGAGAAGGACTCCACCAGCCTCGACATCGCCACGCCGGACTTCACCCAGTTCGTCGGCAAGTCGGTCAAGGGCCTGCGGATCGGCGTGCCCAAGGAATACCGCGTCGACGGCATGCCGGCCGAGATCCAGAAGCTGTGGGACGACGGCGTCGCCTGGCTGAAGGAAGCCGGCTGTGAGATCGTCGAGATCAGCCTGCCGCACACCAAGTACGCCCTGCCGGCCTACTACATCGTCGCGCCGGCCGAGGCTTCGTCGAACCTCGCCCGCTATGACGGCATGCGCTACGGCCTGCGCGAAGAGGGCGCCAACCTCGCCGAAATCTACGAAAACACCCGCGCCGCCGGCTTTGGCGACGAGGTCAAGCGTCGCATCCTGATCGGCACCTATGTGCTGTCGGCCGGCTACTACGACGCCTACTACCTGAAGGCGCTCAAGGTTCGCCGCCGCATCGCCGAGGACTTCGACAACGCCTGGACCAAGGTCGACGCCATCCTCACCCCGACCGCGCCGTCCGCGGCGTTCGGCCTGGGCGAGAACAGCAGCGACCCGATCGCCATGTACCTGAACGACGTCTTCACCGTGACGACCAACCTGGCGGGCCTGCCGGGCCTGTCCTTGCCCGCCGGCCTGGACGCCAACGGCCTGCCGCTGGGTCTGCAGATCATCGGCAAGCCGCTGGACGAAGGCACGGTGTTCTCGGTGGCCGGCGCCATCGAAAAGGCCGCCGGCTTCACGGCCAAGGCCGACAAGTGGTGGTGATGTGAATACGTGAAACCTCTCCTTCGACAAGCTCAGGATGAGGTTTCAGTGCAGGCTTCGAAATTGATCCTCACCCTGAGCTTGTCGAAGGGCGAGGATCACGCGCGAGAAAAAAGGGCGGCTCCAGCGATGGAGCCGCCCTTCGTCTTTCAGGACATTACTGCGGCGTGTTCGGCGTCACCGGGACCACCGGAACGACCGGCTGCGGGGCCGGAGCCGGGGTGGGCGCGGGCACGGCCAGCGGAGCCGGTTCGGCGACTATCGCCGCCGGGGCGGCGGGCGCCGGAGCCGGCGTCGGGGCCGGAACCGTGGCGCTGACGTTGCTCGAAGCCTCCTCGGCCGACGGCGCGCTTTCGACCGGCGCCGGGCGAGTCGCGCGACGGGCGGCCGGGCGCGGCTCGGCGCGGGCCACTTCTACGCGAGCCGCGGGAGCGGGAGCGGGCGTCGCTGCGGCGGGTTCGGGCATCGGAGCAGGGGTCGGCGCCGGCGCGGGCGTAGGAACCGCCTCGGCTTCGGCGACCTTCAGGCCTTCGTCCGGCGAGGCCGGGGCCTGGGCCTGATTGCTCATGATCCCCCAGGCCAGGGCGCCGACGGCGACCACCGCGACGGGCGCGCCGATCAGCAGAGGCAGGTTGCTGGAAGACTTCTTTTTGCGCGTCGAGGTGCGCGCGTAGACGGGAGCTTGCGGAAACAGGGCCGAACCGTCGCCAGCATTGGCGATCGCGGGTTCAGGACCATCGAGGTTCAAGGCAGGCATTTGGGTCCTCCTCAGCTTATCCTTGTCGGGATAAGTAACGGGAGGTTTCGAACGTGGTTCCTCCTGACCCGGAATGGCGCCGTTTCTGCCGGATTCAAGCCGCAATTCTTGTGCCGCTTGAGAGATCCTCCCCCTCTGGGGGAGGTGTCGCCGAAGGCGACGGAGGGGGGCGTTCTCAGCTTTCGAGGCCTTGGAAACTCATCACCTGCTCCCCCCACCGATCGCTACGCGATCGCCTCCCCCACAGGGGGAGGTTCCTTTCGGGACCTCAGTACCCCAGCGCGACCCCGTCCTTGCGCATCTCGGTCGCGGCCGCATAGCGCCCCGGCCAGCGTTCGATGGCCTGATAGCCGCCGTAGCCGCCCGCGTCGGTCTTGAGGCTCCAGCCGATGGCCTCCAGCGCCTTGCGGGTGGCGGCCGGAACGCCGCTTTCCAGATCGAGCGCGGCGATGTCCTCGGCGGCGATCCCGGTCGGCTCGGGCGAGCCGCCATGGTGCCAGCGCGGGGCGTCGCCGGCCTCCTGCACGCCCAGGCCGAAGTCGACCATGTTGCTGATGATCTGGGTCTGGCCCTGGGGCTGCATGTCGCCGCCCATGACCCCGAAGCTCAGCCACGGCTCGCCCTTGCGGGTGGCGAAGCCCGGAATGATCGTCTGGAAGGGGCGCTTGCCGGGCGCATAGACGTTGGGATGGCCGTCGGTCAGGGCGAACAGCTCGCCCCGGTCCTGGAACATGAAGCCCAGGCCGTCGGGCATCAGGCCCGAACCCATGCCGCGATAGTTCGACTGGATGATCGACACCATCATCCCGTCCTTGTCGGCGGTGGTGAAATAGGTGGTGTCGCCCTTGCTGGGCGCCGTGCCCGGATAGCTCGGCGTCCAGATCCTGTCGGGACGGATCAGCTTGGCGCGCTCCTTGGCGTAGTCCTTGGAGATCAGCCACTCGATCGGCGACTTGTAGAAGTCCTGGTCGGCGTAGAAGCGGGCGCGGTCCTCATAGGCCAGGCGTTTGGCCTCGACGGCGTGGTGGATCGCCTGGGCCGACTGGAAGCCCATGCCCGCCACGTCGAACTGCTCAAGGATATTGAGCACCTGCAGGGTGGCCAGCCCTTGCGTGTTGTCGCCTAGGGCGTGGACGTCGACGCCGCGGTAGCCGGTGGTGTGCACCGTGGTCCAGACCGAGCGGTGGGCCGCTAGGTCCGCCTTGGTCATCCAGCCGCCGATACGCTTGAAATAGGTCTCGATCGTCGATGCGATCTCGCCCTCGTAGAAGGCCCGGCCGCCGCCCTGGGCGATCAGGCGATAGGTGCGGGCCAGGGCCGGGTTCTTGAAGATCTCGCCCTCGACCGGGGTCTTGCCCTCGGACGCCCAGACCTTCTTAAAGTTCTCGACCTCCTCGATGTTGGACGCCGGATTGGTGAAGCGGCGATGGCTGCCCGCCAGGTAGAAGGCGACGTTCTGGGTGATCGGGTGGCCTTCCTCGGCGGTGGCGATCGCCGGCTCGAACAGTTCGGCCCACTTGAGCTTGCCGTAGCGCTCGTGCAGGGCCCGCCAGGCGTCGACCGCGCCGGGCACGCTGACGCTGACGGCGCCGTAGGAGGGGATCTTGCCGTCCCTGGCGCGACCGCGAACCGTTTCCAGCGACAGGCCCTTGGGCGAGCGGCCCGAGCCGTTCAGGCCCACCACCTTGCGTGTCTTCGGGTCCCACAGCAGCACGTAAGCGTCGCCGCCTATGCCGCAGGCGATCGGCTCGCACAGGCCCAGCATGGCGTTGGCGGCCACGGCCGCGTCGGCCGCCGAGCCGCCCTTCTTCAGCACGGCGATCGCCGCCTGGGTCGCCAGCGGATGGGCGGTGGCCGCCGCGCCGTGGATCCCCCAGGCCGCCGAGCGCGAGGCGAAGCTGGCGCCGTCCACCCGGTCGCCGCCATGCACGTCGGGGCGCTTACGGTTCGGGTTGGGACCGGTGATGATCTGCGACTGCGCCAGGGCCTGCCCCGCGAAGGCGACGGCGGGCAGGGCGGCGAAGAAGGTGCGGCGGCGCATGTCGAGGTCCCCACGAAAACGGCGAGTCCGTTTTTAGGGGCGGCGGGCGGGGGAGGCTAGGCCGTGCGCGAAAAGTGGGGACTGGGCAAAGATCCTCCCCCTCTGGGGGAGGTGGCCCGAAGGGCCGGAGGGGGGGCATTTTCAGCCTCCGCTTTGGAGGAAGGCTCGCGGCCACGTCCCCCCACCGATCGCTTCGCGATCGCCTCCCCCACAGGGGGAGGTTCCTTCCAGGCTACCCCAGCGCTAGGTCGTCCAGCTCCTTGCCCAGCACAAGCGCCAGGGCCTCGACCACCAGCACGTGGTCCTGGCGTTGCGGCAGGCCCGAGACGGTGACCGCGCCGATGCAACCCAGGCCCTTCACCAGCAGCGGAAAGCCGCCGCCGTGGGCGGCGTAGTCCCGCGTCGGCAGGCCGTGCTTGGCCTCGAGCGTCTCGCCCTTGGCCGCCAGGGCCAGGCCGATCCCGTACGAACTCTTGGAGAAATGCAGCACGGTGTTGCGCTTGCGGCGGATCCAGTCGGCGTTCTCGCCGGTCGAGCCGGGCAGGGCGGCGTGGAACAGCGGCCGGTCGCGCAGCGAGATGTCGATGGCTAGCGGCGCCTTGCGGGCCAGGGCCGCGTCGCGCAGGCCCGCGCCCAGGGCCCAGGCGGCGTCGAGGTCGAAGCGCGGGAAGACCAGGCTGGCCTCCTGGGCGGCGATGCGGTCCAGGTCGTCCTTGCAATTCATCGGGCGGCCTCGACCGAAAGCTCGCGGCGCTCGGCGGCCGAGCGGGCGGCCAGGTCCAGAAGCTCCATCACCTGCAGGGCCTCGCGGGCCGGGACGGGATTGGCCGCGCCGGTCAGGATCGCGTCGCGGACGCCGGCGTAATAGGCCGCGTAGTCGCCGCGCCGGCCTTCGACGACCTCGCTGGTCAGGGCGTCGCCGTCGGCGCGGGTCAGGGTCCCGGGGCGGGGATCCAGGCCAAAGCCCTCGTCGGCGGGGGTGAGGCCGCGCTTGAGCGCATCTTCCTGGGCGTCGAGGCCCTGCTTGACGAAGCTGCCCTTCGTGCCGTGCACGGCTAGGCGCAGGTCGGCCGCGGCGGTCAGCAGGCTGCCATGCAGGATCACCCGCAGGGCCGGATAGCGCAGCGTCACGTGGAAATAGTCGTCGGCCCCCGCGCCCTGGCGCTGGACGCCGATGTCGGCGTTGACCGCCAGCGGCGCGCCGAACAGTTGCAGCGCCTGGTCCAGCAGGTGCGGGCCAAGGTCGAACCAGGCGCCGGCGCCCGGACCCGCTCGCTCGCGCCAGCGGTCGCGGACCACGGGGCGGAAGCGGTCGAAGTGGCTTTCGTACTGCGTCACCTCACCCAGCGCGCCATCGGCGATCAGGCCCTTGAGCGTCAGGAAGTCGGCGTCCCAGCGACGGTTGTGGAACACCGACAGCAGGCGGTCATGGGTCTCGGCCGAGGCGATCAGGGCGCGGGCCTCGTCCAGCGTGACGGTGAACGGCTTGTCGATCACCACGTGCTTGCCGGCGGAGAGGGCCGCCTGGCCCTGCGGGGCGTGCAGGTCGTTGGGGGTGGCGATCACCACCAGGTCGATCGCCGGATCGGCCAGCGCCTCGTCGAGGCTGGCGACGACCCTGGCTTCCGGGTGGTCGGCAAGCACCTTGGCCGGGTCGCTCGACACCACCGTGTGCAGGACGAGGCCCGGCGTCGTGGTGATCAGCGGGGCGTGAAAGGTCTTGCCGACATAGCCGTAGCCGACGAGGGCGACGTTGAGCGGGGCGGTCGTAGTGGGAGACAACGTTGTCATACATCCAATCTAGGCCGTGATCGCGGCGAGGTCACGGCGCCGGCGGGCGAAATGCACAACGAAAAAGCCCCCGGCGCGGCTGCGTCCGGGGGCTCGATCTCAGCGGAGGGGCGAAGATCAGATCTTCACCGGCTCCATCTTGGGGCTCAGCAGGTGCACCACCAGCAGGGCGACCAGATAGGCCGTGCCGGCGACCACGAAGATCGGGGTGTAGGTGCCGATGTCCTCCAGCACCTTGCCGATGTACTTGGAGAACACCATGCCGCCCAGGGCGCCCAGCATGCCGCCGATGCCGACCACCGAGCCGACGGCGGCGCGCGGGAAGACGTCGGAGGGCAGGGTGTAGAGGTTGGCCGAGAAGCCCTGGTGGGCCGCGGTCGCCACGCCGATGATCAGCACGGCCAGCCAGACGTTGCTGGCGAACGAGGCGAACATCACCGGCACGGCCAGCAGGGCGCAGACCAGCATGGTCGTCTTGCGGGCGGCGTTGATGCTCCAGCCGCGCTTCATCAGGTTCGACGACAGCCAGCCGCCGCCGACGCTGCCGACGTCGCTCAGCAGGTAGATGGCGATCAGCGGCGGGCCGAAGGTCTTGAGGTCCAGGCCGTAGCGCTTGCCCAGGAAGTCAGGCAGCCAGAACAGGAACATCCACCAGATCGGGTCGATCAGGAACTTGCCGAGCGAGTAGGCCCAGGTCTCGCGCTTGGTCAGCAGCTTGGCCCAGCCGATCTTCTCGACGGGGTCGGCCGGATCCTGCTCGATATGGGCCAGTTCGGCCGCGCCCAGCTTCTTGTGTTCGCGCGGGCGGCGGTAGACCAGCAGCCAGATCGGCAGCCAGACCAGGCCGGCGACGCCGGTGACGATGAAGGCCATCTGCCAGCCGAAGGCCAGGGTGATGCCCGGCACGACCAGCGGGGTGACGATGGCGCCGATATTGGTGCCGGCGTTGAAGATGCCGGTGGCGAAGGCTCGTTCCTTCTTGGGGAACCATTCGGCCACGGCCTTGATGCCGCCCGGGAAGCCGCCGGCCTCGCCGACGCCCAGGCCCATGCGGGCGAAGATGAAGCCCGACAGTCCGCGCGCGCCGGCGTGGGCGATGTGGGCGATCTGCCAGATGGCGAAGGCGATGCCGAAGCCCCAGCGGGCCCCGATCTTGTCCATGATCTTGCCCCACGCCAGGTAGGCGATGGCGTAGGAGAGCTGGAAGTAGAAGACGAGGTCGGCGTAGTCGCCCTCGCTCCAGCCGAACTCCTTGGAGAGATTCGGCTTGAGCAGGCCGATGGTCTGCCGGTCCACATAGTTGATGACCATCGCCGCGAACAGCAGGCTGACGATCACCCAGCGATAGCGCCCGATCTTTTCAGACGGCGCGGGGGCCGCGGATACGTCCATGGACTTCGTCTTCCTTACCCTAGTCTTTGTTCTGGTTTGTTGTTTTGCGGCGGCCCGCCGTCAGGCGGGGACCGCCCTGCAGCGGACCTCGCCCAGCGGGCCGAAGCTTATGGTCGACTCGTCGCCGGCCGCTACGTCGTGGATGCCGGTGCTGGCGCCGGTGGTGACCAGCATGCCCTTCTTCAGCGGCCGGCCGCGCGAGGCGACGTGGCCGAGCAGGAAGGCCAGGGCCGCCAGCGGCGAGCCGGGGATCGAGGTCGCGCCGCCCTTGCCGACGCTCACGCCGTTGACGAAGGTCTCTGCCGGCATGGCTTCCCAGCCGATCTCGCGCCAGTTCTCGATGACCGGACCCAGGATCTGGCCGTCGTTGTTGCCGAAGTCGGAGACGACGATGGGCGGGCCCAGCTCGTTGATGGTCTTGAGCGGGCTGCCGGCGATCTCGACGCCGAGGATCAGCTCGCCGACATAGTCGGCGGCTTCTTCCGCCGTCCACTCGGTCTTGCCCTCGGGCGCGTCCTTGGACAGGCGGATGATGAACTCGGCCTCGACGGCGGTGAAGCCGCCGGCGATGGCGCGGAACGGGGTCGGCTCGGCGCCGGCGTCCCAGACGTTCTTCTTGAAGATGCAGCCGGCCAGGCGGTCGACGCCCAGGCGCTCGCGGTGCTGCGGGGGAACCAGGCCGACCTTCCAGCCGACCAGCTCGTCGGGCCATAGGTCGATGGCGATGTCCTGCACCGCGTAGCCGTCGGCCATCGACTGGGGCAGGGCGCCGCCGGGATAGCCGGGAACCGAAACGCCCTTCTGTCGGGCTTCAACGAATTGGGGGGCGATCGACGCCGGTGCGAATAGGTCGCTTTGCGCCTCAGAAACGGTCACGCCGCGTAGCCTCCCTCGAATTACTCATGGCTGGCCCGTTCGTCGGACCTGCGCTGTCTCTAATGGAAACCGGTGTCATTGACAATTGGTCCACTGAAACACGTCACGGCGCGGAGGGGAACCGTTCATGCGCTCGGAGACTCTTGTTTTCAGACAGGGATCGGGAAAATGGCGCAGTCGCAACTGACCGAATACCGCCGCAAGCGCGACTTCAAGAAGACCGCCGAGCCCAGCGGCGAGCGCGCCGTGGCGGCCGCGCCGCACCTGCGATTCGTCATCCAGAAGCACGACGCCACCCGCCTGCACTACGACTTCCGGCTGGAGGTCGACGGGGTTCTGAAATCCTGGGCGGTGACCAAGGGGCCGTCGCTGGATCCGGCCGACAAGCGGCTGTCGGTGGAGGTCGAGGACCACCCGCTCGACTACGGCGACTTCGAGGGGACGATACCCAAGGGCCAGTACGGCGGCGGCACGGTGCAGCTGTGGGACCGCGGCTACTGGGCGCCTGAGAAGGGTTTCGAGGACGTCGGCAAGGCGCTGCAGAAGGGCGAGCTGAAGTTCGTGCTGGAGGGCGAGCGCCTGCACGGCGGCTGGGTGCTGGTGCGCATGAAGCACGACCGCAACGCCAAGGACGGAAAGGGCAGGCGCAGCAACTGGCTGCTGATCAAGCACCAGGACGAGGCGGCCAGGCCGGGAAAGGGAGACGCCGTCCTGGAGGAAGACCGCTCGATCGCCTCAAGCCGCAGCATGGCGGATATCGCTGCCGGAAAAGGCAAGGCGCCCAAGCCCTTCATCCTCAAGTCCAAGGGCAAGGCGGACGCGGTGTGGAAATCCCGCACGAGGGCCGAACGCGAGGCGCTGTCCAAGGAAGCCGAGGAGACGCGCAGCTTCGCGCCGGCCAAGAAGGCCGGAGCGACCAAGGCCGACGCCATGCCGCGCTTCATCGAGCCCCAGCTGTGCAAGTCGGTCGATCCCCCCCCGGCGGGCGAAGGCTGGGGCCACGAGATCAAGTTCGACGGCTATCGCCTGCAACTGCGCGTCGAGGACGGCCGCGCTAGCTTGCGAACCCGCAAGGGCCTGGACTGGACCGACAGGTTCGCCGGGGTCGCCGAGGCGGCCGCGGACCTGCCCGACGCGATCATCGACGGCGAGGCCGTAGTGCTGGACGAGGCCGGCCAGCCCGACTTCGCGGCCTTGCAGGCGGCCTTGGCCGAGGGCGGGGAGGGCGAGATCATCTTCTTCGCCTTCGACCTGCTGTTCGAAGGGGCCGAGGATCTGCGGAGCCTGCCGCTGCGCGAGCGCAAGGCTCGGCTGAAGGCGCTGCTGGGCGAGGACGAACCTCGCCTGCGCTATGTCGACCATTTCGAGACGGCGGGCGACGCGGTGCTGCTGTCGGCCTGCAAGCTGGAGCTGGAGGGGATCATCTCCAAGCGGCTCGACGCCCCTTATCGTTCGGGGCGCAGCGAGACCTGGACCAAGGCCAAGTGCCGGGCTGGCCACGAGGTGGTGATCGGCGGCTGGACCACGACGGGAACGGCCTTCCGCTCGCTGATCGCCGGGGTGATGCGCGACGGCAGGCTGGTGCATGTCGGCCGCGTCGGCACGGGCTTTGGCAAGGACAAGGTCGCCACGCTGCTGCCGAAGCTGAAGGCGCTGGAGACCGACCGCTCGCCGTTCGAAGGGCGGGGCGCGCCGCGCGACGCCGCCAACATCCATTGGGTGAAGCCCAAGCTGGTGGCCGAGATCGAGTATGCCGGCTTCACCGGCGAGGGCGCGATCCGCCAGGCCGCCTTCAAGGGCCTGCGCGAGGATAAGCCCGCTTCGGAGGTCGAGGCCGACCCCGTGCCGGCCGGCAAGGCGGAATTGGCCGAGCCGGCGCCGAAGGCGACCGCCAGGTCGAATAGCGTCGTGCTGGGCGTCGCGATCTCTAAGCCCGACAAGCCGCTGTGGCCCGACGCCGGCGACGGCGAGCCGGCGACCAAGCTCGACCTCGCCCGCTACTACGAGGTGGTGGGAGAGTGGATGCTGCCGCACATCCAGGGACGCCCGGCGTCGGTGATCCGCGTGCCCGACGGCGTCGGCGGCGAGACCTTCTTCCAGCGCCACGCCATGCGCGGGATGTCGTCGCTGATCGAGACCGTGACGGTCAAAGGCGATCGCCAGCCCTACATCAAGTTCGACCGGGTCGAGGCCCTGGTCGCCGCCGCCCAGATCGCCGCTGTCGAGATCCATCCCTGGAACTGCCAGCCCGGCGATCCCGAGGTCGCCGGCCGGCTGGTCTTCGACCTCGATCCGGCGCCGGAACTGACTTTCGACGATGTCATCGTCGCTGCTCGCGAGATGCGCGACCGGCTTGAGGAACTGGGCCTCGTCTCGTTCTGCAAGACCACCGGCGGCAAGGGCCTGCACGTGGTCACGCCCCTGTCGGACAAGGTTCCCTGGGACCAGGCCAAGGCCTTCGCCCGCGAGGTCTGCGCCCGCATGGCCGCCGACGAGCCCGACCGCTACCTGATCACCATGAGCAAGAAGGCGAGGGCAGGCCGCATCTTCCTCGACTACCTGCGCAACGACCGCACCAGCACGGCGGTGGCCCCGCTGTCGGCGCGGGCGAGGCCGCGGGCGACGGTGTCGATGCCGCTGAACTGGACGCAGGTGAAGGCGGGCCTTGATCCGACGCGGTTCACGATCCGCACCGCGCCCGACCTGATCGGCAAGAGCACGGCCTGGGCCGACTATGCGGAGGCGGGCAGGGCCCTGAAGGCGGCGATCAAGCGGCTGGGGTAGCTTGGCTCCTTACTTGCCGCCCACCCAAACATCGTCATCCCTGGCGAAGGCGCGAAGCGCCGCAGACCAGGGACCCAGGGGACCGGGCGCGACGTTTGGATCCGCAAGCAGTAGCTGGCGCATTGCGGCCGCTCCTGGGTCCCGGCTCTTCGCTTCGCTGCGGCCGGGATGACGAAAAGGGTGGGGCGGTAAGGGGTTGCCCCACGCCCCCGCATCGTGACACCAACATCGGGTGACGATCGCGGCGACCAGGGATGAAGGACGGTTCACCGCCCTGGACGGGTTGCGCGGCGTCGCGGCCCTGGGCGTGCTGCTCTACCACATCGCCGACTGGTCGGGGCGGCGCGGGCATTTCGCCCACGGCTACCTGGCGGTCGATTTCTTCTTCTGCCTCAGCGGCTTCGTGCTGGCCCACGCCTTCGAGCAGCGCCGGATGGGGTTCGGCAAGTACCTGGTCGCCCGCTGGGTGCGGGTCTGGCCGATGCTGGCCATCGCCACGGTGGCCGGCGCGCTGCTGACCGGCAGGGGCGACGCCGAGACCTGGGCCGACTTCGCCAAGGGCCTGCTGCTGATCCCCAAGTTCGCGCCGATGGAGGCGGGCACCTTCCCGTCGCTGTTCCCTTTCAACCCGCTGGCCTGGTCGCTGTGCCTGGAGGTGCTCGTCAGCCTGGCCTGGTATCCGTTCCGCCGCGCGCCCGACATGGCGGTGATCATGTTCATCCTGATGTCGGGCGCGGCCCTGCTGTTCGTGGCCATCGGCATGGGCGGATTGCAGACCGGCTGGGACCAGGCGACCTTCGGCCTGGGCGTGCTGCGCGCGGCCTTTCCCTTCGCCATCGGCTGGATGTGCTGGCGCCATCGCGCCGCCTTCGCCACCCGCAAGACCTGGCTGCCTGCGGCGCTGCTGCTGGTTGTGCTGTTCCTGCCGGTCTGGCCCAGCTCGGTGGCCAACGGCCTCTACGACTTCGCCTGCACCGCCTTGCTGTTTCCGGTTCTGGTGCTGCTGGGCGCCTATGATCCCGGCGGCCGGCTGGCCAAGCTGTGCGAGCGGCTGGGCGGGGTGTCCTACCCGCTCTACGCCCTGCATTGGGCGTGCTGGTACGTGATGATCTCGATCTATCCGAACGGCTGGAAGCGCGACCTGCCGCTGTGGTTCTGCGTGCTGGCCTTCTTCGTGCTGCCGACGGCGTCCTGGGCGGCCTGGCGCTGGGTGGAGACGCCGCTGCGGGATCGTCTCAAGCGACTGACCGGAACCTGAGACGAGAAAATCGTCGCCCGCTGGTGTGCATCCGGCGAGGATGTGCGTCATGCACTCCGGGAAAGCTGTCGAGACGGACCGTGCGGGCCAAGAGTGAACAGGACCTGGGGAGCTTGGATCGGCGCTATCGGCCCGCGCTGATGGCGTTCTTCATGCGCCGCGCCGCCAGCCACAGCGACGCCGAGGACATGACCCAGGAGCTGTTCGCCAAGCTGGCCCTGTCCGACGGCGAGCGGACGATGGACAACGCCGACGCCTACATCTTCCAGATGGCCGCCAACCTGCTGCGGGACAGGGCAAGACGCGAGCGTGTGAGGTCGAGCTATAGCGCCGAGCTCCGCGCCGAGCCGCTGGACCTGGAGCCCCTCGATCCGGCCCGCGTGCTGATGGGCCGCGAGCGCCTGGGCGAGGTGTCGGACGCCTTGCGTGAGCTTCCCGAGCGCACCCGCGCCATCTTCCTGCTGTTCCGGCTGGAGGGCATGAAGCAGGCCGAGTTGGCGCAGCTCTACGGCATGACCACCAGCGGCGTGCAGAAGCATATTCTCAAGGCCATGGGCCACCTGACCAAGCGTACGAGGGCCGGGGAATGAGCGGTCCAGACATGAGCCACACGTCTGCCGAGGAGGCCCTGGACGCGGCCGCCGCCTGGTGCGTGCGCCTGGCCGAGGGCGAGCTGTCGCCGGCGGAGTACGACGACCTGCAAGCTTGGTTCGCCGCCGATCCGCAGCATCGGGAGCTGCTGGACGATGCCGTTTCGGCCTGGCGCGCGGTGGACGAGCAGGCCATGAGCCCCGGCATGGTCGCCCTGCGCGGCGAGGCCCTGGAAGACCTGCGCCGGGCCCAGCAGGCGCGGTGGTCGCGCAGGCCTGGGCGTCGCGCGGTGATCGGCGGCGCCGTCGCCGCCTGCCTCGTGGCGGCCCTGGCCGGCGGCGGCCTTGCCTGGCGGGCCAGCCTGCCGGACGTCTATCGCACCACCGAGGGCGAGCGCCGCATCGTCGAACTGCCTGACGGCTCGCGCGCCTCTCTGGATGCGGCCACCGTGCTGCGCGTGCGCTACGACGGCGGGCGTCGCCGGCTGTGGCTGGACGAGGGGCGCGCCAAGTTCTCGGTGGCCAAGGATCCGCTGCGACCGTTCTCGGTGGCCGCCGACGGCAAGCTGGTGGTCGCCACGGGCACGACGTTCAGCGTCGAGCGCCTGCCGGGCCAGATGCGCGTGGTGCTCTACGAGGGCCACGTGGCCGTGCTGGACGGGGAGGGCGGTCGTGGCCGTCCGCCGCCGTCGCTGAAGGTCGACGGCGCGCCGGCCGAGCGCCTGCTGACGCCGGACCACGAACTGGTCGCCTCGACGACGTCCGGGGCCACGGTTGTCTCGGCCACCGATCCGTCGCGCGCCGCCTCGTGGGAGAGCGGCCAGCTGGTGTTCCAGGACGAGCCCATGGACCTCGCCGTCGAGCGGGTGAACCGCTACGCTCGCGAGAAGCTGCGGATCGCCGATCCGGCGGTGGGACGGCTGAAGATCAGCGGCGTCTTCACCTCGGGCGATACGCGCGCCTTCGTCGACGGCGTCACGGCCGTGCTGCCGGTGCGGGCCGAGCCGGCTTCGGGCGAGACGGTGCTGCGGATCGACCGGGGCCAAAGTGACCGGGGGCAAAAAAAGATCAGCGGCGCTGGTGAGTCTTCCGCCGACTGAGGCGTCTCACTGACCAAAGCGCCGCCAAAGAACAATGATCGGCGCGAGGGAGGGAAGTGATGCGCAAGAGCTTCGACCGCCGCCTCGTCTGGGGCTCCACCACCGCCGCCGCCGTCCTGGCGGCCCTGATCGCACCGACCGCCGGCTACGCCCAGGCGCGGACGACCTACAGCTTCGACATTCCTGCCCAGGACCTGGGCGGCGCCCTGCGCGCCTTTGGTCGCGTGTCCGGCCAGCAGCTGGCCTTCGACGAGACCCAGCTGCGCGGCAAGCGCAGCGCCGGCCTGAAGGGCAGCTATTCCGCCGACGAGGGTCTCAAGCGCCTGTTGGCTGGGTCCGACATGGTGGCCCAGCCCACGGCCAGCGGCGTCTACGCCATCCGCGGCCGCGGCCTGCTGGTCGCCGCCAGCGCCACGGCCCAGGCCTCCCCGGCCGTCGCCGCCGAGCCCCCGGCCCAGCCCGAGGCGCCTTCGGAGGTGGAAGAGGTCATCGTCGTCGGCACCCCCGGCGGCGCGGGCATCGACAAGCTGTCGGCCAGCTTCGCGGTCAGCACCGTCAACGCCGCCGACATCACCAAGGCTTCGCCCAAGTCGAGCGCCGAACTGCTGGCCCTGGTGCCCGGCGTCTGGGTCGAGACCTCGGGCGGCGTGGCCGGCGCCAACGTCTTCGTGCGCGGTTTCCCCGCCACCGGCGACGCCGAGTTCCTGACCATCCAGCTGCAGGGCGCGCCGATCTATCCGCCCTCGACCCTGTCGTTCCTCGAGAACTCGTCGATCTTCCGCGTCGACGAGACCATCTCGCGGATGGAGGCGCTGCGCGGCGGTCCCAACCCGATCTTCTCCAACGGCCAGCCGGGCCTGACGACCAACTTCATGCTCAAGGAGGGCGGCGAGGAGACCAAGGGCCTGGTGAAGGCCTCGACCTCCGACTACGGCCTGCGCCGCGTCGACGGCGTGGTCAGCGGCAAGCTGTCCGACGACCTGTTCTTCATGGTCGGCGGCTACGTCGCCCGCTCGCCGGGCATCCGCGACACCCAGTTCGACAGCGAGAAGGGCCAGCAGTTCACGGTGAACCTCACCAAGAAGCTGGAGAACGGCAAGATCAACCTCTATGCCCGCGCCACCGACGACCACGGCGCCTGGTACCTGCCGTTCGCCATCAACGTACCCGGCGTCGACAAGGGGACCTACACCCAGCTGGGCGAGCTTTCGCGTCACCAGACCCTGCAGGTGCACGCCAACGGCGCGACCCGCGGCTTCGACCTGGCCGATGGCCGCGGCTGGAAGGGCTATGTCGCCGGCGGCAGCTTCGAGCACGAGTTCGGCGACGGCTGGACGGTGCGCGACCGCTTCAGCTTCACCAAGGGCGACGCCAACACCTACGGCCTGGTGCCGGACGGCGGGGCGGTGACGGCCGCGTCCGTCGCGACCGTCATCGGCGGCCCGGTGGTGACGCGCGGCGGGACCACGCTGGGCGCCAACGACTACGTGCAGGCCTGGGGCGCCTGGATCGTCGAGAAGGAGATCGAGGCGCTGACCAACGACTTCAGCGTCTCCAAGTCCTTCGGGACCCACGAGGTCTCGGCCGGTTACTACGCCTCCAGCTTCTCATCCGACGACTTCTGGACGATCGGCAACTTCCGGCCGATGCAGGTCAAGGCCAACGGCGACTACCTGGCCGCCAATGTCAGCTGCGCCAACCTGGCCACGGCCGGCAGCGGCACGGGCTGCTGGAACTACGGCCTGGTCTCGGCCGGCGACGGGCGGGTGGACGCGCTCTATCTGGCCGACGCCTGGCAGGCCACTGAAGCCCTTCGCATCGACCTCGGCGTGCGCCGCGAACGGTTCAAGACCGACTACGTGGTCGACGACGGCGCCGGCTATCCCGACGGCCTGGCCATCCGCACCACCGACTACAGCCAGAGCAAGACCTCCTACACGGTGGGCGCCAACTACGACCTCAACGACGTGTCGGGCGTCTTTGTGCGCTATTCGCGGGGCTACAAGTTCCCCAGCTTCGACAACTTCCGCGAAAACCTGACCGACACCCTGAAGGTCGACCAGTACGAGCTGGGCTACAAGCTGCGCAGCGGGCCGTTCGAGCTCTACGCCACGGGCTTCGCCAACGAGTTCAAGGGCGCCAAGTTCGCCGACGTCGGCGGCATCCAGGAAAGCAACACCAACAAGGCCCACGGCATCGAACTCGACGGCCGCTGGCGGTCGGACTTCGGCCTGTCGCTGGCGCTGAACGGCACCTTCCAGAAGACCGAGATCAAGCAGTCCTCGATCCCCGCCAACGCCGGCAACAGCGCCCAGCGCCAGCCCGACTGGCAGATCCGCTTCACGCCCAGCTGGGACGTGCAGCTGGGAACCGTGGACGCCACCTTCTACGGCACGCTCAGCGCCGTCGACGACCGCTATGGCGACAACGCCAATACCCAGGTGCTGAAGGGCTACGAGAAGCTGGATCTGGGCGCGATCTTCCGGGTGGGCGCCTTCGACGTGCAGATCGCCGGCGACAATCTCACCGACAGCCACGGCCTGACCGAAGGCGACCCGCGCTCGACCAGCGGCGCCAACGCCCGTCCGATCCTTGGCCGCTCTGTGCGGCTGAGCGTCGGCTACAACTTCTGACGATCTCGCGGGTTCTGACCTGCAACAGACCCTGCGCGCGGGCCGGCCTTCCTCCCTGCTGGCCCGCGTCTTTTTCTTCGATGAGGCCCCGATGATCCGCGCCCGCCTGCTCGCCGCCGTTTCCGCAGCAGCCTGGACGGCCATCGCGCCGTTCGCCTTGGCCCAGACGCCGGCGGCGGAGATCCCGACGCCGGCGGACACCTACCAGGAGCTGTTCCACCAGGTGCAGACCCGGCGGCTGTTTCCCGACGGCAAGACCTTCGTGGACGCCACGCCCAAGCGCGATCCGGCCGCGATCCTCAAGGACTATCGCGCCCATGCCCGCTTCACCGACGCCGAGCTGAGGCGGTTCGTGCGCGCCAATTTCGTCGTGCCGGAGGCCGGGGCGACGCCCGCGCCCAGCGCCGAGCGCTCCACGTTGAAGGCTCACGTCGCGCAGCTTTGGCCGCACCTGACCCGCGATCCGGTGAAGCCGGTGGCCGGCGGTTCGGCCCTGGCGATGGACAAGCCGTTCGTCGTGCCCGGAGGGCGTTTCCGCGAGATCTACTACTGGGACAGCTACTTCACGATGCTGGGGCTGAAGCTCGATGGGCGTTCGGACCTGGTCGAAAACATGATCGACGACTTCGGCGGCCTGATCGACGTCTACGGCCACATCCCCAATGGCGCGCGCACCTACTATCTCAGCCGCTCGCAGCCGCCGTTCTTCTACGCCATGGTCGGGCTCTCCGAGGCGAGCGATCCGGCGGTGGTCAAGGCGCGCGTCGACCTGATGCGGCGCGAGCACGCCTTCTGGATGGACGGCGAGAAGACCGTGGCGCCGGGCAAGGCCTGGCGTCGCGTCGTCGCCCTGCCGGGCGGGGCGGTGCTGAACCGCTACTATGACGACCGCGTCACGCCGCGCGACGAGTCCTACCGCGAAGACCTGGAGACCGCCCGTGAGGCGTCGCTGGCCACGGGCCGTCCGCCCGCCGAGGTGTTCCGCGACCTGAGGGCCGGGGCCGAGAGCGGCTGGGATTTCTCGTCGCGCTGGATGGCGGACGGCCATCACCTGAAGACCATCCGCACCACGGCCATCGTCCCGGTCGACCTCAACAGCCTGATGTATGGCCTGGAAACTGGGATCTCCGCCGGTTGCGCCCGCATCGCCGACGAATCCTGCGTCGCCGAGTTCGCCGGCCGCGCCAAGGCCCGCAAGACGGCGATGGACGCGGTGCTGTGGGACGCCTCGCGCGGTGTCTATCTCGACTGGCTCTGGACTGGCGGCGAGCGGATCGACGCCGTCAGCGCCGCGACCCTCTATCCGCTGTTCGTCGGCGCGGCCTCGCCGGATCAGGCCAAGGCGGTGGCGAGTGTGACCCGCGCGCAGTTGCTGGCCTCGGGCGGCCTGCGGACCACCGCCAATCGCACCGGCCAGCAGTGGGACACGCCCAATGGCTGGGCGCCGTTGCAGTGGGTGGCCGTCGCCGGCCTGCGCCGCTACGGCGAGAACGCCTTGGCCTCCGACGTCTCGAACCGCTGGCTGGCTACGGTCGAGCGCGAATATCGGGCCAGCGGCAAGATGCTGGAAAAGTACGACGTCGAGGAAGCCAAGGCCGGCGGGGGCGGGGAGTATCCGCTGCAGGACGGCTTCGGCTGGACCAACGGCGTGACCCGGGCGCTCCAGGAGAGCGCGGGGAACTAGAGCTCCGGCTCGTCCCCGCCCAGGCGCTCGATCTCGGCGACCAGGCCGTCGATATCGAGAATGGTCAGGGTGCGGCCCTGCTTGGCGATCAGGTTGCGGGTCTCCAGCCGGTTCAGCTCGCGGGTCACGGCCTCGCGCTGGGCGCCGGCCAGGACGGCGATCTCGGCGTGGGTGGGCGCGCGCACCAGGACGGCGCGGTTGTCCTCGATGCCGACGTCAGTGGCCAGGCGCAGCAGTTCCATCTGCACCCGGCAGGGCGCCGAGACGGCGTTCAGCTCGAACACCCGGCTGCTCAGCGCCCGGACCATGGCCGCCAGGTCCTCCATCACCGCGCGGGTGAAGTTGGGCGAGCCGGCCATCAGTTCGGCGACCAGCGGCTCGGGCAGGCGGCCGACCACCGCCTCGGTCAAGGCTGTGACGTTGGCCGAGCGCGGCAGGCGGTCGATGGCGGCGATCTCGCCGAAATAGGAGCCCGGCTGCAGCCGACGATAGCCGACCTCGCGCCCCGAGCGTGCGTACTGGTTCACCAGCAGGAGGCCCTGCACGACGACATAGATCGCGCCGCCCGGATCGTGTCGCTGCACGAGGCGCGCGCCGCGGCGCACGGACAGGATTTCGATGCGCGAGGCCAGGGCTTCCACCTCGGCCGGCGCCATGTGACGCAGCAGCCGGCAGCCGGCCAGGGCCTGAAGACGGGAGGCCTGATCGCCGAAGCCCGTCGCATTCGAAGCGCCAGCGGTGGCGGCGCTCGCGGAAGAGTCCATAATCGCCGCTCCTGAGTTCGCGTACGGGGAGAGTCGAGGGGGCAATGGGGGACTTAAACTACAAGGCCTTCATCAGCTACAGCCATGGCGACGGCAAGCTCGTCGATTGGCTGCACAAGAGGCTGGAAGCCTATCGCCCGCCAAGGGGCGTGGGCCCGGCGGACGCGCGTCCGCTGCGACCGATCTTCCGTGATCGCGCCGAGCTTTCGGCCGCCGCCGACCTGGGCGGGGCGATTCGCGAGGCGCTGGATCGTTCCGAGCACCTGATCGTCGTCTGCTCCGAGGCCTCGCGTCGCTCGAAATGGGTCGGCGAGGAGATCCGTCACTTCCTGTCGACCCATGGTCCGCAGCGGGTGATCTGCGTGCTGGTCGATGCGCCCGAGGGCGGCGGCGAGGTCATCGACTGCCTGCCGCCGGTGCTGCGCGAGGCTTTTCCGCCCGGCGGGGAACCCCTGGCCGCCGACCTGCGTCCGGGCGGCGATGGCCGGCGACTGGCGTTCCTGAAGGTGGCCGCCACCCTGCTGGGCGTGCGGCTCGACAACCTGATCCAGCGCGACGCCCGCCGGCGCTCGCGCTGGATGGCGGCGACCACCGCCGGCGCGCTCGGCGTGGCCGTGGTCACCGGAGTCCTGGCGGTGGTCGCCTTCGACGCCCGTCGCGAAGCCGAGGCCCAGCGCGCCGAGGCCGAGGACCTGGTGGCCTACATGCTGGGCGACCTGCGCAAGAAGCTGGAGCCGGTCGGACGCCTGGACGTCCTCGACGGCGTCGGCGCGCGGGCCCTGGCGCACTACGCGCATGTCGACGCTCGCGACCTGGACGACGAGGACCTGTCGCAACAGGCCAAGGCCCAGACCCTGCTCGGCGAGATCCGTGACAAGCGCGGCGACCTGAAGGGCGCGCGGCAGGCCTTCTCGCAGGCGGCCCTGACCTCCGAGGCGCTGTCGAACCGCAACCCGCAGGACGGAAAGCGCCTCTACGACCATGCCCAGAACGTCTTCTGGCTGGCCTATGTCGACTGGCGGCTGGCGCGCACGGCCGACGCCGAGGCGGGCTTCCGGCGCTATGGCGAACTGGCCGAGCGGCTGACGAAACTCGATCCCAATAATCTCGACTGGCGGATGGAAGTCGCCTACGCCCGCAACAACCTGGGCACGCTGCTGCTGGACGAAGGCCGCGGCAAGGACGCCCTGGCGGCCTTCGACGACGCCCGTGTCCGCTTCGAGGCGGCGGCCAAGGCGTCGCCCGACGCGGTCCAGCCGGTGAAGGATTTGGCCGACGCCCACGCGTGGCTTTCGGACACGCACTATCGATCGGGCAACCTGGCTAAGGCCTACGAGCAGCGCGCGATCGCCCAGACCATCGTGGCCGGGCTTCTGAAGAAGGATCCCGAAAACCGGCCGATGGCCGCTAAGCTCTATGCCGGACAGTTGGCCCTGGCCCGCCGTGCTTTGGACCTGGGCCGCGTCGACGAGGCGCGCCGGCTGGTCGATGGGGCCCGTCGCGGCTTCCGCGATCTGACCGCCCTGGATCCGGAGAACGCCACCTGGCTGGACTACGCGGCCAATGTGGAGCTCGACGCCTTCGACGTCGCCTTCGCCGCAGGCGATCTGCCGGCCGCGCGCGCCGCTCACGCCGAGGCGGTGCGCCGCATCGAGCGACTGCGGTCGCTCAATCCCGAAGTCTATGCCTGGATGGCGCGGCTCAACGGAAAGCTCAGGGTGCAGGCGATCCGCCTGGCCGAGAAGGACGGCAAGCCCGAGACGGCGAGGGCGGCCGCGCGCGAGATCGAACAGTCGCTGGCGAGCCGAAAGAAGGGTGATGGCGACGCCCAACTGGAGCAATGGCTGCTCGGCGTGGCCCATCTCGCGCAGGGGCGCTCGGCCGAGGCGATCAGCCTGCTGGGACCGCGCCGTGAGACCCTGTCGCCCGAGACGCTCTACGTCCTGGCCCGGGCCCTGCACGGCCAGGGAAGAATTTCCGAGGCCTCGGCCATAGTGAACAAACTTCGTTTACACGGTTATGCGAGACCCGACTTCGTTGCGTTTTCACGCGATTCATCTTTAGGTTAACTCGCCTATAGGGGGAATTTTCTATGCTCAGCCACAATGGCGCCAACCCGGAGCCGGATCTGGTCGTCGACATCATCGTCGGCTTCGATGGCAACCTCAGCTTCATGGACCTGGCCCCGAATCCGCCGGAGCCGCTGGACCTCGACCTGCAGCAGCGCTGCGTGCTGCAGTTCCGTCTCAGCGACGACCTGCTCTCGAAGGGCTGGGGCTTCCAGCCGACCCCGATCTCGTTCGAGAACGACTGGGGCCAGAACTTCTCCAGCTACTACTGGACCAACTACACGCCTCCGGGTGCGGAAGAGCCGGTTCCGTACGCCCAGTTCAAGGTCGTCTACGAATGCAAGCGCATGGGCATCTTCGTCTACAGCCTGTTCATGCATGACGCCCTGGGCCAGGCGATCGACCTGGATCCGCTGATCGAAAACGGCACCGGCCGCTAAGCTGAGCGCCGAAGCGTCTTTCGACGAGCTCGCCGCGCTGCTTCGGCGCGGCGAGCATCTTTCCGCCTACGATCTGGCGCGGCGGGCTCTCGACGAGGGCGAACGCTCGCTGATTCTGGCCCACGCGGCCGTGCTTTCGCTGGCCCGCGCCGGCGCCGCCGACTTCGCCCGCGCCGAGTTCGTGCGCCTGGGCCTTGCCAATTCCGACGATCCCGAAGCCCTGTCGCTGGGCGCGCGCCTGCTGAAGGACGTGGCCCTGGCGGCCGCTGGCCAGCGCCGACGGGCCTTCGCCCGCGCCTCGGCTCGCGCCTATGTCGCCACGGCCGTCAACGGCGGGGGGCGCTATGGCCTCGTCAACGCCGCCACCATGAGCCTGCTGGCCGGGGACGCCGCGCGGACCGCCGAATTGGCGGCGGCCGCTCTCGACGCCGCCGGCGCCGCGCCGCAAGCCGGCGAAGCCGGCTATTTCGATCGCGCCAGCCGCGCCGAGGCGCTGTTCCTCCTGGGGCGGCGTGAAGAGGCCGCCGAGATGCTGGCCGCCGCCGTCGCCGGCGCGCCGGCCAGCCTGTCGGCCCATGCCTCGACCCTGCGCCAGCTGTCGATGATCGCCGCCGAGATCGGCGCGCCGACCGCCTGGCTGGAGATCCTGCGCCCGCCCGCGACGGCTCATTTCACCGGCCACATGTTCGCCGCCCGCGCCTTTGAGGACGAAGCCGCCCTCAAGGCCAGGATGGCCGATCTCGTCAGGGCGCAGAGGATCGGCTTCGGCTACGGCGGCCTGGCCGCCGGCGCCGACATCCTCTGGGCCGAGACCCTGCTGGCGGCGGGGGCGGAGCTGCACGTCGTCGCGCCGCTGGGCCTGGCCTCCTATCTCGAGACCTCGGTGCGGCCGTTCGGAGAGCACTGGGTCGGTCGGTTCGAGGCCTGCCTGGCCAGGGCCGCTTCGGTGCGGTTCGCCGCCCGCGATCCTTATGCCGGCGACGACGAGGTCTTCGCCTATGCCAGCCGTTTTGCGATCGGCTGCGCGATCCTGCGGGCCGAGGGCCTGTCGGCCCGCGCGGTGCAGGTGGCCGTGTGGGACGGGCGCGAGTCGACGGGACCTGCAGGGGCCGGCGCCGACGTCGCCTATTGGCGCGAGACCGGACGGCCCCAGGCGATCCTGCCTTTCGAGCGGCCCGCGCCCGATGCGCCGGCCGTCGTTGCGTCGACCGAGCCCGGCGAGCGCGGGGTCAAGGCGATGCTGTTCATCGACGTGCGCGGCTTCGGCGCCCTGCACGACGCCCAGGTGCCGGCCTTCTTCGAGGTCGTCATGGCGGGCATGGCCGAGGCCATCGCCGGCCTCGCCGCGCCGCCCGAGCACGTCGAGACCTGGGGCGACGGCGTGTTCCTCGTCTTCGACCGGCCGTCGGACGCCGCCGAGGCCGCGCTCGTACTGCTGGAGGCCCACCGCCGCCTGAACCTGCGGGCGCGAGGGCTGCCGCGCCATCTCGCGCTACGCATCGGCGGGCACTACGGGCCGGTGCACCTGCGGGTGAACCCGATCACCGGCGCCCAGGCCGTTGTCGGCGCCCACGTGGTCGTCGCCGCCCGCATCGAGCCGGACGTGGCCCCGGGCGCGGCCTATGTCAGCGAGGCCATGGCCGGCATGCTGGCCACGCGCCATGCCGACCAGTACCGCTTCGGCTACGTTGGCCGAACGACGCCTCGCAAGAGCTTCCCGCCGGTCTCGATCTTCAATCTTTCCCGCCGCTAGGGCCTCGCTGCACCCCCTGTGAAAAATTGCACAGCGGGGCTGTAGGGCTTGGGACATTCTGTCGCAGATCAAGGACGGCCGGGCCGCAAAGCCTCCAGAGCGGACGTCCAACGATCAGGGACCCGGAGCCGTCGCGCCATGATGGCTCCGGGTTTCCCAGGCCATTGGCGCGCGAGGAAGTCTTGGGGGGCTCTTCGCATGCGGGGCGGGGGCCGCTCGTGACGCTCGCGAGCGGCCCATCGCCGACCCCAGGGTGGAGTAGCGGCGTTGCGAAGCATCGAGGACCGACGGCTTGAGCCGCGGGGCTGGCGATGAACGGGCTTCTGCTCTTCGCCGGCGACGCCAGCGGCCGTTCCGCCCAAACCGGAAACCTGTTCGATCTTGGCTTGGCCGATTGGCGCGACGTCGCCGCGCTTGGCCGTGTCGCCGCCGAAACCCGCACTGCATTGCGCGCTGCGCGCCAGCGTCGCGACATCGTCGACTTCCTGGGCGAGGTCGTCGGCTCGGCCCTTGAGCCCCGTCGCGGCGGCCGCGCGGTCGAGGCGGGCGAACTGTGCGCCGAAGCCCAGCGTCTGCTGGCCGCCTGGACCGATCTCGACGCCGTGCTGGAAGGGCAGGGGCTGGATCTCCAGCTCGGCATGGCCGCCTTCGCCCGCGACCTAGTCTCCTATGGCCGCGACATCGCGCCGTCTCTTTATCGGCAATTGCTGGCCGGAGATCGCGGCTCGGCGCTGGACGCGCTGCGACTTCAGGTTCGCATGCGCGCAGACCGCGCCACCGCCCTGGCCGCGGCGATGCGCGGTTTCGCCACTCGGGCCGGCGCCTTCGCCGCGGCTTTCGCCGCCTTCGAGCGTGACCCCGCGGTGCGGATCTCGCTGCGCGAGGCGCCGGAGCTGTGCCTGTCCTACGACGATGACGGCGTGGCGCGCCTGGAGCCGGTCAAGGGCGGCGCCGCTCGCCAGTTCTGGCGACTGCAGTTCGACCAGGCCGCCGACGCCCATCGCCTGCGCTCGGCCGCCGATCCGGCGCTGCGCCTGCACATAACCGCCGACGACAAGCTTTGGACGCTGGCCAACGCCTCGACGCCCTTCGGTTTCCCGCTGATCAGCGAGGGGCCGCCGCCTCGGGTGGGCGGGCAGGACGGCCTGCCCACCGGCGCCGATCTCTTCCGCGCGCCGCCGCGCCAGGGCGCGACGTTGGAGAACATCGCCTTTCCAGGGCACGCGCTCGACGTCGCCGAGGTGCAGGCCGGCGCGCCGCTGCGCCTGTGGGAGAAGACGGGTCTGCCGGCGCAGCAGTGGGCGTTCAGTCCCGCGCCGCGCAGCCGCCGTGAGATCGCCCTGCACGACATCGTCGCTCCGGCGGCCGGATTGGCCGCGACCGTTGCCGGCGTACGGGGCCTGCGCGGCGACTGGAACGCGGTGATCGACGACCTGGAGGCGGGGCTTGCCGCGCCCGAGGCCGTGGCGGCGGATCTCGACGCCGTTCTTCTCGGCTGGGGCCGGATGGCCGACGCCGCCGAGGCGGCCCTGGCCGAGTTCGAGGCCGAGGCGCGCGCTTTCGACACGGCCAGCTCATGATCCAGCTTTCCGCCCAGCCGCAGCCCGATCGCCTGAGGGCCGAGCCGCGTCCGATCGAAAACCGGCGCCCGTCCCTGGACCGTTGCAGGCAGGCCGGCGAACTGGTCGCCCGCGCCTTGGCCCGCGAGATCCGCTGAAGCCCGTTCCAGCAAAAAGAGGCTTGCCTGCGCCGGCCCGGGGCGAAACCGTCGCCCGCCGCGACTAGAGCGGGAATCGGAGGGGCAGATGAAGAAATCGGACTTCAGCGGCGCGTCGCTGCGCGCCCTGGCGATGGCGAGCGCATTGGCCGCCGTGGCGCTGTCCGCAGGCCCCACGATCGCCGCCACGGCTCCGGCCGCCGCCGCGCCCGCGACCACGGCCAGCCTGCTGCCCGTCAAGACCGACGCGGCCAAGGGCGCGGTGCTGGTCACCCTGCCGGCGCCGGACGCCGACGGGATCTCCGGCCGCTTCCTCTATCAGCCCAGCCTCAGCGGCGGTCTCGGCGCCACGCCGGTCGGGCTCGACCGCGCCGCCACGGGCGACACCCAGGTGCTGGTCTTCCGCCGCGTCGGCAAGCGCGTGCTGGCCGAGTTCGAGAACTTCGGCTTCCGCGCCCTCGGCGGCACGGTCGAGGAGCAGCGCACGGTGCGCGACAGCTTCCCCGGCTCGGTGGTCTGGTCGGGCGAGGTGGCCGGCGAGACGCCCGACGGCGGCTTCACCGTCGACCTGGCCGGTTTCCTGCTGCGCGACGCCTTCAACATCACCGGCTCGCTGAAGGACGCCAAACAGGGCGGCTTCAAGGCCGCGCCGACGCTCAGCTATGTCGATCTTGGCCATGTCGGCGTGTTCCCCGACAACCTCGAGTTCGAGACCCGCCAGACCTTCACCGCCGACGATCCGGGCGGCGAGGTCTCGGGCATCGTTCCCGACGCCCGGGCGGTGACCTTCGGCGTCCATCACAGCTTCATTCGCCTGCCGGGACCGGGCTTCACGCCGCGCGCCTTCGATCCGCGCACCGGCACCTCGGCCCAGGTCCTGTTCGCCGACTACGCCGTCGGTCTCGACCAGCCGACCGTTCAGCGCCTGGTGCGCCGCTTCCGGCTGGAGAAGACCGACCCGACAGCGGCGAAATCGCCGGTCAAGAAGCCGATCATCTTCTACGTCGACCGTGGCGCGCCCGAGCCGGTGCGCGGCGCCCTGGTCGAGGGCGGCCGCTGGTGGAACCAGGCCTTCGAGGCCGCCGGCTATATCGACGCCTTCCGCGTGGAGCCGCTGCCCGAGGGCGTCGACCCGATGGACGCGCGCTACAATGTCGTCAACTGGATCCACCGCCAGACGCGCGGCTGGTCCACCGGCACGACGGTGGTCGACCCCCGCACCGGCGAGATCGTGCGCGGCGTGGTCCAGCTGGGCTCGCTGCGCATCCGCCAGGATCGGATGATCTTCGAGGGGCTGCTGGGCGCGGACAAGACTGGGAAGGGCGGTCAGGATGATCCGATCCAGATCGCGCTGAATCGCATCCGCCAGCTTTCCGCCCACGAGATCGGCCACGCCATCGGCCTGTCGCACAATTTCGCCGGCAGCGTCTACGGCCGCGCCTCGGTGATGGACTACCCCGCGCCGCTGGTGAAGATCGACGGCGACCGCCTGGACCTGTCGGACGCCTACGCCAAGGGCGTGGGGGCCTGGGACGCCTTCGCCATCGACTGGCTCTACTCGGAAGGCGCGCCGGGAAGCGACGAGGCCGCGCGCCTCGACAGGCTGGCCCGCGACGCCCAGGCCAAGGGCTATCGCTATGTCTCGGACGCCGACGCCCGGGGCGCGGCCTCGGCCCAGCCCTATGGCGCGCTGTGGGACAACGGCGCCGATCCGGTGGTCGAGCTCGACAACGTCATGGCCGTGCGTCGTATCGCCCTGTCGCGCTTCGGCCTGGGCAGCGTGCCGGCCGGTTCGCCGGCCGCCGACCTGCGTCGGGCGCTCGTGCCGATCTATCTCTTCCATCGCTACCAGGTCGAAGCGGCGGTGAAGTTCGTCGGCGGGGTCGACTACGGCTATGCGGTGGTCGGCGATGGTCGCGAGGTCTCGCCAGCCACGCCGGCCCCTGACCAGCGCCGCGCCCTGGCGGCCCTGGTCCGCACGCTGGACCCGGCGGCGCTGGACCTGCCCGATCCGCTGTTGTCGCTGCTGTCGTCGGGCATGTCCGGCTCGCGCGACAAGGCCTACGCCATCGAGATCTTCCCGACCTCGGGCGCGTCGGTCTTCGACCTGCCGACGGCCGCCGAGACCGCCGCCGACCTGCCGCTGTCGCTGCTGCTGACACCTGCGCGCCTGAATCGCCTGGTCGAGCAGAAGCGCCGCGATGCGCGGCAGCTGGACGTCACCGAGACGGTCGACGCCCTCCTGGCCGCCGTGGCGCCCGGCGGTGCGCAGGCCGAGGGGCGCACAGGCGAGCTGCGCCGTCGGGTGCGTGCGCGCCTGGTCGGCGATCTTGTCGCCGTGCTCGACGACAAGACCCTGTCGCCCACCGCCGCCGCCCAGATCGACGCGGCCCTGCTGCGCTACGCCAAGGCCCTGGCCGGCTGGAAGGGGCAGGGGGCGGAAGCCGACCAGGCCGCCCGCATCTCGCGCCTGCTGACCTCCGGCGATCGCAAGGCGCTGGCGGCTCCGCGCGCCGGGGCGGTGGAAACCTTGCCGCCCGGCATGCCGATCGGCGGGGAGGACTGCTGGTTTTGCGCGCCTGGTTCGTCATGAGGAACGGGCGCGTCTGAAAGCGCCCGTTTCGAACGAGGACGACCGCTCATGACCCGCGCCCGCATCCTGCTCGGCGGCCTCTGCGCCGCCGCGCTTTCCACGTCCTTGGCGGCCGCCCAGCCGCTGGCGGTGGTCAACGCCGAGATCTTCGACGCCACGGGCGCGGCGCCGTATCGCGGGACGCTGGTGGTCGACAATGGGCGGATCCTGGCGGTCGGCCCGAAGGTGAAGGCGCCCAAGGGGGCGACGATCGTCGACGCCAGGGGCGAGGCGCTGATCCCCGGCCTGTTCGACGTCCACACCCACTGGACGCCCAACGGCGTTCCCGACGTCACGCCCAAGATCGCCGACGCCTATGTGGCCGCCGGCGTCACCTCGGTGAACGACTTCCACCAGCAGCCCGAGAGCTTCGCGCCGCGCCGGGCGTGGCTGGGGACCCTGACCGCGCCGCACGTCAATTTCGTCGCCCGCATCAGTACGCCGGGCGGCCACGGCGCCGACTGGGCCGACCAGGCCACCACCCGCTGGGTCGACACGCCGGAAGGCGCCCGCGCCGCCGTCGAGGCGATCGCCGCTTACAAACCCGACGCCATCAAGGCCTTCACCGACGGCTGGCGCTATGGCAGCGCGCCCGACAACACCACCATGGACGCCTGGACCCTGAAGGCGCTGACCGAGACGGCCCACAAGTACGGCCTGAAGGTGCTGACCCACACGGTGACGGTCGAGCAGGGCAAGGTGGCGGCGAGCAGCGGTGTCGACGTCATCGCTCACAGCCTTCAAGACGAGCCGCTGGATGCCGGCACGATTGCTTCCATCAAGGCCTCGGGCCTGTTCTACGCCCCGACCCTGGCGGTCTATGAGCCGGTGAAGCCCGGCGCCAAGCCGCCGGCCGATCCCGACAGCCCGCGCGCGCGCCAGAGCCGCCTGAAGTTCGGCTACGCCCTGTCCAACACCAAGGCGCTGTTCGACGCCGGCGTGCCGCTGGCCCTGGGCACGGATGCGGGCATGACCGGCACGCCGCACGGCTCCTCGACCCTGCGCGAGCTGGAGCTGCTGGTGCAGGCCGGCCTGACGCCGAGCCAGGCCCTGACCATCGGCACCGCCGGCAGCGCCAGGGCCATGAACCAGCTGGCCGACCGCGGCACGCTGGAGGCCGGCAAGCGGGCCGACTTCGTGCTGGTGTCCGGCAAGCCGTGGGAGACCATCTCCGACGTCCGCAAGGTCGAGCGCGTCTTCATCGACGGCAAGCTATCCTACGGCCCGGGCGCCAAGCGCTCGGCCGCCAACGACCGTATCGCTCCGCCGGCGGTGAAGGCCCAGGCCCTGGTCGACGACTTCGAGCGCGCCGACGGCCGCACCAGCCTCGACACGCTGCGCCTGGACGATTTCGACGGCGGTCGCGACCGCAGCCTGGAGGTGTCGCAGATCATCGAGCGGGAGGGCGGCGGCAAGATCCTGAGCGTCGGCGCGCGCATGGCCAGCAAGGACGACGCCTCGGCCGGCGTCCTGCTGCCCCTGACCCGGGGCTCGGTGGTTCCGACCGACGCCACGGCCTTCAAGGGTCTCAAGCTCGCCGTGCGCGGCGATGGCGGCGCCTATGTCGTCAGCCTGGTGGGCGCCACCGGCCGCTGGACGACCAAGGTCGAAGCGGGCCCGCAATGGAAGACCATCGAGCTGCCGTTCTCGGGGTTCAAGCCGGCGGGGCGGGAGAAGACCGCCTTCACCGGGACCGACCTGCTGCAGGTCGGCGTCGAGGGCGAGCGCCCGGCCGGCGCCAAGCTGTGGTTCGAGCTCGACGACGTGACTTTCTACTAGCCGGGGAGGGCGTGGCGGTTTGACGCGGCGGGCGCTGGAAGGCTAAGGCCAACAAGCGTTTGGCGGGCGACGGGGATCCCGAATCCCCGTCATTACCGCGATTTAAGTGGTCTAGCGGCGGTGCGGGGCTCAAACCGTTACCAAGCAAGGTCGCTTATCGACCGAACGGAGACCGCCGATGGCCCGCATGGGCATGACACTCGCCGCCGCCCTGGTCATGGGTCTGACGACCCTGGCCGGCCAGGCCCAGGCCAAGGCCTCGATCGAGGACAAGGACGTGGCGCGCCTGGTGTCTCTGGGCGGGGTGTGCGTCAGCTGCGATCTGGCCGGCCGCAAGATGACCGGCGCCAAGTTCAATGGCGCCAACTTCGCCAGGGCCAACCTGATCGGCGCCGACCTGCGCGGCGCGGTGTTCTACGGCTCCAATTTCGCGGCGGCCGACCTGACCCGCGCCGACCTGCGCGGCGCCGAGATGCGCGCCGCCAATTTCCAGGGTGCCAACTTCAACGGCGCCCGCCTGTCGGGCGTGGAATCGGCCGGCGCCAACTTCCAGAACGCCAACCTGTCGCGCGCCGACATGACCTCGTCGGAGATGCATGGCGCCAACATGGAAGCCGCCACGATGATCGACGCCCGGCTGGCCAATGCCGAGCTGAACGGTTCGAACCTGTCGTCCGTGAACGCCCGCGGCGCCGACTTCTCGAACGCCGAGATCAACGGCTCCAACCTCAGCGGCGGCCGCTTCGACCGCGCCCAGTTCCGCAACGCCTCGCTGACGGCTTCGCACCTGCGCGGCGGCAGCTTCGCCGGCGCCGATTTCAAGGGTGCGGACTTCACGGCCGTGCGCTTCCAGGGCGTCGACCTCAGCGGCGCGCGCGGCCTGACCCAGGACCAGCTGGACGAGGCCTGCGGCGAGGCTCGCCTGCCGCCGGGCCTGTCGCTGAAGAGCTGCACAGGCCGGGTCAAGCGGATCACCGTCATGCGCGGCATGCCCGCCCCGCCGGCGCCGCCGGCCCCTCCCGCCGCGCCGTCTCCGCCCCGCCGCTGATATTCGCGCGTGAGGGGTCTTTCTCGCCTGCGGAACGTGCGGACGAGACAGGCGTTTCGCGACATGGTGAACGCTATGCGGGCTAGGGGCCTCGTGGCGATTGCGCGACAGCAGAGGTTGTGAGATCAAGGCGCACGGCGCGGGGGGACACCATGCCTGAGCATGACTTGAGGGAGGGGCAATCCATGCCCCTGCCCAGCTATTTGAGCTATTTGATGTACCAGACCGAGCAACATCGGCGGGCGATGGCCGCCGACCATGTTGCGCGTCACGGTCTGTCGTTTCCGAAGTGGGTGGCGATGCTGTCGCTGGCCCGGTTCGGCGAGTGTTCGATGACGCGGCTTTCCAAGCTTTCGGCGGCCGACCGCACGACCCTTACCCGGTCGATCGACGGCCTGATCCGCGACGGCCTGGTCGAACGCGGCGGGGCGCCGAATGATCGCCGCAAGGTGGTCGTGCGTCTCACGGACGCCGGGGCGGCGTTGCTGCAACGGATCCGCGACGAGCTGACGCCGCTGCACCAGGAAGCCTGCTCCGAACTGAGCGCGGACGAGCAGTCGGCCCTGGCCTTCTATCTGAAGAAGATGCTGGGCGGCCTGATCCCCGAACCCGACTGGAAGGACGAAATCCTCTCGTTCGGGCCGCCGATTCCGCGTCTGGCCTGAAGAAGCCTCGACAACATCCAGGGCGCAATCTCCGGTTAAGGGGCTTGCGCCTTAAGGTGGCGCCCTGCGGTTGCTAGGGCCGCGCGAGGAGAGCTTCACAACATGAACGTCAGACAGGTCGCCGAGCACATCCAGTCTTACGCCGATGGCGGCACGGGCTTCGCCGTGCAGGCCTCTGGTTCCACCTATCGGATGATGCACTGGGAGGCGATGGTCCAGGATGGCGGCCAGGGCTCGGCCGACATCGTTCTGGCCAATCTTTTCGGAACCATCGTCGCCGGTCAGCTCACCCAGTTGAACCAGGGCGAGGGCGTCTTTGTGGTCGAGCAACAGGCCGACGGGGCCCGCTTGGGCGTAGGCGTCGTCCAGCCCGACTAGACGCTGCGCGCGGTCAGTCGTCGTGACGGACGCGGCCGCGCATCGACTTCACGCCCGACCGCTTCGTCTTCGTCTCAAGCCGCTTGAGCTTGCTGGAGTAGGTCGGCTTGGTCGGGCGGCGGGGCTTGGGCTTTTCGGTGGCGCGGCGGATCAGCTCGACCAGCCGCTCGCGGGCGTCCTGGCGGTTCAGCTCCTGCGAGCGATGGCCTTGGGCGAACAGCACCAGCACGCCGTCCTGGGTCATGCGGCTGCCGCCCAGCGCGGTGAGGCGGGCCTTGATATCGTCGGTCAGGGACGGGGAGTTGGCGACGTCGAAGCGCAGCTCGATCGCCGTCGAGGTCTTGTTGACGTGCTGGCCGCCGGGGCCCGAGGCGCGGGCGGCCTTCTCGACCAGCTCGTCCTCGTCGATGCGCAGCCAGGAGGTGATCTCGATCATCGGACGACCACGCGCCTTGCCTTGACCACGGCCTGGTCGAGCGCCTGGAGGAACTTGCTGCGGTCCTGAGGGCCGAAGGCCTTGGGGCCGCTGGTGACCTCGCCCATCGAGCGCAGGTGCTCGCCGATGGAGCGGCTGGCCAGGGCCGAGCCGATCATGTCGCTCGTGAACACCCGGCCGTTGGGCGCGATCGCCTGGCCGCCGGCCTTCAGCACGCGGTCGGCCAGGGGAATGTCGTTGGTCACCACCACGTCGCCGGGACCGGCGCGCTCGGCGATCCAGTCGTCGGCCACGTCGGGGCCGGCGTCGACCACGATCTGCTCGATGGCGGGGGTGGCGGGGACGCGGATCCAGCTGTTGGAGACGACATAGGTCTTCAGGCCGTTGCGGGCCGCGACCTTGTAGGTCTCGTCCTTCACGGGGCAGGCGTCGGCGTCGATGTAGATCGTCGTCATCCGCGCCCTATAGCACGGGTTGCAGATTGTCAGGCCAGAGCCAGTAGTGCGGGAATGACCTCGTCCTTCAGCAGCGGGGCCAGGGCCATGCCTGCCGGCGGGAAGGCCGGGTCGATCCAGGCCAGTTCCTCGATCTCGGCCTGGGCGGCGATGCCGCCCTCGACTACGGCGAGGTAGGTCGCCGACTGCACCGTGTACCCCGCCTCGTTGGCGGCGGGGGCGCGGAACCGGCCCAGCAAGGTCGCCGAGACCAGCCGGCAACCCAGTTCCTCGTCGAGCTCGCGGGCCAGGACCGTCAGGTCGTCCTCGCCGCCGTCGCGCTTGCCGCCCGGCTTCATGAAAATCGCCGTGCCGCGCTTGCGCACCAGCAGCATGCGGCCGTCCTGGTCGCGGATGACGGCGGTGACGATGTCGAGGACCTTGCTCATGCCCGCCAGACTAGCGGATTCGGGACCCTCAGGGCTCGACGGCCGCCAGGATGTGCTCGGTCAGCAGGCGCTCGGTGATGGCGTGCGGCTGGCGGACGTCGAAGTTCACCGTGGTGACCACCGCGACGATTCCAAGGTCGGGCACGATGGCTACCTTGTTGCCGCCCGTGCCGCTCATCGCCCAGACCTTGTGGCCGCCCAAGGTCTGCAGCCAGATCAGGTAGCCGTAGTCGGTGTCGGGCCGCGCGTTGGCGTGCGGTGAGGTGGCGGCCTGGACGAAGGACGCAGGCAGCACCTGCCGACCGTTCCACTTGCCGCCGTCGAGATAGAGCTGACCCAGCTTCAGCAGGTCGCGACTGCGCAGGCCAAGCCCGCCGCCGCCCTGCGCCAGGCCCAGCGGCGAGACCTGCCAGCGCTCGCCTTCGATGCCCAGCGGACCAAACAGCGCCTCGCGGGCGAAGACGGGCAGGGGCTTGCCGACTGCGCCCTGGACCACCGCCCCCAGCGTCGTCACCCCCGCCGTGCAGTAGGAGAAGCTGCGGCCGTAAGGCGCGTCGGCGGGCTTCTGCACCCATTCGGGAAAGCCGCGCACCGGCAGGTCGAGATAGAAGCCGACCCAGTCCTCGATCAGGTACATCCGCTCTTCGTTGCCACGCGAGAACTGGTTGTCGTCGTCGCATTCGGCGATGGAGCTCATGGTCATCAGGTCCTTGACCGTGACCTTGTCCTTGCGCGGATCGGGCGCGGCGGCGGGCGGACGGCTTTTCAGGTAGGGCTTGATCGGCGCGTCGACGCCAGGGATCGCGCCGCGATCGATCGCCGCGCCGGCCAGCATGGCGGTGACGGTCTTGGTCACCGAGCGGGTGTTGCGTCGCGCTTCCGCGCCGCCGTCGGGCTTGCCGTCGTCGTAGTAGGCCTCGAACACCAGCTTGCCGTGGCGGGCGACCAGCACGCTGGTGATCTTCTGGAACTGGCCGGCCTTGATGGCGACCGACATGGCCTCGAGCTTGGAGGCCGACAGTCCTTCGGCAGTGGGAGTGGTGGTAGGGGTGTCGGGAGCGGCCGAGGCGGTCGACAGCGGCGCCAGGGCCAGGGCGGCGGCGAACAGGAAGCGTTTCACGACAGGCGACTCCGACGGCTTACGCAGTCAAGCTAGGGCGTGGTCGCGGCCGCGTCTTGGACGCCTGAAACATCGGGCCGTCTGGCGGCGCGGGGGCTGCAAAGGCGTGCGAACTCCCCGGGTGTCACGCCATAGGCCTGGCGGAACTGCCTGTTGAGGTGGCTCTGATCGCAGAAGCCCGCCGCCAGGGCGATCTCGCCGATCGGCAGGCGGCCTCGCATCAGCAGGTCGGCGGCGCGTTCGAGCCTCCGCGCGCGCAACCGCTCGCCCGGCGCGGCGCCCAGCCAGCGGCGATAGCCGCGGGCTAGATGCACGGGATGCACTCCGGCGGCGCGGGCGAGGTCGGCGACGCCGATCGGCTGGTCGAAGGCGTCGGCCAGATAGCTTTCGGCCAGGTCCAGCCAGGGCGGCCGGTGATCGCCGTCGCGAGGCGGCGCCAGAGCCTCTGCGGCCAGTTCGAGGCTCAGCCCTTCCAGCGACAGCGGCTCGGCGTAGGCCGAGAGCAGCGAACGGGTGAGGCGCAGCGCCGCGCGGCGGGCGACGGGGCCGGTCAGTCGCAGGGCGTCGATCGCCGCGCCGCCGTCGGCCAGGGTTCGCCAGTCGCCGGCGGCGAAGCTGACGGCCAGGAAATAGCCGCCGGCTTCGACGAACCGGTCGCGATGGACCACGCCGGGCGGATTGTAGACGAGGACCGGCCCCTCGGTTTCCGGGCCCCAGGCCGTGGTTTCATAGCGGCCGTGGGTGGCCAGCACGAAATGGGCGTCGTCGTGGCTGTGCTCGTCGACGTGCTCGGCGCTCATGGTGGCGGCCAGATGGGCCAGCCGCACGCCGGGCAGCCGACGCTCGATCGTCGGCGCGCCGTAGAACCGTCCTGGTGCGAAGGCGGTTCTCGGCGCGGCCATCTCAGCCCAGCTTCTCGGCCGCCCAGGGCGCGAAATAGGTGATGATCCCGGCCGCGCCGGCGCGCTTGAAGGCGGCCAGGCTTTCAAGGATCGCGCGGTCCTCGTCGATCCAGCCATTGGCGCCGGCGGCCTTGATCATCGCGTACTCGCCCGACACCTGGAAGGCGTAGGTGGGCATGCGGAACTCGTCGACCAGTCGGCGCAGGATATCGAGATACGGCAGGCCCGGCTTGACCATGACCATGTCGGCGCCCTCGGCGATGTCGAGGGCGACCTCGCGGATGGCTTCCTCGATGTTGGAGGGATCCATCTGGTAGGTCTTCTTGTCGCCCTGGCCCGCCGAGAGTTTCGCCGAGCCGATGGCGTCGCGGTACGGGCCGTAGAAGGCCGAGGCGTACTTGGCGGCGTAGGACATGATCATCGTGTCCTGCCAGCCGTCGGCCTCCAGCGCGCCGCGCAGACGGCCGATGCGGCCGTCCATCATGTCGGATGGCGCCAGGATGTCGGCGCCGGCGGCGGCCTGCATCAGGCCCTGTTCGATCAGCCGCTCGATGGTGGCGTCGTTGAGGATCTTGCCGCCCTCGACCACGCCGTCGTGGCCGTGGTCGGTGAAGGGGTCCAGCGCTACGTCGCACATGATGCCGACCTCGGGGGCGGCGTCCTTCATGGCCTTCACGGCGCGGGGGATCACCCCGTCGGGATCGGCGGCGATCGAGCCGGTCGCGTCCTTCCGCGACGGGTCGATGTGGGGGAAGATGGCGATGGCCGGGATGCCCAGGTCGCGGGCGCGGACGGCGGCCTTGGCGGCTTCCTTGACGCTGAGGCGCTCGACGCCGGGCATGGAGGCCACCGGGACGGTTCCTTCGCCCTCGTGCACCACCATCGACCAGATCAGGTCGGACGGACGTACTTCCGTCTCGCGGACGAGGCGGCGGGTCCAGTCGGCCTGGCGCAGGCGGCGCAGGCGCGTGGCGGGGTAGGGGGCGAGCGGCGGAACGGTCATGCGAAGGGTTTCGCGCGCGACGCCGGTCGAGGCAAGGCGTTAAGGCCCTTAAGGGGCTATTCGCCGGTCTTGCTGGCGCGCACCTGCTGCACGCCGTCGACGCGGGTCCAGACCTGGGACTTGCAGAACAGGCCGCCCAGGACGCAGCCCTTGGCGCGCATGGTGCGGGCGTCGATGAACTCGGCGGTCCCGTTCAGGGTCACCTTCAGCGTCGGAACGAAAACCCGGCCGCGCATGTTTCCGTTGCCGGTGGGCGCGAAGTCGCGCAGCACCTGCTGGCCCACCAGGGTGTCGTAACCGCTCTTCTTGGCGTCGGCCTCGGCCTTGCGGCTGGCATAGACGACCCAACCGCACATGCTCGGACCGCAGTCGGTGATGTGCAGGCGGATGTTGTCCTTCGGGTTGCGCCACACGCCAAGATTCTCGGCGTGAGCCGGCGCGGACACGAACGTGAACAGGGCCGCGACCGCGGCCAGAGCGGTAATGAACTTAGACATGGGAACCGAGACGACGCCTCCGATGGGCGTGATCTGATACCGACGAGGTGTCGGATCAAGGGAGGTGCGACCTTTCGCACCCGTTTTCGCTGCGGCGCCGCATTCAAATTCGCCAACTGAGATATGATTGACACACTTGGCTGCTCAGGGCAGGTCAGCGGTCAAGAAGGTGAGGGCGGATATGCCCCGCATGGGAGGAAGTGGCGCATGGATTTCGCGCTGAACGACGATCAACGCGCCATTCAGGATATGGCCTCGGGCTTCGCCGCAGAACGGCTTGCCCCGCATTCGGCCCAGTGGGACGAGCACAAGCACTTTCCCGTCGACGTGCTGCGCGAGGCCGCGGGCCTGGGTTTCGCGGGCATCTACGTCAATGACGACGTCGGCGGCAGCGGGCTGTCGCGCCTGGACGCCTCGATCATCTTCGAGGCCCTCAGCTACGGCGACGTGCCGGTGGCGGCCTACCTGACCATCCACAACATGGCCTCGTGGATGATCGACCGCTTCGGCTCGGAGAGCTTGCGCCAGCGCTATCTGCCGCGCCTGACCACCATGGAGCTGATCGCCAGCTACTGCCTGACCGAGCCCGGCTCGGGTTCGGACGCGGCGGGCATGCGCACCACCGCCCGCCTTGAAGGCGACCACTACGTCCTGAACGGCGGCAAGGCCTTCATCTCCGGCGGCGGCGTGTCGGACGTCTATGTGGTCATGGCCCGCACCGGCGGTGACGGTCCCAAGGGCGTCTCGGCCTTCGTGGTCGAGAAGGGAACGCCGGGCCTCTCCTTCGGCGCCAACGAGCGCAAGATGGGCTGGAACGCCCAGCCCACCGCCCAGGTCAATTTCGACGACTGCCGCGTGCCGGTCGCCAACCGCATCGGCGGGGAGGGCGAGGGCTTCCGCTTCGCGATGATGGGTCTGGATGGCGGGCGCCTGAACATCGCCTCGTGCTCGCTGGGCGGCGCGCAGTTCGCGCTCGACACGGCCAAGGCGTACCTCGAGACCCGCAACCAGTTCGGCCGGCCGCTGAAGGACTTCCAGGCCCTGCAATTCAAGCTGGCCGACATGGCCACCGAGCTGGAGGCCGCCCGCCTGATGGTGCGCCGCGCCGCCCATGCGCTCGACAACAGGGATCCGCAGGCCACCAAGCTGTGCGCCATGGCCAAGCGCTTCGCCACCGACGCCGGCTTCCAGGTCGCCAACGACGCCTTGCAGCTGCACGGCGGCTACGGCTACCTGCAGGACTATCCGCTGGAGCGCATCGTCCGCGACCTGCGCGTCCACCAGATCCTGGAAGGCACCAACGAGATCATGCGCGTCATCATCGCCCGCGAGATGTTCCGGCAGTGACGGCCGTTCCCGAGACAGGGAGCAAGAGGGCCGGGGAGCCGGCTTGGTCCTGGCCCGCCTTGGCGGCGTCGGCGGGGACCTACGGCGGATGCATTGTTCTAATGGCCCTGGTCATCGCGCCGTTCCGGCAGGGGCTGGACGGCGACACGATCGCGGCGACGGCGTCCGCGCCGTTCGCGGACATCCTGGCGGACGCGCTCGTGCTGGCCTTGTTGTTCGGCGTTCCGGTGATGGCGCTTGGGTGGTGGCTGAACCGTCGCTGGGGCGGCGGCCGCCTCGCGTTCGGTTTCTTCGTCGCGGCCACGCCGACCCTGCTGGTGGTCGCCGCGAAGGTTCTGATGGCTGCGTCGGCCGGCATGGAGCAGCCGTCGAACCTGATCCCGTTCCAGCCTTCGGCCTGGACCTATCTGCCCAACTGGCTTGAGGTGGCGGGGACGGCGCTATCGTGTCTTTTCGCCGCCCTGGTCTATACGACGCTCGCGCAAGCGAAGCGGAGTTCCAGGGCCCCATGATCTATCTTTGCCGCCACGGCCAGACGCAGTTCAACCGCGAGGGTCGCTTCCAGGGGCAGACCGAGTCGGACCTGACCGCCTTGGGCCGCGCCCAGGCCCGCGCCATGGGCGAGCTGCTGGCCGACCTGATCGCGCGCGAGCCGTCCGACGACTGGCGGATCGTCGCCAGTCCGCTGCGCCGCGCGCGCAACACCGCCGAGGCCATCGCCGAGCGCACCGGCCTGTCGTTGTCGTTTGACGATCGCCTGCTGGAAATCAGCGTCGGCGAATGGTCGGGCCGCCTGCGCGAGGACATCCGCCGTGACAATCCCGAGCTGTTCGCCAGCTACGAGTGGGCGTTCCGGGCGCCGGGCGGCGAGACCTTCGAGGACGTCACCGCTCGCGTCGCCGGCTGGCTGGCCGACCAGGCCCCGGAAGCCGAGCGCCGGCTGATCGTGGTCAGCCACGGGGTCGCCGGCCGCCTGCTGCGCGGCGCCTATGCCGGCCTGTCGCGCGCCGACACCCTGGCCCAGGAGGTGCCGCAGGACGCGGTCTACCGCCTGCTGGCCGGCCAGATCGACCGCTTCGACTGCGCGCCCGTCGAAGACCCCGAATTCGCCTGAGAACCCAGATGACCGAAGCCCGCGAAGTCCTCGTCAGCGTCAAGAAGAACGTCGGCCGGATCACCCTGAACCGGCCCAAGGCGCTGCACGCCCTGACGCTGTCCATGTGCGAGACGATGATCGAAACCTTGCTGGCGTGGCAGGCCGATCCCGAGATCGACATGGTGATGATCGACCATTCGGGCGAGCGCGGCTTCTGCGCCGGCGGCGACATCCGCATGCTGGCCGAAAGCGGGGCGGGCGACGGCGTCGAGGCGCGGAAGTTCTTCCACACCGAGTATCGGCTGAACCATCTGCTGTTCCACTACGACCGGCCGGTCGTGGCGATCATGGACGGCGTGGTCATGGGCGGGGGCGTCGGCATCTCGATGCCGGCCCACTACCGGATCGCCACCGAGCGCACGACCTTCGCCATGCCCGAAACCGGCATCGGCCTGTTCCCCGACGTTGGCGGCGGCTGGTATCTGCCGCGGCTGCCGGGCAAGGCGGGGCTTTGGCTGGCCCTGACCGGCGCGCGGATCAAGGGCTCGGACTGCATGCGCCTTGGCATCGCCACCCACTTCGTCGAGTTCGGCGCGGTCGAGGGGTTGAAGAAGGCGATCCTGGCTGACCACCGCCGCATCGACGAGACCCTGCGCATGTACCGCGCCGACGCCGGCAAGGCGCCGCTGGTCGGCTTCGAGCAGGACCTCAACCGCCTGTTCGTCGGCGACAGCGTCGAAGAGATCTTCGAGTTCCTGGAGGCCGACTCCTGTGACTGGGGAAAGGCCCAGCTAGCGGTGCTGAAGACCAAGTCGCCGCAGACGCTGAAGGTCGCCTTCGAGCAACTGAAGCGCGGCGAGGCCATGACCGACTTCGCCGACAACATGGCCATGGAGTACCGGATAGGCTCGCGCGTCGTGCGCCGCCACGACTTCATCGAGGGCGTGCGGGCGGTGATCGTCGACAAGGACAACGCACCCCGCTGGGACCCGCCGAGCATCGAGGCCGTGAACGACGCCGATATCCAGGCGATCTTCGCGCCCCTCCCGCCGGAGGAGGAGTGGACTCCTCTCGCGGACGCCTGACAGCGTTCTGCCGTAGCGGCATTGAAGCTGTCGCTTGGCCTCGCTAGCTTGCCGCCAGCCAAAGAAGAAAGTCCGCCGGAAGGAAGACCATGCGTAAGCCGCTTCTCAGCCTCGTCGCCGCGCTCGCCGTGACCGCGTGCGCCACGACTCCGATGGGGCCCGCCGAGCCGCCGCCTCCGCCGCCCGCCGACGCCCCGGTCTCCATTCCGGCCAACATCATCGCCGCGGTCGACAATCCGCTGCGCCCCGAGGTCGACACCAGGCGCGACGCCGACCGCCTGCCGGCCCAGGTGCTGGCCTTCGCCGGCGTGCGCAGCGGGGCCAAGGTCGCCGACCTGATTCCCGGCACCGGCTACTTCACCCGCATCCTGTCGAAGGCCGTCGGCCCGCGCGGCCACGTCTACGCCTATGTGCCCGACGAGTTGACCAAGCTGGCCAATCGCGAGCCGGCCGTGAACGCCATCGCCGCCGACCCCGCCTACAAGAACGTCTCGGTGGTCCTGAACCTGCTGCCCAACTTCGGCGCGCCCGAGAAGCTGGACCTGGTGTTCACCGCCCAGAACTACCACGACATGCACACCCCGCTGATGGGCAAGCCCGACATGGCGGTGGTCAACCGCAAGGTCTTCCAGTCGCTGAAGCCGGGCGGTGTCTACCTGGTGCTCGACCACTCGGCCCAGCCGGGCTCGGGCCTACGCGACGCCGAGAAGCTGCACCGCATCGACCCCGAGACCGTGAAGGCCGAGGTCACCGCCGCCGGCTTCGTGTTCGAGGGCGAAAGCCGCGTGCTGCGCGACGCCGCCGACAAGCGCAACGTCTCGGTCTTCGACCCGTCGATCCGCGGCAAGACCGACCAGTTCATCTACAAGTTCCGCAAGCCGGCCGGGGCGCGGTAGCGGCATTGCGTCCTTCGAGGCTCGGCTGCGCCTCGCACCTCAGGATGAGGAAGTCATTGCTCTGATTTCCTCATCCTGAGGCGCCCGCGTAGCGGGCCTCGAAGGACGCACGGCCTCGAAGATACAAATCACAAGGACCGCGCCCACGTAGGCGCGGTTCGCATTTAGGGAGCGTAACGATGACCCGCATCGCCTTCATCGGCCTGGGCAACATGGGCGGCGGCATGGCCGCCAACCAGGTCAGGGCCGGCCACGCCGTGGCGGCCTTCGACCTTTCGGCCAAGGCGCTGGAAAAGGCGGTCGGCGCGGGCTGCGTCGCCGCCGCCTCGGTGGCAGAGGCTGCAAAGGACGCCGAGATCGTCATCACCATGCTTCCCGCCGGTCCGCACGTGCGCTCGGTCTATGGCGAGCAGGTGCTGGCCAATGCGCCGAAATCGGCCCTGCTGATCGACTGCTCGACCATCGATGTCGACAGCGCCCGGGCGGTTGCTCAGCAAGCGAGGACGGCGGGGTTCCGCTTCGCCGACGCGCCGGTGTCGGGCGGCATCATGGCCGCTGAAGCTGGCAGCCTCGCCTTCATGGTCGGCTGCGACGACGCCGATTTCGCCGCCGTCGAGGCGGCGCTGAAGCCGATGGCGCGGGCGGTGATCCACGCCGGCGGCCACGGGGCGGGGCAGGCGGCCAAGATATGCAACAACATGCTGCTGGGCGTCTCGATGCTGGGAACCTGCGAGGCCTTCGCCCTGGCCGAGAAGCTGGGCCTGGCCGCCGACCGCTTCTTCGAGATCGCCAGCCAGTCGTCGGGCCAGTGCTGGTCGGTGTCGACCTACTGCCCGGTTCCGGGGGTGGGGCCCAGCACGCCGGCCGATCGCGGCTACGAGGGCGGATTCGCCACGGCCATGATGCTGAAGGACCTGAAGCTGGCCCAGGAGGCGGCCGCGCGCGCCGGCGCCAGCACGCCGATGGGGGCGCAGGCCGAGGCGATGTATGCGCTGTTCGACGCCAACGGCTTCGGCGGCAAGGACTTTTCCGCCGTCCTGCAACTGCTGCGCGGGCGTATCGCGGAGCTGGTTTGAACAAGGCAGGGTTGCGATCGGCGGTTATAGAACCAATCGATGCGACACCACGCCCAATTCCAATTTGTAGGTAGAGGCCCTTAGGTGGACACTATGCCTGCGTGGTGCGAAAAGCCGTGCCAGAAGAAAAGGACCGTAGAGCTTCGGTTCGACGGGTAGAGACCAGCATGGACTACAAAGCCGCGTTCACCGCCGCTGTCTCCCAGATCCGCGACGAGGGTCGCTATCGGGTCTTCGCCGACCTGAAGCGCCATCGCGGCGCTTTTCCGCGCGCCACCTGGACGCGCGCCGACGGCGGCGAGAGCGAAGTCGTGGTCTGGTGCTCGAACGACTATCTCGGCCAGGGCCAGAACCCCGTCGTGCTGGACGCCATGCACCAGGCGATCGACGACCACGGTTCGGGCTCGGGCGGCACCCGCAACATCTCGGGCACCAACCACCACCACGTTGAGCTGGAAGCTGAGCTCGCCGACCTGCACGGCAAGCAGGCCGCGCTGCTGTTCACCTCGGGCTACGTCTCCAACGAAGCCACGCTCAGCGTCCTGCAGAAGATCCTGCCGGGCCTGATCATCTTCTCCGACGCCCAGAACCACGCCTCGATGATCGCCGGCATCCGCAACGGCGGCGGCCCGCGCCACATCTTCCGCCACAACGACCTGGCGCACCTCGAGGAACTGCTGGCGACCGCCCCGGCCGACGCGCCCAAGCTGGTGGCGTTCGAGAGCGTCTATTCGATGGACGGCGACATCGCCGACATCGGCGCCACGGCCGCCCTGGCCAAGAAGTACGGCGCCATGACCTATCTGGACGAGGTCCACGCGGTCGGCATGTACGGCCCGCGTGGCGGCGGCGTCGCCGAGCGCGATGGCGTGATGGACCAGATCGACATCATCGAGGGCACGCTGGGCAAGGCGTTCGGCGTCATGGGCGGCTACATCACCGGCGACGCCGAGGTGATCGACGCCGTGCGCCTGATGGCCTCGGGTTTCATCTTCACCACCTCGCTGCCGCCGGCCCTGACCGCCGGCGCCCTGGCCAGCGTGAAGTGGCTCAAGCAGCACCCCGAAGTGCGCGACGCCCACCAGGAGCGCGCCGCCACCCTGAAGAAGATGTTCCAGGACGCCGGCCTGCCGGTGATGGAGAACGACAGCCACATCGTTCCGGTGCTGGTCGGCGATCCGGTCCACACCAAGCTGATCAGCGACATGCTGCTGGCCGACCACGGCGTCTACGTGCAGCCGATCAACTATCCGACCGTGCCGCGCGGCACCGAGCGCCTGCGCTTCACGCCCACCCCGTTCCACACCGACGACATGATGCGCAAGCTGGTCGGCGCGATGGAAAAGCTCTGGGCGCACTGCAACGTCGCTCGCATGGGCGGCCACGCGGCTTAAAGCACGCGCCTTGGGTTTCGATCTGGGTTACCTGCGCGAGTTGGCCGAGGATGCGTGCGAGCATCCCGGCTGGTCGGGCGCGGCCGACTACTTCCGTCTTCGTCACCAGGGCCTGCGCCGCGAGGCGCTGGAAGCGCTCGACGCCTTCGTCGCCGGGGCTGTGAGCTGGCCGCTGGCCGACCGCGTCGCCTTCGCCGCCTGGATCGGCGAGAAGCGCCTTGCCTATCGCGGCCAGCCTGAAGCCGTGCTGCCCGTTCCGCTGTTTCGCCTGCTGGTCCGCCCGACCCTGGAAGAGTGGGCCCAGGCCAAGCCGGCCGATCCCTGGCCGCTGGTCTGGCTGGCCCGGCTGTCGAGCGGCGGCTCGACCTGGCACGCGTCGCCCGCGCCGTTCTTGCGCGAGGCCTTGGCTCGCGATCCGCTATGCGTTGCGGCGAGGGTGGATCTGGTCCGCGCCATCCTGGCCGACATCGCCTTCCACCAGCACGAATTGCCCGGCGCCTATCTGGGCGACGCCGCCCTCGACCTCTCGGCCCTCGACGAGGTCGAGGACCTGCTATCGGCGGCCGACGAGGACGCACGGTTCGATATCGGGCCGGAGATCGCCTGGGCTCGGGCCGAAGCGAGGGGGTGGCTGGAGCGGGAAGGGGCGGGCTAAAGCCTCTCCGCGTGGCGGTTTCCCGCCACGTCGCCGCTGCGCGCGAAGGCGGCTTGGGGCTGGATGCGCCCTCGTGCGCAGGAGAGTCGCCCCGTGAAGACCATCGTGATCACCGGCAGCAGCCGCGGCATCGGCTTTGGCCTCGCCGAAGCCTTTCTCGAACGCGGCTGCCAGGTCGTGATCTCGGGCCGCAATCCGCAGGTGCTGGCCGAGGCCCTGGCCAAGCTGGAAGCCACCGGCGGCGCGGTCGCCGCCCAGTCCTGCGACGTCAGCAAGGTGGCCGACCTGGAAGCGCTGTGGAACACGGCCGTCGAGCGGTTCGGCTCGGTCGACATCTGGATCAACAACGCCGGCTCGGTGTCGCCGCGCGTGCGCCTCGACCAGGTCGAGGAAGCCGAGATCGACGCGGTGGTCGCCACCAACCTGCTGGGCGTCATCAAGGCCTCCAAGCTGGCCATGATCCGCATGCTGGCCCAGCCGGGCGGCGGGGCGATCTACAATTTCGAGGGCTTCGGCAGCGACGGCATGACCGCCTCCGGCTTGACGCTCTACGGCGCCACCAAGCGTGCAGTGACCTATTTCACCAAGTCGATGGGCAAGGAGCTGGACGGCACCAACGTGCGCATGGGGACGATCAGCCCCGGCATCGTCGCCACCGACCTCTTGCAGTCGGAGATGCGCGACGCCTCGGACGCCGACCGGGCCAAGTCGATGAAGCTCTACAACATCCTCGGCGATCGCGTGGAGACGGTGGCGCCGTTCATCGCCGACGGCGTGCTCAAGGGCGAGGCCACGGCCGCGCCGGTGCGCTGGCTGACCATGCCCAAGGCCATGGGGCGGTTCATGACCGCCGGCTTCAAGAAGCGCGATATCTTCTCGGCGGCGTGAGGCTTCGGGCTTCACACCCATGCCCCCAAATTTCGTCATCCCGGAAAGTCCGCAGGGCTTATCCGGGACCCAGGGGGACTGGGCGTCGCGCTTGCAACGGCCTCTTCAGAGGTCGGTGGCCCCCTGGGTCCCGGCTCTACGCTGCGCTTCGGCCGGGATGGCGACCACTGGGGCAAGAAGGAATGAAGAAGGAAGGCTTTAGGCCCTCCGGCGCACGCCCTTGCCCAGGCCGATCTGCTTGGCGAAGTCCGAGCGGCGCGCCGCGTAGGCCGGCGCGACCATCGGATAGTCCGACGGCAGGCCCCACTTGCGGCGATAGTCCTCGGGGCTCATGTCGTAGTGCGAGCGCAGGTAGCGCTTGAGCATCTTCAACTTCTTGCCGTCCTCGAGGCAGACGATGTAGTCGTGCTGCACCGAGCGCGAGACGGGCACGGCGGGCTTCTGCTTCTCGGCCGGCTTGGCGGCGGCCGGTTCGCCATGCAGGCCCAGCAGGGTGCCGTGCACGGTGCGGATCAGGTCGGGGACGGCCGTCTGGGAAATCTTGTTCTGGCCGACATAGGCCGCGACGATGCTCGCGCTCAAGGCCAGCAGTTCGGTGTCGTCCGAGAAATCCGACCCCGTTTCGTCGTGTGAAGCCGCCATACGCATCCCGCCCGTTCTGTTCGTTTGCACTCAAAAACGCTCGGCGCGGCGGCAACACCCCGCCGAGGTTCGTCACCAACGCATGGTTATCGTCGCGGTTCCGTCATTGATCGCGGCGCGAAGGACGCTAAAGAGAGCGCCGTCGACTCCCGCTTGCGGGAGCGCGCCGCCCAAAGCCCAGCCGCCCGCCCCAAGGAGCTGCCGATGACGACCACCACCGACCTGACCAAGTTCTTCGGCGCCGATCTCGCGACCGCCGACCGCGACATCTTCGATCGCATTGGTCGGGAGCTGGGTCGTCAGCAGAACCAGATCGAGCTGATCGCCTCGGAAAACATCGTCTCGAAGGCGGTGCTCGAAGCCCAGGGCTCGATCCTGACCAACAAGTACGCCGAAGGCTATCCGGGCAAGCGCTACTACGGCGGCTGCGAATGGGTCGACGAGATCGAGACCATCGCCATCGAGCGCGCCAAGCAGCTGTTCGGCGCGGCCTTCGCCAACGTCCAGCCGCACTCGGGCTCGCAGGCCAACCAGTCGGTGTTCATGTCGCTGCTCCAGCCGGGCGACACCTTCATGGGCATGGACCTGGCCGCCGGCGGCCACCTGACCCATGGCTCGCCCGCCAACCAGTCGGGCAAGTGGTTCAAGCCGGTGTCCTACACCGTGCGCCAGCAGGACCAGCTGATCGACTACGACAACGTCGCCGAAGTGGCCCAGCGCGAGAAGCCCAAGCTGATCATCGCCGGCGGTTCGGCTTATAGCCGCGAGATCGACTTCGCCCGCTTCCGCGAGATCGCCGACAGCGTCGGCGCCTACCTGATGGTCGACATGGCCCACTTCGCGGGCCTGGTGGCCGGCGGCGTGTTCCCCAATCCCGTCCCGCACGCCCACGTCGTCACCACCACCACCCACAAGACCCTGCGCGGCCCGCGCGGCGGCATGGTGCTGACCAACGACGAAGCCATCATCAAGAAGGTCAATTCGGCCGTGTTCCCCGGCCTGCAAGGTGGCCCGCTGGAGCACGTCATCGCCGCCAAGGCCGTGGCCTTCGGCGAGGCGCTGCAGCCCTCGTTCAAGGAATACGCCGCCCAGATCATCGCCAACGCCAAGGCCCTGGCCGACGCGCTGGGCAAGTCGGGTGTCAACATCGTCTCGGGCGGCACCGACAGCCACCTGATGCTGGTCGACCTGCGTCCCAAGGGCGTGACCGGCCGCGACGCCGAGCACAGCCTCGAGCGCGCCCACATGACCTGCAACAAGAACGGCGTGCCGTTCGACACCGCGCCGTTCACGATCACCTCGGGCATCCGCCTGGGCACGCCGGCCGGCACCACCCGCGGCTTCAAGGAAGCCGAGTTCACCCGCGTGGGCGAGCTGATCGGCGAGGTCGTCAACGGCCTGGCCGCCAACGGTCCGGAAGGCAACGCCGCGGTCGAGGCCAAGGTGCGCGAGGAAGTCCTGGCCTTGACGGCCCGGTTCCCGATCTACAACTAATGGCCTAAGGCCGCAGGGGAGGGCCCAAGATCATGCGCTGCCCATTCTGCGGCCACGCCGAAAGCCAGGTGAAGGACAGCCGCCCGTCGGAAGACGGCGCGGCCATCCGCCGTCGCCGCCTCTGTCCGGAGTGCGGCGGCCGCTTCACGACCTTCGAACGCGTCCAGCTTCGCGAGCTGATCATCGTCAAGCGGTCGGGTCGTCGCTCGCCGTTCGACCGCGACAAGCTGATGCGCTCGATCTCGCTGGCCACCCGCAAGCGTCCGATCGAGGGCGAGCGGGTCGAGCGGATGGTCAACGGCATCGTCCGCCAGCTGGAAAGCCAGGGCGAGACCGAGCTCCAGTCGTCGGTCGTTGGCGAAATGGTGATGAAGGCCCTGAAGTCGCTCGATGACGTGGCCTACGTCCGCTACGCCTCGGTTTATCGCGATTTCCGGGAGACCAGTGATTTCGCGAAGTTTTTGGGCGAAGAAGGCTTGAGCGACGTCGCCGAAGACGAGCTATAGGCGCATCCTACGATTCGATTTTTCGGGTCGGCGTGTGACGGCCCTGTGAGGCCTCCCGTCCGCCCAGGAGTTCAGAGGCATATGGTGGAAGACAGGATTCGTCTGCTGATCGTCGAGGGGCGCCGTTATTCGGGCCTGTCGGACGCGCTGCTGGCCGGCGCCGTGCAGGCGATCGAGGCCCAGGGGGCGGAGTACGAGGTCGTCACCGTTTCCGACGCCCTGCAGATCCCGGCCGCCATCGCCATCGCCGAAGAGGCCGGCAAGGGCCCGTCGGGCGTGCGTTACGACGGCTACATCGCGCTGGGCGCCGTCGTGCGCGGCGAGACCTACCACTTCGAGATCGTGTCCAACGAGACCGCTCGCGGCCTGCAGGACCTGGCCGTCGGAAAAAGGTTGGCCATTGGTTACGGCGTGTTGACGGTTGATGACGAGGATCAGGCCTGGAATCGCGCACGCCTCTCGCAGGGCGACCGCGGGGGCCAAGCCGCTCGGGAATGCCTGGAGATCGTGGGTTTGAAGCGTCAGCTGTCGGGACAAGCGCGATGAGCAAGCGCATCCAGCCCCGTTCCGTTTCGCGTCTGGCGGCCGTGCAGGCCCTCTACCAGATGGAAGTCTCCGGCGCCGGCGTCGACGCCGTGGTCCGCGAGTTCTCCGAGCACCGCTTCGACCGCGCCGTCGAGGACACCGAGGGCGCCCAGCTGGCCCAGGCCGACGAGTCCTTCTTCGCCGACCTGGTGAAGGGCGTCGTCTCCAAGCAGGCGATCATCGACCCGGCCATCGTGCGCCGCCTGGCCTCGGGCTGGAAGCTCGAGCGCCTGGACGCTACCGCCCGCGCCGTGCTGCGCGCCGGCGCCTACGAGCTGATGAACCGCCCGGACGTTCCGACCGAGGTGGTGATCGACGAGTACGTCGAGATCGCCAAGTCGTTCTTCGAGGGGCCGGAAGCCGGCTTCATCAACGGCGCCCTGGACGCCATCGCGCGTGACGCCCGAGTCTGACGACGACTGGTTCGACGATCCCGCCCCGGCCGTGGCGCCGGCGGCGGAGGACGACGAGTCGTGGTTCGACGACGTCCCTCCGGCGGCCGCGCCGTCGGGCCCGGACGAGTTCGAGCTGATCGCGACCCACCTGCGTCCTCTGACCAACGGCGACCCCGTCGCGCTCGACCTGCTGGACGACGCGGCGGTGCTGCCCTCGCGCCCCGGCTACGACCTGGTGATCACCAAGGACGCCATGGTCGCGGGCGTGCACTTCCTGGCCGGCGAGGATCTCGACATCGTCGCCCGGCGCCTGCTGCGCACCAATCTGTCCGATCTCGCCGCCAAGGGCGCCGAGCCCTACGGCTATTTCCTGGCTGTCGGCTGGCCTTCAGGCACGACGGTCGAGGACCGCGAAACCTTCGCCCGCGGCCTGGCCGAGGACGGCCAGGCCTACGGCGTCAATCTTCTGGGCGGCGACACCGTCACCACCTCCGGCGCCATGGTCGTCTCGGCGACCCTGCTGGGCTGGGTGCCGCAAGGGGCGGCCGTCCTGCGGCGCGGCGCCAAGGCCGGCGACCGCCTGATGGTTTCCGGCAGCATCGGCGACGGCTGGCTTGGCCTGCTGGCCCACTGGGGCGAGGTCGAGGATCCCGACGGCGGCCTCGTGCGCCGCTATCGCACGCCCGCGCCGCGCCTGGCGCTGCGCGAGGCCTTGCGCCAGTTCGCCCACGCCGCCGCCGACGTCTCCGACGGCCTGTTGGCCGACGCGGGCCACATCGCCAAGGCCAGCGGCCTGCAGGTCAAGGTCGACCTCGACCGCCTGCCGCTGTCGACCGGCGCCCGCAAGTGGCTGGAAGCCCAGCCCGAGCGCGGCGAGGCCCGCATGTCCCTGGCTTCGGGCGGCGACGACTACGAGGTCGTCTGCGCCGTTCCCGCCGCCGACGTCGCCGCCTTCCAGGCCGCCGCCTTCGCCGCCGGCCTGCCGGTGCGCGACATCGGCGAGTTCGTCGAGGGCGAGGGGGTCTGCGCCCTGTTCAAGGGCAAGGACATCACGCCCCAGCGGCTAGGCTGGCTGCACGGCTGACGTCGCCTCGGTAGCGAAACCTCAAGCCTTCTCGGTTAACAGGCGGGCATGACCTCGACCGCTCTGTCCCGTCGCGCCCTGCTGGCGCTTGCCGCGCCGCTCGCGCTGTGCGCCGCGCCCGCCTTCGCCTCCGGCAAGGAGAAGAAGAAGGAAGGCGGGGAGGGCGAGAAGGAGAAGGAAGATCCGGTGATCAAGCTGGGCTCCATGGCCCTGCCGATCGTCGCCGAGGGGCGCCTGATCAACTACATCTTCGTCGAGTTGTCGCTGACCTTGCCGCCGGCGGGCGACGTCACCGCCTTCGCCGGCAAGGAGCCGCTGCTGCGCGACGCGCTGGTGCGCGCGGCGCACAAGCAGCCGCTCAACAAGCCCGGCAGCTACGTCCTGCTCGACGATGGCAAGGTGAAGGCCATCGTCATGCGCGAGGCCGTCGCCCTGGTCGGCAAGGGCAAGGTCGCCGCCGTGACCATCGGCAAGCAGACGCCGCGCAACTTCGTGCCGTTCCCCAAGGCGGCGCCGAAGGCCGCGGCCAAGCCGGCGTCGCCGCCCGCCGATTCGGCTCCGATCATCCCCTGAAGCTTCGCGAACGCCGTTCTCGCAAGCGGTTGCGCGCTAGGCTTGTGGATGTCAGTGTTTCCCCCTGGCGCCGATGTCGGGGCCAGATCAGGGAGCTTCGAGGGGGAATGAGGCCCTAAGGCCCGCCCGCCGCTCCTGGCCTGGGGCGCTTGTCGATCCTCCATGCCGGGAACCGCGACCCCTCGTGATTGAAACACGAAGGGGCACAACACCCATGAGTTCTTGGCTTTACGTAGCCATCGGCGCCGGGCTTCTGGCGGTGCTGTATGGCGCGGTTCAGACCGCCAGGCTTTTGAAGGCCTCGCCGGGCGATGCGAAGATGCAGGAAATCGCCGCGGCCATTCAGGAAGGCGCCCAGGCCTATCTGAACCGTCAGTACACGACCATCGCCATCGTCGGCGTCGTGGTCGTGGCTTTGCTCGCGTTCTTCTTCAAGGGCTGGGAGCAGCCCGTCGGCTTCGCGCTGGGCGCGATCCTCTCGGGCCTGGCGGGGTTCGCCGGCATGCTGATCTCGGTGCGGGCCAACGTGCGCACCGCCCAGGCCTCGTCCGAGAGCCTGGCCAAGGGCCTGTCGATGGCCTTCACCTCGGGCGCGGTCACCGGCATGCTGGTGGCGGGCTTCGCGCTGCTGGGCGTGGCCGGATACTACACCCTGCTGCTGTCGGTCGGGCATGAGGGCGCCGATCGGGTCGTGATCGACTCGCTGGTGGCGCTGGGCTTCGGCGCCAGCTTGATCTCGATCTTCGCCCGCCTGGGCGGCGGCATCTTCACCAAGGGCGCCGACGTGGGCGGCGACCTCGTCGGCAAGGTCGAGGCCGGCATTCCCGAGGACGACCCCCGCAACGCCGCGACCATCGCCGACAACGTGGGCGACAACGTCGGCGACTGCGCAGGCATGGCCGCCGACCTGTTCGAGACCTATGCGGTGACCACGGTCGCAACCATGGTGCTGGCGGCGATCTTCTTCACCGGCACCGACGTCGTCGGCTCGATGATGATCCTGCCGCTGGCCATCTGCGCGGTGTGCATCGTCACCTCGATCGTCGGCGCCTTCTTCGTCCGCCTGGGCAAGAAGAACAACATCATGGGGGCCCTCTATCAGGGCCTGATCGTCACCGGTCTGCTGTCGATCCCGGCGGTGTGGTGGGTGATCCACCAGCTCGTCCCGGACGCCATCGACCTGGACGGCCGTCTCTTCACCGCCGACAACCTGTTCTACTGCGGTCTCGTGGGCCTGGCGGTGACGGCGCTGATCGTGGTGATCACCGAATACTACACCGGCACGGGCTTCCGGCCGGTGAAGTCGGTGGCCCAGGCCTCGGTGTCCGGTCACGGCACCAACGTCATCCAGGGCCTGGCCATGTCGCTGGAGTCCACGGCCCTGCCGGCCCTGACCATCATTGTCGGCATCGTCGTGACCTATAACCTGGCGGGCCTCTTCGGCATCGCCATCGCCACCACCACCATGCTGTCCCTGGCCGGCTTCATCGTCGCTCTGGACGCCTTCGGTCCGGTCACCGACAACGCTGGCGGCATCGCCGAGATGGCCGGCCTTCCTCCGGAAGTCCGCGTCACCACCGACGCCCTGGACGCGGTCGGCAACACCACCAAGGCCGTCACCAAGGGCTACGCCATCGGTTCGGCGGGCCTGGGGGCGCTGGTGCTGTTCGCGGCCTATACCGAGGACCTGAAGTTCTTCTCCGAGAACGCCGCCCCCGGCAGCTTCTTCGACGGCATGGGGGCGGTCAGCTTCGACCTGTCCAATCCCTATGTCGTGGTCGGCCTGCTGTTCGGCGGCCTGCTGCCGTTCCTGTTCGGGGGTCTGTCGATGACCGCCGTGGGGCGCGCGGCCGAGTCGGTGGTGGCCGAGGTCCGTCGCCAGTTCCGCGAAAACCCGGGCATCATGACCTACGAGACCAAGCCCGAGTACGGCAAGGCCGTCGACATCCTGACCAAGGCCGCCATCCGCGAGATGATCGTGCCAAGCCTTCTGCCGGTGGTCTCGCCGGTGGTGCTGTTCTTCGTCATCAACGCCATCGCCGGCAAGGTCGACGCCTTTGCCTGTCTCGGCGCCATGCTGATGGGGGTGATCGTCACCGGCCTGTTCGTCGCCATCTCGATGACCAGCGGCGGCGGCGCCTGGGACAACGCCAAGAAGGTGATCGAGGAAGGCTTCACCGACAAGGACGGCGTCCTGCACAAGAAGGGCGGCGAAACCCACAAGGCCGCCGTCACCGGCGACACCGTCGGCGATCCCTACAAGGACACCTCGGGTCCCGCCGTGAACCCGATGATCAAGATCACCAACATCGTGGCCCTGCTGCTGCTGGCGGTGCTGGCCCACGGCTGATCTCGATACCGGCCTGAACGAGAACACCCCGGAGCCGCCGCTCCGGGGTGTTTTTCGTCTGGGGAGCTTCAGTAGACCTCTTCGGGATCGAAGTCGTAGACAGGGTCGGCCCCGCCGCCCGGGGCGTTCGGAGCGGGCTGGGCGCCGCGTCGCTCGTCGCCGGCGAAGTCGTGGTCGATGCGGCGTCGGCGGCAGGGGCCGAAATAGGCCTCCGTGCGGACGAAATCGCGGGGGTTGTTGATGACCTCGTTGATGCGATGCATGACCCCGCGCGCCGTCAGCGGCTTGGCCAGGAACTCGGTCACCCCGGCCATCCGCGCCTCGTCGAGGCTGCGGCGGGTGGCGTGGCCGGTCATCATGATGATCGGCGCGTACGGGTTGGGGCTGGCCTGCGAATTGCGGATCCAGTGCACGAATGACAACCCGTCCACCGGCTGCATCATCAGGTCGGTGAACACGATGTCGACCTCGCGTTCGGAAAACAGCTTCAGCCCCTCGACGCCGTCGCCGGCCTCGAGAATGCGCCGCACCCCAGCGGACTTCAGGATCGCGGCCAGGATGCCGCGCATGTTGGCGTTGTCGTCGACGATGAGCATCGTCAACGCCCGCAGATCGAGCGCGCTCACGACCATCTCCCCCAGAGCAACCGACGCCAGGGTTGGGGCCCCGCGTCGATCAGACGGGAAGGTTGTGACGGGCGTGCTTGAGGAAACGTTGATACGGCGACAAAAAGTCGCACGAAATCACGCGCTTATAGTCAAGCTTTGGTAAGGTTGAAGTGTCGGTTAACCGACTTGATCGTCAGTCTAGCGACGGTCGCCGGGGCGGGTGCCGGGAACGCCCTCGTCGTCCTGAGGCAGCATGCCGCCGCGACCGACGGTGCCGAGCAGCTGCTCGAGCACGGTCATCTCGCGACCGCGGGTCGGGGTCTCGCGGCCGTTGTAGGCGATGACCTTGCCGTCCTTCAGGGTGAAGGTGTCGACCGAGGCGACCTTCTCGTCGGCCGTGTTGAACTTGATGGCCACGACGTCGCGCTTGATCACGCGCGGCTTGTAGAAGGCCACGCGGTCGGTGGTCTGCGAGATGTAGTACCAGGCGTCGCTGTCGAAGGTGGAGACCGCCGACGGCGTGCCCAGCTTCTCGCGGACGGTGGACTTGCTGTCCTCGCCAATCTTCATGTCGGCCGGCTTGGCCTCGATGGCCTGGAAGCCGGAATAGCTCGTCAGCGGCGTGCAGCCTCCGACGACGGCGGCGAGGCCGATGGCGGCGGCGGCGAAAACGGCGGGGCGAGACATTGAGGCTCCGGAACCGGAAGAAGGCTGGACTTTGACCTATCGCCCGCGCGGGCTTAGTTCAATGGCCCGCGTGGATGCTCAGGCCATCTAGTGGCGGCTCGCGGCGAAATAGAGGCGTGGAATGTTTCTGGATTGGCTAATCAAGCCCAGGCCCGCGACGCTGGCGGGGGAAAAACTCTATGCATCGGCGACGGCCCAGGCCCGATCGTCACGATTCTACGCGCAGCTGGGCGTTCGCGACTCGATGGAGGGCCGGTTCGAGCTCTTCACCCTGCACGTTGTGCTGGTGATCGAGCGGCTGAAAGGGCAGGGCGAGGCTGCGGCCGAGACCTCGCAGGCGGCTTTCGACTCCTACGTCCGCGGTCTCGACGACGCCTTCCGTGAAATCGGCGTGTCCGACACCGCCGTCGGCAAGAAGATGAAGAAGCTGGCCGGCGCCTTCTACGGCCGGCTGAAGACCTATGACGAGGCCTTCGCGACGTTGCCGGACTGCGCCGAACTGGACGCCGCCCTGGCCCGCACCGTGTTCGAGGAGCGCGGCGAGGGTGACGTCGCGGCCGTTAGCGCCTATGTGCGGTCGGCGCGCGAAGCTCTGGCGGAGCAGTCGCTGGACGCCCTGCTGAACGGAGAAGTGCAATGGCCGAACGTCTGATTGATCCCTGGCCGAGCACCGTCACCCTGGCCCGCGTCGACCGCGGCGGGGTGGACCTGAAGCTCGCGCCCGACGAAACCGTGCGCAAGGCCATCGCCAAGCAGCTGGGCCTGGTGTCGCTCGACCTGCTGGAGGCCCAGGTCTATCTGCGCTCGTGGATGGACGGCGCCGAGGTGTCGGGCGTGCTGCGCGCCCGCGTCGTACAGACCTGCGGCGTCACCAGCGAGGACTTCGAGACCCCCATCGACGCTCGCTTCAGCCTGCGCGTGCTGCCGGCCAACAGCGAGCACGCCCCACAGGACGAGGGCGGCGAGCTGGGCCTCGAACCCGACGGCGACGATCCGCCCGACGTGCTGGAAGGCGAGGCGATCGACGTCTCGGGCTATGTCATCGAACATCTGGCGCTGGAGCTGGACCCGTTCCCGCGCAAGCCGGGCGCGGTGTTCGTGCAACCGCCCGAACCGGTTGAGCTTTCTCCCTTCGCGGCGTTGAAGGGGCTTAAAACGAAGGGCGACGAGGGCTGAGTTGGCCCTTACGCCTTCCGGCGTGATATCACGCCGGGGAATCATCGGCCGCGTCGCGACCGTCTAAGGAGTCGATAGCGCCTCGTGCCCAAGCCTGTAGTCATCTCGATCGACGCCATGGGCGGGGATCACGGTCCGTCCGTGGTCGTTCCGGCGCTGGAGATCGCGGCCAAGACCCTGCCCGACGTGCGCTTCCTGGTGCACGGCGACGAGGTCGCGCTGAACGCCGAACTGGCGCGCGCGCCCGCCGCGCGGGCGGTCTGCACCGTCGTCCATACCGACAAGTCCATCGCCATGGACGAAAAGCCCGCCCAGGCCATGCGCCGGGGCAAGGGCTCCAGCCTTTGGAACGCCGTCGAGGCGATCCGTTCGGGCGAGGCGGCCGCCTGCGTCTCGGCCGGCAACACCGGCGCCCTGATGGCGATCTCCAAGCTGATCCTGCGCATGAGCGCGGATCTGGAGCGCCCGGCCATCGTCGCCTCCTGGCCGACGATGAAGGGCATCTCGGCGGTGCTGGACGTCGGCGCCAATGTCGAGAGCGACGCCGAGCAGCTGGTCGAGTTCGCCATTATGGGCGCGGCCTTCCATCACGCCGTGCATGGCTCGGAACGTCCGACCGTTGGCCTGCTCAATGTCGGCTCCGAGGAGCAGAAGGGCCATGAGGAGGTGCGCGAGGCGCATCGCATCCTGCAGGACAGCCCGCACTTCGACTTCGACTATCGCGGCTTCGTCGAGGGCACCGACATCGCCTACGGCACGGTGGACGTGGTCGTCACCGACGGCTTCACCGGCAATGTCGCCCTGAAGACAGCCGAGGGCCTGGCGCGGTTCTTTGGCAATGAGATCAAGCAGACCCTGACGGCCGGCCCGCTGGCCATGCTGGGCGCGCTGATCGCCTCGGGCTCGCTGAAGAAGATGAAGCGGCGTCTGGACCCCGGCCGGGTCAACGGCGGGCCGCTGCTTGGCCTCAACGGCATCGTGGTGAAGAGCCACGGCGGCGCCGACGCCAATGGCTTCGCCTCGGCCGTCCGAGTGGCGGTGGACCTCGCGCGCAGCGACTTCACCGCCGAGATCGATCGTAATCTGAAGCGTCTGACCGCGGAAAAAGACCAAGCGGCCAAGGACGACGGCGCCGACGGCGCCGAAACCCAGGGAGCCGCCGAGTGAGCGTAGTTCGCAGCGTGGTGACCGGCGTCGGGGCCTACCTGCCGCCGCAGATCGTCACCAACGAAGAGCTGTCAAAGATCGTCGACACGTCCGACGAGTGGATCGTCGAGCGCACGGGCATCCGTCAGCGCCACAAGGCCGCCGACGATCAGGCCGTGTCGGACCTGGCCGTGGAAGCCGCCAAGCAGGCGCTGGAGCGCGCCGGCAAGACCGCCGCCGACGTCGACCTGATCATCGTGGCGACCACCACGCCCGACCTGACCTTCCCGGCCACCGCCGCCATCGTCCAGCGCAAGCTGGGCGCGGGCGTCGGCATCGCCTTCGACGTCCAGGCCGTTTGCTCGGGCTTCGTCTACGCCCTGTCGGTGGCCGACGGCTTCATCGCCCGCGGCAACGCCAAGTGCGCCCTGGTGATCGGCGCCGAGGCCATGACCCGCCTGATGGACTGGACCGACCGCGGCACCTGCGTGCTGTTCGGCGACGGCGCCGGCGCGGTGGTGCTGGAGCCGCAGGAAGGCGAGGGGACCACGGCCGATCGCGGCATGCTGGGCTTCGCCCTGCGCGCCGACGGGACCAAGCAGGACCTGCTCTATGTCGACGGCGGTCCGTCGACCACGGGCACGGTGGGCAAGCTGCGGATGCTGGGCAACCAGGTCTTCAAGCATGCGGTGATCAACATCTCAGAGGCCATCCACGCCGCCGCCGAGAAGGCGGGGGTGACGGTGCCCGAGGTGGACTGGTTCATTCCGCACCAGGCCAACCAGCGAATCCTGCAGGGCGTGGCCAATCGCTGCGGCATCGACGAGGAAAAGGTGATCTCGACGGTGGCGCTGCACGCCAACACCTCGGCCGCCTCGATTCCCTTGGCTTTCGCCCACGGGGTCGCGGACGGCCGGATCAAGCCTGGCGACCTGCTTCTGCTGGAAGCGATGGGCGGCGGCCTGACCTGGGGCGCCTGCGTCCTGCGCCTTTGATGGTCACGGACGAAGCTTGACCTTGGGTTGGCGCACGGCCTGCTTCAGCATATGAAGTAACCGGCTTGACCCTTTGACTTCATGCGGTATTCGCGGCATGCAGTCTCAAGTTGACGAGGTCTTGTCGCGTGGGATCGGGGCTTTCGTGCGCCCCTTTTCGCGAGGCGGACCGATTGGCGCGGGCTGTGCTGAGTTCGCGCATTGAAGCGTATAGGGGGCGTTATGAAGGGTTCGACTCTGACCCGGGCTGACCTCTGCGAGGCTGTCCACGAGGAAGTAGGCCTGACTCGTCAGGACTGCGCCGGTCTCGTCGAGCGCACCCTGGATCTCGTGGCCGAGGCGCTCGAGAAGGGTGAGACGGTCAAGCTTTCCGGATTCGGCGTCTTCCAGGTCCGCGAGAAGCGGGCCCGGATGGGGCGCAATCCCAAGACCGGCGAGCCGGCCGAGATCGAGCCGCGGCGCGTTATCGGCTTCAGGGCCTCGCAGGTCATGAAGGCGCGCATCGACAGCGCTTTGGACGACTAAGGAGTCCGTGCGGTGGCGAAGGGGCCGAACGCCTTCCGCACGATTTCAGAGGCCGCCGAGGAGCTCGGCGTCCCCCAGCACGTCCTGCGTTTCTGGGAGACCAAGTTCTCTTTCATTCGCCCGATGAAGCGGGCTGGCGGGCGGCGCTTCTACCGCCCGCAGGACATCGCCGTGCTGAACGGCGTGCGCGCGCTGCTGCACGCCGAGGGCTACACCATCAAGGGCGTCCAGAAGCTGCACCGCGAGCAGGGCGTGGCCCATGTGATCGCCGCGGGCCTGGGCCAGAACGGCGCGGCCTTCCTCGAATCTCCACTCGATGAGTCGTTCGGCGATTCGGCGGCCGTTTCGCCGCCCAGTCCCGAGCAACGTCGGCGCCTGACCGAGGCGCTGGACGACCTGACCAGCATCAAGGCCCGTCTGGACGGGCTTTTGACGCGTTCCTGAGGACTGTGGAAAACCACTAGATTTCCGATTGCCGAGGCGAAGAGCGGCGCCTATAAGGGCGCTCCTTCCGCGTCGGAGCGTGGCGCAGCCTGGTAGCGCACTTGACTGGGGGTCAAGGGGTCGCAGGTTCGAATCCTGTCGCTCCGACCATTCTCTCTTCGGAGAGAACACCGCGGAAGAAACGCAAAGGCCGCCCTTCGGGGCGGCCTTTTTCGTTTCCGGATTATCGCTGGCCGACGTCCAGCGGCTTGTCCGCCTTGCCCATCCAGGTGATCAGCGGGATGACCGGCAGCACCCAGCCCATGCCCAGCGCCACGAAATAGATCAGGTGCACGGCGCGGTTCAGCGGCAGGTGGTCGTAGAGGCTGGTGAAGGCCCAGATCCAGCCGAGCAGGATCGCGACGACGCCGAGCGAACCGATCAGCTTGCGCAGGCGCGCCGGAATGAGGGGAGCGCTCACGCGGATCTCCGGAAGAGGCCGAGCACGGCCAGGAACAGGGTGGCGCCGACGGCCGAGACGACCAGGCTGCCGAGAAAGCCGGGGATGGCCAGGTGCAGGCGCTGGGCGATGAACGCGCCGATGAACGAGCCGATCACGCCGATCAGCAGCTTGATGAACAGGCTGTGGCGACGGGCCAGGGCCAGATCCGCGATCCAGCCGGCCAGGATGCCGATCACCACGGCGCTGAACACGCCCACGCCGCTCATTGCACATCCCCCTGGAACGCGCTGCGCCCCCGCAGCGGGCTCACCATGCCACGGCCAGTCGTGCGCGTCATGGTTCCCTTAAGGCGACCGCAGGCATGGACAGCGGAGCTGTGGCGGGGGTAGGGGTCTAGCCGCCCCATTTAGGCCCAGAACAGGCGTTTTTTCGGCTTCATGACTTCCTTCCTGCGTTCCGACCGTTCCGCCCCCGTCGCCATCTGGCTGTTCGTCGTGGCGGTGCTGGTCTTCGCCATGGTCGTCGTCGGCGGCGCGACGCGCCTGACCGACTCGGGACTGTCGATCACCCAGTGGAAGCCGATCATGGGCGCCCTGCCGCCGATGTCGGAGGAGGCCTGGCGGGCCAATTTCGAGCTCTACAAGCAGATCCCCCAGTACCACCTGGTGAATCCCGACATGACCCTGGAGGCCTACAAGGGCATCTTCTGGTGGGAGTGGGCGCACCGGTTGCTGGGCCGCGTTGTGGGCGTCGCCTTCGCCGTTCCGTTCGCCTTCTTCCTCGTTCGCCGCATGCTGCCGCGCCGCCTGATCTGGCGCTGCGGGGCCATGCTGGCCCTGGGCGGCCTGCAGGGGCTGGTCGGCTGGTGGATGGTCTCTTCGGGCCTGTCGGAACGGGTTTCGGTCGCGCCCGAGCGGCTGATGGTCCACCTGGGCCTGGCGCTGGCGCTCTTCGTGCTGCTGATCTGGACCGCGCTGGACGCCTGGAACGGCGCGCCGCGCGTCGAGGAGCGCAGCGACTGGCGTGGCTGGGCCCTGGCTTTTCTGGGCGCGGTGTTCTTCCAGAGCCTGCTGGGCGCGCTGGTGGCCGGCAACGACGCCGGCCTCGTCTACAACGACTGGCCGTTGATGAACGGCGCGCTGCTGCCCGACCAGTACGCCGGTCACGGCCTGTGGGGCACGCTGGCCCACAGCCAGGGCGCGGTGCAACTGCACCACCGTCTGATGGCCTATGCCGTCTTCGCCGCCGCGATCGCCATCGCGGCCGGCGCGGCGCGGGCCCGTCGTCTGCCGCATGAAGCCAAGATCGCCGCCTACGTCCTGCTCGGGGTCGTGACGGTGCAGGCCGGTCTGGGCGTCTGGACCCTGATGGCCGCCGTGCCGCTGAGCCTGGGCGTCCTGCACCAGGCCGGCGCGGCCGTGCTGCTGGGCGTGGCGACCGCCTTTGCCTGGCGTGTCCGCCGGCCGTAACCAATCTCCGAAATATCCCCGCGAAAGCGGGGTTCTAAGGGAGAAGGTCGGCGCTTCGCTTCAGCCCATTTCCATGGCGCTCGAAGAACTGTCACGAAACTCCAGCAGAGCACGCGCGACGTCCCTGCTGGAGACTGCCCCGTGATCCGCGCTTCCTCGTTCCTGGCCGGCGTCTGCGCCCTGGCCCTGCTGCCCGCCTTCGCCCACGCCGCCGACGCTTCGCCGGCCCAGGCCGCCGACCCGTACTACAAGTCCGGCCAGGCCGCGCTGGCCAGGGCCATGGCGGTGACCCCCAACACCGGCCGCGCCAAGAACGTCATCCTGTTCCTCGGCGATGGCATGGGCATCTCCACCGCCGTGGCCGGGCGCATCTGGCAGGGCCAGCAGAAGGGCGTGGACGGCGAGTCCAACGCCCTGTCGTTCGAGAAGCTGCCCTTCACCGCGCTCTCCAAGACCTATAGCCACGACACCCAGGTCACCGACAGCGCCGCCGGCATCACCGCCATCACCACCGGCGTGAAGACCCGCAACAAGGTCATCGGCCTGACCGGTGAGGCCAAGCCCGAGAGCTGCGCCAGCGAAGCCGCCACCAGCGTGACCACCATCGCCGAGATCGCCAAGGCCCACGGCCTGTCGGCCGGCGCGGTGACCAACACCCGCATCACCCACGCCACCCCCGCCGGGACCTTCGCCCACACCGCCTATCGCGACTGGGAAGGCGACGGCGACATGCCGGCCGAGGCCCTGAGCGGCGGCTGCAAGGACATCGCCCGCCAGCTGGTCGAGGCCCCGGCGGGCGTGCGCCTCGATGTCGCGCTGGGCGGCGGCCGCTCGCGGTTCCTGCCCGAGGCCAAGGGCGGCAAGCGCGCCGACGGCCGCGACCTGACCGCCGAATGGACCAGGGCCAAGGGCGCGGCCTATGTCTCGACCGCCGATCAGCTGAAGGCCATCGATCCGGCCAAGACGGGCCCGGTGCTCGGTCTCTTCGCCGGCGAGCACCTGCCCTACGAGGTCGAGCGCGCCCAGAGCGGGCAGGGCGTGCCCTCGCTGTCCGACATGGCCACCAAGGCCGTCGACATCCTGTCGAAGAACCCCAAGGGCTACTTCCTGCTGGTCGAGGGCGGCAAGATCGATATGGGCAGCCACCTCAACAACGCCAGGCGCACCCTGACCGAGACCGCGGCCTTCTCCGACGCTGTCCAGGCCGTGCTCGACAAGGTCGACCTGAAGGACACCCTGGTCATCGTCACCGCCGACCACAGCCACGGCCTGGTGATCTCGGGCTATGCCGCGCGCAACGCTCCGATCCTGGGCCTGGCGGGCAACGAGGGCGAACCGGTCGTGGCCGGCGACGGCAAGGCCTATACGGTGCTGAGCTTCGCCACCGGTCCCGGCGGCGTCGAAGGGAGCAACCTGCGCGCCGACCCGGCCAAGGAAGACCTCGACGAGGTCGACTACCACCAGCAGGCCGTGGCTCACCTGCCCAGCGCCGCCCACGCCGGCGAGGACGTCGGGGTCTATGCCGACGGTCCGGGCGCCTACCTCGTCCGCGGCGTGGTCGAGGAGAGCTACATCTTCCAGGTCATGCGCCACGCCTTCGGCTTCGACGCCGCCAAGTAGGCGAAGGGACAGCCTCATCCAGGGAAAGGGCGGGCGGCCTCGGACGCTCGCCCTTTTTCTTGCTCGGGCGTGGAAAGCGAATGGATGTGGTATTTGAATACCGTATCGCTCAAACCCTTGTGCTGCAAGGCTTTCCGAACTTTCTGCATGCGCAATGTTGACAGGCGGCCAACCCTTGGGTATCAGCCGCCCCTCACGCGGACGGAACCACTTCCTCGGCTCCCGACGCACAAGAATTACGGATCAATCCCATGCAAAAGACCACGGCTTCCCTGAAGCCCGCCGAGGTCGAGAAGAAGTGGATCGTGGTCGACGCCAAGGACGCCGTTGTCGGTCGTCTGGCGACGTTCATCGCCATGCGTCTTCGCGGCAAGCACCGTCCCGACTACACCCCGCACGTCGACTGCGGCGACTTCGTCGTCGTGATCAACGCCGACAAGGTGAAGTTCACCGGCAAGAAGCTGGACGACAAGGTTTACTACCGTCACACCGGTCACCCGGGCGGCATCAAGGAAACCACCCCGCGCAAGGTGCTGGGCGGTCAATTCCCCGAGCGCGTCCTGAACAAGGCCGTCGAGCGCATGCTGCCGAAGGAGAGCCCGCTGGCTCGCAAGCAGCTGACGCACCTGCTGGTCTATGCCGGCGCTGAGCACCCGCACCAAGCGCAAAGCCCGGAAGTCATCGACTTCGCCGCGCGCAACGTCAAGAACACCCGGAGCGCCTAAGTCATGTCCGAAGCTCAAGGTTTTGACGCGCTGGCCGGCCTGTCCAGCAACCCGCAAGCGGCCGCTCCGGCCGAGCCGAAGATCGACGCCCAAGGCCGCTCGTACGCGACCGGCAAGCGTAAGAACGCCATCGCGCGCGTCTGGATCAAGCCGGGCACCGGCAAGATCACGGTCAATGGCCGCGACCAGGAAGTCTACTTCGCTCGCCCCGTGCTGCGCATGATGATCGCCCAGCCGCTGCAAGTGACCGAGCGTCTCGGCCAGTTCGACGTCGACGTCACCGTCGAAGGTTCGGGCCTGTCGGGTCAAGCCGGCGCCATCCGTCACGGTCTGTCCAAGGCCCTGACCTACTACGAACCGGCCCTGCGCCCGGTCCTGAAGCCGCACGGCTTCCTGACCCGCGACAGCCGCGTCGTCGAGCGTAAGAAGTACGGCAAGGCCAAGGCCCGCCGCAGCTTCCAGTTCTCGAAGCGCTAAGCGCGTCGTCGCACGCGTTTTGGAAGAGGGCGCTTCGGTTATCCGAAGCGCCCTTTTTCTTGTGAATTCCGATCGGGCCGGACAGCGCCCGAATGCATGCGCCGGTCACATGGCGCTGCAAGACTGGGCCCGACGCGAAGCGGCCCAGGCCGAGGAGTTGGCATCATGGCGAACACCCCCAAGGTCTTCATCGACGGCGAAGTCGGCACCACCGGCCTGCAGATTCGCGAGCGCCTGATCGGCCGCACCGATCTTCAGCTGATCTCGATCGATCCCGAGCGCCGCAAGGATCCGGTCGCCCGCGCCGAGATGCTGAACGCCGCCGATGCGGTGATCCTGTGCCTGCCCGACGACGCGGCCAAGGAAGCCGTCGGCCTGATCGAGAACCCGCTGGTCAAGGTGATCGACGCCTCCAGCGCCCATCGCACCAACGCCGACTGGACCTACGGCTTCCCCGAGCTGGACAAGGAACAGCGCAAGAAGATCGCGGCTTCGAAGCGGATCTCCAACCCGGGCTGCTACGCCACCGGCGCCATCGCCCTGACCCGTCCGCTGGTTTCGGCCGGCCTGCTGTCTTCGGACCTGCCGGTCTCGTTCAACGGCGTCTCGGGCTACACGGGCGGCGGCAAGGCGATGATCGCCGAGTTCGAGGACGAGAGCTCGCCGACCTACACCAAGGTCGCCTATCGCATCTACGGCCTGTCGCTGACCCACAAGCACGTGCCCGAGATCCAGAAGCACGGCGGCCTGCTGTCGCGCCCGATCTTCACGCCCGCCGTGGGCCGCTACGCGCAAGGCATGCTGGTCGAGCTGCCGCTGCACCTTGGCCTGCTTGAAGGCTCCTGCTCGCTGGGCGACCTCCACGCCGCGCTCGCCGCCCACTACAAGGGCGAAAGCTTCGTCGAGGTGGCTTCGCTGGACGAGGCCAAGTCGTTGACGACCCTCGACCCCGAGGGGCTGAACGGCACCAACCGCCTGAAGCTGTTCGTCTTCGGCTCCGACACCAGCGGCCAGGCCCGCCTGGTGGCCCTGCTCGACAACCTGGGCAAGGGCGCCTCGGGCGCCGCGGTGCAGAACCTCAACCTGGCGCTCGGCCTGGACGAGAAGGCTGGGCTCTGAAGCCAGATCCTTCTCCCGCAAGGAGAGAAGGGCAGGGTCAAGCCCGCCAGCGATAGTGCCCGGCGGGCTTGTGCAGCTTGAAGATCCACAACGCCTCTTCGCGGGCGCCGGCGCCGATATTGTGCACCACGCGCACCTTGTCGGGACCTTGCACCACCACGCCGATGTGCGGGCGGCCGTTGCCGAACAGCCGCCAAGTCAGCACGTCGCCCGGCAGGGGATCGGCAAAGCCGTCGCCCGAGCGGGCGTCCTGGCTGGCGCGCAGCTTCGCGCCCTGGCGATCCAGATAGGTCTCCAGGTTCAGCACCCGGCGATGGTCGATGTTGGCGTCGGCGCTCTTTTGGCCCCAGGCCCGCTTGGCCGGATAGGCCGAGAAGGATCGGGTCATGTCGGCGTGGATGCGTTCCTGCAGATCGACGTTCCAGGCGTCGCGGGCGGCCCGCACCAGCACGTCGGCGCAGACGCCGGTCGAGCGCAGCACGTCGCCTCGCGGATAGCCGATCGCGCGATAGCTGGGGTCGTAGTCCAGGGTCACGCCGATCTGGGTGCGCGCCGCCTGGGCCAGTTTAAGGCCGTCGCCGCGCGCGGCCGCGCCCAGCCAGGGGGCGGCGGCCAGAAGGCCCAGCGTGGTGCGACGAGAAAGGTCGAGCATGGCGACAAGCTCCGCCGTGATCGGGGCGAGTTTTGGGCGAACGCTGGTCTTGCTGGCGTCAAATTTCATCCAGAAGGCGAGGGCCTGGCCCTTCGGCGGCGAGCGTGTCGCGCGGATTGCGCAACGGGCAAGAGGTCAGCGACAGGCAGCCGCAGCCTATGCAGCCGTCGAGCTGGTCGCGCAGCTGGGTCAGGCGGCGGATGCGCGCGTCCAGGTCGTCGCGCCAGGCCGCCGACAAGTCACGCCAGTTCTGCTGGCTGGGCGCGCGATCGTCGGGCAGGGCGGCCAGCGCCTGCTTGATCTCGTTCAGCGGCATGCCGGTGCGCTGGGCGACCTTGATCACCGCCACCCGCCGCAGCATGCCGCGCGGATAGCGTCGCTGGTTGCCTTCGGTGCGCAGGCTGCGGATCAGGCCCTTGGCCTCGTAGAAGTGCAGGGCCGAAACCGCCACGCCCGCGCGCTTGGCCAGTTCGCCGACGCTGAGCGTCTGGAAGGCGGAGGGGCAGTCGGACATGGCGCTTGACCTCAAGTTTGCTTGAGGTTTTACAGGGGGAGCTCCGCAACCGGCAACGCCTTCCTGGAGCGCCTCCCCATGACCTTCGCCGCCGCCACGACCGCCGTCGCAGCCGCCGCTGTCGCCAGCCCCGTCGAGCCCAGGGCGGCGCGCCCCGAGCCGGTGGTCAATATCAGCGTCATCCGTCCGAAGACCGGTCAGTTCGAGGCCTTCCTCGAGCTGCAACTGGCCCAGCACCTGCGCTTGCGCGGCCAGGTGAAGGGCCTGCGCGGCGTGCGGCTGTTTCGATCAGAGCAGGGGCTGGTGCTGATCTCGGTGTTCGACACCCAGGCGGACGCTGACCTCTTCCGCGAGGATCGGCGCTTCACCGAGCACATGGCCCGGGTGCGGCCGCTGATCGAGAAGTCCGAGACAGGCGTATTCGCCGAGGCCTATGCGGTGGGTATGGTCTGAAAAAACCTCCCCCTCCTGGGGGAGGCGGCCTCAGGCCGGTGGGGGAAGTTTTCAGCTTTCGAGGCGCGGGCCGGTTTACGGCCACGCCCCCCACCGATCGCTGCGCGATCTCCTCCCCCAGAGGGGGAGGTTCTCTAAGCCGCTTCCGCGTTCGAGCGCACCCGCACGAAGCTGCCCGGGGCGTCCTCGAAGGCCTTCAGCGGACCCTTGGAGGGATCGCGGGCCGGGACCAGCTTGCCGGACTTGGCCTTCAGCCAGTCGGCCCAATGCGGCCACCACGAACCGGGGTGCTCGACCGCGCCGGCGATCCAGCCGTCGACCGAGCCAGGCAGGTGCTCGTTGGTCCAGTGCTGGTACTTCTTGGCGTCGGGATGGTTGATCACGCCGGCGATGTGGCCCGAACCGGCCATGGTGAAGGTCACCGGGCCGCCGAAGGCGCGCGCGCCGCGATAGACACTGCGGTAGGGCGCGATGTGGTCGTCCTTCGACGACTGCACGTAGATGGGCGTCTTGACCTTCGACAGGTCCAGTACCTCTCCGCCCAAGGTCAGGCGGCCATGGGTCAGGTTGTTGTCCTTGTAGAAGTTGCGCAGGTAGAACAGGTGCAGCGATTTGGGCATCCGCGTCTGGTCGGCGTTCCAGAACAGCAGGTCGAACGGGCGCGGTTCCTTGCCCATCAGGTAGTTGTTGATGAAGAACGACCAGATCAGGTCGTTGCCGCGCAGGGCGTTGAAGGTGTCGGCCATCGACTGGCTGGGCAGGAAGCCGCCCTGCTGGTCCATCCGCGCCTCGATTTCCTTCAGCCAGGCCTCGTCGGTGAACAGCAGAAGGTCTCCGGCCTCGGCGAAGTCCTGCTGGGCGGCGAAGAAGGTGGCCGAATTGATGCGCTTGTCGCCCTTGGCGGCCATGTGGGCCAGGGCGCATGACAGCAGCGTGCCGCCGATGCAGTAGCCGACGGTGTTGACCCTATCGACGCCGCACTGGGTCATGACCTGTTGGCTGGCGTCGTAGATGCCTTCGAGCATGTAGTCTTCGAAGGTCTTGGCGGCCAGGCGGGTGTCGGGATTGACCCACGAGGCGACGAACACCGTGAAGCCCTGGCCGGTCAGCCAGCGGATCATCGAGTTCTCGGGCCGCAGGTCCAGGATGTAGAACTTGTTGATCCAGGGCGGGAAGATCAGCAGCGGGATCTCGTGCTGCTGCTCGGTGGTCGGGTCGAACTGGATCAGCTGCAGGATGTCGTTCTGGTAGACCACCTTGCCGGGGGCGGTGGCGACGTTCTCGCCGACCTTGAACTTGGCCAGATCCGTCTGGCTGATGGCCAGCTGGCCGCCGCCGCGCTCGAGGTCGGCGGCGAAGTTCTCCATGCCGCGCTTCAGGCTCTCGCCGTTGGTGTGCATCACCTCGCGCAGGGCGGCGGGGTTGGAGATCAGGAAGTTCGACGGCGAGAAGGCGTCGGTCAGCATCTTGGTGAAGAACTCGACGCGGCGCTTGGATTGCGGGTCGACGTTCTCGGCTTGGGCCACCAGGCCGTTCAGCCAGTTCGACGTCAGCAGGTAGGACTGCTTCATCATGTCGAACACGGGGTTGGACGACCAGTCGGGGTCGGAGAAGCGCTTGTCGCCATGGGCAGGGGCGATCACCGGCTTGGCCTCTTCGCCGACGGCGCGGCGGGCCGCCGACTGCCAAAGCTCCATGTAGCCGCTGAAGAGGTCGGCCTGGGCGCGCAGCAGCCGGTCCGGCTGCGACGCAAGGCTGCCGATCACCTCGTTGAGGGCGGGCCCCACATGGAACGGGTCGGGCGACAGGGCGGCGGGCCGGTCGGCCTGACGCAGGGCGGCCTCGGCGATCGCGCCTTGCGCGGTGACGGCCGCGCGGGCCAGGTTGGCCGACAGGGCCTCCATCATTCGCCGCTGCTCCTCGGTCAGCAGCGCGGTGAAATCGGGGGCGCCGGAGGCGGCGGCCGATTCGGGCTTGGGATCGGGCTCAGGGGACGGAGGAGGGGGCTTTGGCGTCGTGGCGGCCGTCTTGCGCGGTGCGGAAGGCTTGCGAGGCTTGCCCGCCGTCTTGACGCTCTTGCCCGCGTCCTTGCCGTCGCCCTTGGCCATGCGCGTTCCTTCCGCCTGAATGTCGCTTATCGACCGCCGATTCTCGTTCGGCGCCTTCCGCTCGCCGCGATCATCGCATAAGACCTGAGACAAGATGAACGGCCAAACCGGTAAAATCGTACGTTTCGGCGCCTCGCTCGCGGTCCTCTCGGCCGTGCTGTCGGCCTGCGCCTCGTCGCCGTTCACGCCGCCGCCCGTCGACGCCACCTCGCCGGTGGCCGCCGGCGCCGAAGCGGCCGCCAATGAGCGGGGCAAGATCCCGAGCCTGGCCAGCATTCCGGCCGTGCCGACCGACATTCCCAAGCCCGGCGAATACAAGGCCCAGGTCCAGGCCGAGCAGGCCGCCGCCGCTAAGCTCCGTCGCGACACCGCGCCGGAGACCTTCGCCCTGACCGACACCGAAGGTTTCGCCGCCCGCGCCCAGCGCGCCGGGCGCGTTCCGCCGTCGGAAATCCCGACCGTCGCCGATCGCGCCGAGACCGAAGCCTTCGCCAAGGCTGCTCGTGGCCGAGCTACCCCGCCTCCGTCCAAGCCCCAATAGGGCGACGGAGGCATAATTTTCCTTGAACTGGCTTGGCTAGGCCCCGCTGGGGGTCTATCCATGCCCGACTTTTCGCTCCTGCAGCGCCAGAGGGCGCACGAGCCATCATGACCGCCGACTTTCACCGTATCCGCCGCCTGCCGCCTTACGTCTTCGAAGAGGTCAACCGCATCAAGGCTCGCCTGCGCGGCCAGGGCGTCGACATCATCGACTTCGGCATGGGCAATCCGGACATGCCCACGCCCAAGCACATCGTCGACAAGCTGATCGAGACCTCGCGCGACCCGCGCGCCGGCCGCTATTCGGCCTCGAAGGGCATCCCCGGCCTGCGCAAGGCCATGGCCGGCTACTACGACCGCCGCTTCGGCGTGAAGCTGAACCCCGACACCGAGGTGATCTCGACCCTCGGCTCGAAGGAGGGCTTCGCCAACCTCGCCCAGGCCCTGACGGCCCCCGGCGACGTCATCATCTGCCCGAACCCGGCCTATCCGATCCACGCCTTCGGCTTCATCATGGCCGGCGGCGTCATTCGCCACGTGCCGGCGCTGAGCCCCGAGCAGTACCTCAGCAACATCAGCCGCGCGGTGAAGCACTCGGTGCCGCCGCCGTCCGTGCTGATCCTGTCCTATCCGTCGAACCCGACGGCCCAGACCGTCGACCTCGACTTCTACAAGGACGCCGTGGCGCTGGCCAAGAAGCACGACCTGCTGGTCATCAGCGACGTGGCCTACGGCGAGATCTATTTCGAGGACAACCCGCCGCCGTCGATCCTGCAGGTCGAGGGCGCCAAGGACATCGCCGTCGAGGTCAACTCGCTGTCGAAGACCTACGCCATGGCCGGCTGGCGCGTGGGCATGGTGGTCGGCAACGCCCGCATCTGCGCGGCCCTGGCGCGCGTGAAGTCCTATCTCGACTACGGCGCCTACACGCCGGTGCAGGTCGCCGCCGCCGCGGCCCTGAATGGCCCGCAGGACTGCGTCGAGGAGATCCGCGGCATCTACAAGGGGCGTCGCGACACCCTGGTCTCGTCGATGAAGCGCGCCGGCTGGGACATTCCCAACCCGCCCGCCTCGATGTTCGCCTGGGCGAAGATCCCGCCGCAGTTCGAGGCCGCGGGCTCGATGCTGTTCTCGCGCCTGCTGATCGAGGAGGCCGGCGTCGCCGTCGCCCCGGGCATCGGTTTTGGCGAGTACGGCGAGGGCTATGTCCGCATCGGCCTCGTCGAGAACGAGCACCGCATCAAGCAGGCCGCGCGCAACGTGAAGAAGTTCATCGCCAACGCCGACCAGATCCTGGCCAAGGCTCACAACAGCCTCGAACAGGCCTGACCCGACCACGACGACTTCGCCCTGGCCCCGCCCAGGGCGCGGGTCTCCACCGCACGCCGCCACACTGGCCCTCGTCCCCAGGTTCGCCGAAGGAGAGGGCGGTCCCGCAAGGGGCCACCGGACCACGAGGAACCGCACCATGACTCAGAAAACCTGGCGCGTCGGCGTCGCGGGCCTCGGCACCGTCGGCGGCGGTCTCCTGCAGTTCCTCGCCGCCCGCCCGGACTTCGCGCCGGCTGGTGATCGCGCCGAAGTGGTCGCCGTCTCGGCCCGTTCCAAGTCGCGCCCGCGCACGGTCGACATCTCGGGCCTTGAATGGTTCGACGATCCGGTCGCCCTGGCCAGTTCGCCGAACGTCGACCTGTTCGTCGAGCTCGTCGGCGGCAGCGACGGCCCGGCCAAGGCCGCGGTCGAGGCCGCCCTGAAGCTGGGCAAGCCGGTGGTGACCGCCAACAAGGCGCTGATCGCCGAGCACGGCGCGGAGCTCGCCGCGCTGGCCGAGGCCAACGACGCGCCGCTGCTGTTCGAGGCCGCCGTCATGGGCGGCACGCCGGCGGTGAAGATGCTGCGCGAGGCCATGGTCGGCGACGACGTCGTCTCGGTGGCCGGCATCCTCAACGGCACCTGCAACTACATCCTCTCCGAAATGGAGAAGACCGGCCGCGACTTCGGCGACGTGCTGCGCGAGGCTCAGGCCTTGGGCTACGCCGAAGCCGATCCGACCATGGACGTCGGCGGCTTCGACGCCGGCCACAAGATCACCATCCTGGCCGCCCTGGCTTTCGGCTGCGCCCCCAACTACGAGGCCGCCGAGATCGAGGGCATCAGCGAGGTCGAGCTGCTCGACATCAAGCTGGCCAAGGACCTGGGCTATCGCATCAAGCTGATCGCCGGCACCTCGAAGACCGAGGGCGGCGTGGCCGTGAAGGTCCATCCGACCCTGATCCCGCTGGAGCATCCGCTGGCCCAGGCCGGCGGCGCCCTGAACGCGCTCTTCATCGAGGGGACGCGCATCGGCCGCATCTTCATCCAGGGGCCGGGCGCCGGCGCGGGCCCGACGGCGGCCGCCGTCGCCGCCGACATCGCCGACGTGATGACCAGGGCCGCGCGGCCGGTGTTCCAGGCCCCGGCCGGCGCGCTGAAGCCGTTCGTCGCCGTCGATCCCGCCAAGTCTGTGGGCAAGGCCTATCTGCGGATCATGGTGCGCGACGTGCCCGGCGCCATCGCCGCGATCTCCGAAACCCTGGCCGAATGCGGCGTCTCGATCGACGCCTTCCTGCAGAAGCCTGTCGAAGGGGCGGGCGGCGTGCCGATCGTGCTCGTCACCCATGCGACTCCCGAATCCAAGCTGCTCGACGCGATTAGCCGCATCGAAAAGCTGCAGGCCGTGCTAGAGCGTCCCCGTCTTCTGCGCGTCGCGCGCAACTAGAGATCGCGAGCAACAAGCGGTCCAGGTGTGGAAGACATTGGGAAATTAGCCTCGCCACGGGCTGGGAGACACTGATGAGTTCTAACACCCTGGACCGTTCTCTGGTCCTGGATGCGGTCCGCGTGACCGAAGCCGCCGCCATCGCGTCGTGGACCATGGTCGGCCGGGGTGACGAGATGGCCGCCGACCAGGCGGCCGTCGACGCCATGCGCAATGCGCTCAACGAGCTTTCCATCGACGGCGAGATCGTCATCGGCGAGGGCGAGCGTGACGAGGCGCCGATGCTCTATATCGGCGAGAAGGTGGGGCGTGGCGGCCCGACCGTCGACATCGCGCTCGATCCGCTGGAAGGCACGACCCTGACGGCCAAGGCCATGCCCAACGCGCTGGCCGTGATGGCCTGGGCGCCCAAGGGCACGCTGCTGAACGCCCCCGACACCTATATGGACAAGATCGCCTGCGGGCCGGGCTATCCGGCCGGCGTGATCGATCTCGACAAGTCGCCGGCCGACAACGTCAAGGCGCTGGCCGCGGCCAAGGGCGTGGAGCCGTCGCAGATCACCGTTTGCGTGCTGGACCGTCCGCGTCACGCCGAGATCATCTCTTCAGTCCGTTCGGCCGGGGCTCGGGTCAATCTGATCACCGACGGCGACGTGGCCGGCGTCATCAACACCGCCGATCCCTCGACCGGCATCGACCTCTATCTCGGCTCCGGCGGCGCCCCCGAGGGCGTGCTGGCCTGCGCGGCGCTGAAGTGCGTCGGCGGTCAGTTCCAGGGCCGCCTGATCTTTCGCAACGCCGACGAGCGCGCCCGCGCCGCGCGCTGGGGCGTCACCGAGTTCGACAAGAAGTACGACCTGCATGAGATCGTGCGGGCCGACGCCATCTTCGCCGCCACCGGCGTCACCTCCGGCGCCCTGCTGGACGGGGTGGGGTTCAAGGACGGCTTCGTCCATACCCACAGCCTGGTGATGAATTCCTCGACCGGGGCCGTGCGCGAAGTGCGCATGAAGCGCCGAGTCTAGGCTTTCTGGGGCCGGCTTTCGCCGCCGGCCCGCTCCCGCCCGTAATATTGTCGTACTAGTCTGCGAGTCGCTCGCGCCGCGGCGACTGATCGCCGCCCCGTATAGTTCGAGGCCTTTTCCATGACCGCCCTGATCGATCTCGCCAGCCATCTCGCCGGCGATCCCTCCAGCCCCGCGGTCAAGACCGTCGTCACGCAAATCGCCGCCGCCTGCGCTCGTATCAGCCGCGTGGTGGCCGGCGGGGCCATTCTCGGCAATCTCGGCGCGGCCGGGATCACCAACGTCCAGGACGAGGAGCAGAAGAAGCTCGACATCCTGACCAACGACCTGTTGAGCGACGCCCTGAAGGCTTGCGATCCGGTCGCCGGCATCGCCTCCGAAGAGCTCGAGCATGTCGAGACCACCGGCCGCCAGGGCGGCTATCTGGTCACCTTCGATCCGCTCGACGGCTCCAGCAACATCGACGTCAACGTCTCGGTCGGCACCATCTTCTCGATCCTGCCGGCGCCGGAAGGGCGCGAGCCGACCGAAGCCGACTTCCTGCAGCCCGGCCGCCACCAGGTCGGCGCCGGCTATGCCGTCTACGGTCCGCAGACCATGCTGGTCCTGACCCTGACCTCGGGCGTGGTGGGCTTCACCCTGTCGGCCGACGATCGCTGGCTGTTGACCCACGCCGCGTCGACCATTCCGGCCGACACCGCCGAGTTCGCCATCAACATGTCGAACCAGCGCCACTGGGCCCCGCCGATCCGTCGCTATGTCGACGGCTGCCTGGCCGGCAAGGAAGGCCCCAGGGCCAAGAACTTCAACATGCGCTGGGTGGCCTCGATGGTCGCAGACGTGCACCGCATCCTGATGCGCGGGGGCATCTTCATGTACCCGTGGGACGCCCGCGAGCCGGGCAAGCCGGGCAAGCTGCGCCTGATGTACGAGGCCAATCCGATGGCGCTGATCGTCGAGCGCGCCGGCGGCAAGGCCACCGACGGCGTCACCCCGATCCTGGACCTGGCGCCCAGCAAGCTGCACCAGCGCGTGCCGGTGGTGTTGGGTTCGGCCAATGAAGTCGACCAGGTGGCCAAGGAAACGGCGGCCGGATGATGGTTCGCGCCCTCTCCGAAAGGGGAGGGCGCGCCCGTCAGCGGGCGAGGGCGGCTTTCGAGCGCAGGGCCGTCGCGGTCGCCAGGATCGAGCCGATCAGCATCAGTTCGCCGGCGTTGCCGAGCCAGAACACGCCGCTGCCGGCGCTGCCGAACATCGCCAGGGCCCCCAGGCACAACCATGGTACGCCCGCTCGCCGCCACAGCAGGACGCCGACGCCGATCAGCACCAGCACCGTCACGATCGACGGGATGGGCGGGCTGGCGGCCGCGTGGGCGTAGCGCAGCGTGCCGCCATACTCCTTGAGCACCAGGTTCAGGTTGAAGATCTCGGTATAGGCGCCGAGCGCAACGAGCAGGGCGGTCAGGACCCACACCCAGGCGCGCAGGCGCAGCCTGGCGATCCAGAACACGATCGGGATCAGCAGAGGGGTCAGCAGGCCGTGCGCGACGTAGCGCGGCACCGACAGGCCGACGAGCAGGTCGCCCGCGCCGACCAGGGCTCCGGCGGCGATGATGGCGTTGTCCCAGCACAGCGCCAGGATGATGACGGTCAGCGGCCAGATGCGGAGCGAAGCGGCATACGCACTGGCGGCCAGCATGCCGGCGGCCATCAGCCAGAACACGAGGGTCATAACGCGGGCGCTCCGTCCGATTCGCTGTCTCTATTAATGGTCGAGGTTAGAGCGGCCATGATTATTGGCGTTCCCGGCGCGCGAAGTCGTCGCCACACGATCAGGGGCATGCGATCGAACGGGGGCGTCCGTTTTCGCCGCACCGGCGTGTCATGGATCGAATCCCGTAAAGCAGATAGGGTCGACCAATGCCCCAAGATGCTGATTTCAGGCTGGTTTAGCCCATGGCTGCCGACGGTCACGCCGTACCCGCCGCCGCCGAGGCCTTCCTGGGCGTCGAGCGCTCCCTGTCGGGTCGCGCCTGGCGCGAACGTCTCGCCGACGCCGCCGTCGTTCGTGACATCGCCAGGCTGCATGGCCTTTCCGAGCCCCTGGCCCGGGCCCTTGCCGCTCGGGGGATCGGGCTGGACGGCGCGCGCGACTACCTGCAGCCGACGCTGAAGTCGCTGTTCCCCGACCCGTCCAGCTTCACCGACATGGATCGGGCCGCCGAGATCCTGATCGACGCCCTGGAGCAGGGGCGCCCGACCATGGTGTTCGCCGACTATGACGTCGACGGCGCCACCAGCGCCGCCCAGTTGGTGCGCTGGTTCCGGCACATGGGCGTCGAGCTGCCGATCTACATTCCCGATCGCCTGAAGGAGGGCTACGGGCCCAGCCCGGCCGCCTTCAAGACCATCCGCGAGACCGGCGCCGAACTGGTCGTCACCCTCGATTGCGGCGCGGCCGCCTATGACGCCATAGCCAGCGCCGCCACGATCGGCCTGGAGGTCGTGGTCATCGACCACCACCTGATGCGCGAGGACCCGCCGGCCGCGGCCGCCGTGGTCAACCCCAACCGTCCCGGCTGCCAGAGCGGGCAGGGGGTTCTGGCCGCCGCCGGCGTCACTTTCATCCTGCTGGTGGCCCTCAATCGCGAGGCCCGCAAGCGCGGCCTGTTCGGCGAGGGACGGCCCGAGCCCGACCTGCGCCAGTGGTTGGACCTGACCGCCCTGGGCGAGGTCTGCGACGTCACCCAGTTGGTCGGCTTCAACCGCTCGCTGACGGCCACCGGCCTGCGGGTGATGTCCAACTGGGCCAATCCGGGCCTGAAGGCCCTGCTGGAGGTGGCCAAGGGGCAGGGGGCGGCCAGCGTGTTCCATGCCGGCTTCATCCTGGGGCCGCGAATCAACGCCGGCGGCCGGATCGGTCGCTCCGACCTCGGCGCGCGCCTGCTTTCCACCGACGATCCGATCGAGGCCCGGGCGCTGGCCGAGGAACTCGACGCCCTCAACACCGAGCGCAAGGCCGTCGAGGCCGCCGTGGTCGAGGAGGCCGTGGCGATTCTCGAGCGCAGCAGCAACTTCAATCCCGACGCCCCGGTCATCGTCGTGGCCGGCGAGGACTGGCATCCGGGCGTCGTGGGCATTGTCGCCAGCCGCCTGCGCGAGCGCTATCGCAAGCCGACCCTGGTCATCGGCATCGACCGCGCGGCGGGAATCGCCAAGGGCTCGGGCCGGTCGCAGCCGGGCGTGAATCTGGGCCGGGCCGTGCAGGCCGCCTTCGAGGCTGGGATCCTGATGGCCGGCGGCGGGCACGCCATGGCCGCGGGCCTGACCGTGCGGCCCGATTCGATCCCCGAACTGCGCGCCTTCCTGGAAGAAGCCCTGGCCGGCGAGATGGAAGCCGTCGGGGCCGAGTCGGTCGAGATCGACGCCCTGGTGCAGCCGCGCGCCGCCAATCGGGGCCTCTGGACCGAGTTCCAGCAGATGGCCCCGTTCGGCCCCGGCAATGTCGAGCCGACCTTCGCCCTTGCCGGCGTGCGCCCCGAGCGGGTCATGGCCCTGCGTGGCGGTCACGTGCGAGTCGACCTCGTCGGGCCTACGGGCGACCGCATCAAGGCCGTGTCCTGGCGTTCGGCCGAGACCGATCTGGGCCGCAGGCTGCTGGCGGGCGGTGGCGCGCTGCACGTCGTTGGCCGCCTGAAACCCGATGATTACATGGGCCGGGAAGGGGTCCAGCTAGAGATCGAGGACGCTGCGGATCCCCGCATGTGGACGGAATAAAAAAATCGCATCTGACCGCTTGCGCTCTCCGGGGAGCCTTTGTATATCCCCGGCTCCTCGCGGCGACGCGGTCCCTTCGTCTATCGGTTAGGACGCCAGATTTTCAATCTGGAGAGAGGGGTTCGACTCCCCTAGGGACTGCCAGTCGCGAGGCGTCTACTTTGAACTACTGCGGATTACCTTGCTTCTGTGAAGCTTAGTGGTCCCTTCGTCTATCGGTTAGGACGCCAGATTTTCAATCTGGAGAGAGGGGTTCGACTCCCCTAGGGACTGCCAACCGCAGAGTTCAGAGTTTCCCATACGACACAGAAGGCGCGACTAAACGTCGCGCCTTTCGTATTGCGCGCTCTCCACATCATTTGGCCATTGACGGCCATCCCTCCCCGAGAACAGTGTTATTCTTGTGGCGCTCGCTCCTTTGGGCTGTTTGGGCGAGCCAGAGGGGCGGAATGTCTGGTTACGACTTGGATGCATCGGGCGTGCACGAAGACCTCGTGCGTATCAGCGGCCGTGTGAAATGGTTCGACGTCGGCAAGGGCTACGGCTTCATTGTCCCCGACGATCCGGGCCAGACAGGCCTGAAGGACGTCCTGCTTCACGTCACCTCCCTGCGCAATTGCGGCCGTGAATCGGCCCTCGAGGGCTCGGTCATCGTCTGCGACGTGGTCAAGCGGCCCAAGGGCTGGCAGGTCAGCGAGGTCGTCGACCTCGACGAGACCTCGGCGCCTTCGCCGCTGGAACGCCCGCGGCGCACCTTCGACGAAGCCGCGCCCCGGCGCGAGGGGCCTCGCAGCTTCGGAGGCGCGTCCCGCCAATCCCTGACGCCGGCCGGTCCGCCCGAGCGAGCCAAGGTCAAGTGGTTCAACCGCACCAAGGGCTATGGCTTCGTCGTCCGCGACGAGGCGCCGGGCGACATCTTCGTCCACATCGAAACCCTGCGCCGCGGCGGGCTGGAGGATCTCCAGCCGGGCGACGACGTCATGGTTCGCTTCGCGCAGGGTCCGAAGGGGCTGGTCGTCGCCGAGATCACCGCCGCCTGACGTGGCTTTTACGACCGGTGAGGGGCGGGTAGGGTCCTTGCCGGCTCCATGGTTCTGGCGAGGCTTTCTTGGCCCTTCTTGATGATCCGCGACGGCGCGACGCGCTGCGGCTTCTGGTGGGCGCCGTCCCGGCGCTCGGAGTCGCCGGTCCGGCCCTGGCGGCCGGTCCGCGGCTCGAGCCGCTGGAGCTCGTCACCGGCCGCGGCGTCGTCCGTTTCCAGGTCGAGATCGCCGCCACCGAGGCCGAGCAGCGCAAGGGGCTGATGTTCCGCAAGTCGCTGGCCCCGGACCGCGGCATGCTGTTCGTCTACAAGAAGCCGCAGCGGGCGGCCTTCTGGATGAAGAACACCCTGATCCCGCTCGACATCCTCTACATCGGCCCCGACGGGCGGATCCTGTCGATGGTCCGCAACGCCCGCCCGCTCGACGAGACGCCGCTGCCCTCGGGCGGTCCCGTGCTCGGCGTGCTGGAGATCGCCGGCGGCCGGGCGGGGCAGCTCGGCGTGCTTCCCGGCGATCGCGTACGGCACAGGATCTTCCCCAAGGGCTGAGCCGCGTTGAAAATCCCGCCCGCGCAGGCTTGCGTTTCGACCCCAAAGCCGAGTAGGAGCAACCCCTTGCTGGTGTCCGGAGCGTAGCGCAGCCTGGTAGCGCATCTGTTTTGGGAGCAGAGGGTCGCAGGTTCAAATCCTGCCGCTCCGACCACCGGCAGCGCCTTTTGGAGAGGTCCATGCTCGCCCGCATCTATCGTCCCGCCAAGAACGCCATGCAGTCGGGCAAGGCCAAGACCAAGGACTGGGTGCTGGAGTTCGAACCGGCCTCGGCCCGCAAGCCTGACCCGCTGATGGGCTGGACCCAGTCCAGCGACATGAACGGCCAGGTCCGCCTGACCTTCGAAACCCGCGACGAGGCCATCGCCTACGCCCAGCGGCACGAGATTTCGTTCCAGCTATTCGAGCCGAAGGTTCCCAAGCGGATCATCAAGGCCTACGCCGACAACTTCGCGACCAACCGCAAGCAGCCCTGGACCCACTAAAGGGTCCGGAACGCTGGGCCGGCGAGCGCGCGCCCTTAGCTCAGTTGGATAGAGCATTCGCCTTCTAAGCGAACGGTCGCAGGTTCGAATCCTGCAGGGCGCGCCAGCGGTCTTCCGTCTTCATTGCGCGTTCGCGCATTTGCTTGAGTTCTCGCTGATTTTCCTCAGTGAGCGTCGGGTGGCGGCGCCTGGCCCTGTGGTGCGGGCCGGTAGAACGGCGCCATCACCAGGGCGGCCAGGAACATCCACGACATCAGCCGGAAGGCGTCGTTGAAGGCCAGGGTGGCGGCGTGCCGGGCCACCAGTCGCGCGAGCTCGGCCTGGGCAAGTCCCATCGCCTGGGCGGCGTCGGGCGTCCGCTCGGCCATCTGGAGGGCCAGGGCGGCGACGAAGTCGGGCGCCTGGCTTCCGGCCCGGCCGAGGTTCTCGCCGATGTGGGCGGCGGCGATCCGGGTTCCGTCGCTGAGCCAGGTGTTGACCACGGCGATGCCGATGGCTCCGCCGAGGTTGCGCATCAGGTTGAACAGGCCCGAGGCGTAGCGCAGTTCGGCCATGGCGAAGCCGCCCGGCGCGACGTCGAGCGCTATCGCGCCGCCGCCGTCTCGGCCCAGTCGGACGCCGACCGCAGCCGCGCCCAGTACGCCGTCAGTCTCGGCCAGAGCGGCGTGACCCGGGCCAAGCGAGCCAGCCTGCTGGCGGCCGTGGCGCAGGCGCAGGCCGACGTGGCGCGCGCCGAAGCGACCCTGGCCCTGGCCCGCCAGGATCAGGGGCATACGGTGATCGTCGCGCCGATCGACGGCGTGGTCGGTGACCGCAAGGTCGAGCCCGGCGACTATGTCCAGCCCGGCTCGCGCTTGCTCAGCGTGGTGCCGATGCGAGCGCTTTATGTCACCGCCAACTTCAAGGAGACCCAGGTCGAGCGGATGGTCCCCGGCCAGGCCGCGACGATCAAGGTCGACGCCTTGGGCGGCAAGGCCCTGACTGGCCGCGTCGAAAGCTTCGCGCCCGGTTCGGGGTCGCGTTTCTCACTGCTGCCGTTCGAGCCGGGCACAGGCAACTTCACCAAGATCGTCCAGCGCGTGCCGGTGCGCATTCGCCTCGACCCGGGCCAGCCGGAACTGGCCCATCTGCGGCCGGGCCTGTCGACGACCGTCAAGGTGCGGCTGGCCGGCTGAGCCCGCGGAGAGTTCCATGCGATCGATATCGAGTTTGATCATGCTGGCGCTGGCCGGCGCGGCTGGCGCCATCGCCGCTCGGTCGTTGGCGGGCCGGGCGAGGTGAAGGTGGATTTCGGCGTCGTCGATGTTCTCGACCAAGCGCCGCCAAGTGAAAGCAGCGCGGTCTTGACCCAGACCATTGGCCTGGAAACCTCGGGTTACAGCCGGCACGGCGACCCGTGTGGACCACGCCTGCTGCCGACCGTCAGTACGGGTTTCTAGAGGTCGCGGGACGGCGGTCGCCGCGACCTGAAGCGTCAGGTCTTGGCGCGGTCGGCGATGTCGAAGCGCAGGCCGCTGGAGCCTTCGCCCCGTCCAGGCTGCTTTCGCCGTCCCATCCACAGATAGGGCGTCCCGTCGAGGCCACGGGCGAACTGCCAACTGCGCGTGACCCGGGCGCCGGCGCGAGGGATCTCCTCCTCGTGCACGTCCAGCCGGCGGCCAGGCTCGAGCATGAGACCGAGCGGCGGCGTCGCCTTGCCGTCCGGTCCGGGAAGAGCGCCGCGCCGGAGACGGTATGACCTGGGCGCGACCTGGGCGGGGGTCATCGGAATCCAGTAGTCCGGCGGTTCCGAACCCACCTTGTAGACCAGCGCCGAGGCGGCGCCGGCGTCCAGCCGGCCAGGCGCGGCGCCTTGCGGACGGCTCTGCCGGTAGGCTTCGTAGCGGTCCATGCGGCGGCCGGTTTCGCTTTGGACGACGCGCTCCACCGCCCAGGCCATGTTGGCCATCTCGTCGCGAAGAAACAGCACCTCTTCGACGGGCGCGCTCTCCATCGGCGACAGCAGGGTCGGCGCCAGAAAGAACAGGGGCTTTGCGACATCGGTCGCCTGCTGGGGCGACAGGCCGAACAGGTTCCAGCCGGCCGTCGCGCCGTCCAGCGCCGTATGATGGCGGATCTGGGTCGTCACGCCGAAGGTGTCGACGACGGTCAGCGCCTTGGGGGCGCAGACCGTTCCGGCATCCAGTTCCACGGGCATGACGAACCAGTCGTCGCTGCCGACCAGCGCGAACTCCAGCAGGGCGAGCATGGCCAGGTCGGTTTCGCCGGCCTTGACCTGGCCCCAGTCCACCTGGCCGTCCTCGAACTGCCAGTAGCGCGGAGCGGGCATGCCGCGATAGCTCACCGGCGCCGGAATGGCCTCGGCGACCACGGTCCTGCCGCCGCTCGCGCCGGGTTGCAGGCGAGCGTCGAACGCATGCCAGTCGAGGGCTCCGCCGGGATAGTCGCGGGCGGCCAGATCCACCCGGCCGGCGGACGTGGTCGCTGAGACCGCGAAGGCGTATTCCATCCGCTCCGGCCGCCAGGCGGGCGCGGCGCCGGCTTCGGTTTCGGCAAGGCCGCCTTGCCAGGCCAGCCAGGCTTCCGCGGCGGCGCGCAGGGCGGCGTCGTCGACGGCGCTCACGGCCAACGCGGCGGGAAGGGCGGGGGCTGACAGCTTCAGCGCGGCGCGCAGCTTGCGCCCGTCCGGCGTCCGGCCCGACATCAGGCGGGCGAACCGGCGGCTGGCGGCGTCTCGGCGGGGGCCGCCGGGGCCTTCTTCCAGCCGATAGGCCGCAGTCACGGCCGGACCGTACTTGCCAAGGCCGCGGCTGGAGAGGATCCGCAGGAAGTGAAGGCCGCTTTCGGCGGCCGCCCGCACGTCGTCGTCGGCCTGAGCCCGTTCGCGCTCGACCAGCGCCTCCAGCGGCGTGCGGACTCCGTCCAGCGGTTGCTCGGCGCCCAGTCGATAGGGGACCGGCTCGACGGGCGCGCCGTCCTGCAGGGTGACGACGCCGATCTCCTCGATCAGCTTCTCGCCGCTGAAGCTGACCTGCAGCCAGTCGGGAAAACTGCCCGCCGTGGCGTCGTTCCAGCCCCCGCCCTGGGCCCAGGCCGCGCCGGTCCGGTCGCCGTTGTTGGCGCCGGTGACCGGATACGCCGCGCTGTGGGTCGAGGAGGCGAACACTCGCCCGCCGTTGGCTGCCAGGGCGACGTTTCTGGACGCAACCGCATAGGACGGCGGCGGGTAGAGCTGGGTTTGCGGAACGACCTGCTTGGGCTGGCGCGGGCTCGACCACATCAGCCGGCATTCCGCGACGCTGACGCTGTCATAGTATTCAAGCCGTATGGCGTACTTGCGCCCGGCCTGCAGGGTGACCGTGCCGCTGTATTCGGTCGCCGCCTGGTTCATCCAGGCGTTGATGATCATCTTGCCGTCGATCCACAGGCGCACGCCGTCATCGCCTGTGACATGGAAGGTGCAGGGTTCGGAGAACCGGGGCGTGATCTCGCCCGTCCATCGGACCGAGAACCTGTCGGCGGGTATGGAGGGAAGGGGGGCGGCCGCCCCCCAGGCGAAATCCACCACGGGGTCGATCCGGGTCGCCGCGGTTCCCGTCAGGTCTACGCTCGGGAAGTATTCGGCGAACAGGCCCGAGCCCGGCGGGAACGCACGGGTCTTGCCGGCCGAACCCCAGGTCGAGAGGCCGCCGAACTGGGTGAAGGCCATGCCCCTGAGGGTGCGGCCCTCCAGTCCGATGAGCTTGGCGGGGATCTCCAGGCGGGTCCAGGTCCCTGGCGTCGGCAGGTCGCCCATCCGCCGGCGGCTCACCTGGCCCTCGACGCCCCACTCGATGCGGCTTTCGCCCCAGTAGGCGCGATGGTCCCAGGTCCCGTCGAACCCTTGCAGCATGATCTGCTTGGGCGGGTTCTTCGGATCGAGCCACACATGGACGAACAGGCTCTCACCCTCGTGGATCGGCAGGTGCTCGGCGCAATCCTCGAAATAGTGCTGCTTGACGCCGTCGGCGTTGGGGGTGCTGTGGACCTTGCCGCCGCCGGCCGGCGCGGTGGCGTCCATGGCCCATGACCAGCCGTCGCCGCGCGCCACGGCGCCGGCCGGCGCCGCGTCGCTCACCCAGGTGACGTCGCGGTCGGAGGGCTGGGCGATCGCCTGCATCGCCTCCAGTTCGACGATGCGGCTGAATTGTTCGAGCGCGCCTCGCACCACCACCCGCACACGATCGGTGCGGATCGGCGAGAACCGGGCTCGAACATGAACCTTGTTGTTGCCTCGAACCTGTCCGCCGGGGATCTGCGCCCAGGCCGCGCCGGTCCAGTATTCCAGGTCGAAGTCGGTCAGGCCGAACTTGGAGAAGGTGGTCGGAACGCGGTCCGGATCGTAGTCCGGCAGGAACCGGTCCAGTCGTCCGCAGTCCGCCTCGAAGCGGGCCAGGGCAGGCGAACCCGCGTCGGTCCCGAGGAACTCGCCAAACTGCCACTGGCGCGCCAGCAGCCACAACGGATCGTGGACAGCGGCGTTCAGTCCGCCGGTCATGTTGGGATCACGGCCGACCGGTTCGATGCGGGTCCAGGTGGTGATGGAGGGCATGGGGCTCGCCTTGGTCGCTTGGGTCAGGCCGGAACGGTCGCCGCTTGGGCGAAGTCGGTGGAGATGGCGTCGCCTTCGGCGTTGATCGCGAAGGCCAGCGCCGGCAGCAAATGGCCGGCCAGGCCCACCTTGGTGGTCTCGGCCGTTTGCAGCGCCGCCAGGTCGAGAACCCGTAGCTTCGCCAACTCCAGGGTCTCCAGCAGGATGGCCTCGAGGGTTTCGGGCCGCCAGGCGGCCTCGGCGTTGGGCGGGGTCGCCAGCAGCACGGCCTGGGGCGCGCGGGCGCCCGGCTGGTCGTAGTGGAAGGCCAGGCCGGTCGTTTCCTTGGCGTTGGGGATGGCTTCGACCCACTCGTCGACCATCAGGCCGCAGACCGGCGCCGGCCGTCCCGCGGCGTCCACGAACAGGCCGCTGGGGGCGGCCTGGGGCGAGACCCGGCCCGCCAGGTGAGCGACCAGGGACAGTCGGCCCGGCGAGGGCGCCGCGCCGGCGGGCAGCGGCAGCGCCGTCCAGCGGTCGTTCGGTACATGGGGCAGCTGACCGACCTCGAAGTGCAGGGCGACATCGCCGCGCAGGGCTTCGGCGAAGGTAAGGGTTTCGTCGAGCCGCCGGGCGCCGTCCCGCATCCGCGCCGCGCGCTGCACCCAGGTCACGGCGGGCAGGGGATCGGCTTTGCCCGTACCGCGCGCCTGGAGCTGGTGACTGGCGGCGAAGGTCCGTTCCAGCTCCGCGGCGTTGGGCGCGGACCAGCGGGGCAGGACCTTGAACGCATCCCCAAACAGGACCGCCAGCCGCGAGAGCTGATGGGCAGCCGTGTCCCGATCGGCGGCGGCGTCCAGCGCTTGCAACTGCGCCAGCCGCTTGCCGACCTCGGTTCCGACGCTTCTGGACTGTTCGAGCAGCGCGGCTCGCCCCTCGGCCAGACCTTCGAACGGCGCGGCGGGCGCGGCGCCGGCTATGCCGAAGGCCGCGAGCGCCAGCAGGGTCTCGCGCATCGCTTCCAGGTCCAGTGATCGCAGGTAGGCCAGGGTCTCCTCGGCGCTCGCGCCTTCGGCGGGCGGAGCGGGGATGCGGCTCGCCGCCGCCTTCAGCAGGGCCGCGGCGCCGTCGGCGCGTCGGCGCAGGTCGGCCACGTCGATCACGGCCGAGGACGTGGACTCGGCTTGGGCCAGGTCTGCGGCGGTCAGGGGGCGCGCGTTGACGAGCAGGTCGCGCACCGAGCGGACCGCCTCCAGAAATTCCGCGGCGCCCAGCCGGTCGGCGCTCCACGCCGGATCGCGCTCGAAGTCGAGGCGGACGCCGGCCGTGGCGGGAACGTCCGCGGGTCGCGCTGCGGCGAGCAGGTGATCGACCAGCCGTTGCTCAAGCTCCGAGAGCACGCCGCCGCCGCTCGCGTCGCTCATATGGACATAGTCCAGCGGCGCCAGCTTCAGCGCGGCCAGCGACAGCGTCACCGGCGGCTTCAGCGCCGCGCCGGTCGCGGTGTCGAAATACTCCCCACGGCAGAACACCCGGCTCGGGCTGCCAAGCAGGTGGCCCGCCCAGGCGTCCAATTGAGGTTCGGCGGCGGCGCGGGCCTGCGTGGGGGCGACCTCCCAGCCGGTCCGTTCGAGCGGCGCGCCGGCCAGCAGGACGAGCAGCCGATGCGTGGTCGCCACCCCGGTTCTTGGGGTGCGGATCACGTCGAAATCCGGGGGCGGAAGCTCGCCGCGTCCCACCGCCTCCAGGGCCGCGCCGGACCGCATTGGATTGCCCTGGACCACCTGGTGCACGCTCTCGGCCAGGATCAGGTCGCTGGCGGCGTCCATCAGGTCGGCCAGACCGTCCAGTTCGGCGGCGATGGCGCGCCAGGCGGCCGCATCCGCGCCGTTCTGGCTAGGCAGGCGGACGCCGGACAGTTCGGCGCCGAACGGGATGGTCTGCGGGTCCCAGCGGCCTTCGGCCTTGCCCGTCTTCCAGCGTTGAAGCAGCGCCAGTCCGTCGACGACCTTGCCGGCCGGCAGGGTCTCGTGGGCCTTGGCCCAGAGCGCGTCGTAGGCGGCGAGGCAAGTCTTGCTCGAGGTGTCGACCAGGGCCTGAGCCGAGGTGATGGCGTTCGCGGCGGTGGTTCGTTGGCCCTCCAGTCCGGCCTTGAGGCCCTGGGCCGTGTTCCCCGCCGTGATCGCCTGATTGAGCTGATTTGTCAGGTTCGTCAGAGCCGTCGCCCAGGTTTTCGCCTGCTCGACCAGCCCCGGCAGCGTCGGCGCTATCTGGCCGCGCTCGGCCTCCAGCGCCCAGATCTCCTGCTGTAGCGCATCGATCTCGGCGCTGTTGTCGATCGGCGGCTTGCCGTACGGGCGTTCATGGCGCTCGGCGTCCAGGAGGTCGCTGATGCTCGCCTGCATGGCCTCGATATCGGCCGCGATCGCCGCCAGCCGGTTGCGAACCCTGTCACGCGCCTCCGCCGCCAGCCGGGCGCTGGTGGTCGTTTGCGATAGGGCGGATTTGGGGTCGTTCTTCTGGGCGTTGGCCCGGGCGCCGGCGTCGATCAGGTCCTTGTTGGCCAGTACGGCCGCCGCGGCGCTCGCCAGTAGACCTCTCGCGGTATCCAGCGCCACGCGTGCGTCGGCCAACGCCTTTTCGGCCACGCGAACCGCTTCGGCTTCCGGCGCCTGGGAGGTGTCGCCCTGAAAACCCTCGAGTTCGCGGAACAGCCGGATGTATTTGTCGAGTTCCTGGCCGGGGTGGTTCTCGTGCAGGCCGCGCTCGAAACGATAACCCAGCAGCGCCGCCATCGGTTGGCCCTGGCGTACGCCGTCCAGCAGCCACAGCGCCGATCGCACCCGCGCCGACGACAGGTCCACGGCGAAGCTGTTCTCGGCCTTGTCCGCGTGGGCCAGATAGCCGCTGCGCAGGACCGCGGCGGTCGCCGCGTGGGCCAGCGACGGCGCCTGCACATAGCCCCCGTCCCGCCTGGGGGCGGCGGCGTCATCGGCGGCGAGGTTCTCGATCCAGCCGTAGCCGCCCAGGTGCACGCCCGCGGGCTTTGCCGCGCGCATCGCGGCCAGCCGGCTGCTCGCCAGCGAGGTTATCCAGGCGTCCAGCCGGTGCGAGGCCAGGTCGAAGGTCTCCGTCAGCGCGCCTTCGAGCGCCGGGGCGGGCCGCTTGGCCATGTGGCCGAGGCTTTGGCGGAACTCGGCCAGTTCCGGCAGGGCGTCGACGTTGGTGAGCGTCGCCAGGCGGTCCCAGGGCCTGGGGCGGTCGGCCTCCACGATTTCGGCCTCAAGGCGCGCATCGGCGGTCGCCTGGCCGGCGGCGACCAGAAGGCGGGTGGCGGCCGTATCGTATTCCGTCAGGGCGGCGTGGCGCAGCGCCAGCAGCAGCAGGTCGGACAACTGGCTCGGCGGCTGTTCGCCGGGCTCCTGCGACGGGGGGAAGACCGCTTGGCGAAGCTGCTCGGCGGTCAGGGAAAGCAGCCAATGCACGGCGGCGCCGGTGTCGGCCAGATTGCGGGAGCCGCGGTCGGCGCTGAACACGTCGCGCGCCAGCGTACCCGATGTGGCGTCGGCCAGTCGCGCGTGGCCCGGCAGGCCGTTCGCCTCCAGCAAGCCGCGCACCCGGCCGGCCTGCGCCTCGAGCTGCTCGATCTGAGGCGTCTGCCCCAACAGCTCCAGCAATCGTCGGCCGTACTGCCCGCCGATCAGGCTGCGCAGGTCGAAGCGGCTCGAGCGCGCTTCCATGCCCAGGATCTGCAGGAGGGTGTCGTTCTTGTCGCCGGGGGCTCCGATGTGCGGCGCGCGGGAGAGCACGGCCCGCCAGATCGACCTGGCGGTCCGCAGCAGCGGGGCAAGGTCGGGCGCCGGCTCGTTCGGCCGCATCGTCCACAGGTCCAGCGAGGTCGCCGGCAGCAGCCCGTAGGGTTGCCGGCCGATACGCAGGGCGGGCGCCGGGCCGCGTCCCCGGACGTGGTCGATGAAGTGCCGGCGAGCCTTGCCCCGGGCCGTTTCGGAGAGCGGTTGCGCCATGCCCTGTTCGAGGTAGTAGCCCCAGGTCGCGGGCCAGAGCGCCGCGTTCATCGCCTGGGCGTCGGCCTGCTCCTGGCCGTCGGCGCCCGCCACGCCGGCGAAGACATCGCGGCCGAGGCCCAGCAGGCTCGCGGCCGCCGCGCCGTCGCTTCCGTCCGTCGGCGTCGGGGCGGGCCCCACGTCGAGGCGAGCGGCGCCGTCGCGGCCCTGATCAGAGGTCGGGGTCCCGGTGGCGTTGCTGGCCGAGCCCTGGTCCAGGAAGGCGAGGCCGTCGGTGAAATGGTGGGCGTCCAGCAGGCCGCGCAGGCGCCCGGCCGAGGCCGCCGCGTCGCCGGTGGTCCGCACCCCGAACACCAGCAGGCGGTCGAGGCGCTCGGGCTCGTTCCGGGGCCATGGGGCCCGGATGGCCATTCCGCAGTCGAGCGCCGCCTGGAAGTCGACGAGCCAGCGGCTTCCGGCGTCGAGCAGCTCCTGGGCGCCGCTTTCCGGCGCGGGATCGGATGGCGCCTTGTCGGGGGCGGCCGCCACGGCCAGCGGTGCGCCGTCGGCGCCGCCCGGCGGTTTCACCGGGGCCGATTGGGCGACGATAACCCGCCTGCCGTCGCGATAGCCCACCGCCAGCCAGCGGTCCGGCAGGGCGGCCGCGTGTGGCGCTCGGGTCCATGACGCCGTGCGCGAGCCCGTCTTGGGGAACACCAGCGCCTTGGGCAGAGGGGCGTCTTCGGCCAGGGCGGCGGCGGGAGCATCGGCGGGGTTGCCGGGGGTGAGCGCTCGCGCGATCCAGGCCGCGCGGGGCTCGCCGAACCGCTGGGCCAGTTGCGCTCTGGCCGCCTCCAGCCGCGCGGTGTCGTCGCCGGCGCGCCAGGCATGCTCCCAGAAGTGCCTGCCCCACAGGTCTTCCTCGGGCGTCAGTTCCGGCTCATGCGTATCGACGTGGATGGTGTCGGGATAGACCCGCACCAGCAACTCGCGGCCCGCGCCAGCGGCCACGAACCGCGTCTCCAGGCGCACGGGAAGGAGCGCGATCGGGGTGTCCGTCGGCAGCGATCCGAAAATGGCCTGCGGCAGCGATGCGCGTTGCTCGGCGAGGCGCTGGTCCAGTTCGGCCTGGACCTGGACGATCCGCGCCTGAGCGCTCGTTAGGGCCGTGGCGGCCAGCTGGGCCTCGGCTCCGCGCTGCGCGGCGGCGGCGTCCGCCGTCTGGGATTGGCCGCGTGCTTCCGGCAGCGGCGCGGCGGCGCGGTCCAGTTCGGTGGCCCGGGCGCGGGCGGTCTGGGCTTCGACGCGCGTGGTCGCGACAAGCTGGGTGTTCGTGGCGATCCGCCGGTCGGCCTCGGCCAGCGCCTGGCTCGCGGCGTTGGCCTCGGCTTGCGCCTGTGCGGCCTGGGCGGGGATGGGCGCCAGCTGGGCGAGCCGCGCCTGCGCCGCCGCCAGCCGCGCGGCGGCGGCGTCGCGGGCCTGGGTGGCCGCGTTCACCTGCGCCTGCCAGGCCTCCATCACTTCGGCGTAGTCTATCCCGGTGTCCAAACCGGGCTTCCTGATCGGAGGCTTGGGTTTGGCGTTCTTGATCCGTGTCAGCTCGGCGCCGAGGCGCGAGGTCTCGGCCTGGTGCGCTGAAACCTCGGCCTGCACCCCCGGGATCTGGGCGGCCTGCTGGTTCAGCGCGGCGGCGCGCGCGGCCAGGGTGTTGTACCGGGCCGCCGCCTGGTCGCGGACGGGGCGGGCGGCGTCCAGATCCTGGACCGCGACGGCGGCCCGCCGATCCGCGGCGTCGGCCAGGCCGCGCGCCTGGACAGCCTGGGCGGCGACGGCCTCCAGCTCGGCGACGCGCTGGCGCAGCCGGGCCTGCTCGGTCTGGGCCGCGGCCAGGGCCTGGCCGGCGCCGACGGACCGGGTCGCCGCCTCTTCGGCCGAGCGCTTGGCGGCGGCCAGTTCGGCGGTGAGCCGAAGGATCTCTGCGTTCAGGTCCACGGTGTGCTTCTTCAATCTTTGGGCAAGGCGAGCATCGCCTCGGCATGGATGGCGATGCGGTAGGTGCGCTGCAGGGTGATGCGGGCCATGTGGCCGGCGTTCTTGCCCCAGGTGACCGGGGCTCGTTCCGGTCCGATGGACTTGCCGGCCAACGGGCCGGCGACGGGCGCGTGGGTCAGGGCGGCCAACGCCTCCGGTGTCGAGACCACATGACCCCAGGAGACGTCGCGCCAGGCCTTCAGGTCCGAAGCCGTCTGGGGCCCGGCGGCGGGGTCCAGCCCGAAACGCGGTGCGGCGGGTTGCTCCTGCAGCACGAAGTACCAGCCGCCCGCGTCCGTCCTGGCCTGGGTTTCGGTCAGGTCGAAGCCGACGAAGGCGATCTCGGGCTCCCTCGCGCCGGTGAAGCGCGGCAGTTTCACCTGGGCGGGCTGGTCCTGGGGGAAGGCTCCGTCGGGCAGGGCCTTCACCGCATAGATCAGCGCGTCCGGATAGCGTCGCAGAAGGTCGCCCCGGATCAGCAGGACGAGGTCGTCCTCGGCGTCGCCCACGCCCAGATGGCCGCCGAGTGCGCTGCCATCGGACCAGTCGTGGATGGGGGACAGGTCGGGTCCCGCGAACTCGGCGGCGCGAACGTCCCAGAACTGCCGGAAGTAGGTTCCACGCTGGTCGGTGGGATACTCGCGCCATAGCAGCTCCCGGGCGAACTCGTGGTTCAGCCCGACCATGAACGCCTCGATGAACCGCGGATTGGTCTTCAGCAGCGCCAGGGTGTTGGGCGGGGTGTTCTCCAGCCCCGGCAGCAGCATGTCGTGCATTTCCTGCAGCGCGCGATACATCGGCGTGGGGAAGTTCGGCGCGGCCATGACGGGGCTCAGAGGGGCGGCTGCGCCGGTCGCCGCCGCCCGGGCGGACTTGGCGACCGGAGCGTTGCGCACCCGCTCACCCACGGCCTCGGGAATGCGCTGGGCCGGATCCAGCCTCGCCTTGAGTTCGGCGGCGACGTGCTCAAGCGGCAGTTGGGCGGCCGTCCTGGTCTCGCCCGCGCCGCTGAGCTCGGCCAGCTTGGCCTGCTGGATGGCCGCGGCCTGGCCAAGCGCCGCCCCGCCGCTCGGATCCATCCGGGCGCTCTTGGCCGCCGCCGGAGCGTCGGCCATCGCGCCCAGGATCAGCATTTCGATAGTGGGCCTGGAGGCCTCGTCTCCAGGCGGCGCGGCGCCGCCGCGAAGGGACGAGGCCAGGGTGTCGAGCGACAGCAGGGCGACGCGTTCCGGGCGTTCCGGGGCGGCGGCCGTCGGCGCGGCGATCAGCCGGTCCAGCGGGTTCTGCGGTTCGGCCCCGGGCGCCGCGCGGCGAGCGATCGGGCCACGTCCTCGCGTCATCCGGCGAAAGCCGGCGGACAAGGCGTTCGAGGGCAGGGCGCTGCGGCGCACCTGGTCGCCGACGCTGTTTTCCGCCTGCGCGGAACGGGCTTTCGCTCCTCCCGCCGCCGAGTTCCCGACGCGGTCGTGAGCGGGCGCAGTGACCTGCAGCAGGGCGCCGGGGTCGAGTGCGGTCAGCCGCGCATGGAGGTTCGAGCCGATCTCGACCGCGAGCTGCGCCTGCCGACGCACCTGGTTGTCGCGTTCGATCTCCTCCACCTGCTCCCAGGCGGCGGCCATCAGTTCGTCCTGGCGGGCTCGGACGGTCAGTCCCCCAAGCCCGGCCGCGACGCGGTGGCGAGGGTCCAGGTTCAATTCGCCCAGCCAGTTCGGCGCCTGGCCCGGCGTGGGCACGACGCCGCGGCCGGCGTGCTGCTGGCCGTAGATGGGTGGGGCCACCAGGGCCTCGCCGCTTGTCGCCGGCGCGTTCAGCAGCTGGCGCAGGGCGGCCTGGAACGTGTCCCGGTGCGTCGAAGGCCAGGGCGTGGGCGCGGTGGTCCGCGGCGGAACCAGGGCGCCGTCCAGGGCGAGCCGCGTCCCGGGGGCGGCCGGCAAGCCCCATCCGGGCGCGCCGACGTCGAGGCTGAGCACCCCCACGCCGGGCAGGTCGTTGCGCCGTTCCAGGCGCCGCACGAGGGTTTCGAAGCTCTCGGCGCCGGCTCCGGTGCTGAAGCGCCAGTGATGGTAGACCGGCAAGGTCACCGTCCCGCGTTCCGCCGCTTGTGGCGCCGGCCAGGCCGGCGTGAGGTCGGCGAGGCACTGCGGCGTGACCGGCAGGCCAAGACCCGCCAGGCGTCCCGCCTCGAAGGCGGGAACCACGCAGGCGATGTAGGCCGTGTTGGGGACGAGCCGCCGGGGGCACAGCAGCCGCGACAGGTTTCGCCCGGGTACGCCGGTGATGACGTCGTGCACGGCCTGGCGCGCGGCGTCCTCGTCCTCGCCGGCCGGCGCCTCGCGCAGCACCTGGGCATGCGCCCAGGCGTAGGTCTCGGCGAGGTCGGGCAGTTCGCGCAGCTCGCATTCCAGGCTCGCCACCGGGCGGTCCGGGCCGGCGGACAACAGGTTGGGCGCGCGGTCGCGAACCACCACCAGGCACAGCCAGGGGCGCAGCACGCCCTCGCTCGCCGCCTCGGGGCTGAACATCCACGGCAGGCCGGGCGTGTCGAACTCGACCGCCGGGAAGTATTGGGGATCGAAGTCGGGAGTCTGGTGGCGCGGCTCGGTGCGGATCACCTCGGCCGGATCGATGCCGATCACGTCGCCCGGGCCATAAAGGCGTAGCGGCAGGTCGACGGTCTCTTCTACCCCGCCGCCTTGCAGCTTCAGCCGGACGGGCATCTGGAGACGGCCGTCCTCGGCGTCGCCGGCCAGCACGGCGGCTAGACCTCGCCGGACGTAGGGCAGGAAGGTGTACTTGGCTTGGGCGGTGTCGGACATCGTCTTTCCGGATGCTCTGTTAGGCCGCGGCCGTGAGTGCGCTGGCCAGGCGTCCACGGGCCTTGGCCGCCGCGCCGGCGTCGGCGGCGGCTTCCATCAGCCGCCCGGACAGGGGGATGGCGGCGATCCGCTCGGCCGCCCCGTCTTGCAGGGTGCGGTAGACGGCGGTTTCGAAACTGATGTCGAGGTCGAGGGCGGCGTCGTACGGCGCCTCCACCGCGTGCGAGGCGAGGGCCAGCCCCGACTGCATCTGCTCGAAGGCCGGCGCGCCCAGTTTCTCGGCGTCGCTCATGGCGCGGAACTGCGCAGGGGCGAAGGCGTCCTGCACCGGCGTGACCTCGACGCGGCCATCGATCGCTCCCCCGTCGGGGGCGACCATCTCCAGGGTGTAGCGCCCGCCGTCGCCGGGGGTGTTGGCGCCAAAGCGAGTGATGTCCCGATCCAGCGGCGCAACCCGCTGGCTGACGTTGAGGGCGGCCAGGGGATGTAGCAGGAGCTCGCCCTCGGCCTTGCCCGGGTCGCGCAGGCGCACCAGCGGGTGGCTGACCGTCAGCCCGCTCCAGTTGCGGGGGTCGCGCAGGGCCTCCAGAAGCAGGGGGCGGATGTAGGTGACGGCCGGCGTCGCGGGCGCCTGGCGGCGGCCGAAGGTGTGATCGAAGTCCACCGTGACGTCGAAGAACAGGACCTCGATCGAGGCCTTGCCGCGGACATGCCACGGCGAGGGGCCGCTGAGGTTCATGTCGAACTTCACGCCGACCAGGTTGCGGCCCTTGTATTTCAGGGCCGCCATCGCCCCCAGGTCGACCACGAAGGCGAAGGGCTCGAACTGGAAGAGCGCGTCGAAGTAGAGATAGGCGTCGACGGTGAAGCCGGCGGCCGCGACGTGCAGGTCCGCGCGGGCGCCGAACTGGGCGGTGTTGGAAGTCAACGCCAGATAGGTCTCGAGCCTCAGCTTGAGGTTCGACCCCTGGTCCAGGCTGAGGGCCACGCGGTTGAGCTTGGGGAAGGCGGCCGGCGGCCGGTAACGCGGGTTGAAGCCGCCGACGGCCAGCAGGAAGTTCGGATTGGCGCCCCAGCTGGCGCGCAGCGCCATGTCGCCGGTCAGGGCGAATTCCAGCAGCTTGGAGTCGTAGAGCGTCGCGTCGAGAGAGACCTCGCGGCGCTCGAAATCCAGCACGCCGAGCGCATCCATCTGCAGGCGCACCAGGGGCTTGTCCTCGCTGGGAAGGATCGCGCGCAGGCGGCCCAGCAGCAGCAGGCGCACCGGCGATGGCATTTCCAGCACCAGCCCCAGGTCGAGCGTCAGGATCCTGGGCGTACCCCAGCCGAGCTTGGCCATGGGTCCGATCAGCACCCGGTCGGCCGCGGCCGGGAACGCGGCGTTCAGGTTGGAGATGATCTGCGGCGCGTTCCTGGCCGGGTCCTTGGGGAACAGCACAGAGCCGAGACCGCCGGTGCGGATGCCGGCGCGCAGGACGTCGGTGTTGGCGGTCCGGTTGACCCCGATCAGCCCGCCCACGCCATTGAGCGTGAAGCCGTAGCCGAGCTGCATCGGCGGGAACTCCGCCGAGATCAGCACGAACAGCGAAAAGCCCTTCTCGCCATCGGGCATCCTGGTGGTGAGCAGGCCCACCGCGCCCAGGGCGATCTTGCCGCCCAGCTCCAGTTGCAGCGCGCCGGCGTATTGCGCCTTGGCGGGGTCGAAGAACAGGTAGCCGCCGCCGGTGACCGGCCCGGCCTTGATGTCCAGGCCCACCCCCGCGGGCGGCTTGAAGTTGATGTCCACGTCGAGCGGGCCGAGCGCGCCGACCTGTCCGGCGGGGGCAGGGGTCAACCGGGCCTCGACGCCGATCTGCTCCACCACGGCGGTGATCGGACCGATGTGCGCCTTGGCGCTGACCGACGCCTGCGCCGAAAGGCCGGTCTCGTCCGCCCGCATCCCGAAGTGCAGGGTGTCGATGTCCAGAACCCCGCCGAACGACTTCTTGATCGCTAGATTGGTCTCCAGCCCCGCGCCGCCCTTCAGCCGCAGCCCGCCGGCGCGCGACCATTCCACGCCGAGGGCGAAAGGCACGCGAATCTCGTCGGGCAGCACCTCTTGCAGGAAGCCGTCGCCATCGCCGGCGCACAGCACCAGGGCCGCTTCGCCGGCTTCCGCGCTGATCGAGATATCGGGATCCTCGCCAAAGCCGACAGCGAAAGCGGCGCCGACGCTGAGGTGGTTGGCTTCCAGCCGCGTGCCCTTGACGCTGCCGATCAACAGGGGCGCTTCCTCGTCCTCGTACCGGGTCTTCTGAAGCCTGGCCGCCACCTTCAGGCCGGCTCCGTCGTTGGCCATCGCCACGCCCTCGGGGCCGAAGACGAAGCTGCCCGGCGTCCCTTCCGTCGTCAGCTCCAGATCCCAGCCGGAGAGCTTGGCGTTGAAGCTCGCAGCCCCTCGGGGAGACACCGCCAGCCCGGGACCGCCTTCTTCCTTCGAGAGCATCAGGAGCGAGGCGCCCAGCGCGGCCGACGGCCCGACCGGGGCGCGGGTGGAGACGAAGAGCAGGCGGCGGATCAGGTCGGGGTCGGCCTGGCCGAGATCCACCTCCGCCCCCGGCGCGACGCCGTAGACGGCCCGCATCCCGATTTCCTGGAGGACGCGCGCCAGCATCGGGAAGATCAGGCCGGAGGCCGCGGCGACGTCCTCCTTGGTCGCCAGGCCGTTGGGCAGATAGTGCTCGCCGAGCACCGCGGCGGGATCGCTGAACAGCGGACCCAGCCTGTCGAAGCGCACTCGCCTGGGCTGGTGCGGCGCGATGATCACCTGGCCTTCGCCGTTCTTGACCTGCTGCGGCGGCTCGAAGGTGGGCGAGACCTCGATCAGCGTCAGCAGGTCCGCCGCCTGATACAGGCGAGGGCGCCAACGCTGCAGATAGATCAGCAGCAACTGGTGCAGCAGCTCTTCGAGAAGGTCGTCCAGATGGGGCGCGACCGCCACCACCTCGTCGAACGCGGTCTTCAGGGACCTGGCCGCGGCGATCAGCGGTTTCAGCGCCTCGAAGGTCGCCTTCAGTTCCGGCAGGCTTTCGGGCGGGTCGTTGATCAGCGTGGAGATGGTGGCGTGCGCCTCGACCAGAACCTCAAGCTTTTGCGCCAGGCCCTCCTCGACGCCGGGCAGTGCGGCGAGGTTCCAGCCCACTTCCCCGAATAGGGCGCGCCGGTAGCCGACGTTGCCGGCGGCCGTGACCAGCGGCTCGAACAGGCGCGAGATCTCCTCGAGGAGCAGCTTCTGAAAATTGGCTTCCATCACTGTTCACCGGGGTAGGCAGGTTTGGGGAAGGCGGGCTCCTGGAAGCCGAACGGCACGCGATACTCGGTCAGGGGCTGGGGAACCGCGCCGTCGACCAGCCGCCACCAGAGCTTCTGGACGAGCGCCTTTTTGTCGCTGGCCGGCCACTCGAAGCGGATCTCGCCGATGTTGTTGCGCCCCACGAGGATGCGGCCGGCGCCTTTGTCGGCGTACTTGACGTGGGCTTCGGTCAGGGCGTCCATCTGGAACGCGCGCGCCTGGTCGGCCTGCGTGGCCGGCGGGATCGAGGCGTCCTTCAGCGAGGGCGTTTCATCCATGATGAAGTCGAGCCGGTAGGCCCAGTCCGGCGCCTTGCGGACCACGGATCCTTCGGGAAGGCCGTCCAGCCGTAGCAGCGCCGGCTTCTTCACCAGGAGCTCCTGGCGCCGGCGCGCGCGGTACTTGCGCACCTCGGCCATCAGCTTTTTCCACGCGGGGATCGGGAACAACTGATCCAGGCTCGAAGGCTGCTCCGGCTTGATGTCCAGGTCGGCGGCCCTCGGCGGCTTGCGCCATCCGATCCAGGAGGCGCTCATCAGGCTTCTGAGGAGCTGCACGTCCGCGACCGTGCCGAAGGCGTAGTTGTGCAGCTTGTCGGTCTTGTCGTCCTGATTGTGGAAGGGGCTGGCGGTGAACTCCGCGAAGACCATCTCCAGTTGGCCGCCGTCGTTCCACGGTGCGTCGGCGGGGCGATAGCCGCCCTTTTCGGCCCAATACTGTCCCCGAACGGCGAAGCCGTAGTGGATGTCGCCCGTGGCGATCGCGAAATGGGCCCTGCGGTGCGTTTCGGACGCGGACGCGGGCGCCGTCCGGTAGGCCAGCTCGACCAGCAGCCGCTCGAAGGCCGGGGTCTGGCCGGTCCAGGCGTCGCCGCGATCGGCCAGCACAGAGTGGAGTTTGCCCGCGATTTCCACAGCCGCTTCGGTCAGCGGTTCGCTGATGACGTTCGTGGTGGCCACGATCATCGTCATGTCGGCCGGCGGAGATGGACGGCGCGCCCCGCGGATCTGCCGCTCGAAGCCGAGGTCGTCGAGCATGTCCGGCGAGTCGTCGGGCCCGCCCGGAAATCCGCGCATGGTGCGCGTGTCCAGGACCAGGCACTGGAAGCCCGGAGTCTGGATGTCGTAGTGCCAGTGCAGGGTGTCCTCGTAGGCCGGGATGGGCGCACGCCGAGGACCGTCATAGACGGGTATGTTGAGGCAGGCGCCGATCGTCGCCTCGTGCGCCTCGCCGGGATGACCGCGCCAAAGCGCCAGCGCCTTGAGCAGCTTGCCGCCCGGCGTCTCTGAGCCCTTGGTCTCGAACTGTTCGGGGGTGTTTCCCCAAGCCTGGAACAGGGCGTAGGCGAGCAGGCCGTTCAGTACGTGACGCTGTCCGCCGACATTGTCCCGCTGGTAGACCTGCCGTTCCCAATGGCGGGTCAGGTTCCAGTCGTCGGTCACCTCGTGGTCGTCGAAGATCATGTAGGTGGGCGTGTTGGCCAGCGCCCGGCGCACCTTCGGAAGGGTGGCGCGATAGCCCAGGAGACTTTCACGCTCCTTCGTGAACAGCTCGGCTCTTTCCTCCCGCTGCTTGGCGGTAAGATTGGCGAACACCTGCTCCAGGGTGGGCGTCTGGTCGGCGGCAGGCCAGAGCACGTCGGACCAGGCGAAGAGATACATCGCCGCGAACTCGCTGAAGCGCATCAGGTGGCTCTTGGCCGCCGTCCAGCCGTCGAGGCTCAGACCCTTCATGGCGGTAAGGCCAATGGCCTTGGCGAAATCCGACCTGAACCCCGGTCCGGGAAGGGTCTTGTTCTCGGCCTCGACCGGCCATCCCACCAGCGTCCGGCCAGCGTCGATCAGCAGCGCCAGCAGGGCGTCGGCGACGTCGTCGGCATAGATCTGGTCCCCAGTGAGCAGCAGCATGTGAGGGCGCGGCGCTGCGGCGCCGGACCCCAGCGAGGCCTGGATCATGTCGTCCAGGGTCGGCAGGGCGTCCTCGCCCTGGCCGTGGGCCTTGCGGCACGAGCCGTGGACGATCCGCAGGCCGTTCAGTGGGTGAGGGTCGTCCGCGCCGGACGGGCCCGGCGGCAGGACGAAGCTGGGCAGGCTCGGGCCGTCCGGGGCGTAGGTGAGCATCGCCTTGGCCGTGGCGGCCGACGCGGCGACGACGCCGGTTCGTCCGCCGTATGCCGGTGCGAACAGTTCGCCGACACCAGCGTCGTCTGGCGCCGCGTCCGCGATTTCCGCGAAGAACAGATTGTAGGCGTATCGCTTGCCCCAGGAGAGAGGGCCGCCCTTGGCGGTGATCGCCAGGATGTGCAGGTTGTCGCCGACCCTGGCGGTGTTGGCCTCGCCGTGCAGGACCGTGTCGTTCCAGCCGCCGCCCTGCGTTTCCGCATAGACCTCGAGCCGGACCGTGCGCGCCTTCCTCAGGGCGACCCAGACGGTCACCGACTGGTCGTCGGTGCGGCGGAGGATTGGACCGCACACGACCAGCGGCAGGCTTTCCAGGCGGGCACTCAGCATCAATCGCGTTCCAGCTCGGGAAGGACGCGGCCAGGCCGCATGCCGACAAAGAATGTGATCGCGAGCGGGCCGCGGATCGTCCGATCCAGGCAGCTCGCTCGTCTTAGGGATGCAATTCTGCCGGTGGCGATAAGGCCCTGCTAGCGGCGGGCGCCGCCGTTGGTCGCGCCATTGGCGAAGTTCGTCGCAAGGGCGGAAAGGCTCGACAGCGCCGAAAACCGGGGGCCGCAATCCAAGCCTTGGTCCACCGACCGGCGCCGCAAGAGGGCGGCCAGGGCGCTGGTCCGTTCACAATCCTTGGTTGACAAGGGGCTTGGCCGCCCGGCCTCTCAAGGGGGGCGAGCGGCTGGATCCGCCGCCGGAGGCCAATTCCGCGAGGAGCAATGGGGTTGGCGCCGCCTGCGTCGAGTTTGCGACCAATGCAGCCGTCGGTCTCAGTTGTCGCGGCGGTGGAGTGCTATTTGAATCTCGAACTTCGGGTAGTCGGCGCGCGGATGCGCCGTGGACAGCGAGCCGTGTCATTGGCGATGACCTTCACGCCTTGCAGCGCAAGCGGCGCTAGCGAGACTTTCGCTTGGCGAAAGACGACCGGCGATGCGAGCCGGACCTCGCGGTCTGACGACGCCGGGCCAGCCGGAAGGCGCCGATAATGCCGGAAAGGGCCGCCGCCGAAGCTTTCCGGGGAACCAGGATCACCACGGTGCACCTGACCCTCGGCATGTGGTTCTTCTGCCTGCTGACCTTCACCGCGTCGCTGCTGGTGGCCTATGGCGGCGTCCTGCCCCGGTGGCTGCCGGTCTGGTTGGGACTGATCACCACGACCGGTATGCTGGGATCGCTGGCCGTCTGGGCGGCGGTCAAGCGCCTGGAGCGATCCAGATCGATGTCCACGCGCTGGGCGATCCTGGCCGTCGTGGCGACCGCCGTGGCGATGTTGCAGAGCCTGATCGATACACGGCTCGGCAATCTGGCCCCCGCGATGTTCGGGGGGCATGTCTCGACGTTCAGGCTCGAGGCCTTCGCCTTGAACTGCCTGATCTATGTCTGGCTGTTCGGCTTCTACGCCGCCGCGCTGGAGCTGTTTTCCATGCACGAGAAGGCCAGCATCCACGCCAGGCGTTCCGCCGACTATGCGCGGCAGTTGGCGGAGGCGCGCGAACTGGCGCGAGACGCCCAGTTGCAGATGCTTCGCTTCCAGCTCAATCCGCATTTCCTGTTCAACACGCTCAACAACATCTCGTCCCTGGTCGTCTCGGGCGAGGGGCGACGGGCCGAGCTGATGATCGCGGGACTTTGTCGCTTCCTCCGCGCCTCGCTTACGCCGGCCCAAGACGAGTTGATTGCGCTCCGCCATGAGTTGACGCTCATCGAGGCCTATCTCGACGTCGAGGGCGTCCGGTTCCCTTACGCGCTGGATGTCGAGATCGATTGCCCCAACAGCCTGGAGAGCGCGCTGGTGCCCAGCCTCATCCTGCAACCGCTGGTCGAGAACGCCGTCAAGTACGCCCTGACCCCGTCCTTGGGCCGCAGCAGCCTGCGGATCGTGGCTCGGGAGCAGGACGAGGCGCTCGTGGTGAGCATCATCGATGGCGGCGCGAATGGCGCGACGCCGGTCGGCGCCGTCGTCGGGCCGGGGATTGGATTGCAGAACGTCGCGCGGCGTATCGAGGTGATCTATGGCGCGAGCGGTCGCCTCGAGGTTCATCGCTTGGGCGAGGGCTTCAGCGCGCGCCTGCATATTCCCTTGCGTCGAGGCGATCTGGAAGCGGCGGCCTGATCATGAAACTCCTGCTTGCCGACGATGAGCCCCTGGCCCTTGTGCGCTTGCGGACCTTGCTGGCCGATCTTCCAGGCATAGAGGTCGTCGGAGAGGCGCGCGACGGTGAGGAGGCGGCCGCGCTGATCGAGGCGTTGCGGCCTGACCTGGCCCTGCTGGATATCCGCATGCCCAGGCAGAGCGGGATGTCGCTGGCGCGAGCGCTCAGCCGGGATCCGGAGGTCGAGGTGATCTTCGTCACCGCCTTCGATCATTTCGCGCTGCAGGCTTTCGAGGTCGATGCGGTCGACTATCTGCTCAAGCCCGTCGAGATCGACCGGCTGGCCACGGCGCTGGACCGTGCGCGCCGCAGGCGAAGCGGGGATGGGCAGGCGCCGCAACCGGCCGTCGACAACGAAGAGGCCGTAGCGGAGGCTTTCGACTGCATCTGGGCGCCGCACCGTGACGGCCTGGTCCGCGTGCCGATCTCGACGATCGACTGGATCGAAGCCTCCCGGGACTATGTGCTTCTGCACACGCCGACCCGCTCGCATATCCTTCGCGCGACCATGGACAGCCTGGCTGGACAACTGGGCGAGGGGGCCATGGTGCGGGTGAGCCGGTCGGCGTTCGTGCGGCGCACGGCGGTCGCGCAGATCAACAGGCAGGGGCGCGCCGGTTCCGTCGTCATCCTCAAGGACGGCACCGCCGTCAGGGTCGGCGTCACCTATGCTCGCGCCGTGGCGGCGGTTTTCCGCGGGCTGGGCGGGGGTCTGGCCAGTCCAGGCGGGGAGGCGGCCGAAAGCCGCGCCTGAGACCAGCATCGTGTCGTCGCCTAGCGGGCGGCGGCGCTGGCCAGGGGGAGATGAGCGATCGTACGGCTAGGCGCCTGCTGCTGCGTCGCCTGCGGCAGAAGGGGCAGGACCAGCGTGACGCGCCACTGGTCGGGGCTGGACTCGGCGACCATCGCGGCGCGGTCCTGAAAATAGCTGCGCAGCCGGCTGCGGACGTTGCTCAGCCCGATGCCGGCGCCATCCGTATCCGGATACTCCGAAAGATGGTTCTCGATCGCGATCCGTAGGGTGTCGCCTTGCGACCTGACCCGAAGGCGAATGGGCGTCGGCTCGGAGGCCCCGGTCACGCCGTACTTGATGGCGTTCTCAACGAGCGGCTGAAGGATCAGCACGGGCACCCTCGCTTCAGCCAAGGCGTCTGGACAGTCGACCTCGAGGACCAGGCGGTCAAGCCGGAGCTTTTCGAGGTCGACATAGGCCTCCAGCGCCTCGATCTCTTCTTCCAATGCCACCAGACCAGCTTCGCCGGCCGCGAGATTGCCGCGATAGAACCGCGCCAGGCCCAGGGTCATGACCTCGGCTCGCCTGTGGTCGCCTTGAAGGATCAAGGCGGAGATCGAGTTCAAGCTGTTGAACAACAGGTGAGGATTGACCTGCAGGCGCAGGGCCTCGATCTCGGCCTGGTCGGCCTTCAAGCGGGCCGCGTAGGTCTCCGCCGCGGAGCCCATCAGGGCCAGGGCCGCGGCGTAGAAGCCGAAGATCCACAGATAGACCCGCAGGTTCAGCTTGAAGGTGAAATCGAAGGCGACGCCGACGGGCGAGACCACGACGCCCGGCGGCCCCTGGACGCCGCCAAGCAACAGCGGTCCGACCATCTGGGTGGCCAGCATGTCGAGCGCCGTCTGCAACACCGCGAACGCCGCCGGCGCGGCCATGAACAGGGCGATCCGCCGCCATCCCGTCTCTCGCGGGGCGCGGTCGAGCAGGGCCTTCATCGCCAGCATCAGCGCCAGTCCGTGGAAAGCCCAGAGGCTGGCCATCCAGAATGCGCCCGAGGCTATCCAGGTCTCCAGCGTCGCGTAGGCGAGCCAGATCAAACCAGCGAGCGTCAAGGCGGGATGACGGCGGAGCCCTTCCATTCGTCATTTCTACCAGAAGCTGCGCTCGCGTCTTGGTTGTTGAAATTAAAAACTCGTCATGTCTCGACGTCAAAAGTCTTCGGCTTTCGTCATGCCGGGACATGGCTGGCTGCCGGCGTCGCCATGAAACCGACATCGAACCTCATCGGATCCGTCACGGAGGACTCCTATAGCCACGCTCCGTCGAGGAGGCGTGGCGGGTGATCGGTAACGAGCAGGAGGTGGGGCGGGCGCTGGCGACGCAGAACCGGATCCTGCTGGCCTATGTTCGCCGCCGCCTGGCTACGGCGGTCGACGCCGAGGACGTCGCCCAGGAGGCGATCCTGCGCGTCCTGGCGCGGGCGCGCGATACGCTGATCGCCGATCCCCTGTTCTACGCCATGCGCGCGGCGCGCAACATCCTGGTCGATCGGGCGCGGCGTGCGGCCAACGTCCAGATCGACGACCTGGAAGCGGCGGAACTTTCCATTCATGGCGAAGCCACGCCGCTGGAGGCGCTGGACATGAGCGAGCGGTCGAGGCTGTGCCAGAGGGCCTTGGAGGCCATGCCGCCGTTGCGGCGCGAGGTCTTCGTTCGGCGACGCGCCGGCGAGGAATCCTACGAAGCGATCGCCCGGGACCTCAAGCTGTCGATCGAGGCGGTGCAGAAACATTACAGCCGCGCGGCCCAGACGCTGCGTCGGACGGCGGAGGGCCGCCATGTCGACTAGGCCGATGAACCCCAAGGACGATCGCGAGGCCGCGCTGTGGGCCGATGCGCGGCGCGACGCGGCCTGGTCGCCCGACCGTCAGGCGCTGCTCGAACGGTGGCTGGACGGGCGCCCCGATCGCCAGGACCTGCTGCGCCGCCACGAGGCGTTGCTCGACGACGCCGCCGTGATCTGGGCCGCCCGGCGGCTTGTCCATGCGCGGCCCGCGCCGCGATGGCGGGCCCGACCGCTCGGCGCGCTGGCCGGCGCGGGTTTCGCGGTGGTGGCGGGGGCGCTCTTCGTGCTTGGCGGCGGTCTCGCGCCCCGTGGAGAGCTGATCGAGGGAAGCCGGGGCGTGCCGAAGCCGATCGCGTTGGCCGACGGCTCGCAGGTCCGGCTGAACGGGCAGAGCCAGGTGCGGGTCGAGTTGCGCGAACACGAGCGTCGCCTGCGGCTGAAGGGGGAGGGCTTCTTCGAGGTGGCTCCCGACAAGAGCCGGCCGTTCTCGGTCGAGGTCGACGGCGTGCGGGTCACGGCCGTCGGCACCCGCTTCAACGTCGACCAGCGGCAGACGGCCGCCGGGACGGTCGTGGAGGTCGAGGTCTTCGAGGGGATCGTGAAGGTCGTGGGGAAGGGGGCTCCAGTCCACATTCACGCCGGCGAGCAGGCCCGCGTCTCAGGCGGCGTCGTCCAGCGCATCGCAATGGCCCGACCTGAGCTTGAAACCGATGTGCCGCCCTGGGCCAAGGGCTGGTTGGAGTTCAACGAGGCGACCCTCGCCAGCGTTGTCGAGGATCTGGAACGGGCGAGCGGCGTGGAGGTCAGGCTGGCCGATCCCTCGGTCGGACGAGTGCTGGTCAGCGGGCGCTTCGCCTATGACGATCCCGAAGACGCCCTGGCCGCGATGGCGAGGCTGCACGGCTTCAAGCTCACTCGTCAGGGGGCGGATCAATATGTGATTTCAGGCGGTTAGCGCCGTCTGGAACAAGTTTTTATGACAGCTGTCAGGACCTCGTCGGCCGCCGTCTAACCCCGTGACGATCAGTTCGATCGGAGGGGATTGTTCGAATGCGTATCCATAAAAGCGGCCTGCTCACAGCGGCGGCCGTCGCCGTGCTGGGCTCCATCGCCGCGCCCGCCCATGCCTGGCAGGCGACCCGAAATGTCGAGGCGCGGGTCACCATCGCCATTCCGGCCCAGGACCTGGGCCAGGCGTTGCGGACGCTGTCGCGTGACACGGGCCTGTCGATCGTCTTCGATCCGGGCCTGACCCGCGGGCGGACGTCCAACGCGGTTTCGGGCGCGATGACCCCGCGCGAGGCGCTGCGCAAGATGATCGCCGGCTCGGGCATCGAGGCCCGCGAGGTGCGCGGCGTGCTGACCCTCGAGCGCCAGACGGCGCAGGCCGAGGCCGTCGCGCCCGAATCCGTAGAGGTCGACGGCGTCGTCGTCGGTTATGCGGCGGGTCTGCGTCGGTCGCTGGATTCCAAGCGCAAGGCCGACTTCATCTCGGACGTCATCAGCGCCGACGACATGGGCGATCTGCCGGCCAACAACGTGGCCGAGTCGCTGTCGCGCCTGCCGGGCGTGAACGCCGTGCGCAACCACACGACGGGCGAAGGCGACCGCATCACCATCCGCGGCCTGTCGACCGAGCTGAACAACTACACCATGAACGGCGTGCGCATGGGCGGGACCGGCTCGCGCGACGACAACTTCTATCGCGGCGTCCGCCTCAGCTTTCTGCCGCCGGAAGGCATCGACTCGATCACCGTCATCAAGAGCCTGACGCCGGACCGCGACGGCGACGCCCTGGGCGGCTCGATCGACATCCGCACGCCCACGGCCTTCGACCACGGCAAGACCTACGGCGTGCTGTCGGTCTCGGCAGGCATGCTCGACAAGTTCGACAACAAGAAGTCGGGCGAGGTCGCCGGCTCGTTCGGGCGCCAGTTCAACGACAACTGGGGCGTCTTCGTCACCGGCAGCTGGTCGCGCCGCAAGTCGCAGTTCGAGCAGAACGGCGTGGATGGCGATAACCAGCCTTCGGTCTGGTACGCCGACAGCGAGACCCTCGGCTGGGACCCCGAGACCTTCGTCATGCGCGGCATGGACCTGGCGCTCGGCGAGACCGAGGTCGAGCGGCGGGGCGTGAACACCAGCCTCGACTACCGCGGCGACAAGCACGACTTTCACCTGCGCGGGCAGTTCAACGAGTACGCCAAGGACGAGTTCAGCAACCGTCTGAACTTTCGCAACGACACCGGCAAGAACTCGACCCGCCTGACCCAGGTCGACAAGACCATGACGGGCCTGGCTTCGCCCGAGGCCTCGATCATCGGCTCCGACTCCAAGCTGGGCCGGATCTACAGCTACACCACGGCCCAGATCGTCGACCGCGACCGCGACGGCCGCATCACCGACGCCGACCGCTCGACCCGCTCGTACTACACGCTGGACGGCGCCTCGGGGACCTGGGATCCGCAGGGCTTCCGCCTGCGCCGCTTCTGGGAAGGCTCGCGCGAGACCGGTTCGCTGATGTCGCTGAACTTCGGCGGCGTCAGCCGCTGGGGCGACTTCAAGGCCGATTACGACCTGTCCTACGCCAAGTCGGAAGACAATATCGACGACAGCTACGAGATGGAGTTCCGCAGCGACAAGTACGGCTGGCTGGGCAACAAGGGCGTCAAGGTCACCAATTTCGGCGACAGCCGCTTTCCCAAGTGGGTGCTGAACGACGCCGGCATGGCGGCGATCCACGACAACAGCCAGTACGACTTCGCGGGCTTGTCGGGCGAGATCGGCGGCGCGCAGGAGCGGCTGTGGCAGGGCCAGGTCAATCTCGAATGGCGTCCGGCCTCGGACTGGCTGGAAGCGGTCAAGACCGGCGGCAAGGTCTACAGCTCCAAGCGCTCGACCTATAGCGGCGAGTTCATGGACCTGGACGCCGAAGGCACGCTGGCGGACTTCTCGCGCTTCTACGGCAAGGAAGTGACCAGCCTGTTCGATGGCGAATATTCCGGCCTCTACCGGCTGGGCACGGTCATCGACAACAAGGCCATGCTGGCCGAGTTGCAGCGCGCCATGGCGGGGAACAGCACCTTCTTCGAAGGCTTCGCCACCGATCCGGGCAACGCCGAACTGAGCGGTGAGGACAGCTTCACCTTCAAGGAGGACATCTTCGCCGGCTACCTGATGGCGACCGCGCGGCTCGGCAAGGCCCAGGTCATCGGCGGGGTCCGCGTCGAGAGCACCAACAACACCATCGACGCCTACATCCTCGACGAGGTCCAGGGCGGCCACTACTCGACCGACAAGAGCGACTTCACCAACGTCCTGCCGTCGATCCACCTGAACTACAGCCTGGATGACCGCACCAAGGTCCGCGCCGCGATCTGGACCAGCTTCGCGCGCCCCGACATCGCCCGCATGTCATCGGCGCGGGAGTACGGCTACGACGTCGACCCGGACGGCGATGGCGACGAGAACCCGACCAGCGAGTGGGTCCTGGTCTCGATCGAGCAGGGCAATCCGGACCTCAAGCCGATGAAGGCGGTCAATTACGACCTGTCGATCGAGCGCTACAACGGCGACACCGGCGCCTATTCGCTGGGTCTCTTCTACAAGGACATCAAGAACTTCCTGTACCGCTCCTCGTCGTCGAACATCCGCGACGGGACGGCCGGGACCAATATCGGCCCGGATGGCGTGAACGTCTCGATGCCCAACAACGGCAAGTGGGCGCGGGTCTACGGCATGGAGTTGAGCGCCCAGCAGGTGTTCCACTGGTTGCCCGGTCCGCTGTCGAAGCTCGGCGCCAGCGTGAACCTGACCCTGCAGAAGTCGGAGGCCGAGACCGGCATCTCCTGGCACCCGGCCGGCTACACCCTGCCGCTGATGGAGACGCCCGAACGGGTCGCCAACGTGCAGCTGTTCTGGGAATACAAGGGCTGGGAAGCCTACGCCGCCTACAGCTACCAGTCGGAGTTCCTCGAGGGCATCCAGGACTTCGGCAACAACCCCTACGAACAGGACTACGAGTTCGTGGACCTGAACGTCCGGCGCAAGCTGTGGAAGGGCGCGACGGCCTCGATGCAGGTCCAGAACCTCTTCGACAACCATACCTACTGGTACACGGCCGGCGACAGCACCAGCTCGAGCCGCGCCTACATCAAGAACGGGCGGTCGATCTCGTTCGGCCTGAACTACGTCTTCTGATCGGGGCGAGCATGAAAACCATCCAAACCCTGATGCTCGGGGCCGCGCTCGCGGCCCTGGGCGGCCAGGCGCTCGCCCAGAAGGTCGAGCGCCCGCTGCGTCCCGAGCCCGCGCCGGTGCAGTCTTCGGACCTGCCGGCGGTTCCGGCGACGGCCCAGCCCGAACGGATCGTCCTGAACCTCACCGCCGACCCCGCGCACGAGATGGCGGTGACCTGGCGCACCGCGCCGGGCCTGGCCGGCCATGTCGAGTACGCGCAAGCCGAAGACGGTCCGGACTTCATCCAGAAGGCGGTGCGTGTCGCGGCCCTCACCGACGACGCCACCATCGCCGTGCGCGAGGATCCGGCCTTCAAGGCGGCCTATCATTCGGTGGTGCTCAAGGGGCTGAAGCCCGAGACGGTCTACGCCTATCGCGTCGGCGACGGCGAGCGGTGGTCCGAATGGCTGCAATTCCGCACCGCCGCCGCGACCGCCAAGCCGTTCACGTTCCTCTACATGGGGGACATGCAGAACAACATCCTCAGCGAGGCCTCGCGCACGATGAGGATGGCGTTCCGCAAGGCCGGCGACGCGGCCTTCGTCATCCACGCCGGCGACCTGATCAATCGCCACGACAGCGACAACGAGTGGGGCGAGTGGTTCGCGGCCGGCGGCTTCCTCTACGCCCAGACGCCGCAGATGCCGACACCGGGGAACCACGAGTACGGCCGCGGCCCGGTGCTGAACCCGCAGTGGCGGCGCCAGTATACCTTGCCGGAGACGGGGCCCAAGGGCGTCGAGAAGCTGAAGGAGACGGCCTGGACGGTCGACTACCAGGGCCTGCGCCTGATCTCGGTCGACGCGCCGCTGTTCCACGGCGACGAGGCCATGCGCGGGGAGATGGTGCGCTGGCTGGACGGCCTGCTGGCCAACAACCCCAACCGCTGGACGGCGCTGTTCCTGCACTTCCCGCTGTTCTCGATCGATCCCGATCGCGACAACCAGCGGGTGCGCGACGCGCTCAAGCCGCTGATCGACAAATACGGTGTCGACCTGGTTCTTCAGGCTCATGACCACGGCTATGCGCGCGGCGCCATCGGCGCCGGGGTGATGACCAACGCCGGGCCGGGCCACCCGTCCGACAAGGGCTCGACCTATGTCGTCTCGGTGGCGGGACCCAAGATGTATCCGGTCGCTCCGCTCAGTTGGGCGACCCGCTCGGCCTCGCGCACCCAGACCTTCCAGACGCTGGATGTGTCGCCCGAGGCGGTGACCTATCGCGCCTTCACCGCGACGGGCCGCCAACTGGACGCCTTCCGCCTGACCAAGAACGCCAAGGGCGTCACGCGGGTGGAGACGCTCGACACGGCGGCCCGATAGGTAGCATCGACTGGATGGCTCGAGGCAAGGCGGGCGCCGTGCTGGCGCCCGCCTTGTCGCGTCCTACGGCAGGGCCGCGACGATCTTGCCGGCGTCGACCGTGGTCGTTTGACGTGGGCAGCCTTCGCCCTGGCAGGCGGGGCCCTCGGTCTGGAGGTTGGGTTCGGGGTCCCAATCGAGGGTGAAGTCGGGGGACTGGGTCACATGCTTGAGCAGGATGGAGCCTTCCTGCTCGATCACCGGGAACCGCTGGATCGTGAAGATCGCGCCGGTGAAGGTCAGGTCGTAGTTCGACGACAGGCTGAGGCTTCCACGCGAGACGACATAGTCGCCCGGCGCTTCACCCGCGCCCCTCAGGAGCAGGCCGCTGAACGCGTCGCCGGTCGCCAGCGAGCCCGAACTGATGCGATAGGTCAGGACAGGGTCGCCCTGGCCGAAGGGCTTGGACAGGCTGTCGGCCGACACTGTCACCTGCCGGCGCAGGATGTCGGCCAGGTCGCTGCTCACCGCGCCGAGGTGGTAGTTGGCGGCGTCGGCGCCGGCCAGGGCCGCGCCTGACACGGTCACCGTCTTGCCCGCGCCGGCGTTCCTGTCGCCGAAGGCATAGGTTCCCGAGGCCGAGACCGTTTCACCGGCGAGCACGCCGGTCAGGACGATCGAACCCGTGGCGGTGGTCGCGCCGTCATAGGTCTTGTCGTTGGCGATCAGGGCGCCGGTCAGCGCCCTCTTTAAGATGTCGGCGACATCGGAGGACACCCCGGCAAGGCTGTAGTTGGCGGCGTCGGCCCCGGACAGGGTCACGCCCGAAGCTGTCACGGTCTTGCCCACGCCGGCGTTCTTGTCGCTGAAGGCGTAGGTCCCGCCGGCCGAGACGGTGTCGCCGGCGACCACGCCGGTCAGGCCGACCGAACCGGTGGCGATGGTCGCGCCGTCATAGGTCTTGTCGTTGGCGATCAGGGCGCCGGTGAGGGTCTTCCTGAAGATGTCGGCGACGTCGGAGGAGACCCCGGCAAGGCTGTAGTTGCCGGCGTCGGCGCCTGACAGGGTCACGCCCGAAGCCGTCACGGTCTTGCCCACGCCGGCGTTCTTGTCGCCGAAGGCGTAGGTTCCGCCGGCCGAGACGGTGTCGCCGGCGACCACGCCCGTCAGGCCGACCAAACCCGTGGCGATGGTCGCGCCGTCATAGGTCTTGTCGTTGGCGGTCAGGGCGCCGGTGAGGGTCTTCCTGAAAATGTCGGCGACGTCGGAAGACACCCCGGCAAGGCTGTAGTTGCCCGCATCGGCGCCCGACAGGATCATGCCCGAAGCCGTCACCGTCTTGCCAGCGGCGGCGCTCTTGTCGGCGAAGGCGTAGGTTCCCGAGGCCGAGACTGTGTCGCCGGCGACCACGCCGGTCAGGCCGACGGAACCGGTGGCTCCGGTCGCGCTGTCATAGGTCTTGTCGTTGGCGGTCAGGGCGCCGCTGAGCGTCTTTCTGAAGATGTCGGCGACGTCGGAGGACACTCCGGCAAGGCTGTAGTTGGCGGCGTCGGCGCCGGACAGGGTCACGCCCGAAGCCGTCACGGTCTTGCCGTCGGCGGCGTTTCTGTCGGCGAAGGCGTAGGTCCCGCCGGCCGAGACGGTGTCGCCGGCGACCACGCCGGTCAGGCCGACTAAACCAGTGGCTCCGGTCGCGCCGTCATAGATCTTGTCGTCGGCGATGAGGGCGCCGGTGAGGGTCTTTCTGAAGATGTCGGCGACGTCGGAGGACACCCCGGAAATGCTGTAGTTGCCGGCGTCGGCTCCGGACAGGGTCACGCCCGAAGCCGTCACCGTCTTGCCGTCGGCGGCGTTCTTGTCGGCGAAGGCGTAGGTTCCGCTGGCCGAGACGGTGTCGCCCGAGATCACGCCAGTCAGGCCGACCAAACCCGTGGCGACGGTCGCGCCGTCATAGGTCTTGTCATTGGCGGTGAGGGCGCCGGTCAGAACCTTCCTGAAGATGTCGGCCTGGGCCGAGGCTAGCGGCGACAGCACGTAGTTGCTTGCGTCGGTCCCCGACAGGACAACGCTGGAAGCCGTGACCGCCTTGCCCGCGCCGGCGTTCCAGTCGGCGAAGGCGTAGCTCCCGGCGGCGGAGACGTCGTCGCCCGTGACCACGCCGCTCAGGGTGATCGCACCGGTGGCGGTGGTGCTGCGGTCATAGGTCTTGCTGTCGGCGGTCAGCAGGCCGCCGAGGGTCTTGGGATCGATCCGCAGGGAGCCCACGCCGTAGCTGAAGCCGTAGTTCAGCTCCGAGGTCAGGCTGCCGCTGGCGGTCAGGGCATAGGTCCCCGCGTTCTCGCTGGTCGCGCCCGAGACAACAGGCGTGCCCGACCAGGCGTCGAAGGCCGTGTCGCCGTTCATCAGGCCGGTGATCGCGGCGGAGACCGACGGGATGGCCCCGTTGTAGGTCACGACCTGGCTGACGGGGGTTACCGCCAGGATCGGCTGGTAGGCGTAGACGAAGCGATTGCCGGCGTTGGGCGTCAGCGCGAAGGTCTCGGCCCCGAAGTCGTAGGTCGAGCCGTAGAAGGACTTGCCGGCCAGACCGTTGAAGCTGTTGCCGGCAGTGGAGCCCGTCGGGTCGCCGAACGCCTGGGTGTAGATCAGCCAGCGGCCGGCGGCGTTGGTCGCGGTCACCGCGTCGGCGCCGCGTCCATTGGTGAATACGCCGTCGGAGGCCAGGATCACCGCGTCGCCCGCGCCGCCGGCCACGACCCTGCCGTTGGCCGAGAACGCCATGCCGCCGTGGGAGGCCAGGGAGACGCCGCCGGTGCTGTGGGCCGTCCCGTCGATGATCAGGGACCGGTTGTCGATCAGCCGGAAAAGCCCGCCGGTATTGGTGAAGTCGCCGAGCTGGACCACCTGGTTGGCCGCGCCGAAATCGGCCCCGCCGACCGACGAGCCCGTCAGCCGCTGGGCGGTGATGGCGCCGCCCGCGTTCTGGGTGATGGCTCCGCTTGAGCGCAGGTCCACCGTCTGGCCCGCGGCGGCGACGGGGCCGCGCAGGTCGAAGGCGATCGTGGCGTTGAAGGCGAAGCCGCCGGCGGCGACGCTGATCGTGTCCAGATGGGCCACTTCGTTGGCGCCCAGCAGCACGACGCCGGTTCCAGAAACGACGCCCAGAGAGTTGCTCCGCAGCACGCCTTGCTGGGCGATGTCGGCGGCGGCGTTCAGGGACAGCGCGCCGCTGACTTCGATGACCCGGCCGGGCGTGGCGTCGCCGAAGCGCAGAGCGCCGGCGGTCGAGCTCGCCGAAAGGTCGCCGTCTATATCGGCGGTGACCAGCCGGGTCTCGCCGCCGCCCTTGACCTCGGATGTGGCGCCGGCCGTCAGCTGGCCGATCGTCAGAGGGCCGTTGACGACGGCCACCTTGATCGCGTCCTGCGCCGAAAGGGCCGTGAGCGTGGTGTCGGTGCGGTCCAGATAGACGTCGACGCCGCCGGTCGTGCTGGAAGCCTCGACGACAGTGCTGGCGCCCGCCGAGGTGACGATATTGGCGGCCGTGATCGCGCTCGGCGTCCCCGCGCCCAGGGTCACGTCGCCGCCGGAAGACCGAACCAGCAAGCTATTGCTTCCGGTCCCCGTCAGAACTCCCGATCCAAGTCTGGCGGCGCCGGTCGTGGCGGTGACCTCGATCAGGTCCGCGGCCGTGGCCGAGGCGAGCGCCATGCCGCCGGCGCTGGCGTTGGCCCTGACCTGTCCGGTAGCGGCGCTCAGGGCGCCCAACTGGCCGCTCGTGGCGGTGACGCGAGTGTCGCCGCTGTCGCTGGTTATGTCGCCGCCGATGGCGCCGCCCACGGTCGTGATGGTGATGCTGCCGCCGTAGAGCAGGGGCGTGCCGGTGAAGTCGAAGTCGCCGACCTTGTCGTCGATGGTCCAGGCGCCGGTCTTGGCGCCCAGCGGCGACAGGGCCGCCGCCGAGAAGCCGCCGCCGGTCAGGGTGTAGTCGCCGCCGACCGTGACGCTGGTCGCCACGTTCACGAGGCCTGTCCCGCCGTCCAGGGACACCGACCCGTCGCCGGCGACGCTGTCGAGGGCGATGGCCTGGCCGGTCACGCCGATGTCGCCGTCGCCCAGGCCCGCGCCGGCGCTGAGCTGGGCCAGGCCCAGCACCGCGCCGTTCTGGGCGGTGATGGTCAGCCTGCGATCGGCGTGGATGGCCGCTGCGCCCAGGTCGAGGTCGCCGAGCGTGTCGGTGATCGTGACGTCGCGGATCACGCCGTTGAACAGGGTGGGGGTCAGGGCGTCGCCGAGGAAATCCTGGGCGGTGATCGTGTAGTCGCCGCCGCTGGTGACGGTGGCGCCGGTCTCCAGCGAGCCGCCCATGGCTTCGATCGTGATGTTGTAGGCGGCGATCTCGTCGATCTTCAGGTCGCCGGTCTTCTGCACGACGGTCGCGCTGCCGCCGATCGCCGCGCCGACCAGGGCCACGCCATTGGTGGCCGAGTCGATGTTCACCACGGCGTCGCCGTTGAAGGACATCACCTGCAACCCGCCCAGGCCGCCGCTGGCGGCGTCGGTGTCGACGTAGTTGGCCGCGGTGATCGAAGCCTTGTCGTCGGCCCCGAAGGTCGCGGTGTTGGCGGCGAGCAAGGCCACGCCGTCCGGTGCGGAGGCGCCGCGCAGGGTCGCATTCCCATAGAGCGAAGCCACCACGACGGTCTGGCCGGCCTCGGCCAACCGCACCGTGACGTCGGTGTCCATGGCCGACGCCTCAAGCATCCCGCCGGCCGTGACATGGTCCAGCTGGACGGCGCCGCCGATGAGTTCGAGATCGCCGTCGCTGGAGATCAGGCTGGCCAGGCCGCCATCCAGAAGGCCATCGGTCTCGACATGGACCAGGCCCGCGCCATGCACGGATCCTGTGATCGTCAGGTCGCCGCCGGCGTCGTACAGGCTGACGTCGCCATTGTTGGCCGTGACGGTTCCGACGATCATCGCACCGTCCAGCACCTCGGCATAGACGTCGCCGGCCGTGGCCGTCAGTGTTCCGAAGGTTCCCGGACCGCTGGCGATCGTGATGTCCACGTCAACGCCCCTGACGGTGTCGAGCGCCGCGCTGGTGTCGAGGTGGACCATGGCCGAGCCGCCGGCCGACTTGACCTCGGCCGTGCCCGTGCTTCCGCCAGAGCGGGCGAACACGTTGCTGGCGGTGATCGCGGTGTAGTCGGGATCACCCAGCACGGCGTTGTTGGCGGCCGATACACTGAGGTCGCGGCCCGCGCCGGCGCCGGTCAGGTCGGCCTTGCGCAGTATGGCCTGGCCACCGGTGGAGTTGACGGTGATGTCGTCGCCGGCCGTGGCCGACAGCAGGTCGATGTCGCCCGCCGCCGTGACTTTTACGTCGCCGTCGGCGGTCAGGTCGTAGGCGCTGGTCAGCACATCGAAGGATTCCAGCGTCAGGTCGCCCGTCGCGGCCAGGGCGTTGGTCAGCACCAGGCCGCCGTCGGTGTCGGTGATCGACAGGTTGCGGATCGTGCCGCCGGGGTTCAGCGCCGCGCCGCCCCAGTCACGGGCCTTGGCGGTGTAGTCGCCTCCGTTCACCGTGACGTTGGTGGCGTTGGCCGTGCCGTTCGACGCATCGAGCCAGACGCTGTAGCCGCTGACCGTGCCGACGTTGAAGCCGCCGTCGACGCCGATCGAGGCCGTGCCGCCGGCGTTGTCGGCGGTGACCGAGGTCAGGCCGGTGTTCAGGCTGTTGAGGAAGACACGGGCGTCGCCGCCGGTGGAGGTGACGTTGGTGGCGCCGACGCCGCCCGTGCGGCTGACGGAGTTGCCGGCCCCGATTCCGGCCAGGCTGTCCGCGCCGAGGGTGGCCGCGCCCGTAGCGACGACCGAGAGGGAGCCCGTGCCCGTGATCGTGGCCTTGCGCAGGGCCGCCGAGCCATCCAGGGCCCGCACCAGGATCGTGCCGTTGGACGAGGCCGTGGCCACCGTGGCGTCGCCGGTCGTGGCGGTGACCGTGACGCTGTTGGCGCCGGAGAACAGGCCGCCGGCCCCGGTGTTGGCGGTGACGCCCGTAGCGCCGGTCAGGGTCAGGTTGCGCGTCGCGACGACCTGGGTCGCCGAATTGGCCGTCAGGTCGCCGGCCGTGGTGGTGACGGTGACGTCGCGCCCGCCGACATTGCCGGTGATCACCAGCGCCTTGGCGTTGTTCAGGATCACGTCGTTGGCCGTGGCCTGCACGCTGATCGCGCGGTCGATCTGATTGTCGCCGCTCAGGTCCACGCCCGTGGCGCCCGACGCTGAGAGAGAGTTGGCGGTGACCACGCCGGCCGTCTGGCTCAGCGCGCCGCCGCTCGACACCAGGGTGACCTGCCCAGCGGCGCTGTAGTTTCCGGTCAGGGCCAGGCTGTCGCCGCCGGTCCAGATCAGGTGCTTGGTCGAGGAAGCCGACCCCAGGGTCGAGCCGGTGCTCCCGGAGATCCAGACGTCGCCCGCCGCTACGCCGCTGCCTTCGGTGATGGCCGAGCCGACATTGACCGCGCCGGTCGTGGAGCGAGCCGTGACATGGCCGTCGTCGGCGGCGCCCACGCCGGTCGACTTCAGGGTCGCGCCGCTGGCCAGGAGATCGCCGCCGGTGGCGACGACTTCCACATCGTCGCCGGCCGTGGCCGAGGTGGTGATCGTCGCCGAGCCGTTGGAGGCCGTCAGGGTGATGTCGCGCGCGGCGGTCGCGTTGTTCACGCTGACGCTCTCGCCGCTCATCGTCAGGTCGCGGCTGGAAACGCCGGTGGTCAGGGTCGTCGAGGTGGCGCCGCTGATGGTGATGTCGCCGGCCTTGGCGCCCGTTCCTTGCGTCAGTAGCGTGCCGCCCGAAGCCGAGCCGTTGGTCGAGCGGATCAGGATGTGGTTGTCGTCGGCGCCCGTGCCGCTCGTCTTGATGTAGGCCCCGCCGGCCGTGACATTGCCGTCGGCGGTGATTTCGACGTCGTCGCCGGCGAAGATCCGGTTGGTCACATAGGCCTGGGTCGTGCCGGTGACGTAGACGCTGCGCACGGCGTCAACGGTGCTCATGAACACCTGCGGCGCGCTCAGCGTGAGGTCGCGCGCCGAATTGCCCAGGGTCAGCGACGCCGACCCGTTGCTGGTGATCAGGATGTCGCCGGAGGTCGTGGTGGTGGCCGCGCCGACCGAGCTGTTGTTGGCCGACGAGACCGTGACGCCGGTGGCGCCGGTGATCTGGGTGACGGTCGCGCCTGGGCCGCCGGCCGTTACCGTGGCCGCGCCGCTGGTGGCGGTGACCTCGGAGGCGGTGATTGAACCGCTGGTCGTGCTCACCAGAGCCGTCGCGCCGTACACCGTCTGGGCGCTTAGGGCGCCGCTGGACGCGCTGAGCAGAACGTTGCCGGCCGCGTCGATCGAGGCGCTGGTCGCCGAACTCACCGTGCTCATCCGGATCATGGCGTTCGACGCGGCGCGCAGGACGGCGGTCGGATCGGCGGCGCTGACGAAGTTGGCGTCGATCAGGCCCGTGCCGCCGGCGAATACGAACCCGCCGGCGCTCATGGTCGCGCCCGGCGAGACGATCACGCCCTGCGGCGAATAGAACCAGATGTTGCCGCCGGTGGCCGCGCCGACCTTGCCGGTGATCACTGCGCCGTTGTCGATGGCGATCTGGCTGGTGGTCTTGTTCAGTACGATGTCGCTGGCGGAGTCGAACAGGAAGTCCATCGTGTCGCCGCTGCTGACGTGCAGGCTGGACCAGTTGATCACCGTCCGCGGCGCGTTCAGGTCGATCTGCAGGGTGATCGCGTCGGGAAAGGTTATCAGCGGTTGCGAGCCGCCCGAGGAGACGGTGATGTTGCCGGCCCCCGGGATCCCCGGAAGGGTTCCCGCCAGAGCCGGCTGGACCAGCATGGCGGCCACGCCGCACAGGGCCGAAGCGGCGAGCAGGCTGGTCCGGCGCGGCGAACGCGAACCGGTGCGGGAAAGGATCGGGGACTGGGTCATGGAGAGCGCTCCGGAGACTTCAGCGAACTAGAACAGGGCGGCGGACAGCGAGACCAGCACGCGCGAGGACGGTGCGTCGCCGACGCCGAACGGGCTGTCGAAGGGCTTGGCCCAGGTCAGGTCGAGCGCCACCCGGGAGGTCAGCTGCGCGCGCGCGCCTACCCCGGCCGAGGTCAAATCCAGCTTGCCGGCGCCGACGCCCAGGTTGGTCAGTTCGGCCAGGTCGTAGAAGGCGTAGGGACGCCAGGCCGCGCGGCCGCCGTTGAAGGGCAGGGGAACGGTGCTGAACTCCAGCGAAGCCGCCAGGGCGCGATCGCCCGACGCCGACGACGGATCGTAGCCGCGTCCGATCGTCAGGTTGCCGACCCCGTACTCTTCGTAGGACAGCAGCGGGTCGTCGGTGTGCTGCCAGACGACGTTCAGCTTGCCGATCACTGGCCCGGCCAGGCGGCCGCCGATCTCGCCCTCGGTCCGCAAAACGGTGGCCTTGGGCTTGCCCAGGAAGCGCGAGGCCGACAGGTCGCCATAGCGGCTGGCGCCCAGGCCGTTGCTGCCCTGGCGCACCTCGAACACGCCGGTCAGGGCCACTGAGTGCGACGCCAGGCTGGCCGGGGCGTAGTGGCCGTCCAGCCGCAGGAAGAACACCCGCAGGTGATCCTCGGTCAGGGTGGCCAGGCCGCCGCCGAACTCGACCTTCTGGTCGATCCAGTCGAGGCCGACGCCGATGTTGAGGTTGCGGTTGCGATGGCGGGTCAGCGGATAGGTCAGGCGCAGGCTGCCGGCGAAGGAGTCGCCTTCCAGGTCCAGCGGCTTGAGAACGTCGCCCGGCTTGGTCCAGCCCCAGGCGCCCGACAGGTCGGCGGTGAGGCCGTCGGCGCCGATATAGAACCGCTCGGCCACCTGGATGACCCGTTGCTCGTCGCTGGACAGCGTGCCGTAGCCGAGGATCGAGGTGCGTTCGCCCAGCGGCGTGAAGCCGTTGAGGTCCAGGCGCGCCAGGGTCAGGTCGCGGCCGACGGTCTTGGATCCGTAGTTCTGGGCGACCACCGAGCCGTCGACGGCGTCGCGGGCGATGGCGATCTCCAGGTCCAGGGCGCCGTCGCCGGACGCCGAGGGCTTCAGCGCCGACTGGATGCGCACGCCCGGCACGTCGGAGGCCAGCAGCAGGTAGCGCTGGGCGACGTCGAGGTCGAACGGCGCCATGCCGCGCAGCTGGTTGAGGAACCGCACGACCTGCTTCTGCGCTGGGCCCGCGTCGCCGTGATAGTTCACCGCGCCGATCCGGGCCTCGACGACCCTCAGGGTCAGGCGGCCGTCGGCGATGCGCTGCTCGGGAATGACGACATTGGCCAGCACGCCGCGCCGCAGATACAGCGCCGCGACCCGGTCGCGGATGTCGCAGACCGCGCTGAGCGGAGCTTCACGGCCCAGGAACTCGGCATAGGTCGAGGCCAGGGCCTGGTCCGGCACGGCCAGGGCGCCGGAGGTTCCGCCCTGGAAGTCCACGGCCTTCAGCGTGACCTTGATGGGGCTGTCTCGGAAGGCGCAGGGGCCGGCCTCGACACCCTTGAACAGGTCGCCGCGCGGGGCGGCGGCGATGGGGGCGGCGTTGGCCGGGTCGAGCTCCTGGCGCGAGGGCAGGGCGACCTGGGCGAACGCGGGAACGGCGAACAGCAGAGGCGCGCCAACGCACATGGCAGCGCCCGCGCCGACGAGGGCGCGCCGCATACGGAACAAGACTTTCAAGCCCCCAACCCTCCGGCCTGCGAGCGCGACATCGCCCTCAACCTAGACATTACTATGATGCAAAACCGTGCAAGATAACACCGGTCAGCGTACCTGGAGCGTCGTGGTGGGTAACGTCGCGGTCCGAACGGCCCGAAGCGAAACGGCGTAGGCGACGCCTCGTGCGGCCTTGCCTGCGAGTCCGGCGCGGGCGGCGCTCGGATCGCTGTAACAGTCATTTCACACGAATCTCGCGGCGCAGCCGCTAGAAGGCGCATCCGTCGGAGCGAAGTTCGCTTGAGGATGCAGATGCTTAAACACCTTTTCGCCGCCGCTTCGCTGTCGTTGGTGATGTCGTCCACGGCCCTGGCGCAGGGCGCGTCGCCGCCGTCCGCCGCGCCGAAGGCTGAGGCGCCGCGCCAGGCCAGGAACGTCATCGTCTTCCTCGCCGACGCGGGCGGCGTGCCGTCGGTCAACGCCGCCAGCCTGCTTGGCTACGGCGAACCCCTGAAGCTGCATATCCAGAAGTGGCCGAACCTGGGCCTCAGCGAGACCTCGCCGGTCGACCAGTTCGTTTCGGACTCGGCCAACGGCATGTCCTCGATCATGACGGGGGTGAAGACCCGCAACGGCGTGATCAGCCAGTCGCCGGCCGCCGTGCGCGGCAAGGTCGACGGCGCGCCGACCAAGACCCTGCTGGAATATGCCGAGCAGCGGGGCCTGCGGACCGGCGTCGTGACCTCCGAACCGATCACCGACGCCACGCCGGCGGCGACCTACGCCCACTCGAACGACCGCGAGAAGTGGGGAGAGATCTTCCAGCAGGCCTTCTCGCCGCGTTTCGGCGATGGCGTCGACGTGATGTTCGGCGCCGGCCGCCGCAAGATCGGCGAGCAACTCGCCGCGCGCGGAAGCGGCTTCGATCAGCTGGCCAAGGCGCACGACCGGCCCATCTACGCCCAGCTCGAGGACGCGTCTCAGGCCAACACCCGGCCCGTGGTCGTCGCCGACCAGATCGACGTCCGCGCGGCCGCCCTGCGCGCGCTCGACCTGCTGCAGTCCTCGCCCAAGGGCTACCTGCTGGTGATCGAGTGGGACGCCCACACCGACGATCCCCGCAAGGGCCTGCAGAACATCGTCGACCTGGACAAGCTGATCGCCGAGATCGAGGGCCGGGTCGACCTGAAGGACACCCTGCTGCTGTTCACGGCCGACCACTCGTTCGGCCTGCAGGTGGACGGCGGTCGTCGTGGCGAGCCGGTGCTCGAGGGTTATGACGCCTGGAAGGCGGCCGGGAAGGACGAGGACGTCGTCCGCCTGAAGAACGTCATGGTCAACCGCAGCCACACCGGCGAAGAGGTCGTGGCCCTGGCGACCGGCGCGGGCGCCGAGCGCGTGCGCGGCTACTTCCCCAACACCCACTTGTTCCAGATCATGATGGACGCCTGGGGCTGGAAGCCGGACGCGGCCAACTAGGACAACGTCCAGCTTCGTCCGTCGGTTTTGACGGACACCTTGTGCAGGCGACCGACCGCCCTTGCGAAGGCGGCCGTGTCGCCGGCCTCGAACACGCCGTCGACCTGCAGGCGACCCAGCGACGGCGTCGCTATGCGCATGGGCGTGCGGCTGTAGCGGTTCATCTCGGCGACGGCATCGGCTAGCGAGGCGCCGACGAAGCTGATCCGGCCATGATACCAGTCGTCGATCCGCGCGGCCTGGGCGGCCAAGATCGGACCTGGCCGGCCCGACGGCGACAGGCGAACGGCCTGGCCGGGGGCGAGCCGGACCGCAGCCTCGGAACCGTCTTCGGCCGGCCCGGCCGTCACGCCGCCCTCCAGCAGATCGACCTGGGTGAAACCGGCCTTGCGATAGACGTTGAAGCGGGTGCCGGTGACGCGGATGCGTCCGCCCTGGCTCAGCACGTCGAACGGGGCGCCGTCCCGGTGAGCCACGGCGAACAGGGCTTCTCCCGCCTCGAGGACGACTTCACGCCGGTCGCCATCGAACCGCGCCACCAGGCGCGTGGCGGTGTTCAGCGTGACCCGCGAGCCGTCGGGCAGGGCGATCGTCCGCCGTTCGCCGACGGCGGTCTCGTAGGCGATGGGGCGCTGGTTCCAGAGCAGGACGCCGCCGACGGCGAAGCCCGCGGCGAGGGCGCCACCGGCGATCAGGCCGCGACGGCTGACCAGGGCGCCGTTGGTCTTGCGCTCGTCCAGGCCGAAGTCGGCGGCGTCCAGTTGGCCCAGCGCATCCCAGACCTCGCCGACCTCGCCCTGTTCGGCGGTTGGCGAAACGGGACGCCCCTGCTCCTCGCGCAGGCGATCGGCGACGAAGGCGTCGGCCTCGTCGTCGCGCGGCGGGCGGTTAAACGGGATTACAGCTCGAACCATCCACAATCCTTCAGCCTGTGCCGGCAGCGGGCGAGCGCGTCGGACATCAGGCGCTGGGTCGTCCGCAGCGGCGTGCGCGTGCGGGCGGCGATTTCTACCAGGGTCAGCCCCTCGACGCGGTGCATCATCAGCACCAGGCGCTGTTCGCGGGGCAGGGCGGCGATGGCGCGGCGCAGCAGGACGGCGTTCTGCTGCCAGCGCACCTCGTCGAACGGCGAGGGGCCCTCGTGCGCCAGATCCTCGGGCAGCTCGACATGCCGGTCGCCGCCGCGACCCAGCCGTCGCCGGCGCAGATCGCGCGCGACGCTGTCGGCGGTCTTGAACACGTAGGTGGCGTTGAATTCGGGCGGCGGGATCCCCGCCGCCAGCCGCGTCAGCCGCAGATAGATGTCCTGCAGCGCGTCCTCGACATCGGCGGGGACGAGAAAGCGACCAAGATACCGGCGCAGCCGCGCGTCGAACCGCTGCACGAGGTCGACCATGATCGCGGTGGTCGGTGCGGCCGGCTCGGGGGCTCTCATCGGTGGGTCGACGCCGTCAAACATTCGCACTCGGTCACGCCTCTACTTCAAGAAACGCAGCGCTGTCGACAGGCCGCCAAATGCGATGAGCCGATGTCATCATTCCATTGCAGGGCGCCCATAGAAGCCGCCCAGTCGCGGGGTTCATTCACGGATCGTCCCACATGGGCGGTGACGGTCGTCACGCTTTTCTTCGGTCCCTGGGAGGCGTGGCGCTGTTGGTCGCGATCGCGCCGACCGGAGCCTGGGCGGGCGATCGCACCCCGAGTTTCGACGTTGCCGCCCAGCCCCTGTCGTCGGCGCTGCGCGAGCTGGCGCGCCAGGGCAGGGTGCAGGTCCTGTTTTCGGCCAGGGACATGGAAGGCCGGCGCAGCCGCGCCGTCGTCGGGCGCATCGAGGTCTGGCGCGCGTTCGACATGGCCCTGGCCGACGCGGGCTTCGAAGCGCGCCGCATCGACGCCCGCACCTTCGTCATCGCCGCCCAGGCCCGGCCGCCCCGCATGGCCCTGGCGCTGGCGCCTCAGGTCTCGGCCACGGAACTGGAGCCGCTCCTTGTGCTGAGCGCGCGGTCGAGCGTCGACACCGTGGCGCGTCGCCTGGCGGCGGACCTGGCCGAGGCCACTCCGCTGCGTCGCCTGACCCGGGACGACATGGAGCGCGGGGCGGCCCAGAACCTCTCCGAGGCCCTCGGCGACCTGCCGGGCATGACGGTGATCAACACCGGGAGGTCCTTCATCGGCGGCATCGACTCGGCCTCGCGGGGAGAGGGGCTGTACGCGGGCTATCGCGGCCTGAACGCCGAATACAATCTCACCATGATCAACGGCGTTTCCGTGGCCCAGGGCCTGCCGTACTCGCGCGGCGTTCAGCTGAACCTCCTGCCGCCCGACGCCTTCCAGGCGGTGGTGGCGCACAAGACCGGGCGGGCCGACCTGGACGGCGACTTCATCGGCGCGGCGCTCGACTTCCAGACCCCGGGACCAGGGGACCGCTCGCGCTCTCCACAGACGGTCGTCACCCTTGGCGGCCGGGTCGAGACGCGGGCGCGCGACTACGGCGCTTCCGGCCTGGGCGGGCATTTGCAGGTCGAGCACAGCCGCCGTTTCGGCGCCGAAGGGCAGGTAGGGCTCTATGTCGCCGCCGCCTACGAGGACCGCGGTTTCCTGAACTCCGAACTGGCCGGGGTGATGGCGGCTCAGAACGACCGGGGCTGGGCCTACGGCGTTTCCGGCTCGGCCGCTGGCGGTCCGGTCGACCCGAACCGGCCGCAGGACAACCTCGTCCAGACCAGCCTCAATGTCGGGGTGTCCAGCGGCGGCAGCCGCCTGCGGAACTACGCGCTGGCGCTGGACTGGAGCGTCCGGCCGGGCCTGGATGTGCGGCTGAACGCCACCCACGCTCGCGCCGACACCGAGCAGAACTCGACCTTCAGCCAGGTGGTCAGCGGCGCCCAGGCCTGGCTCGACGACGGGACCGGGGCTTTCCGATTGTCGGTTCAGGACCTGTCGACGCGCGTCTGGTACGAGACCAATCCCGACAGCGTTGCGCTGTCGACGGCGAGCCTCGCCGCCGACCTCGTCTCCGGCCGCTGGCGTCTGTCGCCCTACCTTTTCGCCAGCCACGGCGAGAGCGCGCGACCGGACCACCTGGAAGCCTCGGCCTGGATCAACCAGAACGACGGCTACAACATCGGCCAGTCGCCGCGCGCGTTCGGCGGGGTGACGGTGACCTATCGCGACGGCCTGCCGGTTCCGCAGTGGCCCCGGAGCGTGGTCGACGACCTTAACGGCGCCGGGCGGGTCCTTCTGGCCCGACGCGCCGGCCAGCGCACCGAGCAGTTCAGCGACCAGACGCGATATGGCGGGGGCTTTGGCCTGACCTTCACCCCGCCGACCGGCCCGTGGCGCAGCATCCGGGCGGGGGGCAAGATCAGCCGCAGCCATCGAAGCCTCACCGACCGCAATTGGACCAACGCCTTCTTCGCCGACATCTATCGAAAGGCGGGGCTGACCTGGGAGGCGCTGGGCATCGCCGACGGGACCTACGCCCGGGTCTTTCCAGGTCTCTACGACTGGTCGATTCCGCGGATCGATCACGACCGGCTCGCGGCCTATTTCCAGGCCAACCGCACGGCCGAAAGCTTCGACAGCTGCGGCGCGCTCTACGTCAACAACCTCAACTGCAACAGCCAGTCGGGCAGCGAGACGGTGGGCGCGCTCTACGCCATGGCGACATACGCGCCGGGCCCCTGGGAGGCCCAGTTCGGCTTGCGTCACGAGCACGCCCTGATCCGCAACCGCTTCTGGGTGATGCCCGACGCGAGCAGCGGCGAGACGGCGGGGGACTGGGGGCGCAGCCGTAGCCGTTATGACAAGCTGCTGCCCAGCGTGAACCTGTCCTACCGCGCGGACGACCGCAGCGTCTGGCGGGCCTCGGCCTGGCGCGCCTACAGCCGCCCGGCCTTCATGCAGTTGGCCGGCGGCGAGCGGACCGCGACCGTCGACGGCGTGACCACCGTGACGCGCGGCAATCCAGACCTGAAGAGCGCCGACGCCTGGAACCTCGACCTGTCGCACCAGCGCTGGCTGCCGGGCGGCGGGGTGCTGGGCGTCTCGGCCTACGCCAAGTTCATCGACCACTACCTGTTCGAGAGCGGTTCGAGCCTGGATTTGGGCGCTATCCCGGATGACGGAGCCGTCCGGGTGGTCATGCCGCGCAACGGCGGACACGGCCGCACGCGCGGCCTCGAGGTCGAGTGGTATCAGCCCCTGGGCGATCCGCTTGGGCTGGGCGGCCGGGCCAGCCTGGACATGAACGCCAGCCGCCAGTGGACCCGCGTCGATCTCGGCCCGAGCCTGGGTCGCGCCCAGCCGATGCTGAGCGCTCCCGAATGGTTGGGCAACGCCGAGCTGGCCTACAGCCAGGGCCGGGCCTCGCTCTATCTGAGCCTGAACTACACGGGCGCCTATCTGTCGGCCTATGACATCCTCGGCGCGCAGGGCGACTGGGACAATCAGTGGGTTAGGCCCGTGACGCGCCTGGACGCACGGGTGCGCTGGCGCTTCGACGAGCGTACGCGGCTGGACGTGATCGCGACCAACCTGACTGGCGCCTACAGCTACTGGGCCCATGTGGGGCGCGACACGACCGCGCTTTCCGACGTGGTGGATTCTGGGCGGCGCGTCGTCGTCAGTCTGCGGCGGGTGTTCTAGAACCCGGCCGAGCGGAGCGCCCGGTCGAGCCCCGTGTCGCCTTCGGCGTCCAGCAGCGCCTTGATCTGGTCAGCGCCCAGCCGCTCCAGCGCCGGATTGCGCAGGCGGGTCCGGTAGGCCGCGCCGTCCGCGACGGGATGGCCGAAGCGCGGCGCCAGGCGGGCCAGGCCCGCATCGGCGGCGTGGACGGCCGCCTCGGCGTGAATCCAGTTGTCGTCGGCGGCGTTGCTGATCAGGCATTCGCGCGTCGGGCGGACGGGATATGTCCATTCGACGCGGGCGATGATCGCCGCCGCGCGCAGCCAGCCCGCGACCTTCCGTTGGTCTCCGTCGACAGGGGCCGCATGGGCGCAGGCCTGGGCCAGGATCGTCGTCGGCGGCAGGCCGCGCGCCATGGCCTCGGCCAGGCCCAGAACGTGATGGGCTCCCGCGCCCGCGATCGCGCCTTCCGGACCCAGGGTCCCGTCTTCGCGCCATGTGAAGACCAGGGCCTTGGCCCAGTCGTGCCACAGGATCGCGGCGGTCAGGACGTCCCGATCGACGGGAACGCCGCTCTCGGCTTCGTAGAGGTCGGCAAGCGCCATGCCGGCGCGCAGGTTGAAGGCCTCGTGGGCGACCAGGCCGCCGGGCCAGTCGTGGTGCGAGCCGGCGTTGCCGCCCGGCGCGGCGGAGATCGGCTGCGGCAGGGAGGGGCAGCCCTCGCCATCGCTCAGGGGCGGGAAGACTGTGCGGCGCTGCTGTTCGGCCTGGGAGGCGTCGACGGGCGGGAGCAACAGGCCCTCGTCGCGGAGCTGCTGCAGGATCGATGTCTCGCCGGCGTGCGTCAGGCCCATGCGGTGGCGCACGCAAGGCTGCGGCTGAAGAGCCGCCACGGTCTCGTTTCGCAGGTGATCCTGCGTCAGGCCGTCCGCCGCGGCGCGCAGTTGTTCGAGAGCGGCAGTGGTGCGCGGAGCCGGGGGCGAGGCCTCGCCAGGCGCGGCGAGCAGCAGGGCGGTCAGCAAGCCGATCATCGGGATCTCGTCGGAAGTCCGGGAAAGCGAAAGGCCCGGTTCGCGAGGGGAGGGCGAACCGGGCCTTGGCCGACGCTTAGAAGTCGTACTTCAGCGTCAGCAGGGTGGTGCGGCCGGAATTGACCACGTCGGAGATGGCCAGGCTGTTCTCGCCGACATGGGCCCAGTAGCTGTAGTTCTTGAACAGGTTGGAGACCGACAGGTCGAGCACCACGCCGTTGCCGAAGTCATAGCCGGCGTGCAGGTCGGTGCGGCGGGTCGGGCGGGTCCAGTAGTCGAGGCCGGCCACGCGGTTGTAGGCCATGACCGTCTCGCCGGCGTAATTCCAGTTCAGGTCGACCGTCAGGTTCCCGAGCACGTAGTTGAGCTTCAGATTGGCCAGTTCGTCGGGAGCGTTCTGCATGCGCTTCTTCTCGCCGCCGCCGATGTCGACCTGCGTCCACTGGCGGGTGTAGTTGGCGCCGGCGCCGAAGCCCGACAGCCAGCCCGGCAGCATGTCGAACTTCTGGTAGAGCTGGATCTCCAGGCCCTTGACGTGGCCCTCGCCGCCGTTGGTCGGCGAGACGATGGTCACGCGGTCGAAGGTCTCGCCGTTGTATTGCGTGCCGCCTGAGGACTGGCCGCCGTTCACTGTGGTGGAGCCGTTGTCGTACATGTAGTCCGACAGGCGCTTGTAGTAGACGCCGACCATCGCATAGCCGCCGGCGCTGTTGCGCCATTCACCCGAGGCGTCGAAGTTCCAGGACTTCAACGTCTTCAGGTCGGGGTTGCCGCGGGTGACGGTGATCGAGTTGTCGCCGCGCGTGGTCGTCTCCGACCCGCCCAACTGCACCAGGGCCGGCCGCATGTAGGCGCGGGTGATCGAGGCGCGATAGACCGCGTCGTCGGTCGGACGGTAGTTGGCGAACAGGCTGGGCAGCCACTCGCTATATTTGGTCGAGTTCGTCTCGAAGCGCCGGGCCTTGCTATCGTTGTTCCAGTAGGTGTTCTCGATGCTGGTGTGCTCGTAGCGCAGGCCGGGGATGACCTCGAGCGCGCCCATGTCCCACTTGCCGGTGACGTAGGCGGCCGCGACGTTCTCGTCGCCCTTGAGCGTGTTGCAGTTCAGGTAGCAGAGGTCGGCCGCGGCGGCGTTGGCGTCGAAATACTGGCGGAACAGCGAGACCAGGCGGTCGTGGTTCACCTTCGGCGCGCGGATGTCGTACAGGCCCGGATAGACGGAGTCGAAGTAGCCGGAGATCAGGCCCAGCTCGTTCCACGTCACGCCCGGCTTGCCCAGCAGGTTGGCGAAGTGGTCGTTGGTCCAGTCGTGGCTGGTGACGCGGCGGTGGCTCTGCACGTACTTCACGCCGGTCTTGATGTAGGACAGCGCGCCGCCGTCGAAGTCGCGCTGGGCGTCGAAGCGGCCGCCGAACTTCTGCTGGTTCGAGAACTGCTCGGTCAGCTGGCCCGCCCGGCGCGCCAGCAGCGCGGTCCCGGAATTGTTGATCAGGTCGCGCTGGGCCTGGGTCAGGAGCGGCATCGGATAGCCGTCCTTGTTGTAGCCGATGAACAGGCCGCTGTAGGGCGTCAGGAAGCCGGTGTTGAAGCGGTCGGACTGGTTGTTGCGGACCGAGGCCTCGATGTGGTCGGGACGGTCGTTGCCGCCTTCGGAGTAGAAGACCGACGGCGACAGGGTCCAGGCGCCCTGACGCTTGACGCCGCCCAGGGTCACGGTGCTCAGGTCCGCGTCCTCGGGGTTGGTCGTGTACCACATGCGGACCGACGAGTTGGTCAGGTTCAGGTCATAGAGGCCGGTCGCGGCGTTGAAGACCCGGGCGCGGTTCTGGACGAACTGGTTCAGGGTCGAGTTCTGCTCGGTCTCGGCGAAGGCGTAGGAGCCGCGCAGATAGAGGTCCAGGCTGTCGTCCGGACGCCAGTCCAGCGAGAAGTTGCCGCCATAGCGCTTGGTGTGGCCGGTGGAGACGCCGACGTTCAGGCCGGTCAGGGCGAGGTTGGCTTCCTTGTCCATGCCGGCCGGATTGACGCCTTCGCCAGAGTCCGTCGCCGAATGCAGATAGGCCCAGCCGCCGTCGTTCTGGGCGTTCATCAGGGCCGCGACCATCGAGTTGGCGAAGGTGCGCTTGTCGTAGAAGGCGCTGACATAGACCCCGAACTGGTCGTTTCGGCCGAAGCGACGGGCGATCTCGCCGCTGACGCCGCCGCCCAGGCCGTCCTCGTCATAGGTGCGCGCGCGGCTCTCGACGCGGCCCGCGACCGACAGCGAGGCGTAGCCGTCGCGGAAGCTGAAGGCCGAGGGCGTGATGAAGTCGATGGTGCCGCCGATGGCGTCGCCGTCCATGTCGGCGGTCGAGTTCTTGTTGACCACGATGGTCTTCAGGCCCGACGGCGGCAGCAGCGACAGCTGCACCTGGCGCGAGTAGGGCATGCCCTGGGCGACGTTGACGCCGTTGATCAGGGCCAGGGTGAACTCGGAGTTCATGCCGCGCACGCCGACGAACATGCCTTCGCCGCGCGAGGCCCCGTCGACGCCGCCGAAGAACGAGTTGCCGGTGTTCTGCACGCTGATCCCGGGCAGCAGGGCCAGGGCTTCGGCGACGTTGTGGACGGCGGTGTGCTCAAGGTCGTCGGCCGACATCACGCTGACGGCGTTGTCGCTGGCCATCTGGGTGCGCATGGCGTCGTTGCGGGTGGCGACCACGGTCACGGCGGCGACCTCGGCGGCGTCCGGGGCGGAGGCGGGCGCGTCCTCCGCGAAGGCCTGGCCCGCGCCGAGCAGCGAGAAGAGCGCCATCGAGGACGCGAGAAGCTTGGTTTTGAACGATAGCGTTTTCATCGACCGCAGGCCCTGAACCGGAGCAGAGATGCTCCCAAGCTCAAGGGACGCGGCCGATCGGCAGGCGCGCCGGAATTTTATGAATACTTCACAGTCGCCGGGCGGCGGCCCCGTTCAGGAGCGCTTGGCGCCGATCTCGTCGAGATAGTTGTAGATCGTGAACTTGGTGACCCCCAGGCGCGCGGCGACCCGTTCGACCGAGCCGCGGATCACGAACAGGCCGCGCTCGTGCATGATCGCGACGGCGGCCTTCTTCTCGGTTTTCGACATGCGGTCGACCGGCGCGCCGGCGGCTTCGAGCGCCGAGACGATGATCTCCTCGATCAGGCCTTCGATATTGCCTTCCGACCGGGGGGCGGGCAGGGGCGGCAGGACGCTCGGGACCAGGGCCGCCTGCACCTCGCGCTGGATGCGCTCGATCGCGCCCATGTCGACGTTCAGGCACAGGGCGGCTGCGGGTACGCCCTCCTCGTCGAACAGCACCACCGACGACGAGCGCAGGGCGCGTCCGTCGCCGGTCCGGGAGGTGTAGTTGGAGACCACGCGCACCTCGTTGGGATGAGCGGCCGCCTTGCTGGCGACAAGGGTGTCGAAGGCCTTGTCCTCGGCGGGGCCGGAGATGATCGCCGAGCCCACGCTGCGGCCGCTGACGTGGCCGTTGACGATCTCGATGATCGAGGATTCCGGCTCGCGCAGGTTATGGACCACCACCTCGGTGTGCTGGTTCACGGCGCATTCCAGCGCCTTGGCCACGCCCTGAAGCACGCCCAGCAGGGCCTTTTCGTCTTGCACGGCGGTCTGGTCTTTCATGCGGGGCGGCGAGCCGGGAACGAAGCGGCGTCATTCAACAGAGCGTTGATATTCCGGCCTTGTCCTGTGCGCAACACGATCGCCGTTCGGCTTCGATACGCGGTCCGGCGCCCGCCGTTTGATCAGCAATGGCCTGGAATGCATGCGAAATTTCGCACGCATCAACACGTAGTCGATGTTTTCAACAAAATGTTGAAGGTGTCTTCGTTCTGTTGCAAAGCTGTTGGCGAACATGGGTCTTGGGTCGGCGGGGGACGCCGGGCCCGACGAATTGGGGACTGCGATGCGCAACGGTTTGAAGGCTTTTCTGCTGGCGGGTTCGGGCGGCGCGTGCCTCCTGGCCGGTTCCCTGGCCCACGCCCAGGACGCGGCCGGCGACACGACGATCGGCGAGATCGTGGTGACGGCGCAGAAGAAGTCCGAGCGCCTGCTGGACGTGCCGGTGTCGGTGGCGGCGGTTACGGGTGACAACCTCTCGCGGCAGAACCTCGTGCAGGTGCGCGACTTCTACAACCGCGTGCCCGGCGTCTCGCTGAGCGGCGGCGGGACCGAGCAGCGCGCCAACGGCGTGGCCATCCGCGGCGTCACCACCGGCGGCGGCACGGCGGCCACCGTGGCCTTCGCCCTCGACGATGTGCCGCTGACCTCGGGCGCGGCCTCGGCCCAGTCGCCGCTGATCGACATCGATCCGTCCGACCTGCAGCGCGTCGAGATCCTGCGCGGCCCGCAGGGCACGCTGTACGGCGCCTCCAGCCTGGGCGGCCTGGTGAAGTACGTGACGATCGCCCCCGACACCGAACGGTTCAGCGGCCGCATCGAGGCCGGCGCCAACACCGTTTCCGGCGGCGGCGAGGGCTGGTCGCTGCGCGGTTCGGTCAACCTGCCGATCGTCAGCGAGAAGCTGGCCCTGCGCGTCAGCGGCTTCACCCGCCACGATCCGCCGTATCTCGACAACATCAACGCCAAGGCCGCGGGCGAGGACGTCAACGACAACCGTGTCGAGGGCGGCCGCGCCGCGCTGCTGTTCAAGCCGACCGACGCCCTGACCATCGACCTGTCGGTGCTGCGCCAGGAAGCCAAGTTCGTCGGCAGCCCGCAGATCCGGATCTGCCCCTCGTGCGGCACGGGCGCCTTCACCGGCGGTGTCGACTTCACGCCCTATTACGGCGACATGACGCTGAACATCGCGCCGACCAAGCGCGACGTCGACGTGACCCTGTACCAGGGCCGCGCCACCTACGATCTAGGCTTCGCCGACCTGACCTCGGTCAGCGCCTACAACCGCATCAAGTCGGCTTCCGACCTCGACCAGACCAACACCTTCGGCTTCCTGCTGTCAGCCTTCTCGGCGCCGACCGGTTCCAGCGTGTCGCTGATCAACGCCGACCAGACCAAGAAATTCAGCCAGGAGATCCGCCTGGCCTCGAAGTCGGACGGTCCGCTCGAATGGCTGGTCGGCGGCTTCTACACCCATGAGAAGATCGCGGTGGACCAGACGCTGGTCGTGCGTCCGACCACGGGCTCGGACTCGACCGCCTACGCCTCGGTGGGGCCGGCGAAGTTCGAGGAGAAGGCGGCGTTCGCCGACGTCACCTACCACTTCACCCCGGTCTTCGACGTGCAGGCCGGCGTGCGCTACTCGTCCAACGACCAGGACAGCGCCTCGACCACGACCATCGCCCCGCAGGCCGTGCGCTTCTTCGGCCCGACCTCGTCGGTGCCGCAGGCCAAGTCGTCGGACGACGCGGTCACCTGGCTGCTGACGCCGCGCTACAAGATCTCGCCCGACACCATGGCCTATCTGCGCATCGCCACCGGCTATCGCCCGGGCGGTCCCAACAGCTCGGGCGTCTCGGGCATTCCGCTGTCGTTCCAGTCCGACAGCGTGGTCAGCTACGAAGCCGGACTGAAAGGCGTGATCCGGGCGGCGCGCTTCACCTACGAGGCCGCGCTGTTCCGGGTGGATTGGGACGACATCCAGCTCCTGACCACCGACGTGGCCTCGCAGTTCACCTACTACACCAACGGCTCCACCGCCCGCAGCCAGGGCCTGGAGTTGTCGGGCCGCTGGGCGCCGATCGGCGGCCTGTCGTTCGACGGGGCCCTGACCCTGCTGGACGCCAAGCTGTCGGACGACCTGAAGGCGCCGGCCGGCGCCTCGCCGATCTATGGCGACAAGGGCGACCGCCTGCCGGGCTCGGCCAAGGTCTCGGCCAGCCTGTCCAGCGACTACGACTGGTCGATCGGCCACGGCTTCTCGGCCACGGTCGGCGCCAGCGTGGCCTATGTCGGCGAGCGCTACGGCGACTTCGCCAACGTCCTGTCGACGACGACGGGCAACACCGCCTACGGTTCGCGTATCAAGCTGCCGTCCTACACCACGTTCGATGTACGCGGGGGGATCTACAACGCCGACTGGCGCTTCACCGCCTACATCAAGAACCTGGGCGACGAGCGCGGCGTCGTGGAAGCGACCACCCGTGGCGGAACCAGCGCGCCGCAGGCCATCTTCCTGCAGCCGCGCACCGCGGGCGTCTCGCTGAGCCGCAGCTTCTAGGCATGCGGTTCTTCGACGAAGCCGCCGTCCTGCAACGCCTCGATCTCGATGGCTGCCGGACGGCGGTGCGTGAGGCGATGGTGGCCCTGTCGGCGGGGCAAACCCGGCAACTGCCCCGCTCGATCATCCCGATCGGCGCGGGGCGGCTGTTCGGCCAGATGCCGGGCGCGCTGCTCAACGGCGGCTATTTCGGCGCCAAGCTGATCAGCGTGTTCGCCGAGCCCGACCGTCCGGGGCGCAGCGCCCACCAGGGCGTGGTGGTGCTGTTCGACGCGCAGAGCGGCCAGGCGGTCTGCGTCGCCGACGCCGGCGCCATCACCCAGATCCGCACCGCCGCCGGCACGGCGGCGGCCACCGACGCCCTGGCTCTGCCGGACGCCGAACGCCTGACCCTGATGGGCCACGGTCACCAGGCCAGCGCTCACATCGAGGCCCTGGCGCGGGTGCGAGCGCTGAGGGAAGTCCGCGTCTGGGGGCGATCGCTCGAACGCGCCCAAGCCTTCTGCGAACAGATGTCGGCGGCGACGGGCCTGTCCGTTGTCGCCGTCGAGGACGCCCGCGAGGCCGTCGCCGACGCCCAGATCGTCTGCACCGTGACCGGCGCGGTCGAGCCGGTGCTGATGGCCGAATGGCTGACGCCGGGAACCCATGTGAACCTGGTCGGCGCCAGTGTCGCCTCGGCCGCCGAGGCCGAGGCCGCCGTGGTGTCGGTCGGGCGCTACTTCGTCGAGAGCCGCGAGTCGGCGCGAAACGGAGCAGGGGAGTTCCTGCGCGCCATCGCCGCCGGCCTCGTCTCTGAGGACTGCATCCAGGCCGAGATCGGCGAGGTCTTCGCCGATCCGGCGGTAGGGCGGCGGTCGCCTTCGGACATTACCGTGTACAAGTCGATCGGCCACGCCGTGCAGGACCTGGCGGCGGCGGCCTATCTCTACGAGCAGGTGCGATGACCTTGAGAACCCGTCTGCTGGCCGGGCTGGCCGCCGCCTTCATCCTGGCGCCCGCCGGGGCCAGCCTGGCCCAGCCTGCGCCGTCGCTGGACGTACGCCTGACGCCGAGCCGCATGGACGAAGCCAAGGGCGCAGGCGGCCTGGCGGTGGAACTGCGGTTCTCGGATCTCTCGGTCCAGGCCGGGGCGCCGCTGCTGACCCTGCCGCTGGTGATCGCCAACACCGCGACCGTCGCCGACACCCTGACCGGCCTCACGGCCACCGACGCCGACGGCGAGGTTCCGCTGACCGTGCGGGACGATCCGCCCAAGGGCATGGTCTGGTCGCGCCACTGGCTGGCCGGACGCGCGACGCGCGGTCCCGTCGTTGTCCGCTACCTGGCTCCCGTCGACAACACTCCGCCCACGCGCGGCTCGGGTCCGCCCTACGCCCTGCGCACCGAAGGCGGCGGTGTCTCGGGCGTCGGCAACACCTTCGTCCTGCTGCCGGAAGATCAGGTCGCGCGCCGCATCCGCCTCAGCTGGGACCTCGGCGCCCTGCCCAAGGGCTCGACGGCGACCTCCAGCTTTGGCGAGGGCGACGTCGCCCTGCCGGACGGTCCGGCCAGCCAACTGGCCTCGACGGTGTTCATGGCCGGGCTGATGAAACGCGAGCCGGCGGTGGTGTCCGAGACCGGTTTTTCGGCCGCCTGGATGGGGACCCCGCCGTTCGATCCGGCGCCGCTGATGGCCTGGACCAACCAGTTGCACGGCTGGATGAGCGGCTTCTTCCACGACAAGGCCGTCCCGCCGTACCGCGTCTTCCTGCGCTACAACCCGATCAACGCCGGCGGCGGCACGGCCCTGACCCGCTCGTTCCTGACCACCTACGGCGCGGACACCAAGGGCGACAGCCTCAAGGGCACGCTCTCGCACGAGATGGTTCACACCTGGACCGACTCCGACGCCGGCCAATGGTACGGCGAGGGGATCGCCGTTCACTACCAGGGCCTGCTGCCGTTCCGCGCCGGCCTGCTGTCGGCCGACGAATTCCTGGAAGACCTCAACGACACCGCGCGGCGCTACTACGCCAATCCGCTGAACGGCACGCCCGACCACGAGATCATGCCGCGCTTCTGGGAGGACAGCCGCATCCGCGTGCTGCCCTATGACAGGGGCGGGCTCTATTTCGCGGTGCTGGACGGCAAGATCCGTCGCGCCAGCGGCGGCAAGCGCTCGGTCGACGATCTGGTGCTGGAGATGAACCGCCGCTTCGCCGCCGGAGAGAAGGCCGACGACGCGGCCTGGGTCGCGCTGCTGGCTGGCGAGCTGGGCGAGGACGGCCGCAGGCTGCACGAGGCCATGCTGGCCGGCGGCCTGATGCTGCCGCAGGCCGAGGACTTCGGACCCTGCTTCACCCGCACGACTGCCAAGGCCCGCCGGTTCGAGCTGGGCTTCGAGCCCCGGTCGCTGGTCGGCACGACCAAGACCATTCGCGGCCTGATCCCGGGCTCGGAAGCGGCCAAGGCCGGGCTCCGGGACGGCGACGTCGTCACCTATGCGGTGGCGCTGGATGGCGTGCAGGGCGATCCGGCCGCGACCCTGACCTTGAAGGTCACGCGCGACGGCAAGATCTTCCCGCTGACCTACCTGCCGCGCGGCGAGACGGTCGAGGTCTATCAATGGGTCCGCAAGCCTGGGACCGAGGGGATGAAATGCGTCTACTGATCACCGCGCTCCTGGCCGCCTCCGTCGCCGGTGCGGCGGCGGCTCAAGCGCCCGCCACCGTCAAGGACGGCTTCTTGCTGGCCGTGACCGGCGACCTGATCGGGCCCGAGCATCCGATCACCGGCCTTGGCGATCCCGGCACGCTGCGGATCGAGCGCTTGCTCTCCGGCGCCGATGCGGCCTTCGGCAACCAGGAAGGCGCGATCTTCGACTTCGACAAGTTCCCTGGCTGGCCTGCCGCCCAGAATGGCGGCGGCACGCCGGTCAATGACGCGGCCGTCGCCTTCGACCTGAAGGCCATGGGCTTCAAGCTGATGTCGATGGCCAACAACCACGCCACCGACTTCGGCGTGGAGGGCATGGCGCTGACTCAAGGGGCGCTCGACGCGGCCGGCGTCGTCCATGCCGGCACGGGCGACAGCCTGAGCGCGGCGCGCAAGCCCGCCTACGCCAGGACCGCGCGCGGCACGGTGGCGCTGGTCTCGTTCGCCGGCAGCTATACCGACATCTCCCTGGCCGCCGACGCCAATCCGGCTCGCGGCTTTCGCGCTCGCCCAGGCCTGGCGCCGCTGCGCTCGCGCGAGCTGCAGCGCGTCACGCCCGAGCAGATGAAGACCCTGCGCGAGGTCGCCGCCCGCTCGGCGACGCCCGACGCGACCAAGAACCCGGAAGTGTTCAGCGCCGCCAAGACCGGCGACGAGCTGACCATCGGCCGCACCACCTTCCGCGTCGACGGGCGTCCGGGCCTCAGTTACGACCTAGACGCTGGCGACCGGGCCGCCGCCCTGGCCAGCGTCAAGGAGGCGCGGGGCAAGGCGGACTTGGTGCTGTTCTCGATCCACGCCCACGAGACCGCCTCGTCCGACCCCGAAGACATCCGCCCGGCCGACTACATGCCGGCGCTGTTCCACGAACTGATCGACGCCGGCGCTGATGCGGTGGTGCGCCACGGTCCCCACGCCCTGCTGGGGGTCGAGATCTACAAGGGCCGGCCGATCTTCTACGGCATGGGCAGCCTGATGTTCCAGGTCGGCGACAAGAACCGCCAATTCCGCGGCTTCACCCTGCCGGCCGAGTGGTACGACGGCGCCGTGGCGGTCAGCGAGTATCGCAATGGCCGCGTCGCCGTGATCCGCATCCATCCCTTTATCCAGAACCTCTCGGACGAGCGCCTGCAAGGGACGCCCAAGTCGCCGTCGCGCGAGGACGCCCAGCGGATTCTCAAGCGGATCCAGGCCGCCTCGGTGCAGTTCGGCACGCGCATCGACATCGAGGACGACGTCGGCGTGATCCGCGTGCCGGCTGAGCGCTGAGATGAGGCTGGCGCGGCGGCAGGCCCTGGCCGGTCTTGGCGCGCTGGCTCTGGCCCCGAAGGCGCTGGCCCGCGAGGCGCCGGTTCCCGATCTCGCCCTCTACCAGGCGATCCGCGATGAGGGTCTGACGCGCGGCCAGGCGATGACCTTCGCCACCAGCCTGGTCGACGAGGTCGGCGCCCGGCTGATGGGATCGCCCAGTATGCGCCGGGCCTATGACTGGGCGCTGGCGCGGATGCGGGCGCTGGGCCTTGGCGACCCCCGGCTCGAGCCGATCGGCCCGTTCGGCCTTTCCTGGCGCCAGACCCTGGCCTGGGCGCGGATGACCGCGCCCGACGCCGTCCAGTTCACCGCCGTGGCCAGCCCCTGGTCGGTGGCGACCAAGGGCGCGGTCGCCGGTCAAGCGGTCGCCGTGCGTCTGGACAGCGACGAAGACCTCGAACGGGCGAAGGGAACGCTCGCCGGCCGGATCGTGCTGCTGGGGGCGCCCAAGTCTGCTTCCGCCGAAGGTTCGGCCATCGTCCGCTACAGCGACGAGCAGGTCGTGAAGGGCGACGCTGCGCAGGCCGTGCGCGCCTACTACCGCACCGTGGTCGAGCGACGCGCGCGCCAGGGATGGGAAGGGTTGTTCAAGGCCCGCCGCAACGCCTTCCTGGCGGCCGAGGGCGTGGTGGCCGTGCTGATCGACGGCGGCGGCGCCGAGCCGGGCGCCATGGTCGTCGACGGCTCCGAACTCGGCGGACGTCCCTGGCTGGCGGCCGAGCGGCCGTTCTTTCCCGCGCTCTATGTCGATGGAGCGTCCTATGCGCGCTGCTGGCGCCTGGCGAAGGCTGGCGCGGCGCCGCGCCTGGAACTGGAAATCGCCACCGAGGAAGGCGATCCCGCCGAGCCCGGCTACAACGTCGTGGCCGAGTTGCCGGGACAGGATCCGGCCCTGAAGGCCCAGGTGGTCCTGGCGGGCGCGCATCTCGACAGCTGGGCGGCAGGCGCTGGCGCGGCCGACAACGGGGCGGGCGTGGCCGCGACCCTGGAGGCGATCCGCATCCTGCGCGCGGTCGGGGCCCGGCCGCGCCGCACCATCCGTGTCGTACTCTACGGCGGCGAGGAGCAGGGGCTCTACGGGTCCGAAGGCTATGCCAGGCAGCGGCTGGGCTGGATCCCGCGCTCCACCGCGCCCGAGCAGATGGCCCTGCCGGTCGAGGGGCGACGGGCCAAGATCGGTCCGCTTCGCAAGGGGGCGGAGTACGAGGACTTCAGCGTCGCCTTCAACCTGGATGGCGGTTCGGGTCGCGTTCGGGGCGTGTTCACCGGCGGCAATCCGGCCCTTGCCGAACTCTATCGCGCCTGGACCGCGCCGCTGAAGGATCTGGGCGTGCTGGCCGTCTATGACGGGCCGCACTGGCCCGCCGACCAGTCGACCTTCACCGAGATCGGCCTGCCGGGGATCTCGTTCCTGCAGGATCCGCTCGACTACGACGGCCGGGCCCACCACACTAGCCTCGACACGCTGGAGCGCCTCTCGCCGGGCGACCTGGCGCAGGCCGCGACCGTGCTGGCGATCTTCCTGATCAACAGCGCAAACAGCGACGCGCGGGCGCCGCGTCCCGCGCCGACCTAGCCCCGCCCGTCGATCCAGGTCCTGACGACGTTGCGCTGGTCGTCGAGCAGGACGAGGTCGGCGGCCATGCCGGGGGCGATGGTTCCGCGCTGGGCGGCAAGGCCCAGGAAGGCGGCGGGGGCGGCCGAGGCGATCATGACGGCGTCCTGCAGCGACAGGCCCAGCATGTCGACGGCGTTGCGGACGGCGCCGATCATGTCGAGGTCCGAGCCGGCCAGGGTGCCGCCGGGGCCGACGCAGACGCCGTCCTGGACGGTGATGGCCTGGCCTTGCAGGACGAAGCGCTTGTCGGCCATGCCGACGGTGGGCATGGCGTCGGTGACCAGCATGAAGCGGTCGAGCGGCCGGGTGCGCAGGGCGATGCGGAGCGTGGCCGGGTCGACGTGGCGGCCGTCGACGATGATCCCGCACCAGGCCCGCTGGTTCTCCAGGGCCGCGCCGACGGTTCCGGGCGCGCGGCTGGTCAGCGGCGACATGGCGTTGAAGAGGTGGGTGAAGCCGGTCAGGCCGGCCTCGAGCGCGGCCTTGACGGTCTCGTAAGCTGCGTTGGTGTGGCCGGCGGCCACCACCACCCCGGCGTCGGCCAGGCGGCGCACCATGTCGGGGGTGGTCGTCTCGGGGGCCAGGGTGACCAGGGTCTTGCCGCGTTTCAGCGAAGAGAGCAGCCTGATCGCCGCCTCGTCGAGGACGCGGAACTTGTCGGCGTCGTGGATGCCCTTGCGCTGGGCGTTGAGGAACGGCCCCTCGATATGCACGCCCAGCACGCCGGGAACGCCGGCCTCGATGGCGGCTTCGGTGGCCCGCATGGCCGCGTCGACGACCTCGAGGTCGTCGCTGATCAGGGTGGGCAGGAAGCCGGTCGTGCCGAACGGGCGGTGGGCCGCGCCGATGGCGGCGATGGTCTCGACGGTGGGCGCGTCGTTGAACAGCACCCCGCCGCCGCCGTTGACCTGGGTGTCGATGAAGCCGGGAACCAGCAGGCCGCCCGCCAGGTCCTCGACCAGGGCCCCGGCCGGAATCTCGGCGCGGTCGACGAGGCTAAGGATGATCCCGTCCTCGACCAGCAGGGCCTGGCCGTCGACGACGCCGGCGGGCGTCATGACGGCGGCGTTGATGAGCGCGGTGACGGGCATCAGACGGTCTTGGTCACCTTGTTGAGGTGGGGCGGGCGGTCGGGATCGTAGCCGCGCGCCACCGACAGCCCCGCGGCCATGCGGTAGAAGCTCTGCACGGCCAGGATCGGCTCCAGCACCGGATGGCCCGTCCCAGTGGGCAGGGTGGTG
>NZ_QDKO01000014.1 GCF_003094615.1 Caulobacter radicis | reverse complement strand
CTTCCGAAGAACCGAAGCCCTTCAAAAGCAACAAAAGCGCTCCTTCCCGAAGGCCATAGGCCGTCGGCAATCCAGCTGCCCGAGTCGATTGAGGCCGCGGAACTTAGCGATCCAGCGCTCGAAATGCAAGTCGAAACCTTCATTTCCGAGCGGCGAAGCGTGTCCCCCGCGGCGAGGTGCGGCTTCTAGACAGCCCCCTGCCCGGCCGCAACCCAATTTCGTCCGCCCCCGCCGGTTAGCTGTGAGCGGATCTGTGCATGGAATCGCCAAGGGCCCGGCCAGGGCTCATCAAGCGGAACCGCTTGCACACCCCGCCATGCAGCCTCCATAGAGCGCTCTATAAGGAGAGACGCCGCCGATGTTGTCCCAGAAAGCCCGCTACGCCCTGCGCGCCATGGTCGAACTGGCCCGCGCGGAAGAGCAGGTCACGGCCGGCGAACTGGCCCTGCGCGCCGACGCCCCCCGCAAGTTCCTCGAAGCCATCCTGCTGGGCCTGGCCCGCCACAAGCTGGTGACCAGCCGACGCGGCAAGTTCGGCGGCTATCTGCTGGCCCGCCCCGCCGAGCAGATCAGCTTCGCCGAGATCATCCGCCTGGTCGACGGCCCCCTGGCCCTGGCCCCCTGCGTCAGCCGCACCGCCTTCCGCCGCTGCGAGGATTGCAGCGACCTGGCCACCTGCGCCCTGCGCGAGGCCCTGCTGCGGGCCCGCGACGCCACCGCCGCCGTGCTCGAGGGCTACAGCCTGGCCGACGCGGTCACCGGCCAGGGCGCCGAGCTGATCGGCTGATCCCCCTATATAGAAGAGCGCTCATGAGAAAGGCCCGCCCTCGACGAGGACGAGCCTGCTTCCACGCTCTCTACAGGGAGCGCCCTTTGCCTTCGCGAAGATCCCGCCGTCAGCCGGCGGCGATATAGGCCTTCAGCCCGTCGGCCTCGGCCTGGGCTTCCTGGATCTTGTATTTCACCAGGTCGCCGATCGAGATGATGCCCACCAGGCGTCCGCCCTTGGCCACCGGCAGGTGGCGGATGCGGCGGTCGGTCATCTTGGCCAGCAGGTCGTCGACGCTCTCGTCGGGCTGGGCGAAGATGACGTCGCGCGTCATGCAGGCCGAGATCGGCTTGGACAGCGCCGCGGCGCCCTCCTTGGCGATCTGCCGCACGATGTCGCGCTCGGACAATATGCCGGCGATGGACTCGTCGGCTTCCAGCACCACCATGGCGCCGACCTTGCGGCTGTGCAGAAGCGCCGCGGCCGCGCCGACGGTTTCCTGGGGCGAGGCGGTGAATACGAGGTCGCCCTTGGTCTTCAGGATCTGAGACACCAACAAAACGCAATCCTCCCTGATCGCACTTGCATAACGAAGGTCTCGCAAACCCGCGCCGGGATCAATGGCGGATCGGGGATCCCGGCCACGAGGCGCCGCGTCATGGCGCGCCCCATGCGCCGCCCCCGCCGCGTTTAACCAATTCTGGATACCTTACCGCCTATGGTGGCGTGTCCGGTTTTGGCACGGGGGTTGCTTGCAAGCCCCGGACAGACAGTCGCGGAGCCCGTCATGGCCTCAAAGAAGAACAACAAGCCCCTGGTTCGGGCCCTCGGCGCGGTCGCCGTCCTCACGGGCGTGCTGATTTCGGGCGCCGCCGTGGCCCAGTCCATGAGCAGCAACTCCGCGTCCTACAATGCCGGCTATGGCCGCGTCGCCGGCCAGGAAAACCATGTCGTCGACTATTCGACCCGCGACGCCAACGGCAATCGCGTCATCGTCGACGGCGTCATGCTCACCGGCAGCGACCAGAGCGTCTATTCCAGCCGCAGCTCGTCGGGCTCGCTGGACAGCTATTCGGGCGTCGGCAGCCTGGGCGGCTTCTCCGGCTCGACCGCGATCGGCAACAACCTGACGGTCATCACCCAGGGCAACAACAACACGGTGATCGTCAACTCCAACCAGGTCAACAACGGCAATGTCAGCGCCGGCGCGTCGACCAACGGCGGTGTCTCCAATGGCAACTAAGCGCGTCTTCCTGATGGTGGCCGCGGCCTGCACGGCGCTCAGCGCCTGCGGCGGCGGCGTGCCCAAGCGCCTGGACGCGGGCAACTACGCCCGCCCCATCGGCACGGCGCCGGTGACGGCCAACCCCACTCCCTATTCGACGGCGCTGAACTGCCTGGCCAGCTACGCCCGGCAGAACCGCGTCGCCGCCCCGCGCATCGCCGTGGGCCGCATCGCCGACTACACCGGCAAGGAAGAGTCCGACGGTTCGGGCCGCAAGGTCACCCAAGGCGCCTCGCTGATGGCGATGACCGCCTTCGCCAAGGCCGGCATGCCGATGGTCGAGCGCTTCGACACCTCGGTTTCCGAACTGGAACTGAAGTACGCCAACAACAAGCTGATCTCCGACCGCCCGGCCCCGACGCCGGACGCCCCGGCCGACTATCGCAAGATCGTCGCCGGCCAGGTCGCCGGCTCGGACTTCTACCTTGTCGGCGGCGTCACCGAGCTGAACTACAACATCCACTCGGCGGGCGCGGACCTCTACGGCGGCGACATCGACACCGACGGGCTGAAGGCCAACTTCAAGCGCCGCGTGTTCGTGATGAACATCGCCATGGACCTGCGCCTGATCAACAGCCGCACCCTGGTGGTGGAAGATGTCATTTCCTACCAGAAGCAGGTGATCGGCCGCGAAGTCAGCGCCGGCATCTTCGCCTTCGCCAACAACAACCTGTTCGACCTGTCGGCCGGCAAGGGCGCGCTGGAGCCGGTGCAACTGGCCGTGCGCTCGCTGATCGAACGTTCGGTCGTCGAGATGAGCGCCAACCTCTACGGCATGCCGGGTCCGCAAAGCTGCCTGCAGTCCGACCCCTTCGGGGCCGACACCGTCGGCGTCACGGGCGCCTTCACGCCCGCCTACAACAACCTGGGAAGCAACAATGCGCAGACCCGCGAAGATCCGTCTCGCTGGAACGATCGCAGCGATCCCTCTGTGCGTCGCGGCCGCTACTAGCGCCTTCGCCCAGGGCCAGGCTCTCAACGACCAGCTGAACCTGCGCGACATCTTCAGCGAGCAGACCCTGAACGTCGTCACCGTCCAGGAAGGCGTCAGCGCATCGACTTCGGCGACCGGCAACAATGTCGGCATCGCGGGCTCGCGCGTGGACGTCGACGCCACCTCCAACCAGGTGAACCAGGGCTCGGTCTACGGCCACACGGTGGTCAATGCGTCGGGCTCGATGGGCGCCTCCAGCGTCGTGGCGACCCAGGCGGCCGGCAATTTCGGCAACGCCGGGGCGGAAGAAGCGACCTACCGCGGCTTCATGGTCCAGACCAACAGCGGCGCGGTCACCGCCCGCGGCCAGGTCGAGGCCGAGACCGCCCGGGCCGGCGACCTCGCCATCGACACCCAGGCCACCGGCAACACCCAGGGACTGTGGCTGCAGAACGGCGCGGCCGGGGCGCGGATCAGCCAGGCCAACTCGGGCGACGTCATGGCCGACGGCGGCGCCATCGTGCAGTACGTCAGCGGAACCTCGACCGTGGCCAGCACGGCGGCGGGCAACCACATCGACATCGACGGCGCCAACCAGTCGGCCGCCCGCGTCATCACCGACCAGGGCAACACCGCAAACCTGGTGCAGGCCAGCAAGTTCACCGCCTATGGCAACGCCTATCTGACCGAAACCTCGACCTCGGCGGCGGGCAACAACCTCAACGCCACCAATGTCGGCCCGCTGCTCGACGTGGCCAACCACCAGTACAACACCGCCTATGTGCGCTCGCAGGCCGAGACCACGTCCTACCAGTTCGGCGCGGCGGGCAGCAGCGCCTACGGGGTGGGCAACGCCGCGGTCGTCAGCAACACGGGCGCGGCCCTGGTGCTCGACAACGTCCAGACCAATGACGGCGGCGGCGTCGAGGTGATCGCCAGCGCCGAGGGCCACGACGGCTACGACATCGGCGCCCGCGCCAGCGCGGCTGGCAACTCGGTGGGCGGCTATGTCTGCGGAACCTGCGGCGGCTCGATGACCACGAGCAACACCCAGGTCAACAACGCCGACGTCTCCTCGCGCGCCACCACCACCGTCACCGGCTCGGCCCGCTCGGTGACCAGCACCGCCCGCGCGGTCGGCAACGACGCGGCGTTCTACGTGCGGTCGAACTAGAGAGGGGATCCTCCCCCAGAGGGGGAAGCGGCCGAAGGCCGGTGGGGGGCCGTTCTCAGCTTCAGCGGCGTCGGAAAGTCACCACCAACTCCCCCCTTCGATCGCTACGCGATCGCCTCCCCCAGAGGGGGAGGTTCCTTTCCCCCCTACCGCCCGTACACCGCGTCGCGCAGTTCCCGCGTCACCTGGCCGTTCATGCCTTCGAAGGCGGTGTTGGTCAGCAGCACCACGGTCAGCTTGGCCTTGGGATCCACGAACCAGTTGTGGCCATAGACCCCGCCCCAGGCCAGGGTCCCCGCGCCCTGCGGGGTCTTGGCGATCGCCGGATCGTCGAGCACCGCCCAGCCGTAGCCGAAGCCCCAGCCGGGGCCTTGGGTGGCGGCCTTGATCCCGGCCTGGTCGGTGGTCATCGCCTTGACGCTGGCGGCCGAAAGCACGCCGCCGCCCCCGGTGCGCACGGCTTCCAGCAGGGCCAGCACGTCGCCGGCCGTGCCGACCATGCCCGCCCCGCCCGAGGGGAAGGCGGCCGGGTCGACGGCGCGACTGGGGGCCATGCGCACGGCGGTGGCGCCCAGCGAGACGTCCTGGTTGTCGGTGATCCGCGTCGGCGCTGGCGCTGCGTTGGCGTAGGGCGTGGCCAGACGGGCAGGGTCGGTCGCCTGGAAGCCGGCGTCCTTCAGCCCCAGCGGGCCGGTGACGGTCCGCGCCACCACCTGCGGCAGCGACCGGCCGTCGGCCTTCTCGGCCACCAGCCCCAGCACGTCGATGGCCAGCGAATAGCGCCAGGCCGAACCCGGCGCAAAGGCCAGCGGCCCCTTGCCGATCCGGGCGACGTCCTCGTCCAGCGTCAGGCCCGAGATGTCGAGGCCGTCCGAGACGCCCAGTTGGTGGTAGGGATGGTCGGCCCTTTCGGCCAGGCCATAGGTCAGGCCGGCGGTGTGGCTGAGCAGCTGGCCGAGCGTGATCGTGGGCGTCGAGCCGTCGGCCAGGGCCGGCTTGAAGTCGGGCAGCCACCTGGTCACCGGATCGGCCAGCGACAGCTTGCCCTCCTCGGCCAGGCGCATGATCGCCACGCTGACGAAGGGCTTGGTCACCGAGGCCAGGCGGAAGACGGTGTTCTCGCGCATCGGCGCCTGGGCCTCGCGGTCGGCCAGGCCGGCGGCGCGGTGATAGACCAGCTTGCCGTCGCGGGCGACCAGCACCACCGCGCCCACCAGCCGCTGGTCGGCGATGGCGCGGTCGACGACCGCGTCGATGCGGGCCGAAAGCGCGGCGTCCGGCGCCTGGGCGATCGCGGTCGGCGCCGCCTGGACCTGCGCCAGAGCCGGCGCGCCGGACAGAACCGCCAGGATCGCGACGGGGGCCGCAACGCTCGCAAGCCAAAGACGCATGTGACGCACTCCCTCGTCGCCGGACGCGCTCCGGCCTTCTAGGGAGTGGGCGGCCGACCCGCCTTCCGCAAGGCGCACGGGCGAGTTTCCCACAGGCCAGACGCGCGGATGTTGCAGTTCTGAAGCGCCGAACGCCGACTTCGCCGCCGCGCGGCCTTGCTTGCGCCACGCGCGAAGGCTTAGCTGCCGCCCCGACACTTCCGGTAATCGAACGGTCTCCATGATCTCTGTCTCGCGCCTGGCGCTCGTCGTTTCCGCCGGCCTGGCGCTCACCGCCTGCTCCACCCTTTCCTCGGTCATGCCCGGCTCGGGCAAGAAGGACGACGCGCCCAAGGTGGCCGCGCCCAAGGCGCCCCCGGCCCAGGCGCCGGCCAAGACCTCGGGACCCCAGTTCTCCGACCTCAAGCCGGGCCAGTGGCCGCACGAGGTCTCGGACGTCGCCGTCGATCCGGCCATCCGCTTCGGCGTGCTGGAGAACGGCATGCGCTACGCCATCCGCAAGAACGCCACCCCGCCCGGCCAGGGCGCGCTGCGCCTGTGGTTCGACGCCGGCTCGCTGATGGAGGCCGACGACCAGCAGGGCCTGGCCCACTTCCTCGAGCACATGGCCTTCAACGGGTCGAGGAACGTGCCCGAAGGCGAGATGGTCAAGATCCTCGAGCGCCGGGGCCTGGCCTTCGGGGCCGACACCAACGCCTCGACCAGCTTCGACGAGACGACCTACACCCTCGACCTGCCCAAGACCGACGACGGCACGGTCGACGACGCCATGATGCTGCTGCGCGAAGCGGCCGGCGAGCTGACCATCGACCCCGCCGCCGTCGACCGCGAGCGCGGCGTGGTGCTGTCGGAGGAGCGCACCCGCGACAGCCCCGGCTATCGCGTCTTCAAGCAGGGCTTCGCCTTCAACCTGGAAGGCCAGCGGCCGCCCTCGCGCCTGCCGATCGGCACGACCGAGGTGATCTCCACCGCTCCGGCCCAGCGCATCCGCGACTTCTACCAGGCCTGGTATCGCCCCGAGAACGCGGTGTTCGTGGCCGTCGGCGACTTCGACGTCGACGCCATGGAGGCCAAGATCAAGGCCAAGTTCGGCGACTGGAAGGGCCAGGGCGAACCGGGCAAGCGCCCTGACCTTGGCCCCGTCGCCCAGCGCGGCCTGACCGCCAAGGTCATCGTCGAGCCGGGCTCGGGCGAGTCCGTCCAGCTGGGCTGGGTGCAGTCGCCCGACCTGCGCGTCGAGAGCAAGGCGTCCGACCGCGAATACATGCTGGAGTCGCTGGGCATGGCGGTGCTGAACCGCCGCCTGCGCGCCCTGACCCGCAGCGCCGAGCCGCCGTTCATCTCGGCCGGCGCCCTGCGCAACGACCAGTACCACGCCGCCCAGATCAACGGCCTATTCGCCCAGGTGAAGCCGGGCGGCTGGAAGACCGCCCTGCAGGTGCTCGACCAGGAACAGCGCCGGCTGATGCAGTTCGGCGTGCGCCAGGACGAGCTGGACCGCGAGATCGCCGCCATGCGCGCCTCCTACGTGGCCGCCGCCGCCGGCGAGGCCACCCAGCGCACGCCCGCCCTGGCCGGCCAGATCATCGGCGCGCTGGGCGACCGCGAGGTGCCCACCAGCCCGTCTCAGAACCTGGCCGCCTTCGAGGCCATCACCAAGGACCTGAAGGCCGACGCCGTCTCGGCAGCGGTCAAGTCGCTGTTCGCCGGCCAGGGCCCGCTGATCGTGCTGCCCACGCCCACCGCCATCGACGGCGGCGAGGCCACGGTCACCGCCGCCTACCAGGAAGCCGGCAAGACCCCCGTCACCCCGCCGGCGGCGCCTGTCGCCACCAATTGGCCCTATGCGGTGTTCGGTCCGACCGGCAAGGCGGTCGAGCAGAAGGACGTCACCGACCTGGACGCCGTCTTCGTGCGCTTCGAGAACGGCGTGCGCCTGACGGTCAAGCCGACCAAGTTCCGCGACGACCAGATCCTGGTGAAGGCCCGCATCGGCAACGGCCTGCTCGACCTGTCCAAGACCGGCCAGAGCCCGCTGTGGTCGGCCTCGTCGATGATCGAAGGCGGCCTCAAGCAGATCACCGCCCAGGACATGGAGCAGGTGCTGACCGGCAAGGTCTGGAACGCCGGCCTCGGCGTCGAGGACGACGCCTTCGTGCTGTCGGGCCGCACCCGGCCCGAGGACCTCTCCACCGAGCTGCAGGTGCTGGCGGCCTACGCGTCGGACGCCGGCTGGCGGCCCGAGGCCTTCAACCGCGTGAAGACCTATTACGGCACGATCCACGACCAGCTGGAGCGCACCAGCAGCGGCGTGGTCGGCCGAGACCTGTCGTCGCTGATGCACCCCGGCGACGAACGCTTCGCCTTCCCCGACCGCAAGGAGATCGCCGACGGCTCGATCGACCAGCTGAAGGCGGCCGTGGGCGGTCCGCTGTCGACCGGCCAGATCGAGATCGTCGTGGTGGGCGACACCACGGTGGAGAAGGCGATCGCCGCCGTCGGCGAGACCTTCGGCGCCCTGCCCGTCCGCACCGGCGTCGCGGCGCCGGCCGACGCGGCCAGGATCGCCTTCCCCGCCCCGTCCAAGGTTCCGGTGGTGCGCACCCACAAGGGCCGCGCCGACCAGGGCCTGCTGTTCATGGCCTGGAAGACCGACGACCTGTTCAGCGACCTGCAACGCTCGCGCAACACCCAGGTCCTGGCCTCGGTGATGCAGCTGCGCCTGACGGACGAACTGCGCGAGAAGCAGGGCGCGACCTACTCGCCCTCGGTCTCGGCCACCCACAACGCCACCTTCCCGGGCTGGGGCTATATCGGCCTGTCGGTCGAGGTTCCGCCCGAGAAGATCGACCAGGTGGTCGCCAGCGTCCGCCAGATCGCCGCCGACCTGCGCGACAAGCCGGTCACCGCCGACGAACTGGAGCGGGCCAAGCTGCCGCGCATCGACCAGCTGGAGAAGGCTCGCGAGACCAACGAATACTGGCTGGGCGCGCTGTCGGGCGCCCAGACCGACCCGCGCCTGCTCGACGCCACCCGCTCGGTGATCGCCGGCCTGCAGCGCGTCACCACCGCCGACGTCCAGAAGGCCGCCCGCACCTTCCTGGCCGACGACAAGAGCTGGACCTTCGAGGTGCGGCCGGAGAAGTGAGGCAAAGATCCTCCCCCTCTGGGGGAGGCGGCCCGAAGGGCCGGAGGGGGCCGTTTTCGGCTCCCACTGACTTCACTCCTCCCCCGTGAAACGGGGGAGGTGGCGCGGCGCGGATACGCGCCGTGACGGAGGGGGCGACGGCCGGCACAGCGCCCGGTCTCGCCCCCTCCACCGCTTCGCGGTCCCCCTCCCCCGCAAGCGGGGGAGGAAAAAGAAAAAGGCCTCCGTCCTTTCGGGCGGAGGCCTTTGTCGTTCGAGACGTTGGGAGCGGCCTAGTAAACCACCCCGCCGACGCCGCCGTCGAGGCTGAGGCTCATGCTGGAGCTGGACTCGCGCACGGTCTCCTCGCGATAGGCGGTGTAGGTCTCGGTGGTCATGATCGACAGGATCTTCACGCCGGCGCCGTAGCGGCGCAGCAGCGAGCGCTCGTTGCAGTCGCGGGCCGGGCGCTGCGGACGGCAGATCAGGGTCCCGCCTTCGCCGCCTTGGCCGCCGCGCACGCCGGGGACGTGATACAGCGCCTCGTTCTTGGCGCAGATATAGGTCTGGCCGCCGGTGCTGGCGTCGATCAGGCCGGAATACTCACCCACCACGTACTGCATGCGGCTGCCGGCGATGCAGCGATAGAGTTCGCCGTCATAGAGGTCGTCGATCTCGCGGTCGGGCGTGACCTGCGAGGCCGGGTGCGGGATGTCCTTGTCGTCCAGGCAGACGGCGCGGACGACGACGCGCTTGAAGCGGGTACGGGTGGCCTCATAGGCCGTGCGACGCGCGGCTTCGCCGCCGGTGACGTTCAGGCCCTGGATGTAGCCGGTGGGCTGCGGGCCCGAATAGTAGCCGCCATGGGCGCCGCCGCCGTAGAACACCGTCGCGCCGGCCGAGGCGTTCGATCCGGCGCGCACCGAGGCGTTGGCGCTCGCATTGGCGTTCACGTTGACGTTCACGTTGACGTTGGTCTTGCCGCCGCCGCCCCAGTGGCCGCCACCACCGCCGCCGCAGCCATTGTCGCAGCCGGTCGGCGGCTTGGGCGGGCGCGGCGGCGCGGGCGGAGGCGCGCAGCAGGTCGGAGGCGTCGGCGTGCAGCCGCTGTTGCATTGGGCATAGGCGACGCCGCCCACGAAGAGTCCGGCTACGGCCGCCCCGATGGCGATCCACAGCTTGGACACGGTCAGTTTCGGCGCCGTCATGGCGTCTCCCCTTCACACAGCGACGTCTTCCGGCCGGTTCTCCAGCAAGAAGCGCGCCATGGGCCCGCCACGCCTCGACTCTGTGCCAAGACGATACGACGGGGCCCCTGGCCCGGTTCTCCTAGCAAGCCCCATGCGGTCGAAATGGACCGCGGAAGGACCCGCAAGGGGACGACGATGTTCCATCCAAGCACGGAACGGTTGATAGACTATTGGCGAAACCGGGCCGGCGACGGCCGGATGCCCGCGCGCGCCAGCGTCGATCCGGGCGATTTCCTCGACCTGCTGCCCCAGGTGTTCATCCTCGGACGCGGAAACGGACGCTATCCCTTCCGCCTGGCCGGCGGTTTCGTCACCGATCTGCACGCCCGCGACCTGCGCGGCGAGGACCAGCTGTCGATGTGGGCGCTGTCCCACCGGCTGGAGGTGAAGTCGGCGCTGGAAGTGGCCCGCCGCCGGGGCGAGCCGGTGGTCGTCACCGCCGACATCCGCGCCCATGGCGTGGCCTCCGTCGGCATGGAGGTGCTGCTGGCCCCGATGACCGGCGCCAGCGGCGAGGCCGACCGGTTCCTGGGCCTCTACCAGCCGATCGCCATGATGCAGCGCCTGATGGGCCGCCCGGCCTACGAGTTGGGCGTGCGCCGGATCCAGGCCCTGGCCCCGACCAACGCCGAGGCCCCGCGCCTGCGCCTGGCCAGCCTGGACGGCCGCCTGATCGCCTGACGGGGCGATATCGAGAGTTTCCTCCCGTGCTCTGGCGGGAGGTTTTGCGTCGGCTTGCCGGAGACGACGCCGGAAGGACGGAGGGGCGCTCGGGAGAGCGCCGCCACGGCGGGAGCGCCCCTCCGTCCGACCCTCAAGCGGCTACGTTACGCGCCGTGACCACCCAGCCCGCGCCCTCGATCACCACCGCCTCGCCCACGGCCTTGGCCGCGAAGGCCTCGCGCACCGGCGGGATCGCCTGCGCTCGCACCGCTTCCGGCTGATCGGCCAGGGCCCGGGTCAGCGGACCGACCTGGAAGGCCAGGTCCACCGCGTCCTCGATCGCCGCCTGCCGGGTCTCGCCCTCGCCGAAGGTGATCGGATGGTCGATGGCCGTGAAGGCGACATCGGCGAAGCCGGCCTCGCCGAGGATCCGCTCCACCCGCGCCCTGTCGCCGAACGAGAACGGCCCCGGCGCCTCGGGCGGCGGCGGGGCGGGCGCCCCGACGATCGGCGCGATGGCCTTCATCGGCAGGCGCACCCAGTCGTTCTCGCCCGCCCCGCGCCAGCAGACGAAGGCGAGGCGCCCGCCCGGCTTCAGCGCCCGCCGCATGTGGGCGAAGGCCTGGGCGGGCTCGTCGAAGAACATCACTCCGAAGCGCGAGAACAGCAGGTCGAACTGCTCGACCGGCAGCAGCGCCCGGCTGGCGTCGGCCACCTGGAACCTCACATTGGCCGTCTCGGCCGCCAGCTCGCGCGCCCGGGCGACCAGCGGCTCGGAAACGTCGACGCCCAGCACCGCGCCCGACGGCCCGACCAGGGCGGCGATCTCCAGGCTGCCCGCCCCGGCCCCGCAGCCGATGTCCAGCACCTGCTCGCCGGCGGCCGGCGCCGCGGCGGCGATCGCCGCCTGGCCATAGTCTTGGAGCATGCGGTCGAGCCGCGCCTGGTTGGCCACCCAGCGCTCGCCGGTGCGGCCGTTCCAGTCGGAGATCTGGTTCACGTTGCGCTCGGTCATCGGCGGCCCCTTAGTTGAGAATTGATCTCAACAAGGAATAGCCGTTCGCCTCGCGGCTGTCGACTACCGCCCGGCCGCGTCCAGGGCCGCGATGACCTCGGGCGACAGGGTCAGGCGCACGCCCGCCAGCAGCTCCTCCAGCTGCGCGACGCTGGTGGCGCTGGCGATCGGCGCGGTGATGGCCGGATGGGCGACGATCCAGGCCAGGGCGACCTGGGCCTGGGTGGCGCCCGTGACCTCGGCCGCCTCGTCGAGGGCGGCCAGGATCCTCAGGCCCTTGTCGTTGAGATAGCCCTTCACCGTACGCCCGCGGGCCTTGCCCTCAAGGTCGGCCTCGCTGCGGTACTTGCCGGTCAGGAAGCCGGCGGCCAGGCCGTAGAACGGGATGATCCCGACCCCCTCGCGCGCCGCGAGGTCAGCCAGCGGCCCCTCGACCTCGTCGCGGTCGTAGAGATTGAACTTCGGCTGGATCGACTCGTATCGCACCAGGCCCTTGTCGGCCGAGGTCTTCAGCGAGGCCTCCAGGCGATCGGGCGTGAAGTTCGAGGCGCCGATCGCCCGCGCCTTGCCGGCCTTCACCAGCCGGTCGAAAGCCTCCAGCGTCTCGTCGAGCGGCGTGTTCTCGTCGTCCTCGTGCGACTGGTAGAGGTCGACATGGTCGGTGTTCAGACGGCGCAGCGAGTCTTCCAGCGCCGCGACGATGTTGGCGGCCGACAAGCCCGGCCGCTTGGGCCACTTGGCGACCTTGGTCAGGATCTTGATGCGGTCGCGCTTGCCGCCGGCCGCCAGCCAGCGGCCGATGGTCGCCTCGGACTCGCCGCCCTCATGGCCCGGAACCCAGGCCGAATAGACGTCGGCCGTGTCGATCGCGTCGAAGCCGCCGTCGACGAAGGCGTCGATCAGGCGAAACGAGGTCGCCTCGTCCGCCGTCCAGCCAAAGACGTTGCCGCCGAACACCAGCGGGGCGATCGAGAGGCCGGAGCGGCCGAGGGGGCGTTGGCTCATGAAGCAGATCCTTGTTCGCAAGACGACCGGGACTGTGCGCGGGTTCAGCACGCCTCGCCCAATCAAACTTCGAAATAAGGCCTATTGGGCTTTCGTGACGGATCTATCCGAAACGGCTGAGCCCTTGTCTCGCCCCCTACTCCGCAAAACCCCAGCGAAAGCGGGGGCCCAGGTGTTTTATCGTCGAGCGCCAAGCCTTTCAGAAAAGCCTGGGTCCCCGCTTTCGCGGGGATTTTACGGGATAGGGGAAGCCTTAAGCCGCCACGGCCGACGCCCCGTCGAACACCGGCGCGTCCTGCGGCGCCAGGGTCGCCCTGCCGCGCAGCAGATCGGCGGCGCGCTCGGCGATCATGATGGTCGGGGCGTTGGTGTTGCCGCCGATCAGGGTGGGCATCACCGAGGCGTCGATCACCCGCAAGCCGGTCAGGCCCTGCACCCGCAGCTGGTCGTCGACCACCGCCAGCGGATCGCCCGCCGCCCCCATCCGGCAGGTGCCGACCGGATGATAGATCGTCTCGGCCTTGGCGCGGATCCAGGCGTCGATCTCCTGGTCGCTCCTGACGTCCGAGCCCGGCGCGTACTCGCTGTCGCGATAGGGATCCAGCGCGGCCTGGGCGGCGACGTCGCGGCCGATCCGCACGCCCTCGCGCATGGCCCGGCGGTCTTCCTCGGCGGCCAGGTAGTTGGCCAGGATCTTCGGATCGGCGAACGGATCCGACGAGTGCAGCCCGACCGAGCCCCGGCTCTCGGGCCGCAACTGGCAGACATGCAGCGTGAAGCCGTCCTTCTCGACCAGCACCTTGCCGTGGTCCTGCATGATCGCCAGCACGGCGTGGATCTGCAGATCGGGCCGGTCGAGGTCGGGCCGCGAGCGCAGGAAGGCGCCCGACTCCAGGAAGTTCTGCCGCCCGATGCCCTTGCCCATCAGCAGGTAGGACAGGCCCACGCCCAGCTTGTTCAGGCCCTTGTTGGCCGAATAGGCGGTCTTCAGCCCCTTGGTCGTCCACGACAGGCAGACGTCCAGGTGATCCTGCAGGTTCTGGCCGACGCCGCGCGCCTCGTGCACCGGCGTCACGCCGGCAGCCTTCAGCGCATCCGGATCGCCGATCCCCGACAGTTGCAGGATCTGCGGCGACTGCACCGCGCCGGCGCTCAGCAGCACCTCGGCGTCGGCATAGGCGACCGCTTTCTCGGCGCCCTTGCCGACGACGTACTCGACGCCGACCGCCTTGCCGTTCTCGACGACGATGCGGGTGGTGCGCGCCTCGGTCAGGCAGGTCAGGTTTGGCCTCGACAGGGCCTGGGCCAGATAGGCGGCCGCCGCGCTCCAGCGCTTGCCGTCGCGGATGGTCAGGTCGTAGGGCCCGAAGCCCTCCTGCTGATAGCCGTTGAAATCCTTGGTCACCGGATGGCCCGCCTGACGGCCGGCCTCGATCACCGCCTTGTAGAACGGACTGTCGGACTCGCCGGCCGAGACGTGCAGCGGACCGTCGCCGCCGTGATAGGCGCAGCCCCCGCCGTGGAAGGTTTCCGAGCGTTTGAAGTAGGGCAGCACCTCGGCGTAGGACCAGCCCGACAGGCCCATCTGCCGCCACTGGTCGTAGTCTCGCGCGTGGCCGCGGATATAGATCATGCCGTTGATCGCCGAGCTGCCGCCCAGGCCCCGGCCGCGCGGCCACCACAGCCTGCGGCCGTCGAGATGCGGCTCGGCCTCGGTCCAGAAGCCCCAGTTGCTCTCGCCCTTGGCCTTGATCAGCTCGCCCACGCCGGCGGGCATGCGCACCAGCACCGAACCGTTCCTGCCGCCGGCCTCCAGCAGCAGCACCTTCACCGCCGGATCCTCGCTCAGCCGCGCGGCCAGCACGCAACCCGCCGAGCCGGCGCCGATGATGACGTAGTCGTAGCGCGTGCCCGACATGGCGTCCCTCCCACAATGTTATCGTTGTTAAGACAGAGAGTGACCCGGTCGGGCGGTGGGGGCAAGAGGCTGCGTAACTGTCGGTACAGGTTAGAGCTGTCCCTAAAACAGGCTTAGATTGTCAATAATGAGAAGCGGTCGCATATCGGACTCGCTATGTCCGACATGCGCCAAGAGCTGTCCTTGGCACGCCTCCAGGAAGGCGACGTTCGTAGGCTATGGCTGGCGGCCGTCGGCGCGGCCGAGGCAGTGATCCGTTCACCGACCGATGAGACATGGTCGGGCTAGGCGCTGTCTTCCTCATCGGCGAGCGCTCCAGGCTCACTCTCGTCCAGTTCCATCCATGCCAGCGCCTTTGGATCGGAGCATGTCACCACGTCAGGACCAGCGAAGACCTTGTCACGCACCGTCTTGAGGTCCGGATCGCCCAGGAAGTCTTCGAAGTGCTCGGCTACGGTGAGATGATGGGCGTGATGTAGGTCGGAGCCGCAGTCACACTGCTCCGGATGCTCGACGCGGGTCCAGACGCCCGCATCGTCGGCCTGGAAATAAAGGCCCCGAGTGATGCCAAAGCCCGCCGGCCTCGCCCCGGGATGATCCGTCAGCAACTCGGTTAGGAGGATCACACCGTTCGGCTGGGGCTCCAGATAGATTCCCTTGGAATAGATGCTCGACCTTTGTGCTTGAGGATGGCGGACCAAGCCGTCGATTTCGACCGCTACCCCGACGTTCTCCCGGACCAGCTTGGTCAGGCGCGGGAACGTCATGTCGCCCTTGGCCGTACCGTGAAAGAGCATCTCCTCGGTCAGGAAGAACGCGACGTCGCCAACCGCGTGCCAGGGGCGACGCTGTCGGCCAGCCAGAAACGCCGATAAAAAGCCGATCCAGGCCCTGTCCGCCGCAGGCTTCGGACTTCGTATTCCGGAAGAGGCAAGCCCCGTTCGAAGAAGTCGATGCCGACGTCCTTGCCGCCGTGTTCGAGCTTCACCCACGGGATCGACAGCAGCGCGGCCAAAACCGGATCTGTCTGTGGGCCAGGAAGGAGCTGATCCACAGTTAGCGCAGGATTTCGCGCCGCGTAAGCAGCGAAGACGGCGCTTGGAGCGTGGATCCGGGTGGCCACACAATCGTCGGGCAGGTTACCCTTTAGCGGCCCAACCATGAAAGCAGACTGCGCGACGCATCGGTGCTGTCCTTCGCGCGTCGTGATCTCGAGCAAATCAACCGCGTTGAGGTCCCGCGCCCTTAGCGCTTTGCGGCTGATGACGTAGAGACACCCCTGCCCGTCGGCGGGTTCATACCACGCCCGTTCCCTGCGGATACAAACCGGGTCCTCCCAGCAATCCTCGATCAGTTCGCCGGAAGGCTCGGTATGGTAACGGTTGGCGGCGAACCAGCATGCCACCGCAGGGTCGGAGGTGGCGTCGAGGAAGAATGAGCGCCAGCCGTAGCGCTGGAGAATGGCTTGGTCGATTGCCAATCCGTCAGGCCGTCAAACGCCTTCACGAACGCGGCCAGAATGCTACGCGAATAGTGCCACCACTTGAGCATTCTAGTGGGGCGGCAGCCAAGGCGGGCAAAACTGGTGCGTAGGTCCGGCCCGCCGTCCTCGCGAAAATACTCGCGAGTCTGCCCCCGAAAGAGCGCTCCCGGTCCCAGGCCGGCGAGTGCGGCGTCCAGCGCCTCGATGTCCTGACACTCGATGGTGTCCATGCGCCCCTCCCGGTGATCGCCCGCTAGAACGTGAAGAGGTCGCGCACCCGGGCTAGGACCGCGCCAGTCTCCGCCAGACGGCGACGCTTAGCCCGCAACACATCATCTAACCGCAGACCATTGTTAAGCATGTCGTAGAGATCCAGCCCGTCCATGCAGATGACCCTGTCGCCCTTGAAGGCGATCATGCCCACGTCGCTAAAGCCGTTCATCGAGATGAAAAGGCCTCTACCCCAGTGGGCCTTGCCCTCGACCTTAGCCTGCAGGTTACGCAGGTCCGGGGCGTCGGTGGCAGCGTTGCGCCACTTGGCCTCGACCATATAGGTCTCATGATCGAGCTCGAAACTACCGTCGAGCTGTTCGCCGACATTGCGAAACGCGCCCCGCGCATCGAGACCGTAGGTGTCGAATAACGCCTTCAAAAACCGTTCGAAAGCGTAACCGCGGGCTTGGGGATCGAGGCTGGCGATGCCGACGAAGTCTTGGGCCAGGGCGTCCAGCTTGGCGCGATCGACCTCAGGCTTGACCGACCCCACGGGGGTGGGCGGCTTCTTCGGCGTGGGCCTAGCCCCGCCCAAACGCTCGACCAGGTCGCAGAACTCGTCATGCGCGCCCGCGCTCTGATCCGGTTGCCCCGAGCGGCGGATGCGCGCGTTTCGATACTCCCAGAGCGCCAGGAGGGCGCGCAGGACCTGCTCGCGGGGCGCCGACTGCAGAAAACAGCGAAGACGTTTGGCCTTGGAGTTTCCGTTGAGGGAGTAGCGCGCCGCGTCGATATCGACCTTCACCTCGTGGCGGAAGAAATCGCCGAACGTTCGGTCGGTGAAGTCCAGGACATAGCCGCCGGACATTTCGAACAGGTCGTCGACCAACATGATGTCGACCGCGCGAACGTCGGTCATGCGATCCCCTGTCGAATCATCTCTCCCTGAGCCGAGCATGAGCCCACCATCGCGTCCGTGGCGATAGCGGTTTGTAGCGCACGCCCCCCGGTCCGGCACATCCAACGGTTCCTTGGCCCAGCCGAACCGGCTGGTCTGGAACGTGGGGGGAACGGAGGGACCACACGCCTCGACCATGGCGGGCGGAAGCGCCGGCTCGCCGGATCTCGGCATCGGGCCCCGAGCACCATCGCCAACCTGATTATGAAGCTTTCGTTCTCGGGTGTCTTGTCGGCGGCGCGATCGAAAAGTCGCGCGCACTGCCGCACCCAGGCGTGGTGGTCAAACGGGTTCGATGTTTGGCGGGAAGCCCGGCGCCATAAGCCGAAGTTGGCTCAACGGCAGAGAGGCGACATTCTTCCGCGCAACCCGCTCCAATGCCCACTGGCTCCAACTGGTGGTTGACCATAGCGATCCGCGTGGACACCTTACCTCCCCGGGGGATTTCATTTGGCAAAGAAACCAGTCAACCTCGTCCACCTCGAGTGGGCAATCCAGAGCCGGACGCGCAATCAGGCTGCATCGCTCCGGCTATTGAAGCTCTTCCACGACCATGAAGAGGCCTGGAAAACGAAGGGCTATTCCCGCGCGGCCCAAGAGCTTACGAGCGTGGCATTTTCGCTTTGGCGCGCGGCCTTTCTAGCGGAACGCACAGGCCGACGCGTCGAGGTTTTCGCGCACGCTAAAGATTTCCTGGAAAAGATGATCGAGGACAATGCGATCATCTACGCGACAGACAAGAACTCACGCGAGTGGACCTTCAACTACTATACAAGGGCGGCCCGGGCTTCACTGGAGAGCTTACATCGGACCTTCCCGGAGAGCGCTCTCGAATACAAACTCAGTACGATGAAGGCAACGGAGCGCTGGGACTACTGCCAAGAACTGCTCGAGAGCGCGATAGCCGGCTTCGAAAGGGTCCTGACAGCTAGGGCAGCTCGGCCAGCGAAAAAGCCCCAAGCGCCCTCTGAAAAGAAGGTGAAACGCAAGAGGGTCCGCGAACTCACCCTTGCCGCGCGGTCGGATGAGGCAAGCGCATCTGCGAAAGCTGCGCTTCCTAGTAAGGCGAGCACCTGATCCTCGAAGCTGGGCCTTGTCGCGCCAATTGCTGACGCCGGCGCAGCTTCAGGATTTGGACGTTCAGCCCACTAGATATGTCCTGTTGATTGCACAGCTTTTGTGATGGCGGCCGCCTAATCTCTTCCGCACAATAGATCGCAGTCGAAGAGTAGCGGGGGCAGGAAAGTCGCCGCTGAGGAGGCGCTTGCGAATGGTCTCGATCAAGCAGGATTTCAATCTCCGCGACTTTGAAGACTCGCTGTCTGAAATCGCTGATCAAGATCCCAATCTCCGGCTCCCGAATAAGATTAAGGCGGAGGTTCTCGGCGGCGTTGCGGCGCTCGCGCAGCTCATTGTCACGTGGTCGCGGGCAACCGGCGCCGACGGTGAACTGCAGGTCTACGCCAGGGAGCTAGATGAAAAGGCGTTTTCCAATTTTGCCCACACGGTGACCGGTCTGGTGGCGCTGAATATGGCTCACAAGATCCGTTCGGCCTACGGCGACAAAGTTTTTGAACGCGGTGCGGCATTGGAACGGTCCCGGCCGTTCGTCGAGGCTATGCATGCCAAGTCGCTCTCCAATCTGCGTGAATACAGCAAGACCACTATACCCCTTCTGTGCATCGACAACGCCAGGGCGCTGCGTTTGCCTGGACGACTTTATAAGGATCCGGAAAACGTCCGTGAGCGCGCAGAATTCGAGGATCTACTGCGGGCCTGCTATGACGTCGTCGGTCCTGACCACCATGTCCGGATTGGGGGCAAGCTGATGGAATCGGCGGCCCGACTTGTCTACGAGGCCTTCGTAAATACGCATCAGCACGCTCAAACCAATGTCAGGCGAGACAAGTTGGAGCGATCAGTGCGCGGTGTCCTTGTCGGCTACAGGAGTGTGCTATCCGACCGCCTCGTCGATGCTGCGGAGAACCATCGCCCGCTGCAGGACTACTTTCGTGCGTGGCGACCAGTCGATCCAAGGATGCGCACGGCGCAGTTCATGGACATATCGATATTCGATAGTGGTGCGGGGCTGGCCCAGACCTGGCTGGCCGGCAAGAACCAGCTCACGCAAGGCATCCGCGAAGAACAAGTCTCGCTCGAGCGAGAACTGCAAGCCGTCTACGACTGCCTAAAAAAAGGTGGGACAACAAAACCGGGGGATACGAGCGGAAACGGCCTGTTCAGGATCATGGAGGTCGTTCGACGAGCTGGCGGCTTTGTCCGAATTCGCTCCGGTCGGTTATCGCTCGTGAAGGCGTTTGCGTACGCAGCGCCGCCACTTGATCCTGATCACATCACAATGGAAGACGCGATGGACGGTGGGGCTCCCCACAAGGCGCGATCCTGGGCCGAGGGCACGACCATTTCGGTCTTGTTGCCGCTGAATCGTGGCGCGGACCTTTGAGCAGCCTCTTTGCTTTCCGGTGCGCGACGCCCGACTATCCGAGGCCGACCTCGACGCTGGTCATATTCGCTGGTCCGAGCGGATACGACACAAACTCGGTCCTGACCGCCATCACGGATGAGACGCGTAGCGACCTAGCGCCAGAGCTGGTTATCATCCTGGTCCCGGACACGATTTCCGATCCTACGATGGTGCTTACCGAGGACGACGGCGTCCTGGCCGCGCTGTCGCCAACGACCGTCGCAGGCCTTTACAAATACGACGCCAAGGGCGCGGTGATGCTCGAGGCTGCACTAAGAGGAACGCCCCCGAAGGAGCCGCCGCTTGACGCGCTCAAGCGTCAGGGCCTCACAACGCTCTTCGTTCGTCGTGGTGGCTGCGTCGAGGCGGGCCCGACCGAGCATTTCGTCAAGCCGTCAAAGCGCCTCGACACTCGCTTTTTGCGGGCGTCACATGCGTTGTCAGACGGCGCTGAGATCTTCTTCGTCGCCTTCTGGCTCCTCCCGGCCCTCGCACGCAGCCAGGCGCGGTACGTCCACATCGACAGCTCATCCATCGCGAGCGTTGTCCTGGCGGCGTCCCTCCTGCGCGGAGGTGAAGTGCCAGTGGTTAGAACATTCCAATCTTACGGCGGGATCCAGGGGTACCAGTTCAACCTCGACCGCCAGGAGGTCGTGCTTATATCGGCCTCCCAGTCCGGCACGCTGGCTGGCGAGATATCCGACAAGGTGAAGGATCCCAGCCTGATCATAACGCTGTTTTCGACGGCGGATCCCGCGACCGGCACGTCAACGCTATGCGATCTTCGCTTCCACGACGAAGAAAATGCGCTTGGTCTTCCATCGACTACTCGCGTCCCGGACCCAGCGTCGTCCAGGCCGATCCGTCTCATTGGGGAACACTTCACAGCCGAGCCCCGACCGCCAAGGAGCATCGTGCCGGGCCGAAACGATGCGCCCGACGTCGTGGTGAAGTATCTCGCCCGCCTGCAAGGACATGGCGTGTTTCACGCCTACAAAGCCAGTCTCAGGGGCGAGAAGCGGGCCGTCTGGATCGATGTGCAAAAATTGATCGCCACCGACGTTTTTGCGGAGTGGATGAAGGAGGTGGTCAGCCGAACTATCCCAGTAGCGACCAAGGCCATCATCCAGTTTGGCGATGACCCTGGGTCGAAACCGCACGTCGACGCCATCTTGAAGGAGGCCCAACGCCAGGGCGCTGCGCTCGACAGAGCTGACGTGCTCACCTTGTCGGACATCGAAGGTGAGGATGCGAAGGCCGACTGGCCTGAGACGGCTTCGGCAGTCCTTGTTGTTGGCGGGGTGACGGGCCACGGCGCCGAACTTCTGGCGGCCAGTCGAGCGCTGCGAGTCTACGCCAGCCGATCCCATAGGCTCTACCTGACGGCTGCTGCCATGCCGTCGTCGCGACGATCTGCCGAGCTGCTGCGCTCGAACCTAACTCTGCCCACGCACAAGTTCCAAACGATGTTCGAGCTTGTTCTCGATCGAGCCAAGACGGTCTCCAGTTGGCGGGCCGAGTACGAGATGCTGACCGACCATGATGGGTTGCCCGAGGCCCTCGCTAGCCGCTTCGATATCTTGCGCAAGACAGGCGACGGCCTGGAGTCGACATTGTTTCTAGAAGGCGAAAGAGGCCCGCTCAAGCTCCGGGAGAACTTCGCATTCTGGCCCGGCAAGGATTGCTCCAGCGCCAGCCAGGCCGACGTGTTCACCACCATCGCGGTCATTCTTGAAAACCTTCGGGGTGGCGAGACCATCGCTCAGGAAAGGCGCTTGACGAACACGATCTACGATCGGTCCGTTCTCTCGGCCGAGACTTTCACACGTTACAACGATGGCATCATCCAAGCTGCTATACTGCGTGCGGCCCATCCGATCGAATTGAACTATGAAGATGCGCCGGAAGAAAGTCGCCTCGTGGCGGACCTTATAGAACAGATGACCGAACTCTCTACCGTTCCACAGGGAGAGGCGCTTTCGGAATTTTTGCTCGCCCTTGCACTTGGCCGTCTGAAGCTGTGCCGCGATGATCTGCTTCGTCTGCAAACCCAGCTTGAAATGGTGAACCTCTCTGACATGCAGGACTGGCTTGCTCAGCGAGTGCGCGCACTCAAGCCCTGAGCCGCGCCTGTACCTCACTTGGGTCTCTTTCGCTCGTGCGGCCGATTTGAGTTCTGTTGCTGGAGTGCCGTGACGTCCTGCCTTCGCGACGGGATTTCAGAGCGTCGACGGCGACGCAGGTTGTGTCGAAAGATCGACAAGCTTCCATCCCTGAGCCAGAGCGGCCGTGCGCAGGGCCTGTGTGGCAACCTCGGCGCGGATGGCCAGGCCCAGTAGCTCGCGCGGCCGCGTCACGGCCACGAAGACGTTGGTCGCCGCCGTCAGGGCCACCCCGTCGAAAACCTCGTTGGTCAGATTGAAGGCATGCGGCAGCACCGTCTCCAGGTCCATGCACTGGTCCTTGGTCGCCGGACTGCGCCAAATCTGGCTTTCCACCACCAGGATACCGTCAACGGTCTTGCCCTTGACCGAATGGATCGAGCCCAGGCGCACGGTCAAATCCTCGAAGCGGACCTCCTTCTTGGTCGCGGGAAGCGCCTGGGGGTCGTCCAGCTGCTGGCCCGAGACATAGGCGCAATGGGTCTGAACCGCCGCGTCGGCGGGCCCCAGCAGCCCCATCAAGGCCTGCACGAACAGCTCCCAATCGTCCTGGCTCCAGGGCGCGTTCCCGGCCAGGACCTGGTCGCGCAGCAGCCTGCGGACCTTGCGCGGCAGGTCCAGGTCACGACTGGCCAGCGTCGTCCAAACGGTGTGGGCGGTTACGACCTTGTCGCCCGCGGCCTTCAGGCCGTAGAGCCCACATAGCGTGGCCATGGCGGCGGCCAGCATCCGTCCGACCTCGGCCGGGGCGCGTCTGGCCGCGTGATGGAGAGCGGCCTTCTGCATCTGCCGACAGAAGCGGTCGGCGGTCAGCCGGGCGCTGCCCTCGGCGCGATAGGCGGGATGATAGTCGACCAGACTCTTGACCGACCAGGGCCCCTTGCCGCGTCCGGGGATGTTATGGCGCGAGGCCACCGCCCATAGGGTCTTGGCTGGGGCGGCTTGGCCGTAGTGAGCGCGCGCCTCGCCAGCGAAGGCGCCGATCACCCCGCCGATTGAGGCCTGGTCGAACACGAGCAGGACCCGCCTGGACGCGCGCGTGGGATCGCCGACGATCGTCTGGGCCTTGCGGGCGGTCAGGCGGCTGGCGAAGCTGGCGAAGCTGGCGATCTCGCCGCCGAACCGGCGGCTGGCGTCCAGCGGGATGGAGGCCGCGCCGGGCGTCCAGTAGTCGCTCGCCCCCAGAGCCGCGTCCTCGTAGAGGGTCTGGTTGCTGTCGCCCAGGCGCTGGAACGCGCCCCTGTCCCGAAAGAGGTGCTCAAGCAGCTGCATCTGCCGGCCGTTGGTGTCCTGGGCCTCATCGAGGATCACCAGGGGAAAGCGCGCCCGGAGCCGATCGGCCAGGCCCGGCGTGGTCTCCAGAGCCCGCCAGGCCAGGGCGGTCATGTCGCCGTAGCGATAGAGGCCGCGCCGCACCATCGCCGCCTTGAGCTGGGCAAGCGCCTTGCCGCACGCGGTGTCGGCGCCGTGCTGTCCCTTGATCCGGCGAACCGCGAGGGATTGGGGGGCGGGCCCGACACTGACGAAGTCGCTGGCCAGTTCCAGCCCGCTGACCCAGGCTTCGACCGTCGCCTTGGCCGGGCGCTGGGACTTGTTGGCGTGCCAGTCGAGCGCCTGCCAGCTGGCGTAGAAGCGGAGCGCCTCGGCCTCGAAGGCGTCGTCGTCGATCTGCCGGATCGGCCAGCCCAGGCCGCGCAGGTAAGGCAGGGCCAGGTACTGGTTGACGAAGGCCGTGACCGTGCCGGTGAAATGCGGATAGGCCATCAGCCGCGCCGCGCTCGCATGCCCGGCGATCAGGTCTTCGACCTCCGAGCGGGCCGCGTTGGTGTGGGTGATCACGCACACCCCCTGACGGCGGTCGACCCAGCTTCTGGACAGAAGGGCCAGCTTGGCGGCCAGCAGGGTGGTCTTGCCGTTGCCCGGGGCGGCCTGGACGTCGCAGGTCGTCACGCAGCCGAGGAAGTCGGCGTGGCTGGCGTGGCCAAAGTCGCAGCCGCCCAGTTCCTCGCCCAGGGCGGCCAGGAGCTCTGGGGTGATCGGCGCGATCTCCAGCATGGCTCAGCCGGCCGCCGGCGCTGGCGCGCCGCCCGTCACATGGTCGATAGCGGCGACTAAATAGGGCGGCAGGGTCGCCCGCATGGCCTCGGGCTTGTCGGCGCGGGCGCGCAGGATTTTTGCCAGCTGCTCGGCGACCTCGGCCTTGGAGGCGGTCTTGTCGTGGAGGGGGCGGAAGATATTGACGGCGATGTCGACCGCCGAGAGGCCTTGGCTCTGCCAGGCCGCATAGGTCTGCGCGGCCTCCAGGCGGATCTTCTCCAGCCAGGCGGGTTGACGGCTGGTGGTCTTGGCCAGCTGGACGGCCAGGTGGACGTCGGCGGCCAGGGCCGGTTGCAGCGCCAGGTCGAACTCCAGCGTCCAGTGGTCGGCGATGAAGGCCTTGACCCCGCCGCCCTCGTCCCGGGTCAGGGTGGCTATGTGGGCGGTCAGGTCCTCGTCCTCCCACTCGTCCACCGTCAGGCGCGGCGTGACCAGGGTCTTGGCCTCGGGCGGGGGGATGTCCCAGTCGGGGACCAGGGCGACGGGGACGCCGACGGCCGCGCCTGCCTTGCGCTGCAGGATGCGGCTGTAGCGGAAAAGGCCCCGGTGACCGACCTTGACGATCGAGACGCCGTGTCGGCTGAGCGGCCGCCCCAGCTTTTCGGCCAGCGCCGGCAGCAAGAGGTTCTCCCCGTCGCCCTCCACGACGATCAGGGCCCGGGCGAAGAACAGGTTGGCCTTGGTGGCGTCCAGGAAGCGGCGGAGGAATTCGTAGTCGTCGACCTCCAGCCGGGTATGGGCCGCGCCGAGGGGAAAGGCCCGGTGGCCAAAGATCATGGTCATCGTCTCCAGGTCCGCCCCCGCCGCCAGCTGCGGGCTGTGCGTGGTCAGCAGGATCTGCACCTGCTGGCGATGCTCCTGGTCCTGGGGCGGCGCGGCGCGCGCGGCCAGGACGTCCATGAACAGGGTCTGGTGCTGGGGATGGAGGTGGGCCTCGGGCTCCTCGATCAACAGGAACGGCACCTGGTCGGGATGCGACTGCAGCAGCAGCAGCTCGGCGGCCATGAACAGCAGGTTGTTGTAGCCCAGACCCCGCAGCACCCGCTCGCTGCCGCGGGCGGGGTTCAGATAGAGCTCGAAGCGCTCCAAAATCTGGTCGAAGCTGCCCCGCGCGCCCAGGTCGAGGGTCGCCACCAGAGGATCGTCGGCGAAGGACAGCTGACTGAGGAAGTCGGTGTTGACGCTGGTCTTGACGCCATCGACGGCGGTATTGCCGCGCACGTCCCGATCCGCTGCGGCCAGGGTGTCGTATAGGGTCGGCTTGGTGGGGTCGGCGCCCGGCTTGGCCTGGGGCCCCATGGTTGGCATCGCCCCCAGGATCCGCGACAAGCGCGAGCGCCGGCCGGCCCGAAGCTCGCGCTCGGCGTCGCGCAGGGGCTTCAGATAGGTCGCCTTCAGATATTCGCGCAGCTCGCCGTCGAGCGGCAGGCCCTCCCCTTCGGCTCCGGCCCGATGCTGGCTCGTCACGACGCTGCCGCCGCCCGCCGAGGCGCGCACCGAGGCGCGCAGGCACACGTGGAGACGAAGCTTGCCGCTTTCGTTGACGCACCATTCCAGGAACCGCGATTCCTCTTCGGGGGTCAGTCCGTCGAAGGTGCAGCGTACGACGAAGTCGCTGGTCCGAGCGCCAGCGGCGTCGACGTGGAAATCGTGCAGGTCGGGCCGGATATAGTCGTCGCCGCGCGTCCACAGCACGTAGCGGGCCGCGTCGATGACGGCGCTCTTACCCGCGTCGTTGGGCCCCACCAGGATGTTGAGCCCCGCCGACAGCGCCAGGCGCAGCGGGCTGTCGGCCGAAAAGCACCGAAAGCCGCTCGCATAGATCTCCGAGATATGCATCGACCGCCCCGCGCGCCCTCCCAGGGCAGAGTCGCCCCAGAGTACCACCATACCGGGTTCCCAGGACAAGACTTGCGCGTCAGACCAACGTCGCCGCCCCAAATCGAGTCCGCTGTGGCCCGGCCCTCGGGATCGTGACGCGGCTGGCCGCCCGCCCTAGGGTGGCGTCATGAAGCCCGCCGCCACCGCTCTTTGCCACCATTGCATCGCCGACCCGTTCCTGGCCGGGGCGGTCAAAGCCGAGGGCGAGCGCCGCCTTTGCGTCGATTGCGGTCGGCGCCGGCTGGGTCTGCCCCTGCGCGACCTGGCCGACAAGATCGACATGGCCATCTCCGAGAACTACGTGGTCGACCGTAGCGATGAGGGTGTCAGCTACGCGGCGCTGGTCTCGAAGACGGCCGGAGTCAGCTCGGCGGTCGGCGAGGCGATCCAGGAGATGCTGTCTTCCGAACGCGCCTACGAGGCCGCCCATGGCGGCGAGGAGAACATCTTCGAGGCCACCTTCGAGGAGGCACCGCTGGACCGCCGCCCCCATCAGGGCCGCTGGCGGGACTTCAAGGCCAGCGTCCGGGGCGAGGCGCGGTTCTTCAACCGCCAGGCCGAGCAGTGGCTGGACGAGATCTTTGCCGACATCGAGACCCACGCCGACTGGCGCGGCCAGCTGGTGGCGCGGACGGTGTTTCCCGAAGAGCCCGAGGCGATCCTGACGCGTGGGCGGGTGGCCTTCGACGACGCGGACCCGCAGGCTTTCCTGGTCCGCCCGGACCGAGAGCTGGGTCCGCCGCCGCGCGGCATGGCCTCGTCAGGTCGCATGAACGCGGCGGGCGTGTCGGTGTTCTACGGTGCCGAGGAACTGGCTACCTGCCGGGCCGAGATCCGGCCGCCAGTGGGCGCCCACGCGGTGTTCGCCAAGTTCCAATTGCTGCGGCCGGTACGGCTACTCGACTTCGACCTGCTGGGCGCGATCAAGGTCGAGGGCAGTATCTTCGACCCCGACTATATTCGCCGCTGCGATCGGGTGGCGTTCCTGCGTACCTTCGGCGCGGAAATCTCCCAGCCGGTGATGCCGCGCGACGAGGCTTTCGGCTACCTGCCCACCCAGATCGTGGCCGACTACATCGCCCAGCGCCTGGGGTTCGACGGCCTGATATATCGTTCGACCCAGGCCGGCGGCGCCAAGCGCAACGTGGTGCTGTTCAATCGCGCCGCCCGTGTCGCCTTCATCGACCGCTCTGATGTCGACACCGAGGTGGACCTGGGCTGGTGGGACGAGGACGAACGCGACGGCGACGACACCATCACCATCCGCGAAATGGAGCGGTTGCCCGAAGACAGCGAGGCGGGAGTCGCACCGGCGGACCCTGCGGCCGCAGCAGCGGTCGCGGCCTCTGAGTCGGACCTGGACGACCCTCGGCCGGTGACGCTGCGCCTGGCGCCCGATAGCCTAGTGGTACAGCGGATCGACGCGACCGACTACGATGCTCCGGGCCGGTCGGTGCGGCTCTCGCGCTATGCGCACGACGCCTTCGACGACCTACCGTTCTAGGTGGTCTAGTCCGCACCCAGGTCTACTCGAAAACTGCTCGAAGGCGGCGATCCGCCCGGGTGGTCAGGTACGGACCTTCCCAAGGTCCGTGATGAGTCATCTGCCGCCTAACGAGGTCCGCTTCAGCGGCAGCGACCAGCATCAGATCAATGCGCACCGTTTCACGACGCAACAAATCAAAGCACCACATGGCGGACGGATACGCACCAATTGCTTACCCATAGGCAAGCAAAGGCGCATGAAAGTGGCTACATTCAAGCGATGCTCGATAGTGATCGGAACCAACCCAAACACTATATCGGCCTAAAGACTTGATCAGACTCGAAATTTAATCCAGTATTATCTGGCGCTAGATCAAGGCCAGGAAAAACGGCTGCGCGAAGCTTCGCGCCAAGACCGCCTCACCTCGATGCAAGGTCAAGCGCCCGCTCCGTATCGGCAGCGGCTGAATGCTCACGCCTGTGCTCGAAAGGAGGGCCTGACCAGATACTTTTTGAAAGCGTCCGCTTAGGCGGAGGAACAAGAAGCCCGGGCTTGCCGGCCCGGGCCTTGCTTCGGAGAGAATCCGAAGTCGTTTGCACGCGACTTGGAAACTCTCCCCCGACATCGCCGAATAGTCAACCGCCCTGATGGGCGGATTGCGAGCGCATGCCTGGGCTCCGCCTCTCCCAACCCTGGAAGAGGAACAACATGAACGACCTGTCTTTCCCCATGCGCCGAGGTCCTGCTCGGCCATACCCTTCAATGCGCCCCCCGGTTCGCAAGACCATCGAGCTGACCCTGGGCGCATCGCCAACCCCGCTGAGCTGGGCGGCGATCAACGCCGTCGGCCGGATCGTCACCACGCCCGACGACCGCCCCATCCGCACGATTATCACCGGTCGCCGGCGGATCACGACCGGCGTCTACCCGAGCACCAAGAGCGGCCGCTCCCATCCCTTCGAGGGCATGAACGAGCGGGGCTTCTTCATGCGCAGCGAGGTCGACACCCGCGTCGTCGACTACCGGGCGCAGCCCTTCCGATTCGAGTTCGTGGTCGATGGCGCCAAGCGCATCTACATCGCCGACTGCGCCCGCCTGCTGGCTGACGGGCGGATCGAGGTCGTCGAAGTGAAGAACGACCGCCGGGCGCTGAAGGACCCCGACTACGCCCTGAAGCTGGCCCACGTGGAGCAGATCTGCGCTCAACTCGGATGGAGCTTTCGGGTCGTTCTGAAGGACGAGATTTTCCTGCCGGCCACGGTCTTCGCCAACGTGGAGGATGTGCAGGCTTGCCGCCAGGTTCGGTTCGACGCCTCCCACGGCTACATCGCGCTCGACCTGATCGAAAGCATGGGCGGTCAGGCGCCGCTCGGCGCCCTGGCCGAGCGTATCGGCGACCGGCGTGTCGGCATGGCGATCGCCAAGGCGATGATGGTCGCCCGTCTCATCGACATCGATCTCACCCGCCCGCTCGGCGCCGATAGCGCCGTAAGCGCGATCTGCGGCGCTGAATCTCTTCGCCAGGAAGGAGCTGCGTCATGAGCCTTCCGATCCGCATCAGCACCGGCGAGCTCTGGGAGTTTCGCGGCCAGCGGCTCATCTTCGAGCGCGAACTGGGCGACAACTTCATCTACTTCATCCGCGAGCAGAACGGCGGGCCGTTCCAAATCGAAGGCGCCCTGGGGGTGTTGGGATGGCCCGATACCCAGTGGTTCTTGGACGGACTTCGCACTGGCGATCTCAGGAAGATTGCCGTGCGAGATGGTCTCGCAGGCCGCCAGAAACGACCTTCGCTGGACGACGATCACGCCGCGCTGAACGCGCTGGACCCAAGAGCGCGCCTGCGCCTGTTCGTCACCCGCGGCCTCGACGCCATGGGGGATATTCCTCGTAGCGACAGAGCCCTGACACTGGCGCTCTCGCGGCTGTGGTCTGAACATCCCGAGAAGGCTGCGGCATTCAAGGGCAAGCCATCAACCCGGTCCGTGCGCCGTTGGCTCAATGGCCGCGGACTGCCCCGCGAACGCGCCCTCAAGGACATGGTCGCGCTGAACGGCCAGATGGAGCGATCTTGCCGGCTACCGCCTACCACCCGGGCTCTAATACGGCGGTGGGCCTTCTGGTACTGGACCCGCACCGGCTGGAGCATCGTGGACGCCTACGCTCGGCTCGCCAAGCTGCTCGACTACATCAACCGGCGTCGCCGCCGCGGCGGACGACTTCCACAGCTCGACCAGCCCGCCTACGAAACGTTCCGAATGGTAGTTCGCAGGCAGGAGACCTACGAGGCCTACCGGCTTAAGCACGGCTCCAAGAGGGCAAAGGCCCGGTTCAAGGCTTCTGGAAAGGGCCTCTCCGCTGCCCGCTTTCTGCGCCTGGGCTGTATGGATCACACCGTGCTTGATGGCGTCGTCGTCATCGACACGGACTGGATGCTGCCGGTGGGGCGACCCACCCTCACCATCTCATCGACGTGCGGACGCGCTGCATCGAGGGGTTCCTGCTGAGCTTCGAGCCGGCCTCGATCTATTCGGTGATGGAGTGCATCAAACGCGGCAACCGACCAAAGCTGCACAAGGGCGCGCTGGCTAAGCGATACCCCGTTCTCAACCAGATCTTCGGTCGCTTCGACGAGATCGTGGTCGACAACGGCAAGGAGTTTTCAGGGACGTCCCTGGAAGACGCCATGGCCGACGTCGGCACCACCGTGCGCTTCGCCCCTGTTAGCTCCCCCACCTACAAGGCCGTCGTAGAAAGGTTCTTCGGGACCCTCAACAGCCTGCTCAATACCAAGCTACCGGGCGCCGTCTTCAAGACGGAGCTGCTTCGAGAGAGGGCTATGATCCATCGAAAGACGCCGTGCTGACGCTGGAAGAGCTCGAAGAGCTCCTACACGAGGCCATCGCCGTCTACCACGTCAGTCACCATACCGGTGTCGACGCTCCGCCAGCCCAGCTCTGGCAGCAGGACATGGAAGCCCATGGCATCAGTGCCATTGGGGATGAGCGGCTACTCGACAAGGCGCTCGGCGCGTTCAGGCCCTGCCGCGTCACCACGTCGGGCGTCGTTCTCTTTGGCTTGCGCTACCACGATGAGGACAAGGTCGGAGCGCTCCTCGAAGAGCTGATCGCTTTCGAACCCGTTCGGGGCCAGAGAAAAGGCTCCGCCGTCGTTACGGTGAAGGTCAAATACAACCCGGCCAACCTGTCCGAGATCCATGTCTGGAACAGGCGCCGCAAAACCTATGTGACGCTCCCCTGCGAGGATGAGCGCTACGCCGCAGGCATGTCGTTCTGGCACCACCAGAAACTTCAGGAATGGGCCAAGAACCAGGGCCTCGCCTTCAACACGGGGGTTTAGCGCCTGGTCGCCAGAGCCAACCTCATCGAACGGATCGAGGCCAGCGCTCCGCATCCAAAGGGCAAGGCTCGCAATGCGATGCGCCGCTTCCTGAACGGTCCCAAGGTCCAGAAGCCGAGCGGAAGCCCTGTGATCGCCTACGCGCCAGCGCGGCACGACGGGCTGGCTCCCATCATCGAGCACGACCTCCTTGCTGGAAACCGCGCCGATGGCGGGCAGGCCCCAAAGCGGCCAGCCAGACCAAAGAAGCCCAAATCGAGCCCACGCAAGAGGACGGGGAAATCATCCAAGGGCCTCACCCCGCCGAACGCGCGTAGCGACGCCGACTTCTCCGTCGACATCACCAAGTGGCAGGAGCCGGAACTATGAACCGCGACCAGATCGCCGCGAAAATCGCCGACTTCGGATCAATCTACATCCCTTATCCACCACACTCCGAATTCCAGGAGGCTTGCGATTATCTGATCAAGCTCGGCCGCGCGACGCGCGGCCGAGCCCAGAAGGACCTGCGAACGCTGGCGGCGACGGGGTCGGGGAAAACCACGGCGGCCGAGGCGTTCGTCCGACGCTTCGAAACCGGCCACCCCCGCACGGAGGGATATGTGCCAATCGTGCTGATCGCGCTGGAACGTGCAACGACGGCCAAGAAGCTGATGATGTCGATCCTCGACTTCTTCGGCGACAACACTCCAGCAGCGGCAACGAGCAGACGCTCAAAAAGCGGGTGAAGGCCTGCTTCGAGCGCTTCGGCACGGAGCTATTGATCATTGATGAGGTGCAGCACTTGAACGCTCGCATCTCCGACAAGAACGACGTCACCGACAGCTTGAAGCGCCTGCTCGACGACGGTGTCGTTCCAATCGTGTTCCTCGGGACAGACGATGCCGAAGATCTCTTCACCAGAAACCTTCAACTGAGCGGCAGGCTCATCGCGCCCTGCGACTTCAGGGCGCTGACCCTTTCGAGCCCCTCAGATCGATCGCTTCTGGCTGGCTACGTCACTCTCTTGGATCGGGCTATCGTCGAACAACGAATACTGCCCAGCCTATCCGGGTTGAACGATCCGTGGGTGCTCGGCTGCCTCCATGCCGTCTCCAGCGGCGTGATCGGGCGGGTCTCGAGGCTGGTGGGGGCGGCGCTCGAAATCGCCCTACGTCGGGACGCCAGCCAGCTAGAGACTTCCGACCTCGCCGACGCGGTCGACCGGTGGGCGATCCCGAACGCCATCTGCCAAACCAACCCTTTCCTCCAGGAGCGGCTGTCATGAACATGGCCGTGGAAATCAGGCGCCGCACCCGCGGCGCCTCGATCCTCTTCCCGTTGGAGCCAATGCTCGACGAGAGCATTCGGGGCTACCTGGCCAGAGTCGCGGACTGGAACTGCTTCGACAGCAGGACCGACCTTCTGCGGTTCGCCGGGCTGACCTACGTCCGCCGCGACCTTTCCGACCGGATTTCAACGGAGCTCTCGTCGGTCTCCGATGTGCTTGGCATTCGCGACGGCGCGCTGAGACGCATCCTGAATCCCACGGTCGGCGGCAATCCCGAGGTGGTCGACTACTTCGGGCTTCCGTCCCAGCGGCGGCGGTTCGAGATCAAAGGCCGGCGTGTGTCGCCGGCCTCCCTCGCGCGCTCAGCCCACCATCGCGCGCGATGGCAGATCCGCCTTCTGCCGTTCTGCCCGGAGAGCTGGGAGCATCTGATCGACACATGCCCCTCCTCGACCTGCGGCAAGCCGCTGCGTTGGGCGGGCTGTCTGGAAATCGATCGCTGCGAGCATTGTGACTTCGACCTCAAGCTCGCCTCGCCGGCGACCGTCCCGGCCGACCTTCGCGAAACCTTGAGCTTCGTCGGCGATCTGGTTCATCCGGCGCCGGAGATGCGGGCCAAGGCCCTGGCGCGGCTGCCGCCACCGCTGAACGAGGTGGCGGCGCACGATGTCTTCGAGGTGTTGTGCGTGGTGACGAGGTCGGTGACGCCCGAGCACATCAAGCTGACGACCTCGGCGCAGTTCGACACGACCTACCTGGCGCTCGCCGCTCAGGTGCTTCTGGACTATCCGGCGACCTTCGACCGGCTCGCCGAGGCCGGCCGCAGCGCCGACCATCGCATCCTGCCGCTCTTTGCGAAGCTACGTCGGCGCGCCAAGGAGAAGTCTGGGGTCCAGAAGGCGTTGATCCTGTCGATGGTGGATCGCGCCGAAACCGCGCACCACGGCCCGGCCCGGGTCGCCAAGATGCGGGAAGAGGAAGGCGAATGGACCTTCCATCGCTCCGCGGTGTGGCTCGGGATCTCGCTTTTCGAGTTCAACAAGGTCGTCGCCGCCGGCCTCGCGACACCTGCGCCTCGCAAAGGGCGCGTCCGCAACATCAGCTGGATCAAGCCTGGCCAGGTCCACCCGCTGAGTATCGGGCTGCGCCGAAGGATGGAAACCGCGGAGTTCGTCCAGAGCTATCAGTTGCCGCTTGCGGGCGTGGAGCAATTGGTAAGCCTGGGCCTTCTGGAGCCCTGCACCGAGCCGATCGTGCAACTGCTCTATCCTGGCTTCCAACTAGATCGAGTGAGCGTGCTCGGCTTGGTGGATCGGCTGGCCGAGGCCTTGGCGCCGCCGCTTCCCGACAGCGTCGCGCTGGAGGACGTCTTTCATGGCGTAGGCGGCGGCGAGAAGCCGTGGGGTCCGGTGATCCAGGCCGCCCTCGATGGGCGGATCCCGGGCGGGCTCGGCATCGCTGGCGAGCGCCTTCAATTCCAGCGTCTGACGATCTCGCGGCAGTTCGCCTGGGAGTTCCTGGCCGGGCGCTACCCTGATCTCCTGGCCCTGCCGCGCGGTTCGAAGCTCCTAGACCCGGCCGCGGACTTCAATCGCATCGAGGCCGAGCGCTACCTGAACTGCTTCCCGCGTGACCTGGCCTGGCTGATCTCAGGGAGGCACATCTCGTCCCACAGCAACGGCCAGTTCGTCGGGCGAGCGAAGGTCGAGAAGCTGGCGCGGAAACTGATCAGCGCTCGCGAGATCAGTTGGCGCTGGCGTGTCTCGCCGGCGATGCGCGATGCCCTGCCCGATCGGGTCGTCGGCCCTTTCTGGCTCCGAAGTGCGGTCGAGGAGCATTTCGCCAAGCTGTTCGGCGACGGGCTTCAGCCGTGGGACGGCTTCGACAGGATCTCCACGCTCGAGGGCGGGCGCTAGAATAGCGCTCGTCCGACCAGCATACCGGCCGCGAAGATCGAGGCGCCGACCAGCGGCGAGGCGATCAGGAGCATGGTCAGCCACGTGTTCGACAGTGGCAAGCGCCCGTGGCTGCGCGCCAGGATGCGGTCGATCCGCTTCAGGTGGGCCTCGTACTCGGCGTTGGTCATATTGCCGCACGTCCCGCTGCTACGCCGCGAATGATCGGACAGAATGGCTCGGCGGTCCAGGCTGACGCCGTTTCGATGCGGAAAGTACGGGGAGTGCGAGTTCCGGTGCTGCGACTTCGCCGGCTGCCTGTCGGCGGCGGGAGAAACCGGGGACGCTCCTAAGCTGGAAATCGCCTCGGGAGGACAAAGCTGAGTTGTGTCCCCTCGTTGCAGGTTTCGCCCGGTCTCGGAAGTTCAACGGCTTGGCGGGTCACGCCCGACCGGCGCCGACAGTAACGCCGTTGTCCATGCAGGCTGTGGCCGTCCTCGGAACAGGCCCGGACCGCCGACAATGAAAACGGCCGCAGTCCTTGGGGAGGCCCCCGGGACTGCGGCCGTCGAGGGTCGTCGCATCGTGTTCCGGACGATCGGGCGCGCCGGTGTGGCGCGCCCTCGTGTCGTCAGGAGCCGGACTGGGCGGCGCAGTTCACGGCGGCGCCTTGGCTCTGGCCCTGGCCCTGGCCCCGGCACCCGCCGCCCGCGCCCTTGGAGACCGCGTCGCCGCCGAAGGCGTCACCCGCCTCGGAGAACGCCACGTCGACCACCGGCGCCATGAGATCCCGCCCGCCCGAGAGGGCGCCAGGCACGGAGGCGTCGGCTTGGCCGTTGTCGACGACGCGCGACGGCGGGTTGGAGGACGGCGCCGGCGTGACCGAGAGCACCGCGTCGACGAAGGTCACCGCGTAGTTCGGGCTCGCCGCGAGTCCGCCCCGGGTGATCGCGTAGTCGCCGGCCAGCGAGCCGGTGTCGGCCGTGGTGGCCAGGGCGCCGGAAAGCGTGTCGCCGTTGACGAGGCCTCGCCCGCCGACCGTCCAGGTCAGCGCCGGATTGGCCGCGCCATAGACGCGGCTGAGGGCGTCCGCGGTCACGATGATGGTCCGCGGCGTGATGGTCAGCGCCGAGGCGTTGCCCGCCGCCTGCACGCTGGTCAGCACGTAGTTGCTGCTGGCGCTCAGGCCCGAACCGGTGACGGCGTAGGTTCCGACGCCGGAGGTCGTGGTCGCCGTGGTGGTCCAGGCGGCGTTGCCCCACAGGGTGTCGGCGCCGACCAGGCCGTCGACCACGTAACCGCCCGAGAGACCGCTCGGCGTGTCGCCGTAGACGCTGCCGACGCCGTTGGCCGTGTAGGTCACGGTCAGCGCCTTGGGCGTGATGGCCAGGCCGCCATTGGCGTAGGTGATCACGTAGTTCGACAGTCCGCTGCCCGTCGCGTTCGACAGGGCGTCGGCGTAGCTGCCGGCGAAGACGCCGCCGGCCAGGCCGGAGACCGAGGTCACCGTGTCGCCGTTGACCAGGCCGCTGGTGGTGAAGCCGTTGGTCTGGACCGCGCCGTTATAGACCACCGAGCCGGCGTTGCCGGTCACGGTCAGGGCGCGCGGCGTGATGGTCAGCGCCGTAGCGTTGCCGCCCGCCTGCACGCTGGTCAGCACGTAGTTGCCGCTGGCGCCCAGGCCCGAACCGGTGACGGCGTAGGTCCCGACGCCCGAGGTCGCGGTCGCCGTGGTCGTCCAGCCGGCCGCGCCCGAAAGCGCATCGCCGCCGACCAGGCCGTCGACCACATAGCCGCCGGTCTGGTTGTTCGGGGCCTGTCCGTAGACGCTGCTGGCGGCGTTGGCGACGTAGGTCACGGTCAGCGCCTTGGGCGTGATGGCCAGCCCGCCGTTGACATAGGTGATCACGTAGTTCGAAAGGCCGCCGCCGACGGCGCCCGACAGGACGTCGGCATAGGTCCCGACATTGGTCCCGCCGGCCAGGCCCGCCACCGAGGTGACGACGTCCGAACCGACCAGGCCGTTGGCCGTGAAGCCATTGGTCTGCGCGCCGCCATTGTAGATCACCGAACCGTTGCCGCCGGTGATGACCAGCGCCTTGGGCGTGATGGCCAGGCCGCCGTTGACGTAGGTGATGGCGTAGTTCGACAGGCCGCTGCCGACGGCGCCCGACAGGCTGTCGGCATAGGTCCCGACATTGGTCCCGCCCGCCAGGCCGGCCACCGAGGTGACGACGTCCGAACCGACCAGGCCGTTGGCCGTGAAGCCGTTGGTCTGCACGCCGCCATTGTAGATCACCGAGCCGTTGCCGCCGGTGATGGTCAGCGCCTTGGGCGTGATCATCAGGCCGCCGTTGACGTAGGTGATGGCGTAGTTCGAAAGGCCGCTGCCGACGGCGCCCGACAGAACGTCGGCATAGGTCCCGGCATTGGTCCCGCCGGCCAGGCCCGAGACCGAGGTCACGGCGTCGGAGCCGACGAGGCCGTTGGTGGTGAAGCCGTTGACCTGCAGGCCGCCGTTGTAGACGCCCGAGGCCGTCCCGCCGGTGATGACCAGCGCCTTGGGCGTGATGGCCAGGCCGCCGTTGACGTAGGTGATGGCGTAGTTCGACAGGCCGCTGCCGACAGCGCCCGACAGAACGTCGGCATAGGTCCCGACATTGGTCCCGGCGCCCAGCCCCGCAACCGAGGTCACGGTGTCCGAACCGACCAGGCCGTTGGTGGTGAAGCCGTTGGTCTGCAGGCCGCCGGTGTAGATGTTCGAGGCCGCCCCGCCGGTGATGACCAGCGCCTTGGGCGTGATGGCCAGACCGCCGTTGACGTAGGTGATGGCGTAGTTCGACAGGCCGCTGCCGGTCGCGCCCGAAAGGCTGTCGGCATAGCTGCCGACATTCGTCCCGCCGCCCAGGCCCGACACCGAGGTCACGGTGTCGGAACCGACCAGGCCGCTGGTGGTGAAGCCGTTGGTCTGGGCCGCGCCATTGTAGATCACCGAGCCGGCGCCGCCGGTGATGGTCAGCGCCTTGGGCGTGATGACCAGGCCGCCGTTGACGTAGGTGATGGCGTAGTTCGACAGACCCGTACCGGTCGCGCCCGACAGGACGTCGGCATAGGTCCCGGCGTTGGTCCCGCCGCCCAGCCCCGTGACCGAGGTCACGGTGTCGCCGTTGATCAGGCCGCTGGCGGTGAAGCCGTTGACCTGGGCCGCGCCGCTGTAGACCAGCGATCCGGCGTTGCCGGTCACCGTCAGCGCACGGGGCGTGATGGTCAGGGCGGTGGCGTTGCCGGCCGCCTGGCTGGCGACCAGCGTGTAGTTGGAGCCGACCCCGAGCCCCGAGCCGGTGATGGCGTAGCCGCCCACGCCCGAGGTGGTGGTCGCCGCGGTCGTCCAGCTTGCCGTGCCCGACAGCGTGTCGCCGCCGATCAGGCCGCTGGCGAGGTAGCCGCCGCTCAGGCCGGTCGGCGCCTGGCCATAGGTGCTGCTGGCGGCGTTGGCCGTATAGGTCACCGTCACCGACTTGGGCGTGATGACCAGGCCGCCGTTGACATAGGTGATGGCGTAGTTCGACAGGCCGCTGCCCACAGCGCCCGACAGGACATCGGCGTAGCTGCCGACATTGGTCCCGCTGGCCAGGCCGCTGACCGAGGTCACGGCGTCCGAGCCCACCAGGCCGCTGGCGGTGAAGCCGTTGGCCTGGGCCGAGCCGCTGTAGATCGACGAGCCGGCGCCGCCGGTGATGGTCAGGGCCTTGGGCGTGATGGCCAGGCCGCCATTGACGTAGGTGATCGTGTAGTTCGACAGGCCAAAGCCGATCGCGCCCGACAGGCTGTCGGCGTAGCTGCCGACGCTGGTCCCGCTTCCGAGGCCCGCGACCGAGGCCACCATGTCCGAACCGACCAGACCGTTGGCGGTGAAGCCGTTGGTCTGGGCCGCGCCGTTATAGGTCGCCGATCCGGTGTCGCCGGTGATGGTCAGAGCCTTGGGCAGGATGACCAACGCGCCGCCTTGGTAGGTAATGGCGTAGTTCGACAGGCCGGTTCCGACAGCCCCCGACAGGCTGTCGTAATAGGTCCCGACATTGGTCCCGCTGCCCTGGCCACTGACGCTGGTCACGGTGTCGCCGCCCACCAGGCCGTCGGTGGTAAAGCCGTTGGTCTGGGCCTCGCCGCTATAGCCCCGGTAGCTGGCATAGCCGGTGATGGTCAGGGCCTTGGGCGTGATGGCCAGGCTGCCGTTGACGTAGGTGATGTTGTAGTTCGACAGGCCGCTGCCGGTCGCGCCCGACAGGTTGTCGGTATAGGTCCCGACGTTGGTCGCCGTGGCCACGCCGGAGACCGAGGTCACCGTGTCGCGACCGACCAGGCCGTTTACGACCACGGCGTGGGTCTTTTCCAAGCCGTTGTAAACGCTGCTCACGTTGGCGCCGGTGATGGTCAGCGCCCTGGGATTGATCGTCAGGCTGCCGTTGACGTAGGTGATGTTGTAGTTCGACAGGCCGTTGCCGGTCGCGCCCGACAGGTTGTCGTAATAGGTCCCGACGTTCGTGCCGATGGCGCCGCCGACGAGGCTGGTGATGTAGTCGCCACTGACCAGGCCGTTGACGACATAGCCGTTGCCGAAGGCCGAACCGGAATAGGTCAGCGTGCTGGCGCCGCCGCTGATGGTCAGCGCCTTGGGCGTGATGGTCAGCGTGCCCGTCGCGGTGACGATCAGGTCATAGCCCTGCTGGGTCGAATAGGCGCCGGTGCCGTACGAACCCACATCGCGGCCGCGGCCGCCGCCCAGGATCAGGCTGGTGTCGACCCCGTTCGGCGCGGTGACCGTCGCGCTGACCAGCTGCCGGACGCCGTTATAGACGGCGGTGGCGTCGCCGACGCTGACCGCCACGGTTCCCGGCTTCAGGAAGGCCTTCAGCATCGGGGTGGTGAAGCCCTCGTACATCCGCCAGGTCAGGGCCTGGCCACCGGTCAGGTCGATGTCGCTGGTCGCGCCCGTGGCCAACAGCGACCAGGCAGAGGCGTTGTAGATGTAGTCGGCCGCGGTCCATTGCGCCGCGTCGGAGGTGACCGAGGCCAGGCTGGTCACGGTCGCGCCGGTGTTGGAACCCACGCCCAAGGCCTGACCGCTGGCGTAACGATCCCAGTACGACGCCTGGATCGTTCCGGCCGAGGCCACGGCGATCAAGCCGCCGCCCGTGCTGGCGGCGCCGGTCGCGCCGTACGCCGTGACCATCGTCGCGCCGCTCAACATCGTGTAGCTGCCGCCGCCGCCGCCGCCGGCCGACACTCGGCCCGTTGCGTAGCTTTGTGCAATGTCGGCGCTGGCAAGGCCGGCCAGCCCCCCGGCCCTGCCGCCCGCGCCGCCGTTGCCGCCGCGGCCGCCTACCATGCCGAAACCGTTGCTGCCGCCGCCACCGCCGTTGGCTGACGCCGCGCCCGTCGCATAGCTTTGGGTGATCGCGCCGCTGGCGTCGCCGACGAGCCCACCCGCCACGCCGCCGCTGCCGCCGTTGCCGCCATTGGTCGAGGTTGCGCCCGCACCGCCGCCGCCGCCGTTGGCGGACGCCGCGCCGGTGGCGTAGCTCAGGCTGATCGTGCTGCGGCTCCGACCGACAAGCCCGCCCGCGGTCCCGCCGGAGCCGCCGGCGCCGCCGGCTGATACACCCGCCCCGCTACCGCCGCCGCCGTTGGCCGAGACCGCCCCCGTGGAATAGCTCCTCGTGATCGCACCGTCGCTCTCGGCGACCAGGCCGCCGGCCGTCCCGCCCGTGGCCCCGCTGTTGCTGCCGCCGCTGCCGCCGCCGCCGTTGGCCGAGACCACGCCCGTGGCGTAGCTCGCCGTGATCGTGCTGCTGGAGAGCCCGACGAGCCCCCCCGCCTTGCCGCCAGCCCCGGCGGTGCGGGCGCTGCCGCCGTTGGCCGAGACCGCGCCCGTCGCATGGCTCCCCGTGATCGCGCCGCTGCTTTCGGCGACCAGGCCGCCGGCCACGCCGCCCGCGCCGGCAGTACCCGTCGTGACGTCGGTGCCGGCGCCGCCGTTGGCCGCGACAGCGCCCGTGGCGTAGCTCTCCGAGATCGCGCCGTAGGACTGGCCGACGAGGCCGCCCACCTTGCCGCCCGCGCCGCCCTGGGTCATGCCGTCGCGACCGCCGGCCGAGACCGTGGCGGAGGAATGGCTTCCCGTGATCGTACCGTAGGACTTGCCGACCAGGCCGCCGGCCACGCCGCCCGCGCCGCCGGTGGAGGGGCCGAAGGTGGGGCCGCCGTTGGCGGACACCGAGCCCGTGGAATAGCTCTGAGTGATCGCGCCGTAGGAAACGCCGGCCAGGGCGCCAGCCGTGCCGCCGGTGCCGTTGCCGATGAAGGTGTTCGCGTCGCCATTGACCGCGACGCTGGCGTTGACGAGGCCGACATTGCCGATGGAAGCGCTGGCGGCGGCAAGGCCGAACAGGCCGCCATAGGCTGACGACGTGCGCTTGACGGTCAGGTTGCTGACCGTGTGGCCAAGGCCCAGGAAGCTGCCGGTGAAGCCATTGCCGCCGCTTTCCGCATTGGTCGCGCCGAGCGGGTCGAAGCCCTGGTTGCTGTTCCAGCCGCTGGTGGCGCTGGCGTCGATATTGGCGCCGAGCGCGTAGAAGCCGCCCAGGGCGCCGTTGATCCCCTGCAGGTCCAGGCCCGTGGTCGAGCCGGCCGCGCCCAGGGCGGTGATGATGGTGTAGGCTTGGCCGTTGACGGCGAAGCTGTTGCTTCCGCCCGTGAAGTCGATCCGGCCGGCGAAACCGCTGCTGCTCAGGCCGAAGTCGAGGCCCGCGCCGGCGAGCGGCGTGGCGGCGATCGAGCCCTTGGTGTCGCCGTAGTTCAGGGCGAGGCCCGCGCTGCCCGAAGCGGTCAGGACGGCGTTGACCTTGATGCTGTTGGCCGCGTTCAGCGTCAGGGTGTTGGCGCCCCAGCTGATCGCCGAATTGACGATGATGTCGCCCGCGCCTTCGCTGGCCACGCCCGGTCCGGACGGCGCGCCGCTGAGATAGGTCTCGAGCGTGACGTTGGTGGTGGCGAGGTTCGACTGGATGGTGGACGCCGCGGCCGCGTCGATCGTCAGGTCGGTGGGGTCGACCAGCCAGGTCCCCGTCGCGCCGTGCGCCGCGCGGGTGTCCACGCGCAGGCCGGTGAAGTCGACGTAATTGCCCGAGGTCTCGATGAAGCCGCCATTGCCGGTGGCGCCCGTCGCCCGGGCCGAAAGCTCGCCGTTGGCCTGGGTGTTGGCGCCCATCACCATGATCGAGCCCGCGTCGCCGGCGTCGGAATCGACGCTGATCTTGCCGCCCAGCACGATGTCGCCGTTGCGGCCGGTCACGCTGCCGCTGCTCAGGCCGTCCAGATTGACGGTGTTGCGGGTCGCCTCGTAGCCCGACTGGGCCGAGACCAGCGCGCTGGAGCCGTCCGCCGCCAGGGCCGACTGCTCGGGCAGGGCCACCTGCAGGAAGCCGCCGCCGTTGAGGTCGAGCGTGGCGTGGGTGACCGCGCCGATCACCACCTTGCCCGCCGGCGCCACGATCAGGCCGCTGCTGGAGACGCTGCCGCCGAGCAGGCCGACAACGCCGCCCGCCCCGACGGTGATCGAGCCCCGGTGGTCGATGGTCCCGCCCGTCCCCGTGAACCGGCCGGCGCCGGCCATGAACTCGTCGTTGGAGATGTCCAGCGTCGAGGCCACGAAGCCGCGGCCGGCGTTGACCACGCCGGTCTGGGTGATCTGGATGCCGTTGGGATTGATCAGATAGACGCTGCCGTTGGCGGTGATCTGGCCGGCGATGGTCGAGCCCGTCGTGCCGGTCACACGGTTCAGGGTCGCGCCGTCGGCGTTGGGCGTCACGAAGGTCAGGCTGGCGCCCTGGCCGACGTTGAAGCCGGCCCAGTCGATCACGGCCTTCTGGCTGGTCTGGGTGATGGTCTGGGCGCCGCCCGACTGGCCGCCGATGGTGGCCGAGCCGGCGACCACCGAGCCGCCGGTCGGCAGGGCGTCCCGCGCCGCCGCCTGGGTGGCCATGGCGGCCAGGGTCAGGGTCAGGCTGGTCGTTGCGATCAGGCGAAGCTTGTTGGCGATAAGCATGGTCAGGCTCCTCCTCAGAACGCGACGTTGACGCTGGCCGTGAGGCGCGTCTGGTTTTTGGCGAACAGGTTGCTGTTGGCGTGCGCCAGCTCGGCGCTCAGATTGACGCGCTCGGCCAGCGTCGTACGGGCGCCGCCGCCCACCGACCAGCCGTCAGGCCGCGGCTTCTCGACCACGGTCGGCTTTTCCAGCCAGCCCCGGCCGGCCGCGGCGAACAGGTAGGGACGCGCCACGACGCGCCCGCCGATCGGGGCCAGGGCGGCCAGCTCGACGCGGCCGGTCAGGCCGCTGTCGACATTGATCGAGCCGGCGTCGAAGCCGGAGACGCCCTCGCCGCCGTCCAGCGAGAACTGCATGGCGCTGGGCAGAGCGCCGCCGAAGCCGGTCTGGCCGCGCAGCACCAGCCGCGCGGAGAACGGACCGCCCAGGGCCCGGTCGATGCTGGCGGTGGCCGAAAGCTTGGTGAAGTCGGGCCTGGAGCCCTGGCGCGACAGCGGCGTGCCCGAGATCCGCGCGTCGGCCGGCGTGCGCGCGCCAAAGCCCGAAATGCCCTGGTTGAAGTCGATGCGCGATGAGACCATGGTGGCCTGGCCGATCGCCTTGCCGCCTTCGAGGCCGAACGTGAAGCTGCGCAGGGCGTCCTTGCTCAGGTCGACACCGAAGCCGCGGGCGGCCTGGCTTTCGTTGGTCCACTCGAACCCGCCCGACACCGACAGCATCTCGCGCCGGCCAAGGATCAGCGGATAGGACAGCTTGGCCACGATGCGGTCGAACTGGCCCTGCACCGGCAGCACGCCACGCGGCGTGATCGGATTGGTGTCGGCGTGCAGATACTCGAGCTGCGCCGTGACCCCGTCGAAGCCCAGCGGCGCGATCAGGCCCAGGCCGACGATGCGGCGATGGGGATGTCCGCCCGTCAGGGCCAGATCGGTGGCCGAGGCGCCGAAGGCATAGAACTGCTCGCCCGCCCCGAACACCGAGTTGGCCGTCAGCCGCGCCTCGAGGTTCCAGTCGTCATAGGCGCTCGACAGGGTGTTGTCGGCCCCAAGGCCGCCGGCGACGGCGTCGTGCTCGACCTGCAGCACCAGCCGCGCCCCGCCGACAAGCTCGCCGGGAACCAGGGTCGTGCGCAGATTGACGCCGGGAACGCGCGCGGCCAGCAGCACCTGGCGCTCGATCTGCGGCAGGCTAAGGCCCGGCCGGTTGATCAGCTTGACCAGCCGGTCGCGGATCGGCCCGCGCACCTTGGCCGGCACGCGGCTGTCGTCGATGCTCTCGATGAAGCCCTCGATCACGACGATGCGCAAGGTCGCGCCGTCCTTGAGCGACTGCGGCGGCAGGGTGGCGCGGGTCAGGATACGGCCGTCCTGGGCGTACAGCGCCTCGATCTTGGCGGCGACCTCGTAGAGGGCGGCGACGGTGACGGTGCGCCCCTCGACCGGCCGGGTCAGCGCGGCGACGGCTTCGGCGCGGTCAGGCGCTAAGCCTTCGACCACCACCCGCTCGATCCGCACCGACAGGGCCTCGGCCCCCGCCGGGGCGGCCGTCAGGCGCGTAGCCGGCAAGGCGATCTCGCCCTGGGTCTCCTGAACGGTCGGAGCGATGGATTGAGGAAGGGTCCGGCTTGGCGCGGTCTGCGCGAAACTTGCCGTGGACCAGGTCAGGGCCAAAACCGAGCCCGTCGCGACGACCAGGGCGCGCGTCGCACCCCGCGATACATCAACACTCATACTACACGCCCCACTAACACTAAGGCGACGTGATAGGTATTTGTGGATTTCAAACTGGTTAATTCATTTCATGGCTTTGCACATGACACACATAACACCGCTTTGTGCGAATGATCATATATAGGTTTCGAGCCGTTTACTGAATCCGCTCGACGGCCATTATCTTCCTATGACCCCAGCACCACTTCCCAGATTGGGAAATGGCGCAGCGGTTTAATCGTCCCCTGTCTTGATGCCCCAAGCAGGTTGCAACGACCGCGGCCCGCCGCGACGAACGGGCGGAGGACAAGGCTGAGCCACGCCCGACCGGCGCCGACATCCCCGTGACTTGCGGCTCACCCGCGCTCTTGAAGAGTTGCGGTCACCATGCACTACGGCACTATCGAATAGGCCGAACTGAAAGGACGACGACATGGCTTTGCTCGACGAGCTCAAAACCGACCAACTCGCGGCGCGCAAGCTGAACGACCGTCTGAAGGCTGACGTGCTCACCACATTGATCGGTGAAGCCACGCAGATCACGACCGAGGAGTTCAAGCGCGGCGTGACGGAAGTCACCGACGAGAAAGTCGTCGCAACCGTCGCGAAGTTCGTGAAGAACACGAAGCTGACGCTGGAAAACCTCGCGACCGAACGCGCGCGCCTGATCGAGGCCGCTGGTGATACCTCGAAGGTGGACGAGCGGACCAAGGCGGCTGAAACCGAACTGGCGATCCTGTCCTCGTATGGCCCGAAGCAGATGACGGAATCGGAACTGCGCGAGGCCATCAACGACTTCCGGGCCAAGAACCCCGACGCCAACGTCGGGACGATCATGGCCCACCTGAAGACCAACTTCGGCGGCCAGTATGACGGCAAGGCGGCCAGCGCGTTGGCCAGGGCCTAAACTGCGGGCGACTGCGCAGTCTCCCGATGGGACTGCGCAGCGACGCTTAATGTCGTCGCTTGGACACTTTGTCCACGACACCCAAACCAATAAAATTGGTAGGTTGCCGCTCCTTGGCAAAATGGCGCGCTAGTTTTCGCCCCCCGGAGCAGCTTTGTGACTTGGGTGAATTTTTTTCCTATCGTTTTCTTCCCGCTCAAAATCATAGTTCTGGGGGTCGGTATGTTTTTCTCTATCAAATGGCATCACGACCAAGACAAAAAGAAGAAGAACGAAGCCAATCGACGGGATGGCGTGAACGCTCCTCAAGACGCAAGAGTGAGCACAACCCCAGCCATCGACTGAGCGCCTTCACGCGTTCGGCTTCCGATGCGGCTATGGCCGCCGCGGGTCTTGATGAAGTCCGCAGACCAGCTCCCTGACCACGTCGACGCGCTCCAAGCGCCCCCGTCCCTGGGAATTGCCTGCGATCGTGGGCGAAGAGGAACGCCGATCGCCGCGCCGTGGACACAAAAAGGTCCCGCCCTCGCGGGGAGGGCGGGACCTGCCTTGCGCCGCCGCTTCAGCCTAGAGCGCGGTCAGGCCCACGATCATCTGGCCATCCAGCTTGAAGCGGACCTTGGTCCCGACAGCGAGATCCTTGAGCAGGGCCGGATCGGAGACCTTGAAGGCCATGGTCATCGGCGGCCACTTGAGGGCGGGGATCGCCTCGTGCGCCAGGGTGACCTTGCCGGCCTTGGCGTTGACGGCGCGCACCACGCCGACGGCCTCGACCGCCGAGGCGGCGGCGGGGGCGGCATGGCCCGCATGACCGGCGTGATCGTCCTGGGCCGCGGCCGGCTGGGCGAGAAGAGCCAGGGCGACAAAGCCGCCCGCGATCGCGAGAACTTTCATGAGCTTACTCCGTGAACAGATGACTTTGGGACGCTAGAACCAGGCCCGCAGGCCCAGCACCACGCTGGTGTCCGAGACCTCTTCCCCGGCGGCGCGCGCGTAGTCGGCGGTGCGCCCGAAGCGCCGCCCCCAGGCGACGCCGACATAGGGGGCGAACTCGCGTCGCACCTCGTAGCGGAGGCGAAGGCCAAGCTCGGCGTCCGACAGGCCCGAGCCCGTACCGGTTTCGGCCACGTCCTGGGCGGCGAAATTGAGCTCGGCGCGCGGCTGCAGGATCAGGCGCTGGGTCAGGCGCCAGTCGATCGCGCCCTCGGCTCTCGCCAGGACGTCGCCCTTACTGGAGACGAAGACCGCGCCCTCGGCCTCGATCCAGTAGGGCAGCAGGGTCTCGAACCCGACGGTCGCATAGGTGCGCGACCTGGGCTCCAGGTCCTGGCGGACGCCGACCTGCAGGTCGGTATAGAGGCCCATCGCCCGCGAATAGAGCGCCTGCACCTCACCGCTTTCGACGCCGTGGCGATCGCCCTCGCCCTCCGACTTGATCACCAGCCGGTCGATGTCGCCGCCGAACCAGGCCTCGCCGGCCCAGTGATAGCCGTCGGCGCCGGAACCGGCCCGGTATTCGAAAAGGTTGAGCATCACCTGCGAGGCCTGGGCCCCGCCGTGCTCCTGGCGCAGCACCGCCCGCGCCTGCTCCATCGCGGCGGGATCGAAGATCCGGTCGGCCAGGTGGTCGGTCGGCGCCGATGGGGCGGCGGTCTCGCGGTCGGGCAGCGGCGGCGGCTCGCTCGACGGTTCGGGCGCCATGGCGCCCATGTCGTGGCCGGCGTGGGGGTCGGCCGGAGCCGGCGCGTGATGGTCGTGCTGCGCCAGGGCCGGTCCTGCCCACAGCAACGGCAGCAGGGCGATCAGGGGGGCCTTCATCGCGCGCCCTCCCCTTGGCCGTCGCGCACGCTGAAGACCTGAAACATCCCCGCGTGCATGTGGTAGAGCATGTGGCAGTGGAAGGCCCAGTCACCGGTCTCGGCGGTGAAGTCGAAGGCGACCCGGCCGCCCGGCAGCACGATCACCGTATGCTTGCGCGGCATGTGCCCGGCGGGACCGAAAGCCAGCTCGAAATAGTGACCGTGCAGGTGGATAGGGTGGGCCATCATGGTGTCGTTGACCAGCACCACCCTCACGCGCTCACCGTGCCGGAACGCATAGGGCGGCGGCCTGTCGCTGAACTTGCGGCCGTCGAAGCCCCACATGAAGCGTTCCATGTTGCCGGTCAGGTGGATTTCGATCGACCGTTCCGGCGCGCGTTGGTCGGGATTGGGCTCCAGCGCCACCAGGTCTCGATAGACCAGCACCCGGTGGCCGGCGTTCGCCAGGCCCTGACCGGGCTCGCCGGTGCGGTCCACCGCCATGGGCGACAGCATCTGCACGCCGGGACCGAGCGGCACCTGCGGGGCGGTGTCGGGATTGCGCATCGACATGTCCATGTCGCCATGGTCCATGCCCCCCATGTCCATGCCCATGTCGCGCATGTTGGCCAGCGGCCGAGCGCGCACGGGCGGGACCTCGGCGGTCATGCCCAGCCGGGGCGCGAGCGTGGCGCGGCCCAGGCCCGAGCGGTCGACCGACTCCGAGACGATGGTGAAGGCCTTGTCCTCGACCGGCCGGACGATGACGTCGTAGGTCTCGGCGTTGCCGATCTGGAACTCGTCGACCTCGACGGGCCGCACGTGCTGGCCGTCGGCGGCGACCACGGTCAGCTTCAGCCCCGGGATGCGGACATTGAACACCGACTGGGCGGCGGCGTTGATGAACCGCAGCCGCACCCGCTCGCCGGGCGCGAACAGGCCCGTCCAGTTGTCCTTGGGGCCACGGCCGTTGATCAGGAAGGTGTAGGCCGCCCCGGTGACGTCGGAGATGTCGGTCGGATCCATCAGCATCCGACCCCATTCCAGGCGCTCGGCCAGGGTCTGGTCCCTGCCCTTCAGCAGGCCGGCGATCGTCTGGCGCTGGAAGTTGAAGGCGCCGCTCTGCTGCTTGAGCCGGCGGAAGATCTGATGCGGGTGGACGCGAGTGTGGTCCGACAGCACCACGACATGCTCGCGATCGAACGCTGCCGGGTCCTCGCCTGCGGGATCGATGATCATCGGGCCGTAGTGCCCGACCTGCTCCTGCAGGCCCGAGTGGCTATGGTACCAGAAGCTCCCCGACTGCTTGACCTTGAACTCGTAGACGAAGGTCTCGCCCGGCTTGATCCCTGGGAAGCTGACGCCCGGCACGCCGTCCATCTCGAACGGCACCAGCAGGCCGTGCCAGTGGATCGAGGTCTCCTCCTCCAGGCCGTTGCTGACATGCAGGCGGACGGTCTGGCCTTCCTTCAGCCGGATCAGCGGTCCTGGCACGGTCCCGTTGATCGTCACCGCGTGGCTGGCGCGGCCGTCCACCGTGATGGACGTGTGGCCGATCGTCAGCCGGATGTCCTCGCCGCTCAGCGCCGCGGGCGAGCGTTCGCCCGCCTGCGCGGTGCGCGCCCAGGCGGGCAGCAGGTCGGCCAGCGCCGCGCCGCCGCCGAGGATCGCCAGGGATTGCAGGAAACGGCGGCGGTCCAGGGCCCCGCTGGGGATACGCATGTCAGTCCTTCGTACGGCGCGTCGGGGGGGAGCGCCCTTTGCGGACACGACGCGGTCTTGTCCCATGCTACGCGCCCCGCGCGCCCTTCCCTCAACGTCCCGGAAAAATGTTTCAGGCCTCGGCCAGCCATTCGGCCAGTCGCCGGCGGGCCCGGTAGACGCGCGTCTCCACCGCCTTGGCGCTGACCTTCAGCAGGTCGGCCGCCTCCTGCTGCGACAGCCCCTCCAGGCTGGTCAGGATCAGCGGCTCCTTCAGTTGGTCGGGCAGCCGCGCGATCGCCCGCTCCAGCCGCGCCATCTGTTCCGAGCGCAGGGCCTGTGTCTCCGGCCCCGCCGCCGGGTCGGCGTAGTCCGGGGTTCCCGGGGCGTCGATCGAGCGCTCGCCCAGGATCAGCCGCCGCACCTTCAGGCGTCGGCCGCGATCGCGGCACTTGTTCAGGGCGATGGCGGCCAGCCACGTCGAGAACGGGCGCGCGGGATCATAGCGGTCCAGCGCCTTCCAGGCGGCGACGAAGCTTTCCTGCACCACGTCGAGGGCCGCGTCGGCGTCGCCCAGATGGCGGCGGGCGAAGGCGTGCAGCCTGCCCTTGTGACGGCGCATGAGCAGGCTGAAGGCGAGGTCGTCGCCCCGCGCCGCCCTGCGGGCCAGCGCGCCGTCGTCGTCGCCCGATGTCGGGGTCACGGGGTCTCGGGCGTGAGCGCTTCGCTGACGCGGCGATCGAACTTGGCCGCCTGCGCCGGGGTCAGTTCCTTGCGCATGGCCAGAACGTGCTCGACGGTCTCCTTCTGCAGGGTCCCCATCGCCACGTGGAAGCGCTCGACCGCCGCGGCGACCTCGGGCGTGTATTCGTGGCGGGCCTGGATGGCGGCGGCCAGCTGGGCGTTGGCGGCCCGCAGCTCGGCCTCCCGCGCGCGCCGGCGCACGGCGAAGTCCTGCTCCAGCGCCTCGATGCGGCGGTCCTGCTCGGCGGTCAGCTTCAGTTCGTTGTGGACGACGTCGTGCAGCGACGGCGCCTCGCGCTTGGGAAACAGGTGGCCAGAGCCGAGCCAGCCGCCGCCGATCCCGGCCGCCAGGGCCAGCACCACGGTCAATACCGCGCCACGCGAGACCGCCATCACCGACCATCCAGCAGGGTCGACGGCGCCAGGTGGGCGTCGACCGAAAAGGCCGCGATCTCGACCGGCCTGCTCGTCGTCGAGGTGGTGGCGAGGTTGCCGCCGATCATGCCGATCCCCAGGGCGGCCACCACCGCCGCGGCCCGCAGCGGCGTCAGCAGCATCCTGGACGGCTGGCGCAAGGCGTCGATCCGCGCCCAGACCCGCCCCTCCAGGCCGTCCAGCCGGGCCTGCGGCTGGCGCCGCATCGCTTCGATCAAGTGGTCGAGCTGTTCGCTCATGTCGGTTTCCCTGGCTCTCGACAGGACAATACGCCGGGCGCGGCCCGATCCCTCAACAAATGCCCAGGCGCTCGCGAACCGCGAAAGCCCACGGCGGCCTTCTGGTCATATTGCCGCAGGCCGAGCCTTCAGGAGACCCGAACGGCCCGCGGAATGGATGAAACGACCCCAACCGGCCTCGTTCTATCCGGAAATTACGAAGACGACTCGCCCCTAAGGCGAGCTCCATGGACCCAGGCCTGGATGACGAGGTTTTCGCCCGCGCTTCCCCCCGGAAAATCACGGAACACCGTTACTGATTTTGCGCGAACTCAACCTTAATCCGATCGGAAGGGCGGGCCGCCATCATGCCGGTCATCAGATCGACCGGCGGCTTCGTGGAGAGCGCCTTCCCGGTCCGTCCGACTTCCACGCCGGCGACAGTCCCGCCGCCGCCGTGAGAAGGCCCCGCGCTCAAGCCCCTTGCGCGGGTCTGACAGGAGCGCCGCCCATCCCCCCCTCCGGGCGGCGCTCCTGCGCTTTTCCTCTGTCAAATGGCCTTCAGGCCGGCGCGATAGCGCTTCCAGTTCTGCACATAGTGCAGGGCCGAGGCCTGCAGGATCATCGCCTGGTGCTCGCTGACCTCGCGGATGATCTTGCCCGGAGCGCCGACGACCATCGAGTTGTCGGGGATCTCCTTGCCCTCGGTGATCAGAGCGCCGGCGCCGATCAGGCAGTTCTTCCCGATCTTCGCGCCATTGAGGATGATCGAGCCGATGCCGATCAGCGAGCCGTCGCCGATCGTGCAGCCGTGCAGCATGACCATGTGGCCGACCGTGACGTTGGCGCCGATGGTCAGTGGGATTCCGGCGTCGGTGTGCAGCACCGAACCGTCCTGGATATTGCTGTTCTCGCCGATGGTGATCGGGTCGTTGTCGCCGCGCACCACCGCGCCCCACCAGACGCTGGCGTTCTGCTTGAGCACGACATTGCCCATCACGCTGGCGGTCGGGGCGATCCAATATTCGTCCTGCGGCGGAAGATCCGGCGCGATATCGCCCAACGAATAGACAGTCATCCGTGCACCCCGTGTTCTTTCGCCACGCAAAAACTTAATCGCTCAGAAACCATAATCACCCCATTGTAAATCCGGTGATTCGGCATGGAACATCCCTTCATCGGGGGACTTTCCTTCCGTATCCGCCGCGGACCATACCGACCGCGGCCTCCTGACGACGGAGAACAGGGTCTTGCGTTCGGCGTTCCGGCGTACAGCACCGCCTTCCTGGGGCTCCACCGAGCCGCCCGGCCGCGCCTGCGGCTCCGTCTTCTGCTCCGCCCATCGATCCAAGGACGACGCCTTACGGCCTCGTCCTTTTTTCATGCCTGAATGGAGGCTTTGATGACCAAGCGAGCCCTGAAGCGGATGGTGCGCGAAGGCGCCGACGGCCGCTACGACGACGACGCCAAGGTGCGTCGCCTGCCGGTGGAGCATCGCGGCGGCTGGTCGCCCCTCGGCGACGCCGACAACGCGCCCAGGGATCAGAGCTATATCAAGACGATAAAACCGAAATCGCCAGGCCAGGCGCAGCTCATGGAGGCGATGGACAGCAAGAACCTGGTCCTGGCCCTGGGTCCCGCCGGCACCGGCAAGACCTATCTGGCCATCGCCAAGGCCGTCGAGGCGCTCGAGGCCGGCCGGGTCAACCGGATCGTCCTGTCGCGCCCCGCCGTCGAGGCCGGGGAGTCGATCGGCTACCTGCCGGGCGACATGGAAGACAAGCTGGCCCCCTATCTGCGGCCGCTCTACGACGCCCTGACCGACCGCCTCTCGGTCAAGCGCATGCGGGCTCTGATGGCCGAGGGCGCCATCGAGATCGCCCCGGTCGGCTTCATGCGCGGCCGCACGCTGAACAACGCCTTCGTGGTGATCGACGAGGCCCAGAACTGCACCTACATGCAGCTGAAGATGCTGCTGACGCGCCTGGGCTGGCACTCGACCATGGTGGTGACGGGCGACCCGAACCAGTCGGACCTGCTGCCGGGCATCTCGGGCCTGGGCGACGTGGCCGACCGCTTCGAGCAAATGTCCAACATCGCCGTCGTCCGCCTGGAAGACCGCGACATCGTCCGCCACCCCCTGGTGGCCGAGATGCTGGGCGTTCTGTGACCCTAATTCTGTGATTTTGTAACAGCATATGCCCTTCCGGGCTTGAGTATGAGGCGGTCGGACGGCAAGGTCCGGCCGCCTTAACTGTTTGCGGAACCCGCATGTCCGATATCACCGCCGCCCCGCGCTCGGAGTTCACGCTCCGCGGCGTGATACTGGGCATCCTCATCACCGTCGTCTTCACGGCCGCCCAGGTCTATCTGGGACTGAAGGTCGGCCTGACCTTCGCCACCTCGATCCCGGCCGCGGTGATCTCGATGGCCCTGCTGCGGTTCTTCCGCACCTCGACCATCCAGGAAAACAACATCGTCCAGACGATCGCCTCGGCCGCGGGCACGCTGTCGTCGGTGATCTTCGTGCTGCCGGGCCTCTTGATGATCGGCTGGTGGTCGGACATCCCGTTCCTGGCCACCTTCGGCATCTGCGCCGTCGGCGGCATCCTGGGCGTGATGTACACGATCCCGCTGCGCCGGGCCCTGGTCACCAACTCGCCCCTGCCCTACCCGGAAGGCGTCGCCGCCGCCGAGGTGCTGAAGGTCGGTTCGGGTTCGCGTGAAGGCGCGGCCGAGGGCAAGGCGGGCCTGTGGGCCGTGATCGCCGGCACCCTGGCCTCGGCCGCCTTCGCCGCGCTTGGCGCGGCCAAGATCTTCGCCGCCGAGGTCGCCGCCTTCGTCAAGGTCGGCAAGGGCGCGACCGGCATCGGCGCGTCGAGCTCGCTGGCCCTGATGGGCGCGGGCCACCTGATGGGCATCACCGTCGGCATCGCCATGTTCACCGGCCTGTTCATCGCCTGGGCCGTGCTGGTGCCGATCCTGACCGGCGTGTTCCCCGCCGAGGCCGGCGCCAGCGTCGCCGACCACGCCCTGACCGTCTGGGCCACCAAGGTGCGTTTCCTGGGCGCCGGCGTCATCGGCGCTGCCGCCATCTGGACCCTGGGCAAGCTGGTCGTGCCGATCTGGCGCGGCCTGGTTTCGGCCTTCGAGGCCGGCAAGGCCCGCCGTTCGGGCGGCGGCGACCTGCCGCGCGTCGAGCAGGACATCCCGCTGTTCGTCGTCGGCCTGGTGTCTGTCGCCCTGCTGGCCCCGGCCGGCTGGCTGCTGGCCGCCTTCGCCCTGGGCGGTCCGGCCGGCGCTCTCGCCCTGCCGCTGACCATCGCCGCCGTCGCCTACCTGGTGTTCGCCGGCCTGCTGGCCGCCGCCGTCTGCGGCTACATGGCCGGCCTGATCGGCTCGTCCAACAGCCCGGTCTCGGGCATCGCCATCCTGACAGTGCTGGGCGCCTCGCTGCTGGTCGGGGCCATCGGCCGCGGCCTGATCGGCCCGGACGCCGCCAAGGCGCTGGTCGCCTTCGCCCTCTACGTCACCGCCACCGTCCTGGCCGTGGCCGTGGTGGCCAACGACAACCTGCAGGACCTGAAGACCGGCCAGCTGGTCGACGCCACCCCGTGGAAGCAGCAGTCGGCCCTGGTGATCGGCGTGCTGTCGGGCGCGACCGTCATTCCGTTCGTGCTCGACCTGCTGGCCAAGTCGAACGGCTTCGTCGGCGCGCCGAACCTCAATGTCGTGCCCGGCGCCGAACCGCTGGCCGCACCGCAGGCGACGCTGATCTCGACCCTGGCCAAGGGCGTCATCGGCCATAACCTGCAATGGGACCTGCTGGGCGTCGGCGCCCTGATCGGCCTTGGCCTCGTTCTGGTCGACATCGTCCTGCGCCGCGCCAGCAAGGACCGCTTCAGCCTGCCGCCGCTGGGCGTGGGCCTGGCCATCTACCTGCCCAGCGCCGTCACCGCCCCGGTGGTGGTCGGCGCCGTCGCCGGCTGGATCTTCGAGCGCGTGGTCTCCAAGGACCGCAAGGCCGAGGTCGCCAAGCGCCTGGGCGTGCTGATCGCCTCGGGCTTCATCGTCGGCGAGAGCCTGTTCAACGTGGCCCTGGCCCTGCTGATCGTCTCGACCAACAAGGGCGCGCCCCTGGCCATCGCCAACCCGCCGCCCGAGCACCTGGGCATGATCATCGCCATCATCGTCGCGGCCGTGGTGGTCGCCGGCCTCTACGGCTGGTGCCGGATCCAGGCGCGGAAGATGGAAGAGGCCTGATCGGCCTTTCTCCGCTGAGTAACAAAGACCCCGGATGGCCAGCGCCTTCCGGGGTCTTTTCGTTTGGGGACGGAAGCTCTGGCCTACTCCGGCGCCAGCACCGTGAACCAGACGTCCGCCCGTCGCTCGAACCCCAGGGCCTGATAGAGCGCGTTAGCCCCGGCGTTATCGGCATAGCTGTGCAGGAACGGCGCCTCGCCCCGCGCCAGGATCGCCCCGGCCACGTGCGCCATCAGGCCGGCGGCGTAGCCCTTGCCGCGAAAGTCGGGCCGGGTGCAGACGCCGCTGACCTCGGTGAAGCCGTCTGGCCGCATCCGCTCGCCGGCCATGGCCGCCAGTTCGCCCCCGACCTTCACGCCGACGAAGTCGCCCAACTCATGGGTGCGCGTGAAGAACGGACCGGGCTTGGTCAGGGTCGCCAGGGCCAGCATCTCGGCCGCGTCGGTGTCGCCCAGCGGCACGATCTCGAAATCCAGCGGCTTCAGCGGCGTGACCGCCTCCGCCGCCATCTGCCAACACAGGGCGCTGGACAGCACCGCCGTCCCAGGAACCGGCGGCGGCGGCGAAAGCTCCACCAGCCCGCTGTTTCCGTGCTCGCGCACCAGTTCGCCCAAGGCCGTCAGGCTCTCCGGCGTCTCGTCGGCGACGGCGGCGAACAGGCCGAAATCGGGATCCATCCGCAGGGCCCCGCCCCGCGTGATCGCCAGATGCGACTGACGACCGGTCAGGCTGGACCAGACGGGACGATCCAGAGGGTGGCTCACGGGCAATAGGCCGCGATCAGGGCCTTGACCGCGCCCACCACCGCCAGGGCCGGCTTGTCGTCGTCGTCGAACATCTGGCTGGAGGTGAACACGCCCTCGATCAGCAGCATCATCGCATCACCCAGCGCCTTGGGGTCCGACGCCCCCATCGCCTGCGCCTTGGCCCGCAAGCGATCGCGCAGGTCCTGCTTGTGCGCTTGCGACACCGCCCGGCCGGCATGGCTGCGGTCGGGATACTCGACGACGGCGTTGCTCAGCGCGCAGCCGCGATAGTCGGCCCCGCCCGAACGCGCCGCCAGGCCTTCGAAATAGGCGACCATCTGGGCCTTGGGATCATCCGGAAAGGCGTCCTCGGCCGACTTGAAGCGGTCCCAGAAGCCCTCCTCCACCTCGCGCAGCACGGCGGCGACAAGGTCGTCCTTGGACTTGAAGCTGCGATAGAGGCTGGGCTTGGTCACGCCCGCCTTGCTGACGATCTCGTCGACGCCGACGGCGCGGATGCCCTCGCGGTAGAACAGGTCGCGGGCCGTCTCGAAAATCTTCTCGGCCGCGCGCGGACCCGGGCCGTAGGGCTGGAGATGCAGGGGGGCGTCGGCGTCGGTTTTCGTCATAGCTCAGAAGGCCTCTTGACGATGTTACTAACCGGTACGTACAACGCCAGCAAGACCCGTACCGATCGGTTACATCCGGAGTCAGAACATGATCCGCCGCCCCTTCGGCCGCAACTACGCCTTCGTGGTGGCCGGCGTGACCTTCCTGGCCCTGCTGGCCGCCGCCGGCCTGAGGGCCGCGCCGGGCGTGCTGATCCTGCCGCTGGAAAAGAGCTTCGGCTGGGACCGGGGCGCGATCTCGCTGGCCGCGGCGATCGGCATCTTCCTCTATGGCCTCACCGGCCCCTTCGCCGCCGCCCTGATGCAGTCGTTCGGCGTGCGCAAGACGGTGAGCCTGGCCTTGGTGCTGATGGCCGTCTCGACGGGGCTTTCGGCCTTCATGACCCAGACCTGGCACTATGTGGCCACCTGGGGCGTGCTGGCGGGCTTCGGCAGCGGCGCGGTGGCCATGGTGCTGGGCGCGACCATCGTCAATCGCTGGTTCGTCGCGCGGCGCGGCCTGATGCTGGGCCTGCTGACCGCCGCCACCGCCACCGGCTCGCTGATCTTCCTGCCGGCCATGGCCTTCATCGCCGAGCACGGCGGCTGGCGCCCCGTGGTGCTGACCGTGGCCGCCGTCGCCGCCGTCATGGCCCCGATCGCCTGGCTGCTGATCCCCGAGCGCCCCTCCGACATCGGCCACAAGCCGTTCGGCGCGGGTGACGACTGGGAAGAGCCGCCGCGCGGCTCGGCGTCGAACGCCCTGGCCGGCGCCTTCGGGGCCCTGGCGCGGGCCAGCAGGACCCGCACCTTCTGGCTGCTGTTCCTGGGCTTCTTCATCTGCGGCCTGACCACCAACGGCCTGATCGGCGTGCACATGATCGCCTTCTGCGGCGACCGGGGCATGCCCGAGGTCCGCGCCGCCGGCCTGCTGGCGCTGATGGGCCTGTTCGACCTCTTCGGCACGACGGCGTCGGGCTGGCTGACCGACCGCTACGACCCGCGCAAGCTGCTCTTCGTCTACTACGCCCTGCGTGGCCTATCGCTGATCTACCTGCCCTATTCGGACTTCTCGATCGTCAGCCTGTCGGTGTTCGCGGTGTTCTACGGCCTGGACTGGATCGCCACCGTGCCGCCGACCGCGCGCCTGGCCACCCAGGCCTTCGGCGACCGGGACGGGCCGATCGTGTTCGGCTGGATCGCCGCCGGCCACCAGCTGGGCGCGGCGACGGCGGCGGTGGGCGCGGGCATGATCCGCGCCGCCCAGGGCCAGTACGTCCAGGCCTTCGTCATGGCGGGCGTGGCCGCCCTGATCGCGGCCGGCGCCTCGCTGCTGATCCGGCGCGAGGTGAAGGCGATGGCGGTCTAGCCGCTCCAGGGATCGAGCACGGGGCCGCCCCAGGCTTCGAAATCGCGAACGTTGCGGGTGACGAGAGTCAATCCATGCACCTGCGCCGTCGCGGCCAGGAAGGCGTCGATGGAAGGCATGGTCCGCCTGGCGTTCTCGGCGGCGCGACGGATGCGGGCGTGGGCCTTGGCGACTTCGACATCCACCGGCAGAAGCCGATCCGCCAAGTCGACGATCAGCTGATCCCGCCAAATCCTGATGCGATCAGCTTTGCGGCTGGGAGACACCCTTTCCAGCCCATAGCTGATCTCGGCGATGGTGACCGAGCTGACAAACACATGATCCGGCGGGCAGGCGCGGATCCAGGAGAGCACGGCTGCGTCTCCGCGATCCTTGAAGGGTTCACAGATCGCATTGGTGTCGAGCAGAAACATCAGAACTCGATAATCCGCCCGGGGTCCTTGTCTCGGGCGAAAAGTTCGTCAGCCTCTTCGTTGGTCAGAAGTCCACGAATGCTTGGATCCAGTAGAACGTCGATCACGGATCTCGACGAGCGCGGCGCGGCGGCGCGTAGCCGCTCGTACTCCTCGGCCGACAGCACGACGGCGGCGTCCTGACCATCGCGGGTCAGATGCTGCGGCCCCTGCGTGCGAGCGCGCTCGACCACTTCGCCGAACTTGGCCTCGGCTTCGGCCAGGCTCCAGGTCCCGTCAGGCATGACGCCCTCACCAAAGAAAACGACCACCCGGGCAGGATAGCCAGGGTGGTCGTTTTTTCAAAGCCGAAGGCGCTTTGGGCTTAGTCGAGGTCTTCGGCCAGGATGGCCATCTCGAACATGTAGGAGCCGTCCTCGTCCTCGTCCTGGAAGACGACGCCGATGAACTCGCCCTTCACTTCGACCTCGGCCGAGTCCTTTTGCTTCGGACGGGCCTTCACGGCGATGTGCGGGTTGCCGAAGGTGCGCTTCAGGTGGGCTTCGAGCTTGGCGATGGCGGCGGCGTCCACGGGGGGCTCCTGATCTCGTTGTTGGGCTTTCGCCCCCGTGGGGCGGAATGGCGGGAAACTAGAGGTCCACGGCGCAAAGTGTAAGGCCTTTTGCGCGGGCGCCCGATCAGGTCTGTTGAGAAAACGGCGGCGGCGACGCGGCTCGCCCCTGCTCGACCAGCCAGTCGCGAAAACGCCGGGCCCCGCGCGAGGCTCCCGAACGGGGCGTCAGGGCGCAAAGCAAGGTAGGCTCGGGAACCATGCCCAGCGGCGCGACCAGCCGGCCGGCCGCCAGGTCGCGCTCGACGAAGGCGTGCGGAACCATGGCCACGCCCAGCCCCGCCGCCGCGGCCTCGATCATGTAGAAATAGTGGTCGAATTCGCGCACCAGCCCGGCCGGCGGCAAGGCGACGCCCGCACGGACCGCCCACTGGTCCCAGCCGTGCAGGAAGGTGCGGGTATGCAGGCGCGGCAGGGACAGAAGGCCCTCCACGCTGGATGCCTTCGCCGCCAGGTCCGGCGCCACGACCGGACCGACGTGGGTGTCGAGAAAGGCCGTCGCCTCCCCGTCCGGCGACGGCGGACCGTCGGGGTCGCGCATGCGGATGGCCAGGTCGATCCCGTCGGCGCGGAAGTCGAACGGCCCGTTGGACTCGGCCACCCGCACCGGCGTGTCGGGAAAGCGCTCCAGGAAGTCAGGCAGGCGCGGGATCAGCCACTTCATGGCGAAGGTCGGCAGGCACGACACCACGGTCGGACGCGGCTCGTCCTCGGGCGGGCGCGGCACGGACTCCTCGAGGATATCGAAGGCCCGTGTCAGGCCCTGGGCCAGCTTCAGCCCCTGCTCGGTCATGGTCAGGCGGTTGCGCGGTCCTTCGGTCAGGGCGACGCCGAGATGGTCCTCCAGCTGGCGGATCTGGCGGCTGACCGCGCCGTGGGTGACGCACAACTCATCGGCGGCCATGGTCATGCGGCCGCGCCGGCCGAAGGCCTCGAAGGCGCGCAGGGCGTTCAGCGGCGGCAGCGGACGTCGAGCCATGTGACGAAACCTCACAGACCTCGACCGATAAGTCGTTAGCCGCGCCGGGGCAACCGCAGGATAAACGGCGCATGGACAGACAGCGGAAAATCACGCCGGCCCAGTGGGCGGCGGTCGCGGCGCTGTGGGCGCTGGCGGTCTACGGAATGACAGTGAGGCCTGAACCGAGGCTGGAGACGGCGCGGCTGGCGGCGTGTCGCTGAGCATCAACCATAACCGTAAAACCCCCGCGAAAGCGGGGGCCCAGGCTTTTTGTGCAATCAACGGCGCTTGACGATAAAACGCCTGGGTCCCCGCTTTCGCGGGGATTTTACGGAAGAAAAGGACTCTCTACGGGAGGGCGGAGCCCTCAAATCACGTAGTCGTACACCACGTCGGCCAGGGTGTGGTCCATGGTCCGGGCCGGCTCTTCGCAGGTGGGGCAGTTGACGATGCGGGCCGGCACGCCGGCGGCGGTGCAGTGAGCCGGGATCGGCTTGAGCACAACCGAGCCCGAGGCCACCTTGGCGTAGTCGCCGATCTGGATGTTGCCCAGCACCTTGGCGCCCGCGCCCAGCAGCACGCCCTTGCCGATCTTGGGGTGGCGGTCGCCGCGCTCGGCGCCGGTGCCGCCCAGGGTCACGCCGTGCAGCATCGAGACGTCGTCGCCGACCACCGCCGTCTCGCCGATGACGATGCCGGTGCCGTGGTCGATGAACACGCCCGCACCCACGCGCGAGGCCGGGTGGATGTCGACCTGGAAGACCTCGCTGGCGCGGCTCTGCAGGTAGAAGGCCAGGGTCTCGCGGTTGTTCTCCCACAGCCAGTGGGAGACGCGGTGGGTCTGCAGGGCCAGGAAGCCCTTGAAGAACAGGAACGGCTGGACATAGCCCTTGGTGGCCGGGTCGCGCTCGAACACCGCGCGCAGGTCGGCCTCGGCGGCGGCCACCAGGGCCGGATCGCTTTCGAAGGCCTCGGCGGCGAACTCGCGGGCGGTCATGGCCCGCATCTCCTGGTCGCCCAGCTTGCGGGCCAGCTGGAAGGTCAGGGCGTCGGCCAGATTGTCGTGGCTGAGAATGACGGCGTTGAGCAGCGAGGCCAGGGCCGGTTCGGCCTTGGCGGCATGTTCGGCCTGGTTGCGCAGCGCGGCCCAGACGGGCGGCGCGGCCTTATCGGTCACGACTTCAAGAGGCTTGGCCACGGGGCTCTCCCTTCCCAGCGGTGACTAGAGCATATTTATTCAAAACGCTCCAGCCGAACAGACGGCGCGCCGTTAACGCGCCAGGACGAGCGCGGCCAGATCGGCCGGCAACTCGCCCACGACCGCCATATGGTGCACCCGGAGCAGTAACGCCACCGTCAACGAGTCCGGCATTCGCCCAGCGACCGCCGCATCCAGCGCATCGGCGAACGGCACGCGGGCCACGGCCAGGTCCTCGGTGTCGTCCGGCTCGGCTGTGGTGGGCGAGAGATCGAGCGCCAGGAAGCCATGCGCGACCTCGTCGCTGATCGAGTTGGAAAGCTCCATGGTCAGGATCGGGCGCCAGTCGGCCGCCACCAGCCCGACCTCCTCGGCCAGCTCGCGCTTGGCGCCGTCCAGCGGATCCTCGCCCATCGGCGCCCCGCCCTCGGGGATCTCCCAGCTGTAGTTGCCGCGTGGAAAGCGCGCCTGGCCGACCAGCGTCACCGTGCCGTCGGCATGCAGCGGCACGACGCCGATCGCCTGGTTCTTGAAGCTGACCTTGCCGTACAGGGCCGGATGTCCGGTCGGCGCGACAGCCTGGTACTCGGTCACATTGATCCACGGATTGTCGTAGACCACCTTGGCGCTGGTGACGGCCCACGGCTCGCCATGTGGTTTCAGCCAGTCGAATTTCTCGGACATGCGAACGACTCGCGACTTGTGCCGGCCGGGGCGCGGCCATAGGTGACGTGCCTGTAGCGCGCTTTCAGGAGATCGTCTTGGCCGGTTCCATTCCCCCCGCCCCCGAATTCGGCGAGCCGATCGCGATCCAGACGGCGCCCGAGGTCCTGAACTTCCTGGCGCGCCGACGCTCGGCCTCGGCGATGGCGCTGCACGCGCCGGGCCCCAGCGAGAACGAATTGGCCGACCTGCTGCGCCTGGCCGCGCGCGTGCCCGATCACGGAAAGCTCTTCCCCTGGCGGTTCGTGATCCTGCGTGGCGAGGCCAAGGCCGCCTTCGCCGCCAGGATCGCGCCGCTGGCCGCCGACCAGGCCAACCCCACCAAGGCCACGGCCGCCATGCGCAAGCTGACGACCCCGCCCCTGGCCATCGCCGTGATCTCGCGTCCCGTGCCGCACGAGGTGCCCGAATGGGAGCAGGTGATGAGCGCCGGCGCCGTCTGCACCCAGCTGCTGCTGGCCGCCTCGGCCATGGGCTACGGCGCAAACTGGATCACCGACTGGTACAGCTTCGACCAGCGAGCGCTCGACATCCTCGGCGTGGCCGAAAACGAGAAGGTCGCCGGCTTCCTCTACATCGGCACGTCTGCGGAACAGCCGCAGGAACGCGTACGGCCGGACGTGGCGGCGATCACCAGCGAGTGGGCGGGGTAAGCAGATCCTCCCCCCGAAGGGGGAGGTGTCGGCGAAGCCGACGGAGGGGGTAGTGTCCTCCCCCTCAGTACAGTTCGGAACGCCGAAGGGTCTTCCCCCTCCGGCCCTCCGGGCCACCTCCCCCTTCAGGGGGAGGATCTTGAGGTCACCCCCGGCCGCGATACGGCGCCACGCCCTGGTCGGGCACCCACAGGCCTTCCGGCGCGGGGCCGGTCTGCCAGAAGACGTCGATCGGGATGCCGCCGCGCGGGTACCAGTAGCCGCCGATGCGCAGCCAGCGGGGCTTGGCGACCTCGACGATCTTGCGGGCCACCTTGACCGTGCAGTCCTCGTGGAACGAGCCGTGGTTGCGGAAGCTGGTCAGATAGAGCTTCAGCGACTTGCTCTCGATCAGCCAGTCGCCCGGCGCGTAGTCGATGACGAGGTGGGCGAAGTCGGGCTGGCCCGTCACCGGGCACAGCGAGGTGAATTCGGGGGCCACGAAGCGCGCCAGGTACAGCACGTCGTTCTGCGGGTTCGGCACGGCCTCGAGCACGGCCTCTTCCGGGCTGGCGGGAGCGGCGACGGTCTGGCCCAGCTGGGTCACGGAAAGTTCGGTCATGGCCGCGATTTAGGCCCCCGCCCCCGGCGAGACAAGCGCCCGGGCCCTCGCTACGGTGTCGCAAACATCTGTTTGGGAGAGAAACGATGACCGGACGCGACTTCGACGGCTTCACGGTGGTGGTCACGGGGGCCTCGACGGGCCTGGGCCGGGCGATCGCGATCGAGACCGCACGCCGGGGCGCGGGCCTGGTCGTCGTCAACTTCGCCCGCAGCGCCGACGAAGCCGAGGAGACCGCCCGCCAGGTCGAGTCCCTTGGCGCCAAGGCCGTGCTGGCGAAAGGCGACGTCGCCGACGACACCGACTGCCGGAAGATCGTCGAGGCCGCCGCGCCGTCGGGCCGTATCGACGCCCTGTTCAACAACGCCGGCATGACCAAGTTCGCCCCGCAGCACGGCGACCTCGACGCGGTGAACGCCGAAGACTTCCTCAAGCTCTATTCGGTCAATGTCGTCGGCGCCTTCCAGATGGTCCGGGCCGCCCGCAGCCTGCTGGAGGCCGCGCCGCGTCCGGGCGCCGTGGTCAACACCAGTTCGATCGCCGGCGTCATGGGCAACGGCTCGTCGGTGCCCTACGCGGCGTCCAAGGGCGCGATGACCACCATGACCCTGTCTCTGGCTCGCGCCCTGGCTCCGAAGATCCGCGTCAACGCCATCTGCCCCGGCTTCATCGACACCCCATGGTTCGGCAAGGCCATGGACGAGGACCGCGTCGCCCGCCTGCGGGCCGGAGCCGCCGCCGCCACGCCGCTGCAGGTCGCCTCCACCGCCGAGGACGTCGCCGGGGCCGCGGTGTTCCTGGCCTCGCCCGCCGCCCGCCACGTCACCGGCGAGACCCTGCTCGTCGACGCCGGCCTGCATCTGGGCGCCGCGACGTTGTCGATGCGCTGAAGTCGCACGCAAACGCGGATCGACAACTTGACGACAACTGTGGCCGATGCGCCGACATTGCAGCAAATGCGCCACAGTTGCCCAAGTTTTGGGCGATCCATGTTCTTATTGCTGGCGCTGTGCCCCCGCTGATTGCAACTAAAGCATGGCCCGCGGTTAATCCCGGCTTGTGAAGGAACGCGCTTGCAGGCGCCGCACAAGTTGGGACCACACTCCCGGCGGGCTACACAAAAAAGGGGATAACACGGATGAAGATCTTCAAGCTCGCGCTGGCCGCCGCCACCGCCTCGGTCGCCCTCGGCGGCGCCGCGATGGCCCAGGAAGTCAGCCTCTCGTACAATGTCGGCATCGCCAGCGATTACGTGTTCCGCGGCGTCAGCCAAACCAACGAAGACCCGCAAGTGTTCGGCGGCGTCGACCTCGGCTACGGCGTCGGCTACGCCGGCGTGTGGGCTTCGAACGTCGATTTCGGCACCGATGACCCGAGCGTGGAAGTCGACTTCTACGCCGGCGTGAAGCCGACCGTCGGCGACGTGTCGATGGACTTCGGCGTCCTCTATTACGGCTACTCGAAGGACAAGGGCCTGACCCCCGGCAAGTACAGCTACACCGAGCTGAAGGCCGCCATCTCCAAGCCGGTCGGCAAGGCCACCCTCGGCGGCGCCGTCTACTTCTCGCCGGAATGGCCGGGCGACCTGTCGACCGCCGTCTACTACGAAGCCAACGGCTCGATCCCGCTGAACGACAAGTTCTCGCTGAGCGGCGCCCTGGGCAAGCAGACCATCGAGGACGGCGCCGACTACACCACCTGGAACCTGGGCGTCGCCTATGCCCTCAACGACAAGCTCGCCCTCGACGTCCGCTACTGGGACACCAGCGAGCATGACTTCGGCAGCATCTACGACTCGCGCGTCGCCGTGTCGCTGAAGGCTTCCTTCTAAGCCAGGCCCTTCGGGACCAACGAACGAGCCGCCCGGGTCCGCCCCGGGCGGCTTTTTCTTTGTCCGAACCCGCCCCGGCTAGCGCCCAGCCCAGGCCGCCTCGATCTCGGGCGTGTCGACCAGCAGGGCGAAGGACAGGCTCAGGCTCTTCAGCGCGCCCTCGTGCAGGTCGGGCTCATAGGCCGCGCAGGCGTCGCCGGCGACGAAGACGTGATAGTCGCGATGGAAGGCGTCGCGCACCGTGCTGTCGACGCAGCATTCAGTGGTCAGGCCGCAGACCACCAGCGTGTCCACGCCCCGCGCGCGCAGCCGCGCGTCGATATCGGTGCCGACGAAAGCGCTGTAGCGCGGCTTGCGGATCACCAGTTCGCCCGCCTGCGGCGCGGGACCGTGGAAGTCGGCGCCGCGCGTCCCCTTGCGGCAGATCACCCGTTCGACCTCGGGATCACCGCCGCGCCGGCGCATGCGCTCCAGCACCACAGGCGGATCCGTATCAGGCGTCGTCTCCAGACCCACGAACACCACCGGCGCGCCGGCCGCCCGCGCGGCGGCCGCCAGCCGCTGGGCCTGCTCCAGCGCCGCGGCGGCGGCCGACAGGTCCACGCCGAACCGGCCGATGACGCCGTCGGGCGCGGCGAAGTCGACCTGCATGTCGACGATCACCAGCGCCGTCCGCGACGGGGCGATCCAGGCGGCCAGGCCGTCCTGGGCGATGATCGGCGTCGCGTTCATGGATAGGCCTCCCGCAGGCCGGGCAGGATCTCGGCGCCGAACATCGCCAGCCCGGCCTCGTAGTCGGGAAAGATCAGCATCAGCCCGTCCAGCTCGCAGGTTTCGACCAGATCGCGGATCTTGGCGCCGCAGGTCGCCGGCGCGCCGATCACGGTGCGGGTCATGAACGCCCCCTGGCGCGCGGCGGTTTCGGCCAGGCGCTCGGGCGGCACGCCCCAGTTGGACAACATGGTGGTGACCGCGCCCATGTCCACCCCGTCGCGATAGCGGTCGGCCAGGTCCTGCGCCTGCGCATCGGTGTCAGCGTGGACCACCGTGCACATGGCGTAGGTGCGGATCGTCTTGCCCAACTGCGCCGCCCGCGCCTTGGCCCGGCGGCTGGCCTCGCGCAGCGCCGCCTCGTCCTCGCCGCCGATGAAGCAGGCGTCGGCCTCGGCCACGGCGAAGGAAAAGCCGCGCGACGAGACGCCGGCGCAGATCAGGTCCGGGCGCGGCTTGCTGAGCGGCTTGGGCTTGGACTGGCAGTCGGTCAGGGTGAAGAAGCGCCCCTCGTGGCTGACGCTGTCCTCGGTCCACAGGCGCTTGACCAGGCGCGTCCACTCCTCGGCCAGGGCGTAGCGGTCGTCGTGGTCGAGGGCGTCGTCCCAGGCGCCCATCTGGGCGAACTCGTCGCGATAGGCGCCGGCGACGATGTTGAGGCCCGCGCGGCCGCCGCTGATGTGGTCCAGGGTGGAAATTAGCTTGGCCGCCACGGCCGGGTTCTGCAGCAGCGGATGCAGCGTGGCCCAGATCTTCACGCGGCTGGTCGCCTCTGCCAGGGCGGCCATCAGGGTCACCGACTCCAGGGCCGCGCCCCAGTGGTCGGTCTCCCCCCCGAAGCCGCGGAACTTGGCCATCGACATCACGAAGTCGAGGCCGATCTGGTCGGCCAGCACGGCGGCGGCGCGGTTCTGCGGATAGAGGCCGTCAAGCGGCGGCGTGCTGCTGGAGACGATCCAGCCGCCGTTCGCCACGGGCAGGAAGACGCCGAACTCCTTGCGCCCGCCTTCTCGCCCCATCGTCGCCTCCACACCCGCTCGCTCAACTTCGAGTCAGGCGCGACCATAGACCAAAAGGACGACAGCGCGAGGCCGGCCTCAGGCGTCGGCGGCGGCCCCGGCTTCGACATTCGCCGCCGCCGCGCGCGGCTTGGGCGGACGCATCAGCAGCACGGCCACGAACACCACCGCCGTCAGGGCGGCGAACAGCTGGAAGGTCGGGGTGAAGCTGCCCAGGCGGTCGCGCATGAAGCCGCCGATGAACGGGCCCGCCGCCGACACCGCGCCCACCAGACAGACCAGCGAGAACAGCTCGACATTGTTGCGACGGCCGAAGTAGTTCAGCAGCAGCAGGCTGACGGCCAGCACGGTCAGGCCAAAACCCAGGCCCACGCCCACGGCGTACAGCGCCTGCAGCGGCAGGGTGGTGGCGTGCGACAGGGCCAGCAGGCCCGCGACCAGCAGGCCCTGGGCCAGAACCAGCAGCCAGCGCGGATCGATGCGGTCGCCCACCGCGCCGCCGGCCATGCGGGCGGCGACCTGCATCAGGCCCTCGGCGCTGAGCGCCCCGGCCGCGACGACGCCAGCCACGCCCAGTTGCGTCAGATGCGCCTGGGTCAGGCTGGCGGCCGTGACCCCGGCCAGCAGGTGGCTGAAATAGGCCGCGACCAGAATCGCGAACTGCGGGGTGCGCACCGCGTCGCGGACGCTCCAGTCATGGTCGGTGCGGAAGACGCGCGGATGGGCCGGGGCGGCCTTGGCCTCGGCGGCGGTCAGGCGGTCCATGGCCCGGCCGGCCTCTTCCAGCCACTTGGGGCCGCCAACGACGGCGGCGCACAGCAGGCCCAGCAGGCCGATGACCACCGCCTGCAGCGCCCAATAGATCCGCCATTGGCCGTCGAACGCCCCCTGGCTGGCCAGCACCAGCAGCGGACCGGCCACGCCGCCCAGGGCGCCGCTGGTGAAGTAGATCCCGAACGGCAGGGCCCGCTGGCGGAAGATCGCCGACAGCACGTGGGTGCCCGGGATCAGGGCCGCGGCCTGGAAGCCGATCCCCAGCAGGGCCGTGGCCAGGAAGTAGGCCGGCAGGCTCTGCACCTTGGCCAGCAGGGCCAGGCCCGCGGCCATCACGGCAGCGCCCGCCACCAGCGTCGCGCGCACGCCCCAGCGGCGGATCAGGAGGGTCGGCAGCCAGGACGAGGCGCCGGTGGCCACGCCCATGACGGTAAAGCCCAGGAACGCGTTCTGCCAGCTCCAGCCCAGCTCCGGGACCATGGCCGGGATCATCACGCCCAGCGACGAATAGGTCGCCGCCGTGATCAGGAACAGCAGCAGGGAAAAGGCGCCCAGCAGCAGCCACGGACGGTGCTGGATCTGGTGGTCGGTCATCAAAAGCGCCTTGCGAGGGTGATCCGCCACTCGCGCCCCTTGCCGGGCAGGGCGGCGAGGTTGGCGTAGGTGTCGGCGACGGGCGTGAAATAGAGCTCGTCCAGCAGGTTATCGACGTTGAGCGTGGCCGTGTAGGGGCCCTGCTCGTAGGCCAGAGAGCCATTGACCACGCCATAGGCCGGATAGACCACCGCGCCGGGAACCGTGCCCGAGGTCTTGGTCACGTGGGTCACGCCCAGGGTTCCGTAGAGCTTGCCCCAGTCGTGCTGGTCCGAGGCGTAGGCGCCGTACAGGCTGACCACCGATTTCGGGATCAGGGTGTAGTCGTAGTCGCCCGGCCGGATGCTGGCGAAGCTCCACACCACGTACGAGCCGCCGTAGCCCTGCGCGCCCGGCACGCCGGCCGTATAGGTCGGCACGTACTGGAACGAGGTGTCGGGCCCCTTGACCGTGGTGCGCTGCGTGTTGCCCGAGAAGGTGAAGCTGAAGTGCTGGCTGGCCAGCCAGCGAACCTCCAGCTCGACGCCCTTGGAGCGCGTGCCGGCCGGATCGCCGTTGATGCCCATCAGCTGAGTGCGGTTCTGGCGATAGCCGGCCAGCGAGCCGATCAGCGCGCCCTTCAGCCACTGGAACTTCACGCCGGCCTCGGCCAGGTCGCTATCCGACAGCCAGGCGTCGCCCGCGTCGGCCACCAGGCCCGGATTGACGTCGCCAGCCTGGCTCATCTCCAGCGCCGAGGCCTTGGCGTACGACACGTAGGGCATCAGGCCGAAGGGCGCCTTGTAGGTGACGCTGGCGGTATAGGTTCCCTTGCCCTTGGCGTCGCTCTGAACGCCGGGCGTCGTGAAGCTCAGCGAACCGGTGTCTTCCGACGTGACGTCATAGTCGTCGTAGCGGCCGCCCAGCATCAGGTTCAGCTTCTCGCCGACCTTGATGTCGGTGGTGAAGAAGATCCCGGCTTGCGTCCACTTGGTGTGGTTGTCGTTCTCCCAGGTCATCGACGGATCGGTGAACGGGCTGCCGATCAGGTCGGTGGCGGTCTGGCCCACCGACAGGTCGCGGCGGTCCAGCGCGATCAGGCCGCTGTTGTAGCTCTCGCGCCGGCGTCCCTTGAAGCTGCGGTAGGAGGCGCCGACGAACGAGCGGGCGACCACGGCGTCGTCGAGGAAGCGGTTGGCGAATTCATAGGTCGCGCGGGCCTCCCAGACCTTGCTGTCGAAGCGAGCGGGATAGCCGTACGAGACGAAGCGCTTGTTCTCCAGGTCGTCGTAGAACAGTTGCAGCTTGATCGCGCTGTCGGGCGACAGCTTCCTGGCGATGTCGAAATAGAGGGTGTTGGTCGCCGTCTTCGAGAAGTCGGACGCCGAAATGTAGACCGTGCGCGGCGACAGCTTCGTCGCGCCGACGCCCGTGTCCAGGGTGTGGGCCGCGTCGGTGCTCGGGAAGCCGTAATAGGGCAGGTAAAGCGCCCCGCCGATCTCATTGGGGGTCAGGCGGCCGTTGCCGTCGGCGTCGACCAGGCTCGCATCACCGCCCGTGACATAGGTGCGGCTGTCGATCAGGTCCTGCGTCAGGCGGTTCCAGCCGGCGGTCTGCACGTCGCCCTTCGAGCGATAGACCATGCCGCCCAGCGCCGTGCTCCAGCCGTTCCCCAGGTCAAAGTCGGACGACACCTGCAAGGTCTGCCGACGCGGATAGATGCCGCGATAGTAGCTGTGGCTGTCCTCGACCTCGCCATAGACATGCACCCCGCCGACCACGTTCCCGAAATTGGCGGGCAGGCCGATCTGGGCCGTGGCGTTCTTGCGGTTGTAGCTGCCGAAGGTGGCGGTCAGCTCGCCCTCGGGCTCGGTCAGGTAGCCGCCCTCGCCCTTCCCGGACTTGGGAATGAAGTTCAGCATACCGCCGACCTTGCCCGAGCCGTAGATCGGAGTCGGCGGGCCACGGACGATCTGGATCTGGTCAGCCGCCCCGATCGGCGTCGAATAGGTGCCGCGGTTCTCGATGCGCTTGAAGCCGCGGAAGTAGTTCTCGGCCAGGGTGCCGCGGATGTTGAGCGCCCCGGGCACGCCGTAGAAGCTGGCGGTGTAGGTGCCGGGCGACACCGCCGTCAGGCCGTCGATGGTCTCGATGCCGTAGCGCTGCAGCGTCAGGTCCGAGACGAAACTGGCCGAGCGCGGCGTCTCGATCAGCGGCTTGTCGAGGCCGAACACCGTGTCGTTGGGCTGCTTTTCCAGGAGGCCCGCATTGCGGTCGCGGGCGACCACGACCACCGCGTCGACCTCGGCCAGCTGGTCGTCGGCGTGCGCGGCCGAGACGGCGAAGGCGCCCAAGGCGCCCAGGGCAGCGACGTTGGCGAGCAGGACGAGGCGGCGAGACATGCGAGCGGGCTCCGGAGAGCGGGGCCACGGCCCCGCCTCGCCGCACCAAATGGGGATGACTTGACGTTCGTCAAAATCTCTTCTGACATTTTAGAATGGATTGCCAGAGCCTGTGTCGGGAAAGCCTCACAGTTGGCGGGATGTTCCGTCTCGCCAGTTCAGGCCGCCAGCCGCCTAGCCTCGATCCGGCGTGAGGCGGCCTGCACCCGCAGTTCGTAGTGGTCGCCCTGCGTCACGTCTTGAACATTGCGCGGGCGGTGAGCCACGACATTGAGCCCGCCGGCGTGGCGCAGGCTGTCGAACAGGATCCCCGCCCCGCCCGAGGCCCGCACCGCCTCGCCCAGCAACTGCCCGGCGGCGTAGTCGTCGCTGGCATAGACGTCGGGCCGGGCGGCCTGCTGGCCGCGGATGTCGAGATAGTCGCCCTGGAGCCGCGCGGTGTAGACGCGGTACTGTCGGCTGATCGTCTCGACGCCCGTCGCGACCGCCTCGCGGCGCAGGTGGTGGGCCACCTCGGCCACGGCCGTCACCAGGTGCTCGGCGGCGTACCAGGCGCCGAGGTCGGGACCGTTGAAGCGCATGCCTCCCGGCGCCACGTGCAGGAACGAGGCCATGACGATGCTGGCGTTGGGCCGGCCATAGACCCGCTCCTCGGACGGCAGCCGGGCGATGCGCTCGGCCACCAGCCGGTCGTTGGTCCAGCCCGAAAGCTCCATCACCGCGTCGAGGTCGGCCGCCGTCGCCACGGTGTCGAACAGGCCGATCGGCGGGAACCGCGACGGGATCAGGCGAAAGGCCGGCCGGGGCGCGGGCGCGTGCGGCTCATCGCTCACGAGAAGACGATCTCGGCGTCTTCATAAGGGCGGAAGTCGCGGTCGATGTCGCCCGGCGGCATGTAGAGCCCGCCCCGCGCGGCGTCGAGGAAGCGGCGCAGGCTGACCATGCCATCCTGGGTTCCGCAGGTCAGGAGCGCGATCGGCGCGCGGCCGCCGAACAGCGGCGCGGCATGGGGCGTCCGCAGCCAGGCGATCCCTTCGCGCTCGCTGGCATGCAGCACGCCCAAGGCCTGGTGAACGCCCAGCACCGCCGAGATGCGGGTCAGCATGTCGAGGTCTAGGGTGATGTCGCGATGCTCCCGCACCGCCTTGATCCAGTTGTAGTAGGTCGAGCGCGACGGCAGGCCCAGCACCAGCAGGCGCTCGTCCTCGGTAAGGCCCCACAGGTCGGCGATCGACAGGAAGGTGCGCAGGCCCGGGCCGCTCAGCCGCCGGCGGTTGGCGGCCGAGAACCGCGACAGGTCCAGCACGCTGGGACCGGCGGCGACCTCGACGGGTTTGCGCTTGGCGATCGACATGCGGGCCTCCATCCAGATTTATATATAGTCCAAATTTGGACCGGATGGAAGATCACTGGAGAACGCTCCCTTCCCCCTTGATGGGGGAAGGGCCGGGGATGGGGGTGACAGCGGTTCAGGCAAACGCAGAGCGGCCGACGCCGCACCACCCCCACCCAACCCTCCCCCATCGAGGGGGAGGGCTTAAGCTCAAGCCTCGACCGGCGGCCGCTGCACGGCCTCGGGCGTCACGCTCAGCACCCGCATCATCGCGGCCTTCGAGGCCTCGACGTCGCCGCTGGCGATGACGTCGGCGACCTCGCGGTGCTGCTCGATGTCGGCCATCAGCTCGGCCTCAGTCGCGCCGCCGAACGAGAACACCCAGAAGCGGGCGGCCTTGTGTTGCAGCGGAATGAGGATACGGGCCAAAGCGAGGTTGCCCGAGGCGCGGGCGACGGCGGCGTGGAAGCGCTGGTCCATGGCCACCAGGGCCGGCAGGTCGCGGGCCTTGGCGGCGGCCTCGGCGTCGTCGAACACGGCCTTGATGGCGGCGATGTCGGCCTTGGAGGCGTGGCGGGCGGCCAGACCCGCGCAGTGCGGCTCGATCAGGGCCCGGGCCTCGTAGCCCTGGCGCAGATCCACGAGATCCAGCGGCGCCACCGTCGTGCCCGAGCGGGCGCGGCGGATCACCAGCCCCTCCAGCGCCAGGCGGCCCAGGGCGTCGCGCACCCCGGCCAGGCCCGCATCGTAGCGGGCCGCCAGCGACTGCTCGTCCAGACGCGCGCCCGGCGGCAGCTCGCCCAGGATCAGGTCGAGCAGGATCTTCTCATAGACCTTGGCCTTCTGCAGGTCGGGCGACCAGTCCTCCAGGCCCGACGACGAGCAGACGTCCAGCACCAGCATGCGCGAGCGCGCGCCGCCTCCAGCGACGTTGTAGGGGGCGTCGTCAGGGCCCCGAGGGGGCGAAGGCTGGCGCACGAAACCGCTCCGAAGGTTGTCCTCGGACTGATAGGTAGGCTGAAATGTCAGTTTCGCCTAGAGCCTACACGCCCGTAAGGGTGCGTGCGCAGGCCGTGCGTCCTTCGAGGCCCGCTGCGCGGGCGCCTCAGGATGAGGAAGGCAGTGCACCAAGGTCCTCATCCTGAGGTGCGAGCCGCAAGGCGAGCCTCGAAGGACGCAAGACGCTTCAAAACCGCCTTAGGCGCCCTGCATCGGCGGCTGGAACAGGCCGGTCGGCGAGGCCGTGAAGATCTCGCAGCCGTCTTCCGTCACGCCGATCGAGTGCTCGCACTGGGCCGACAGCGACTTGTCGCGGGTCACGGCCGTCCAGCCGTCGCCCAGCACCTTCACCGCCGGCTTGCCCAGGTTCACCATCGGCTCGACGGTGAAGAACATGCCGGCCTTCAGCACCGCGCCCTGGCCGGGACGGCCGAAGTGCAGGATGTTGGGGGCGTCGTGGAACACCTTGCCCAGGCCATGGCCGCAGAAGTCGCGCACGACGCTGCAGCGCTGGGCCTCGACGTAGGACTGGATGGCGTGGCCGATGTCGCCCAGGGTCGCGCCCGGCTTCACGGCCGCCAGGCCGCGGGCCAGGCTTTCATAGGTGATGTCGACCAGGCGGCGGGCGCGCGGGCCGACCTCGCCCACGCCGTACATGCGCGAGGTGTCGCCGTGCCAGCCGTCGACGATGACGGTGACGTCGATATTGGCGATGTCGCCCTCGCGCAGGGTCCAGTCGCCCGGGATGCCGTGGCAGACCACGTGGTTGCGCGAGATGCAGACGGTCTTGGGATAGCCGCGATAGAACAGGCAGGCCGGCAGGGCGCCGTGGTCGAGGATGAACTCGCGGGCCAGCGTGTCGAGATGATCGGTCGAGACGCCGGGCACGACGTGCGGGATCAGCATGTCCAGGCACTCGGCGGCCAGGCGGCCGGCGCGGCGCATGCCCTCGAAGTCTTCGGGCTTGTGGATCTTGATCTGGCCCGTGCGGGTCTCGGTCTCGATCTCGAAGGCGTCGTCGAGGGTCATGGGCGGTTCAATCTCAAACAGGGGCGCGGCCACGCGGCGCGCAGGAAACACAGATGCCGGTCGGGCTTATGTCGCGACCATAGCATGAAATTTCAACCGGTGGCGCCGAGTGCTTCCCTCCCCCATCAAGGATGAGGGAGCGCCTCAGAGCCTCCACACGATCGGCCGCGCGATCCGGATCTCCTGCGTGCTCATGGCGCAGGCCCAGACCATGACCTCAACCCCCGCCTCGGCGGCGCGGTCCAGGCCGGCGGCGAAGGCTGGATCGAGCTCGCGGCAGGCCTGGAACTCTTCGCAGTCCTCGCGCTGCACGACGAACAGCGCCACGGCGCGATGGCCCTCGCGCACCTGGGCGGCGAGGTCCTCCAGATGGCGGGTCGAGCGAGCGGCCTTGCAGTCGGGGAACTCGGCCAGGCCCGGGCTGCGGGAAAGGTGGACGTTCTTGACCTCCAGCCAGCACGGCGGCCGGTCGGGATCGGTGAGCAGAAAGTCGACGCGGCTGGCGGCGGCGTACTTCACCTCGGGCCGGATCGAGGCGTAGCCGGTCAGCTGCGGGATCACCCCGCCGACCAGGGCCTCGGCCACCAGCTTGTTGGGCAGCAGGGTGTTGATCCCCACGAGTCCGGTTCCGTCGGGACCCGCGGCCTCGACCAGTTGCAGCGTCCAGGACAGCTTGCGCTTGGGGTCGTCGGAGTACGAGACCCAAGCCCCCTGCCCCGGCCGGTTCACGCCCAGCATGGCGCCGGAGTTGGGACAGTGGGCGGTGATCTCGCGGCCGTCGTCCAGCACCAGGTCGCAGAAGAACCGCTTGTAGCGCTGGACGATGCGACCGCGGCTCAGCGGTTGCGGAAGACGCACGATACCGAGGGCGTCAGTTCGCGGAGCCGCCGTCGGGGGCGTCGGTGCTGTTGGGCGCGCGGCCCTCGAGCAGGATGCGGGCGGCTTCCTTGTCGGTGTCGCGCTGGGCGGCCGTGGTGCAGACCCGGACCGGACGGTTGCTGCCGACGACGCGCTCGCGACGGCACACGACGCCGGCGTCCTTCTTCTTCTCGGCCTTCTTGTCAGCGGCGGCAGGCGCGGTGGCGGCGTCCGTCGGGGCGACGGTCTGGGCGGCGGCCGAACCGGCCACGGCGATGGAGATCAGGGCGGAGACAACGAAGGCGCGCATCACGGCTCGATGGTTAAGCTGAAAGATGCAGCGATAAGCTGTCACGCCGACCCGGGTGTCAATCGAGGGTTGGGCGCGCGCGAACCGCATCGATCGTACGACGCCGTTGCCCGCCGCCCGGGCTGGCCTTAAGTCCTAGTGGCGACAATAGGAGCGACGCGCATGACGGCCAGCAAGGATCGGGTGACGGCGGCGGTGCTGATCATCGGCGACGAGATCCTGTCGGGCCGCACCCAGGACGTGAACCTCAACGCCATCGCCAAGTACCTGGCGACCTACGGCGTGGATCTGTGCGAAGCGCGCGTGGTCCCCGACGTCGAGCAGGAGATCGTCGAGGCGGTCAACGCCCTGCGGACCAAGTACGACTACCTGATCACCACCGGCGGCATCGGCCCCACCCACGACGACATCACCGCCGATTCGGTGGCCAAGGCCTTCGGCGTCACCGCCCCCGAGCATCCCGAGATCATGGCCCTGCTGCGCGAGCGCTGGGGCGAGCCCAACGCCGCCCGCCGCCGCATGGCGCACGTGCCCGAAGGCGGCACGCTGGTGAAGAACCCCGTGCAGGGCCCGCCCGGCTTCCAGAAGGAGAACGTGTTCGTATTGGCCGGCGTGCCGGCGATCATGCGCGGCATGCTCGACGACGTCGGCCCGCGCCTGCGCACCGGCGCCGTCGTGGTGGCCACGACCGTGCGCGTCACCGGCACGGGCGAGGGCACGATCGCCGCCCCGCTGGAGGCGGTCGCGAAAGCCCACCCGGACCTGTCGATCGGCAGCTATCCGTTCTTCGCCCCGCCGGACCTCTACGGCGCCAGCCTCGTCATCCGCGGCCGCGATCCGGCGCAGGTCGAGGCCGCCGCCGTCGAGCTGGAAAAGACCTTGGCCGACCTCGGCGTTTCGAACGTCGAGCGGCTGGAGGCCTGAGCTCCCGGCCCTACTCCTCGTCGGCCGCCAGCAGCGACTGGGCCAGGCCCAGCAGCGCCCGCTGGGTCTTGGGGCCGGCGGCGGCGTAGGCGTGCAGCAGGTCGAGCGCGCCGGGCAGGGTCAGCGCCGCCAGCATGGCCGAGTCCTCTCCGGACGGCGCGTCCTCGCCCACCAGGGCGGCCACCGTCGTCTCCAGCCGGCCGGCGATGCGCACCAGCATCGAGGCCGAGACGCGGTTCTCGCCCCGCTCGTATTTCTGGATCTGCTGGAAGGTCAGGCCCAGCGCCGCGGCCAGGTCGTCCTGGCTGACCTTCAGATAACGACGACGAATACGGATGCGGGTTCCGACCGCGAGGTCGATGGGATCCGGGCCGGTTGTCGTCATCGATATTATCCGAAGCTCACAGAACTCGGCTATCTATCGACGTAGCCGTCATCGGCCGCAACGCACCTCCCTCTTAGATCGAGTAGTTTCCTCCCGCTCGCCCTCATGCCCGACACGCCCCACATCACCGCCGGCCTCGAACTGTTGACCAAACGCGAACGGGAAGCCCTTCGCCTGGTCAGCGAACACAGGCTTTCCAAGGAAATCGGCCCGCTGATGGGGGTTTCCAAGTCGCGCGCCGACGCCCTGGTCGAAAGCGCCTGCCGCAAGCTTGGCGTCAACGGCCGGCGGGCCGCCGCCCGGGTGCTGAGCGAGCATGAGCGAGTCGCCGGGACCGTGGGATTCGCCGCCGGGGACTATGGGATTCAATCCCACCCCGATCCAATCGGACTGGCGGGCGCCCCGCTCTCCTCGCCACCGTCGGCCTCGCAATCAACCGAGGCCTTCGACCCCAGTGAAAGAGTTTCCCGACAACACCATCCCGCCGCCGGCCAACACGACCTGCCTGCAGGAGCACCGACTGGGCCTGCTGGTCTGGAAGGCCCGCCAGATCCGCCAGGCGGTGACCGCCTTCGAGCAGGCCTGGCCGCCCCTGCCGCCGGAGCCGGCGCTCCCGGCCTTCGGCTGGTCGCAACTCCAGCGCCAGCTGACCGACCTGGCGCCGCCGGAACTGCAGCCGCTGGTGGCCGACCTGGTCTCGGCGATCCGCAAGGAATCGGCGGCCAAGCCGGCCGAGATGGTGCTGAGGGAGATCCTGACCATCACCGCCACGGTGCTGGACGATGGCTTCCGCGAGAAATACGCGGAGGATCCGACCATGCTCTGACCCCCGCCTTCCGCCTCCTGGCCGTCCTGGCCATCGCGCTCGGCTTCGCCATGCTGATCGGCGGGCTGCTCAGCGCGCGCCAGGTGGTCGAGCTCTTCCAGAACCTGCGCCACGGCTGAGGCCGCCTTCCCCCAGGAGGCGCCCGCCGGCGCCTTCGATCACCGTCCGGAGCGCGCCTGCCGGAGCGCCGGACTTCCGAGGGGACACCGCTTCATGAACCGCCGCATCGTCGCCGAGCACCTCGCCACCCGCCTGTTCACCGCCGAAGAGGCCGTGGACAACACCCTGGCCGCCATGGGCGAACTGATCGCCGCCATGCCCCGCGCCCGCCTGCAGGCCAGGGTCGCCGCCGGGGTCGGCCAGCAGGCCGTCGACCACGTGATGGAGGCCGCCTCCGGCCTGGCCGACGTCCGCCGCTCGCTGATCGCCGCCCACGGCGCCCTGGCCGACGCCAAGGACCAGATCGGGCTGCGCCGCGTCACCCTGGTGGGCGGCGGCGACAAGGCCGAGGACGGCGATCCCACCCGCACCGGCTTCCTGGAGGTGGTGAAGTCGGCCTGATCAGGGTCTTCCGCCTCTTCCGACGCCCGCGATTCGTCGCGACAATGGCCCCCGGACACTGTTCGGGGGCCTCATGTTCAGCATCCTGCCGACCCAGCTCGGCGCCGGCGCGATGTTCGTGGTCTGCGGCGTGGCCTTGTGGATGGGCGGCCGGCTCGAGCGCGTGCTGGCCGTCGCCACCATGCTGGCCTGGGTCGGCTCGGCCCTGGCCGAGATCGAGGACAAGAGCCTCACCCAGTGGGGCATCTTCGCCATCGACCTGGTCTATCTCAGCGTGCTGGTCGGCCTGACCCTGTTCGACCGGCGGATCTGGCTGCTGTTCATGACCGCCTTCCAGCTGCTGATCGTGCTGACCCACGTCGCCTTCGCGCTGGACCGCTCGCTGCGCCAGTGGGGCTTCTTCTCGGCCTACTACCTGTGGAGCTACGCCGAACTGGTGGCGTTTGCGGCGGGGCTGGGGATGCTGGCCTGGCGGCGGCGGGCGCGCTGAGCGCCTGGTGCGGGCAGCCGGGGTCGAACCGGCAAGGCCTTGCGGCCGGCGGATTTTAAGTCCGCTGCGTCTACCAGTTTCGCCATGCCCGCACTGGTAAGCGAGGCCTAGCCCAGCTTGCGGGAGGCGTCGAGCCCTCAGTCCACCGTCCAGCCGCCGTCCACCACCAGGGCGCTGCCGGTCATCAGGGCGCTGGCGTCCGAAGCCAGGAACACCACCGCGCCCATCAGGTCCTCGACCTGGCCGAGGCGCCCCAGCTTGATCTTGGAAAGCACGCTGTCGAGGAAGGCCTGGTCCTCGAAGAACGGCCGGGTCAGCGGGGTCTCGATGAAGGTCGGGGCGATGGTGTTCACCCGGATCCCGTGCGGGGCCAGGTCCAGCGCCATGGCCTTGGACAGGCCCTCCAGCCCCCACTTCGACGCGCAGTAGAGGCTGCGCCGCGCGCCGCCGACGTGGCCCATCTGCGAGGTCAGGTTGACGATCGAGCCCCTCACGCCGGCCTCGAGCATCCGCCCGGCCACGGCCTGGGCGACGAAGAAGGCGGCCTTGAGATTGAGGTCCAGCACGGCGTCGTAGTCGTCCTCGGTCACCTCGGCGAAGGGCTTGGGACGGTTGGTTCCGGCGTTGTTGACCAGCACGTCGAAGGCCGGCGTCGCGGCGGTGGCGGCCTTCACCGCCGAAAGATCGCCGACGTCGAGCACAAGCGCCTGCGCCCGCCCGCCCTCGTCGCGGATCGCCTGAGCGGCCGCCTCGATCTCGCCCGCCGAACGGGCCGCCAGGGTCACCTCGGCCCCGGCCTGCGCCAGGGCCGCGGCGGCGGCCAGGCCGATGCCCCGTCCCGCCCCCGTCACCAGGGCCCGGCGGCCATCGAGGCGGAACGAGGGGGTGCGCGGCAGGTCCAAGGCCCCTACTCCGCCGCCAGCACCGGCGAGGCCGCGCCCGCATATGGCACCTCGCGACCGCCGTAGCGGCGCACGCGGATATTGGCCTGCTCGCCGTGGCCGGCGAAGCCTTCCAGGGCGCACAGGCGCGAGCAGTATTCGCCGACCAGGGCCGAGGCCTCGTCGGTCAGCACCTTCTGGTAGGTGCAGGTCTTGAGGAACTTGCCCACCCACAGGCCGCCGGTGTAGCGGGCCGCCAGCTTGGTCGGCAGGGTGTGGTTGGTGCCGATCACCTTGTCGCCGTACGAGACGTTGGTGCGCTCGCCCAGGAACAGCGCGCCGTAGTTGGTCATGTGGCGCAGGAAATAGTCCGGGTCGGCGGTCATCACCTGCACGTGCTCGGAGGCGATCTTGTCGGCGATCTCGACCATCTCGGCGTCGCTGTCGGCGAGGATCACCTGGCCGAAGCTCTCCCACGCGCGACGGGCGATGGCGGCGGTCGGCAGCACCTCCAGCAGCTTCTCGATCCAGGCGATGGTGTCTTCGGCCAGCTTGCGCGAGGTGGTCAACAGGATGGCCGGGCTGTCGGGGCCGTGCTCGGCCTGGCCCAGCAGGTCGGTGGCGCACAGCTCGCCGTCCACCGTGTCGTCGGCGATGACCAGGGTCTCGGTCGGGCCGGCGAAGAGGTCGATGCCCACGCGGCCGAACAGCTGGCGCTTGGCCTCGGCTACATAGGCGTTGCCGGGGCCGACCAGCATGTCGACCGGCGCGATGGTCTGCGTGCCCAGCGCCATGGCCGCCACGGCCTGCACGCCGCCCAGGCAGTAGATCTCGTCGGCGCCGGCCAGGGCCTGGGCCGCGACGATGGCCGGGGCGGGCTTGCCGCCGAACGGCGGGGCGCAGGTGACCACGCGCGGCACGCCGGCCACCTTGGCCGTCAGCACCGACATGTGGGCCGAAGCCAGCAGCGGATACTTGCCGCCGGGCACGTAGCAGCCGGCCGCGCCCACCGGGATGTGCTTGTGGCCCAGCACCACGCCCGGCAGGGTCTCGACCTCGAGGTCGAGCAGGGTCTCGCGCTGCTTCTGGGCGAAGTTCTTCACCTGGGCCTGGGCGAACTCGATGTCGGCCAGGTCGCGGGCCGACAGCTGGTCGATGCAGGCCTGGATCTCGGCCGGCGACAGGCGATAGCTTTCGCGATCCCAGCCGTCGAACTTCACCGACAGGTCGCGCACCGCCGCGTCGCCGCGGGCCGCCACGTTGGCGAGGATGCCCTCCACCGTCTCGCGCACCGCCCGGTCCGCGTTCGCCACCGCCGTCACGTCCGCGCCGGTCTTCAACCACCTGGCCATGGTCTTGTCCTCCTGGGATCTCCCGGAAGGACGTGTGGCCCGGATCGGCGGGGCCGGCGCGCGGTTCGGCGGGAACGGTCGCTGGGTGGAGACGCGCCTCAGGCCGCCATGCGGTTGGCCCGGCGCCAGGCCTGGGGCGCCATGCCGGCCGAGCGGCGGAACAGGCGGCACAGGTGCGACTGGTCGGCGAAGCCGCACTGGTAGGCGATCTGGCTCAGCGGGTCGCGGGTGGCCAGCATCAGGTCCTTGGCCGCCTCCAGCCGACGGCGGGTGATGTAGGCGTGCGGCGTCTCGCCGAAGGTGGCCTTGAAGGCCCGCCCGAAATAGCTGGCGCTCAGCGCCACCAGCTCGCCCAGAGCGGCCGTGGTCAGCGTCCCGTCGAGGTTCTCGTCGATGTGCTTGCGCAGCTTGCGGGCCTGCCAGGGAGCCAGGCCGCCCTGGATCGGCGCGGTCGCTCGCGCATCCACGCCGACGACGATGGCCGAGGCCCGGGCGACCAGGGCGCGGGCGGCCTGGGCGTCCGGCTCCAGCGAGCGCTCCAGCGCCGCCAGCACCTCGCGCAGGTCCTCGAAGGTGCGGGGCTCGCCCGCCAGGTCGCCGGCCATCCGAAGACGCGCGACGGGGGTGGCGGAAACGGTGTCGACGGCGAGGAAGGACATGGTTTCGATCCCTGGCTGGAGCGCCCCCCAAGGGCTCTCTCTTTTCGGGGATCATTGTTCTGCCCGCGACGGCCGCGCCGCCATCGCACCTGGGCTTATCGTCGCGCTCCTTGGGTGTGGCGGCCTCATACCCAGGTATGAGAGCGGTATCGTTGGGGGTGGCCCGCGCGACCTCGACGGACGCGCGGGCCCCGGGTCCTACGCCTTGGCCAGCGAGGCGCTGTCGATCACGAAGCGGTACTTCACGTCGCTCTTCTGCATGCGCTCGTAGGCGGTCTCGATCTGCTGGATGTCGATCTTCTCGATCTCGGAGACGATGCCGTGCCGAGCGCAGAAATCGAGCATCTCCTGGGTCTCGGCGATGCCGCCGATCAGCGAACCGGCGATGGCCCGGCGCTTGAAGATCAGGGCGGCGACGTCGGGGCTCGGGTGAGCATGTTCCGGCACGCCGACCAGGCACAGGGTGCCGTCACGCTTCAGGAGGGCGGTGAAGGCGTCGAGGCTGTGGCTGGCCGAGACGGTGTTGAGGATGAAGTCGAAGGTGTTGGCGTGGGCCGCCATCTCACCTTCGTTGCGCGACACCACGACCTCGTCGGCGCCCAGGTCCAGGGCGTCCTGGCGCTTGGCTTCCGAGGTGGTGAAGGCCACGACGTGCGCGCCCATGGCGTGGGCCAGCTTGACGCCCATGTGGCCAAGGCCGCCGATGCCGACGATGCCGACCTTCTTGCCCGGACCGACGTTCCAGTGACGCAGCGGCGACCAGGTGGTGATGCCGGCGCAAAGAAGCGGGGCCACGGCGGCCAGCTGCTCCTCGGGGTGGCTGATCTTCAGCACGAAGTCGTCCTTGACGACGATCTGCTGTGAGTAGCCGCCCAGGGTGTGGCCGGGGGCGTCGTTGGTCGGGCCGTTGTAGGTGCCGACGAAGCCGTTCTCGCAGTATTGCTCCAGGCCGTCGTCGCACGAGTGGCAGTGCTTGCAGCTGTCGACCAGGCAGCCGACGCCGACCACGTCGCCTTCCTTGAAGCGGCTGACCTGGCCGCCGACGGCTAAGACGCGGCCGACGATCTCGTGGCCAGGCACGCAGGGGTACAGGGTGCCGGCCCATTCCGAACGCACGGTGTGCAGGTCGGAGTGGCAGACGCCGCAGTAGGCGATCTCGATCTGGACATCGTTCGGGCCGACGGCGCGGCGCGTGATGTCCATCGCTTCCAGCGGCTTGTCGGCGGCGAAGGCGCCATAGGCTTTGATGGCCATGTGCAGGATATTCCGATTGGCTTTTTGGGGAGGCGGAGACCCGGGGAGAGGTCTCGCGAAGCCAAACTAGCGCGCGCGCGACAGTAAAATTAGCGGCTCAGATTTGCACGGGCTGATGAGCACATTTCATCAATCTCCCCCTTGCGCACCTCCGACGCAAGGCAGCTTCAGCACGAAGCTCGCGCCCTCGCCCGGCGCGGAAACCACCGCGATCTCGCCGCCATGGGCCTGGACGATCGTCTTGCAGATCGACAGGCCCATGCCCATCCCGCCCGCCTTGGTGGTGTAGAAGGCGTTGAACAGCTGGGCCTGCCGCTCGGGCGGCACGCCGGGTCCGGTGTCGGCGACCGACAGCGTCACCATCGCCTCATCGGCCGATCCGCGGATCGTCAGCACGCGCTCTTGCGCCTCGGCCATGGCCTGGGCGGCGTTGACCATCAGGTTGACCAGCACCTGCTGCAGCTGGACCCGGTCGCCCTCGACCTGCGGCAGGTCGGCGGGGACCTGCACCCGCAGCGCCACGTCGTGCGTGGTCAGCTCTCGCCGCACCAGCAGCACCGAATCCTCGACCAGAGGCCCCAGCGAAAGCCGCGTCTTCTCGGGCTCGCCCTTCACGGCCATGGTGCGGATGCGGCCGATCACGCCCGAGGCGCGGTTGGCCTCGCCGATCATCCGGTCGAAGGCCCGCCCCACCTCCTCCAGGTCCGGCGTCGCGCGCCGCAGCCACCGCAGTCCCGCCTCGCCGTTGGTGACGATGGCCGACAGCGGCTGGTTGACCTCGTGGGCGATCGAGGCGGTCAGCTCGCCCAGGGTCGAGATCCGCGCCGCGTGGGCCAGCTCGGCCTGCACCCGCGCGAGGTCTTCCTGCGCCCGCAGGCGATCGGTGATGTCGATGACGCCCACCAGGGTCGCGCCCTGCGGCAGGTATTCGCGCGGATAGCAGCAGGTGAACAGGCCGTCGAACTCGCGGCCGTCGAAGGTGCGGAAACGCGCCTCGCTCTCGTAGTGCGGCTTCTTCTCCAGCGCGGCGATGACGCTGGCGGCGAAGACGTGCTCGCTGCACGGCGGCCAGAAGCGGTCGACCGGCCCCAGCAGCTGCTCGCGCGTGGCCTCGAACAGCTGCAGAGACTTGTCGTTGACGTCGACGACCTGGCTGGCCTCCATCATCTGCCGCACGAAGCGCGGGTTCTCGGCGATGTGGGCCCGCAGGCTGGTCACGCCCTTGGCGCGAAGAGCCCCGAACATGCCGGCCAGGGCCGAGAAATCCAGCTCCCAGAACGACACGCTCATGGCGTGGAAGACGTTGCGGAAGCGATACTCGCTGCGGCGCAGGGCCTCCTCGGCCTTGCGGGCCTCGGTGACGTCGCGCCCCGTCTCCAGCACCTCGACCCCGCCCGACACGTCGCGGCGCAGCGACCAGCGCAGGGCGATCACCGCCTCGCGGCCGTCGGCCAGCCGCCGCGTGACCTCGCCCTCCCAGCGCCCTTCGGCCATCAGGCGGGCGGTGATCTGGTCCAGCGGCGCGGGAAACACCGTGTTCAGAAGATCCGGCGCCAGCGCGCCTCGCGCGACGTCGCGGCCATGGCCGTACAGGGCCTCGCAGCCCTGGTTCCAGAACAGGATCCGCCCCTCGAGGTCGCGCACGAGGATCGGCTCGTGGGCCGCGTCCAGCAGCCCGGCCAGGCTATTGGCCGATATGTCCAAGACATCGCCCGTACGGTCGTGCATCGAGCTCACCGAAGGATGCGCTCCCCCATTGTTGACGCCGCGCCGGCGGCGGGTCCAGCTATTCGTCCATGTCCAATCCGACGGTGCACATTGTCGACGACGACGGCCCCCTGCGAGAGGCCCTCGACAGCCTGTTCCGATCCGTCGGGCTGGAGACGCGCCTGTTCGGCAACGCCCAGGACTTCTTCCGCTCGGGACATGCGCATGACGCCGGCTGCCTTGTCTTGGACGTTCGACTCCCCGGGGTCAGCGGCCTCGACTTCCAGGCCCAGCTGAACGCCGCCGACATCCGCATGCCGGTGGTGCTGATGACCGGCCACGGCGACATCCCCATGACCGTGCGCGGCATGAAGGCCGGCGCCGTCGACTTCCTGGCCAAGCCCTTCCGCGACCAGGACATGCTCGACGCGGTGATGGCCGCCATCGACCGCGACCACGCCTTGCGAGCCGAGCGCTCGGGCCTGGACGACCTGCGCCGCCGCTACGAAACCCTGACCGCCCGCGAGCGCCAGGTCATGGCGCTGGTCGCCGAAGGGCTGATGAACAAGCAGATCGCCTTCGAGATCGGCCTGTCGGAGATCACCGTGAAGATCCATCGCGGCGCGGCCATGCGGAAGATGCAGGCTCGCTCGGTGGTCGAGTTCGTGCGCATGGCCGAGCAGCTGGGCGCCGCCGCGACCTGACGCCACACACCCGAGTATAGTTCCACGCGCTCGCCGCTTGCGGCAGATAGGAGGCTCGTCGCCGCCGCTCGCCCGTGCGGGCCGCCGGGACCGAAAGGGTCGAGTTGGTGTCGCAAGCCCCGTTGATCGCCGTCGTGGACGACGACGAAGCCATCCGGACCTCGCTGGAGGCTCTGATCCGCTCGCTGGGTCACCGCGTCGCCAGCTTCGATTCAGCCGCGGCCTTCCTGGCCTCCGAAGTCTCGGACGACGCCGACTGCCTGATCAGCGACGTGCAGATGCCCGGCCTTTCCGGCTTCGACATCCAGCAGGCGCTGGGCGAGCGCGGCGTGCCCACGCCCGTGATCCTGATCACCGCCTTCGACGACGATCGCGCCCGCACGCGCGGCCTCGACCTGGGGGCCACCTGCTTCCTGAAGAAGCCGTTCAGCGGCGCCAGCATCATCGGCTGCCTGGAAACCGCCCTGGCCCCGCGCGCGAAATCGCCCGACGCCTGAAGCGCCCGGGCCAGGCAGCCCCGCTCGCCTTAGGTTCTACCCACATTGAGGCTCAGTGCGTGGCCCTCGCCCTTCGACGAGCTCAGGGTGAGGACCATCTACAGACCCAAGCGATAGAAAAACCTCATCCTGAGCTTGTCGAAGGACGAGGTTTTCGTCTCAGCCGATGAATATCGCTACGCCCTAAAGCACCAGGTCCCCGGGCTCGGCCAGGGGCACGAACAGCGGCAGGCCGCTGTCGATGGCCTCCGCGCCGGCCGTGGTCGCGGCCAGCGGGTCGTGGTTCCTGAGATCGTGGAAGTTCATGCCCGTGGCCTCCTCCAGATCCTTGATCGCGATCTGGAAGGTCCGATAGGCGCCGAGTCGGAAGCCTTCGACGGCCTCGCTGCGGTTGCGATCCTCGAGCAGCTTGCGGATGAGGTGGCCCTGGCTCAGCAGATAGGCCGTGGCGTGCAGGGCGTCGCGGCCGTCCTGAGTCTTCACGGCCATCACCGCGACCTTCCAGAACTCCAGCGGCACGCGGACGCCGCCCTCCTCGTCGAGATACTCGTAGTCGCCGTTGAGGACGGGACCGGTGAAGATGCAGGCCCTGAAGCCCTCGGTGCGGCTGTTGTCGAGGATGTAGTTCTCCAGCCCCTGCCACAGGGTCTTGCCCTGGTTCAGCAGCGAGTGCTGCGGCGCCGAGTTCGTGTAGTGGAAGGTGTCGAAGTTGGCCTGCAAGGCGTCGTCGCCCCAGTTGGGGTCTTCGCGGCGGACCATGTGCCCGCGGTCGATGGCCTGATCCGCGTAGTGCTTGGCCGTGTATTGCGAGGCTGGATCTATCCGGGCGTCGACGAACCACTTGTCGTCGCCGCGCTTGATGCGCACGGCCCTGCCGCCGTCGATATTGACCGCCGTGACGGCCGGCAGCTTCAGCGCTTGCGAGAACTGCACGCCGAAATGGGTGTAGCGCAGCTCGTGCGGGCGATCGGCCAGCGCGTCGACGGGCTTGGCCAGCCCCGCCTCGATGGACGCCTCGAGCTTGGGCCAGGGAACGGGCAGGTCCTCGCCCAGGAAGAGCTGCTCGTAGCCTCCGCGGTCCTTCAGGTCCGCCGCCTTGTGAACGCCGTCGGCGGCCTCGACGTGAGTTTCCTGGAACACCGCGCCGGCGACGGTGGTGCGCGAGCCGAAGGCCAGGCGGCGCAGGGTGCCGGCCGAGACCGCGCTGTTGGCCACGCCGTATTCGCCCGCGAAATGCAGGCCCACCACCGCGCGACTTTCCAGGCTGATCAGGGCCGAGCCGGAATTGCCGCCCAGCGAGGTGCAGTCGTGGCTGAGAATGATGCCCGCGGTGGCGGGCCGGGTGATCTCGCCGGGCGCGAAGCGCTTCACGTCGTAGAGGCCCCGGAAATACTGCTCCATGGCCGTGACGTCGTTGCGGGTGTCGTAGGCGGGATAGCCGACGAGGGCCACCAGGTCGCCCTGTGCGGCTTCCTTCTCGGCCAGTTCCAGGCGATCGGGCCACGACCAGTCGACGCCGTTCGGCCGCGCCACGCGCAGCAGGGCGACGTCCGCCTCGGTGTCGTCGGCCAGGTACTCGACGGCGGTGGCGGCCGCGTTGCGGGCCTCGCTAAGCTGGGCCTCGACCTCTTCGTTGAAGTCAATGCTCGCGCCGTAGCGGACGCCGGTGAAGGGCGAGCGGACGAAGACGGCCTTGCCGTCGAGGCTGCGCTTGGCGACCAGCTTGGCCACGTGGCGGTTGGTGACGACCAGGGCGTCATTCTTCGAGCGATCCACGACCCAGCCCGTGCCGCCCCAAGCCATCTCGTGGTTCACGAACTCGATGCGTCCCACCGAGGGGATGGCGGGTTCGGCCCCCTTGATCAACCCGACAATGCTGCTCGGAAAGTCGAGCAGCAGTTCCTTCTCGATGACGACGGCGTTGTTGCGGACCACCAGCGGCGGGCGGCCTGTCAGACGGACGATCGCCTCCAGCGCCATGGGATTGACGCCGACGCTCTCAAGCCTGCCGGGCTTGGCCTCCAGGGCGCGCGCCACGGCGTCGGCGTCGAGAACCGAGGCCCGAAGACCCAGTTTGCGCAGGTTCTCGCCGCCGCCGTTGGCCAGGCTTTCAGCCGCCTTGCCCAGGCGCGGCAGCAGGCTCTCCAGCCTGCCCCGGCTTTCTTCCAACTTGTTGCTCATGACCAGTCCGTCCCTTGAGGTTCGATTGCCAGGATCGCCAACGCGGGCACGAAAGCGGCGGGGATCCAGCGCCGCGAAAGCTTGGAGGCCGCGCGCAGGGCCACCTCGCGAGGCTCCTTGGGCGTCTCTCGAGCAAGGTCGTCTCGCAGCTGGTCGAGCTTGGCGGCCCGCAGGACCCGCGCCGTTCCGGCCTCGTCGCCGGCCCAGGCCGCCAGCTGCGCGCGCGCGGCCTCGCCGGGCGAGCCGCTGTCGAAAAGTTCCTCGAGGCGATCCTCGGTGACGACGTCGAGACCGGTCTCCACGCCCCGCCAGCCGCGCGGCGCTCGCCCATAGCGCCACCAGCCCGCGGCGGTGCTGCGCCAGCGCTCGGCGCCGCGGCCGATCGCCCGCAGGTCCTGATCGCGCAGCAGAAAGCCGGCCGCCGACAGCCATTCGGCCGTGAGCCCCAGCGCCGACAAGGTCGTGGCCGGCGCGGCGGGGTCGTGGCGCAAGGCCGCGAACTCGGAAAAGGCCTCGACCCGCGCGTTCAGCATGTCCCGCAGGCGTCCGTCGCGCCGGTCGCGCAGCAGCCACTCTCCGAGGTCGTCATACGGCGACAGGATGGCCATGGCCTGGGCGTCTCTCGCCCTGGAAAAGAAGGAACGCTTCTCGGCGGCCGCGGTCGGGTCTATGCGCCGCCGCCGCTCCTCGGCGATCGAAAGCGCGGTCGGCAGGTCCTCGCGGGGCGCATCGAGCGACCAAAGCGCCCGGACCGCCGCGGCGGTGTCGGTGCGTTCCTGGAACAGGCGTCTGGGCGCGACGGCGAATCCCAAGGCGCCGGAGGCCAGGTTGGACTTGGAGGCCAGGATCAGCCGCGTCGTCCGATCGAGCCTGTCCTCCTTCCCCTCCTCGCGGAACCAGCGGCGCAGGTCGGAGAACCGGAGCTCGGCCCGCATCTCCAGCCGGACCAGCGCCGCTTCCGGCCAGACGTCGAACAGGGCTTCGTCCCATGGACGAGACCAGGCCCGCTCGTCCGCCAGCCCGCGGGCTTCACGCCAGCGGCCGGCCCGCCAGAGCAGGACCAGCGCCGCCTCGGCCGCTTCGCCGACGGGATCGATGGAGGCGGGCCGAAAGACGTTCTCGTAGAAGGAGATCGCCTCGGTCAGATCGCCCCGGCCGATCAGCATGCGCAGTTCTCCGGCCGCTTCGGCCGAGACCGGGCCCGCCGGCGCCGCCGCGTAGCGTCGCCCCACATGGCTCCGCTCGCCCCGGGCTCTCAGCACCGCGTCGCGGGCGGGCGCGGGCAGATCGTCCAGGTCGTTTCGCGCGAAGGCGATGCCCGCTTCCAGGTTCATGCCCCTCAGCGCGTCGTCCCCCTCCCAGCGCGTGGCCTGAAGCCGGTGGTAAAGGCTCTCGGCGGCCGCCCAGGGCGCGGCCTGACGCGCGAACCACCGGGCCGCGCGTCCATGCAGCTTGTGCGCGAGGCCGGAGCGCTCCTCGTAGAGCCTGCCCGCCAGCCGTCGACGAAGGTCGGGGTGAGGCTCCAGCCAGCCGGCGGCGGACTGCCCCCTGATCAACCAGGTCTGTTCCTTGAGACCTGCCCACAGTTCGGCGGCATCGACCCGGCTCAGGCGTCCCCGGACGACGATCGGCGCGATGACCTCGCCCAGCAGCCGGCTGTCGAAGCGGCGAAACAAGGGGACGAAGCGCGCGATCTTGCCGTAACGGCCGCCCAGGCGTGATTCCAGGCTGCGATAGAGGGTGACGGTCGCGCCTTCGTCTCGTTCCAGGCCGGCCGCGCCCTCGCGCCGGGCGACCGCGCCCAGCAGGCGCAGCCGCATCGGGTCGCCTTCGGCGCGCCGGATGATCTCGTCCCACAGCTGCGGAGGCGTCCCGGACTGCGCAAGCAGGGCCGCGGCGTCGGTCTCCGTCAGACTGTCGAGGGTCAGGGGCACGGCCACCCGGCCCTGGACCGGCTCCAAGGCGTCCCCCCGACCGGCCGCGACCACCACCAGCGGACCCAGGCCGGCCCTACGCAGTTGGTCGAGCCATTCGAACAACTGGCCCGGGTGGGTTTCGCCACGGCCGCGCAGCACCTCCAGCGTGTCCAGCACGATCACCAGCCTGCGGTTGGAATCGTGCAGATAGTCGGAGAGCGCTTCGATCAGGGCGTATGGCAAAAGACCTCGGCCTCTGCCGCCCTTGACCCTGGCTTCCCGCGTGGAGGCGGCCTCGAGACGCGCCGCGCGCAGTTCGGCGGCGATCTCCGGCGCCTGGCTGGCGACCTGCCGCGCCAACTCGAGGCTGAGCCCCAGGCGATCCAGCACATCCAGACAGGCGCGATCGAAATCCAGCCGCGCGACGACGACGTTCACGCCGCTGCCGGCCACCTGCCGCAGGGCATGCTCCAGAAGCGTCGACTTGCCGATCGCCGGCAGGCCGCCGACATAGAGCGCCCGGACCTGGCTTTGCCCATCCTCCGGGGCGCAGATCCAGTCGACCAGCGCCTGGGACAGATCCGCGCGCCCATGGAAGCCGTCCTCCAGCAGCAGGTCTCCGCGACGCTTCTGGTCGGCGCGGCTCAAGGCCGCCTGCACCCGCGCCAGCAGGGACGCCGCCGGGGCGAACCCGCCGCTCCATTCCAGCGCCGCCGCCAGCCTCGGCAGATCGGGCAAGGGCCCGTCGCTCCCCGTCTCCGTCGCCTTCAGCGCGGCCGTCACCGCGGCGGTCGAGAAGTCGCCCCTGCCGTCCAGCGCATCGAGCAGATCGCTCGTCGCTGGATCCACGCCCTGTTTGCGACGCCAAACCTTGGCGACCTCGAGCAGCCCCTGCTCGGAAAGCCGCTTCAGGTCCCAGGCGCGTTCGCTGGCGCGCAGCAGCCACGCTCCCGCCTTTCCGACGCCGGTGTCGCAGGCCGCCGCCAGCGCCGCCGACACCGAGACGGCCAGGTCCAGCGGCCGGTCGGCGCCGAACGCGCCCGCCGCACGCAGCGCGTCGCCCGGCGCGAAGGGCCCCGAAAGGGCCGCGTACTCACGTGCGAACCCGATCGCCTCCTCGGCGCCGGCCTCCATCACCGTCAGCGAAGGCGCCGCCGCGTCCAACTCGGGCAGCGGCTGCTCCAGCTCCGGCGGGGGCGGGTCGGAAACGTTCACGACCCCTCCTCCTGGTCATCGAGCCACTCGGCCAGCCTCTTGCGCACGACGGCCACGATCTCGACGCTGTGGACGATGTCGAAGACCCCGTTCTGCGAGGGTAAGTTCTTGAGCGCCCGGTTCGTGATCTGCCGAACGCCGACGTCCCCCAGGTCCAGCTGCAAGGCGCGTCCCGCGCGCTCGACCAGGATCTCGACCTCGCGGCGCTTGATCTGGCCGACATACTCCACGACCAGGCCCGCCGCCCCCTCCTCGGCGCCCGTCCCGGCGTCGGTGAACTCCTCGCCCGGGGCGCCTATGGTCTCGAAGCCGGCGATCACCATCCGCAGTCGCGGTTGCTGGAGCGCCGCGCCCACGAACGCCTCGAAGGCGATACGTTCGCCTTCAATCAGGCCCGCGGCCGCGTTCTCGAAGAAAAACCACAAGAGCCGGTCGGGCCCTTTGGCCAGGACCGCCTCGTCCAGCGCCTCCGCCAGCCGCCGGGCCTCATCGCAGGCGGCCGCCTCGGGCGTCGTATCGCCGGCCCGCGCCCCCTCCGGCGCCGCGTCGGGCTTCAGCGTCAGGCCCGCCTCGGCGGCGCGCCGGCGAACCAGCTCCAGCAGATCCAGCATGGGCTGGTCGAAGCCCAGGCGGATCAGGACGTGACGGCCCGGGTCACGCTCCAGCACGTTCTCCAGCAGCGCCGCCGAAAAAGCCAAGCCCGCGGTTCCCGCCTTGACGTCCAGGCGGCTGACCCGCAGACCGCGAACGCGCGCACCGGGGCGCGAGGCTTCCGCCACCCCTTCGAAGAAGAGATCGCGGCCGATGACCAACCGGCCATCGAGGGTATCGTTCAGGGACCACAGGAACCGGGGTGCGACGTCGGTCCGCACCTGCTCCATGACCGGCCCGTGGAAGCGTGTCAGCGGCACAAGCCGGCGCGCCAGGGCCCACCGCCCCTGGTGAATGCCCACCAGTTCGTAGCGCGTATTGACGCAGGCCGCCCCGGACGAACCGCCGTCGGTGGCGCTGTCGTGAGGAACGCGGGCCTCGAGGCCGACGATGGGATCGACCCGGCCGATGCCCCAGCCGATTGGACGCCCCTTCGGGAAGTCGAGGACGAATACGTTGGCCTGCGACGGCAGCCTCGGCGCCACGTCCGGCACGCGCAGGAAGTTCAGCCGCATGCCGTCCGGGCGGCTCAGTCGCAGCAACGCCACGTCGTGGCAGTCGACGAAGTCGGCGTCGTTGGCCGGAAACTCGTTGGCGAACTCCGCGATCGTGCAGGGCGACAGGTAGTGGTTGACCTTGAGCACGCTGCGTCGCGTCTGGTCGGCGAGCAGCACGCTGATCGGCTCGCGGATCGGATCGATGGTGTCGGGCCCTCCGCTGGCGATCACGTGCCAGGCCGTCAACACCAGGCTGGGCCCGATCAGGCAGCCCGATCCGGTGATGTTGTCGCCCAGCACGATCCGGCAGGCCGCCGCCTTTCCGACCCGCTCGAAGGCGCTGAAATCAATGACCCGCCGATCCATGGGCGCGGCGGTCTCGCGCCCGGCCAGCGCCTCGCCATAGGCTTCGAGCAGCCCCTGCTTCTCCAGCCGATCAGCCAGCATGCTCGCCAACGACATGCGGCGTTCCTCGGCCACGGGCCTCAGCGCTTCAAGGGTCACGGGAGGCTGGACGCCGCCCTGGATGGCCTTCAGGGCCTGCTCGGCGCGCACGGGATCGGCCCGTATGGCGTCCTCGATATCCGTCCTGCTGACCATCGCGTCCCCCAAGCTCAAGTTTGAGCTTGAATTTCCCGCGACACAACTATGAATTGCCAATGACAATCGGCACACGCCTCGGAGGCGTAACCCGCCGTCCGGGTGCGCCCAGGCCGCGCCGAGGAGAACCGCCATGCCCTTCGTGACGCTCCAGCCACCGGTCGAGAAAGGCCTCGAGGCCTATCCCCAGATGATGCCCAAGCCGCTGGTGGTGGCCGTGCTGGACAGCAAGGACGAGAAGGAAGGGCGCACCTGCGCCATCGTGACCTTCGCCTTCCGCTACATCCATCCGGCCTCAGGCGCGCAGATCGACGTACCCGAGGGCTATGTGACCGACTTCGCCTCGATCCCGGCGGTCGCGCGAGGCGTGTTCCCGCCGTTCGGCCGCCACGCCAAGGCCGCCGTCCTGCACGACTGGCTCTATCTGATCGGCGAGCCCGGACAGCGCGCCTTCGCCGACCGCATCTTCCTGGACGCCATGAAGGACCTGGGCGTCAGCCGGCCGCGTCGCACGATCATGTACCAGACGGTGCGGCTGGGCGGCGGCGGGGCCTACACCAAGGAGACCGCCACCTGGGCCAAGGCTTTCGGGGACTGGCGCACCGGCGATCGGCGCGCCCCGTCGTTCACGGCGGACGCTCACTACCAGCGGCGCTGGCCGGTCCCGCCGCGCCCCGACTACCGCCCCTAGCCGCAGGACCGGGCCGTCGACGTGGACGTCCGGGCCAGAGCGATCTCGGTCGGTTTTAGCTTCGATGAATGGCGGGGTAGCCAGCGAAGCACATCGATCAATTCACGGCGGTTGGCGCGGATGACGGAACGGATCGGCGTCTCTTCGCCAAGGATGGCGAGAACCATCCGTCTTGTTGTGTCGTAGGCCAATTGGGTACGGGGCGACCAATCCCGCGCCGGATCGGCCATATATAGTGTCGTAGACCTCCCGAAGGGTAAGTCTGAATTGTGTAGCAGGCTGGTGCAGCAATCGCCGAAGGACGGTCCCCCGACGGTAAAGCCGCAACGTTTTCAACGATGTCAGGAAAAATGGCGCGCCCGGAACGATTCGAACGTCCGACCCTCAGATTCGTAGTCTGATGCTCTATCCAGCTGAGCTACGGGCGCGCATTTCTTGGCAAGGAGGACTGGCGCACCCGACACGATTCGAACGTGTGACCTTTGCCTTCGGAGGGCAACGCTCTATCCAGCTGAGCTACGGGTGCATCCGCCTTGCGGAAGCGCGGTCTTAGCCGAAAGCCGCGCTCGCGCAAAGGGTTTTGGTCAGCCTTTCGCCAGATAGACGAAGCGGATCACGAACAGCGCCGCGAGGACGACGAGCAGCCAGTCGCCCTTGCGCAGCTTGCCGGTCACGGCCTTGAGCACGGCGTAGCTGGTGATGCCGAACGCCAGGCCGTTGGCGATCGAGAAGGTCAGGGGGATGGTGATCACCGTCAGGAAGGCGGGGATGGCCACGGTGGGGTCAGCCCAGTCCACTTCCGCCAGCGAACCGATCATCAGCGCGCCGACCAGCACCAGGGCCGGCGCCGTAGCGGCGGCCGGGATCGCCTGCACCAGCGGGGCGAAGAACAGGGTGATCAGGAAGAGGATCCCGACCACCACGGCGGTCAGGCCGGTGCGGCCGCCGGCGGTGACGCCCGAGGCGCTCTCGATATAGCTGCACACGGTGCTGGTGCCGGCCGCCGCGCCGATCATGGTGGCGGCGGAGTCGGCGGTCAGGATGCGGTTGAGGCGCGGGATCGTGCCGTCGGGCTCGACGAGGCCCGCCTTCTTGGTGACGGCGACCAGGGTGCCGACATTGTCGAACAGGTCGACGAACAGGAAGACGAAGATGATCTCGAGCAGGGCGACGCCCATGCCGCCCTGCAGGTGCAGGGCCGCGCCGACATCCATCTTGAAGAAGGTCGCCGACAGGTCGCCGAGGCTGTAGGCGCCCGGCGTGAACTTCGACAGGCCCAGCAGCCAGCCGGCGATCGCGGCCAGCAGGATGCCGATCAGGATCGCGCCCTTCACCCGCCAGGCCTGGAGGGCGGCGATGAGGACGAGGCCGATCAGGGCCAGGGCGGCCGAGGGCGTGGTCAGGTCGCCCAGGGCCACGGCGGTGGCCGGGTCGGCGACGATGACGCCGGCGCTTTTCAGGCCGATGAAGGCGATGAACAAACCAACGCCCGCGGCGACCGCCGAGAACAGCGGCCGGGGGATGGCCGCCACGATCATCTGCCGGATGCCCGCCACGGTCAGGATCAGGAAGGCCACGCCCGAGATGAACACGCAGCCCAGCGCCGTTTCCCACGGTACGCCCATGCCCTTGACCACGGTGTAGGTGAAGTAGGCGTTGAGGCCCATGCCGGGCGCGAGCGCCAGCGGGTAGTTGGCGATCAGGCCCATCAGGATCGAGCCCAGGCCGGCGGCGAGACAGGTGGCGGCGGCCACGGCGGCGATCGGCATGCCGGTCTCGCTGAGGATCGCCGGGTTGACCACGACGATGTAGGCCATGGTCATGAAGGTGGTGAAGCCGGCCAGCACCTCGGTGCGGACGTTGGTCCCCAGGGCCTGCAGCTTGAAGAGACGTTCGAGCATGGCTTAGCGGGCTCCGACCTTGGGCAGGGCCAGCGCGCGGCGGTCCCAGTTCTTGACGAGATCGCGGGCGACGACGCCCCCGACCAGGAATTCAGCTTCGAAGGCGGCCTTGGCCCCGTCGTCGTGCAGCACGCGCGGGAAGGTCGGCTCGCCCAGTGGCGGGCGCGTGTAGTTGCTGGCCGTGCGCAGCACCAGGACCCGGCGCCGGTCGATGCGGCCGCTGTCGGCATGGGCGTCGAGCACGTCGAGGATCCCCTGGTCTTCGCAGTCGCTCATGGTGAAGGTCCCCGCGCCGTCGGTCCAGAGCTTCACCCAGTCGCGGGCCCACTGGGTGCGATGCGTGCCGTGCCAGAAGCGCACCGCGCCCAGGGCGTCGCCTTGCAGCACGAACGGCGGGCGCTGGGCCTGCGGCTCCTTTGCATAGCCGGCGCGCAGTTTCTGAAGGTCGGGATTGTCGGGCAGGGCGACGGCCTTGGTCAGGTCGTAGGCCCAGTCGACCAGGCCGCGATCCAGGGTCCAGACCATGGCGCTGGAGCCCTCGGCCTTGCCCTTCACGTTCGGACGGTCGGCGTCGTTGGAATATAGGCCGTAGGGCCAGTCGGCCGGGATCTCGCGGTCGTCGACCTCGTAGATCGGATCGGCGTCGACGACGTAGCGGGCCCAGGCGGCGCTGCCGACAGAGGCGGACGCAGGATCGACGCCGGCGATGCCGCTGACGATCCAGTAGGCCTTGGAGAGGTCGAACTGGCTGGACAGGATCAGCGCCGCGACGCTTTCACGGGTGCGGCCGCGCATGTCGCTGACGATGGCCAGCACGCCGTCGTCGGAATAGCGGGCGACGTGGCGGATGCCCGGCACCTTGATCTCGCGCTTCAGCGGCCAGCCTTCGACCCAGGGCTGGAACTCGCCGGCCACGTCGCCGGTGTCGGCGCCGATCTCGAAGGTGGTGACGACGACCACCTTGATCGGGATGGGCTTGGTCGCCGCCTGCGCCAGCCCAGGAAGGCTTGCGCCGATGACGGTCGCCAGAACGACCAATGTTCTCAAGATCCAAGCCCGCATGCCTGCCCCGCTACTTCAAAAACGGCGCGAAAATCGTCGGAAGCGGCGGAGGATGCAACAGCTTCGCCGCCGGGCCTTCCTGCGTCGGCGCACGGGGGGCTAGGGTGCGCGCGAATCGACCACCGGAAGCCCTCGACATGCGTATCGTCCCGACCCTCGCCCTGACCTGCGCCGCCCTGCTGGCGCCCCTGGCGGGCCAGGCCGCCGAACGCTTCGACGCCGCGCCGCGCACCGCCGTGGTCAGCGCCTTCCCGCCGGAGATGGCGGCGCTGGAGGCGGCGACCACGGGCAAGAAGGAATTCACGGCCGCCGGAACGCGCTTCGTCACCGGCACGCTGGAGGGCAAGCCGGTGGTGCTGTTCCTGTCAGGCATCAGCATGGTCAACGCCGCCATGACCACCCAGGCGGCGCTGGATCGCTTCCACGTCAGCCGCATCGTCTTTTCCGGCGTGGCCGGCGGGGCGGATCCCGAGTTGGAAGTCGGCGACGTGGTGGCGCCGGAGACCTGGGCCCAGACCTCGGAGATGGCCTATGCCCGCGAGGTTCCGGGCGGTTTCGCGCCCACGCCGGGCCTGGTCAGCGACCTGCCCAATTTCGGCATGATGCATCCGCGCGCGGTGACGGTGGCGCAGGATCCGGCCAAGCCCGAGGACCGGCTGTCGTTCACCGCCGATCCCGAGCTGATCGCCCTGGCCCGCAAGTCGGTGGAGGGCCTGGCCCTGAAGCGCTGCGCGGCCGACCAGTGCCTGACCAAGCCGCCCAAGGTGGTGGTTGGCGGGGGCGGCGGCTCGGGCCCGGTGTTCGTCGACAACGCCGCCTTCCGCGACTACGCCCACAAGACCTTCGGCGCCCGCGTGCTCGACATGGAAAGCGCCGCCGTGGCCCAGGTGGCCTACGTCAACAAGACCCCGTTCATCGCCTTCCGCAGCCTGTCGGACCTGGCCGGCGGCGATCCGGCCACCAACCAGTTCCCGGTGTTCCTGCGCCTGGCGGCGGACAATTCGGCGACCGTGGTGCGGGCGTTCGTGAAGGCGTTGCCGTAAGGCGGAGTGACCCTTCACGCCCAGGAAAACCTCTCCCAGAGGGAGAGGGAGGGGCCCATGCGCAGCATGGGAGGGTGAGGGGTTTCGGACTCTCCGGACGGGGGGAGGGACTTGAGGTGACGGGACCGCCAACGGTTTACTCCCTCACCCTCCCACGCCTTCGGCGCGGGCCCCTCCCTCTCCCCATGGGAGAGGTTTTCCGTAGACGAACCTTACGTCTTCAGCGGATCCTTGGCGTTCGGGTCGCCGTAGGTCAGCGACACGAACACATCCTCCAGGTCAGGATCTTCCGTCGCGATGTCCTTGATCGACACGCCGGCCGCGCGCACGGCGGCCAGCACGTGCTCGACGCTGGACTGGCCGGTGCGGTAGCTGACCGAGAAGGCGCCGCCGGCGCGGCCCTTGGTCTCGAAGCCCTCCAGCGCCGGGGGCGTCGCCAGCGGGCTCTCCGGGGTCACCACCACGTTGCGGATGTCCATCCGGCCCAGCAGCGTCGGGGTCGGTTCGCACACCACCACCTCGCCGCGGTTGACGATAGCGATCTGGTCGCACAGCTCCTGGGCCTCTTCCAGGTAGTGGGTGGTCAGCACGATGGTCACGCCCAGTTCGTGCAGGCCCTTCACATATTCCCACAGCTGGCGGCGCAGTTCGACGTCGACGCCGGCGGTCGGCTCGTCGAGGATCAGCACCGGCGGCTGGTGGACCATGGCTTTGGCCACCATCAGGCGCCGCTTCATGCCGCCCGACAGCTGGCGGACATAGGCGTTGGCCTTGTCGCCCAGGCCCAGGGCGTTGAGCAGTTCGTCGGTGCGGCGCTGGTTCTTGGGCACGCCGTAATAGCCGGCCTGCACTTCCAGCGACTCGCGCGGGGTGAAGAAGACGTCGGCGGCCAGTTCCTGCGGCACCACGCCGATGGCGGCGCGGGCGTCGCGCGGGCGCTCGTCGATGTCGCGGCCCCAGATCTTCACCGTGCCGCTCGACTTGCGGGTCAGGCCCGCCAGGATGTTGATGAAGGTCGACTTGCCCGCCCCGTTCGGACCCAGGAGACCGAAGATCGAGCCGCGCGGCACCTTCAGGTCGATGCCGTTCAGCGCGCGCTTTTCCGGCGCGGTCTTGGTGGCGGGATAGGTCTTGAACAGGCCCTCGGCTTCGATCGCGTAGGCAGGCAGGTCCATGAAGCGTCCAATCGGGGGCGGAAGGCCTTGAAAACAGGGGCGTGCGCGGCTTCGTCGAATTGACGCGGCGCCGACGCGTCGCATAGGTATGCCTCGTTCGCCGCCTAGCCAAGGCCGCGCTCAGAATTCGAAGGTAGTTCCCCCATGGCCAAGGCCAAGTCCGAAGCTCCGACCGCCCCCACCGCCATGGACGTCGCCGTCAGCGCCGGCCCGGCCCCGGAGATCGTGCACGTCCATTCGCACCGCATCGCCTGCGACGGCGTCGGCGGCGCGCTGGGCCACCCGCGCGTGTGGCTGGAGATGGGCGCGGCCGGCTCGGTCGACTGCCCCTATTGCGACCGCCGCTTCATCGCCGCCGAGCATGCCGGCCATGACGAGGACGAACGCCTGGCTCCCGGCGTCTACGAAGGCCCGAGCGGCCACTAAGGCCGACTAGCCCAGATGGACGATTCCTCGCTCTCCGGCCCGCGCGCCGAGACCCTCGCCAAGGCGTGGGAAGCCGCCGAGTGGCCGCACGATCCGCCGGTCCTGCGCGCCATCGCCATGCCGTCCGACACCAACCCCGAAGGCGACATCTTCGGCGGCTGGCTCTTGTCGCAGATGGACCTGGCCGCGGCCTCGATCGCCTTCCACCGGGCGGCCGGCCGCTGCGCCACCATCGCCGTCGACGGCATGGTGTTCATCAGCCCGGTGTTCGTCGGCGACGAGGTCAGCCTTTTCGCCCGCATCGTCCATACGGGGCGCACCTCGCTGAAGGTCGAGGTCGAGGCCTGGCGCCGCCGCCGCGACGGCGAAAAGGCCCACAAGGTGACGCAGGGCGTGTTCACGTTCGTCGCCATCGGCGAAGACCGCAAGCCGCGCCCGCTGCCTTGATAAGATGCTCCCCCTGAAGAGGGAGCTGTCGCGAAGCGACTGAGGGGGAAGTGATCGCGGCGCATCAGTAGCCCCTTCCCCCTCCGGCCCTCCGGGCTGCCTCCCCCTTCAGGGGAGGATTTCAAAAACTACTCCAGCCCCTTGGCCACGCCCTCGCGACGCGGATCCGCGCCGCCCTCGAGCCTGCCGCCAGCGCGCACGATCACCCCGTGCAGGCCCGAATTCTCGTTCTGGCCTTCCTTGACCATCACGCCCCGCGCCTGCAGGGCCGCGGTAAGCTCGGGGCCGAAGCGGTTCACCTCCCCCGAGAACGTATCCCCCCGCGCCACCAGGTTCGGCAGCGCCACGGCGTCCTGCATCGACAGGCCCCAGTCGAACACGCCCACCATGGCTTTGAGGTTGTAGGACAGGATGGCCGAGCCGCCCGGCGAGCCGACCGCGGCCAGGAACTTGCCCTTGTCGTCCAGCACCACCACCGGCGACATCGACGAGCGCGGGCGCTTGCCCCCGGCCACGGCGTTGGCGCCGGGCAGGCCGTCCTTGTCGGTCGGCGCGAAGTTGAAGTCGGTCAGCTGGTTGTTGAGGAAGAAGCCGCCGACCATCCGGCCCGAGCCGAAGATGCTCTCGACCGTGGTGGTCATCGACACCACGTTGCCGGCCGCGTCGACGATCACGAAATGGGTCGTGCCGCCCGGCTCGATCGTCGAGTCCGGGCCGACCTTGGGCGCGCCCTTGGGCAGGCCGAAGCTCGGGGCCGGGCCGGCCGTCTCGCCGATCAGCTTGGCGCGTTCCTTCACATAGGCCGGCTCCAGCAGGCCCTCGACCGGCACGCTGACCTTGCCCGGGTCGCCGACATAGCGGTCGCGGTCGGCGTACATGACCCGCTCGGCCTCGGCGATCTGGGTCCAGGCGATCGGGTCGTTCTGGTTGCGCTTGGAAATGTCGGTGTGCTCGAGCATCAGCAGCGCCTGCAACAAAGAGACGCCGCTCGACGACGGTTTGGGCACGCAGACGCTGTAGACCTTCCACGGACGGCACAGGGCGTCGGCCGAGCGTGGCTTATAGGCCTTCAGGTCGGCCAGGGTCATGGCCGAGGGACGCTCGCCCTCGTGCAGCTTGGCGACGATGGCTTCCGCCAGCGGGCCTTCATACAGCGCCGACGGCCCCTCGGCGGCCAGGCGGCGCACGGTGGCGGCGTAGGCCGGGTTCTTCAGCGTCTCGCCGGCCTGGTAGCGCCGACCGTCCGGCTTGGTGAAATAGGCCGCGGCATCAGCCGTCTGGCCCTGGGGCGAGCGGCCGTTGATCATCGAGGCCAGGCGCGGGCTGACGACAAAGCCCTGGTCGGCCAGCTTTTCGGCGTCGAGGAACAGGCGGTCCCAGCCGATGGCGCCGTGCTCCTTCTGGGCCTGGGCCAGCATGGCCACCGCGCCCGGCACGCCGGTCGAGCGGCCCGACAGCACCGCGGCGATGAACGACACCGGCTTGCCGTCCTCGCCCAGGAACAGGGCAGGCGTCGCGCCAGCCGGAGCGGTCTCGCGGCCGTCATAGGCCGTCACCTTGCCGGTCTTGGCGTCGTAGAAGACCATGAACGAACCGCCGCCCAGGCCCGAGCTCTGCGGCTCGACCAGGCCCAGCACCGCCTGCACGGCCACGGCGGCGTCCACCGCCGAGCCGCCTTCGCGCAGCACCCGCAGGCCCGCTTCCGTCGCCAGCGGATTGGCCGAGGCCACCATGCCGCGCGGGCTGTAGGCGGCGGCCGCGCCGGCGGTGGCCGGGGCGGTTCTGGGGACGGTCGCCGCCGCCTGCGGCCCCATCGCGGTCGCGCAGCCGGCGATCCCTCCGCAAGCGGTCAGGACGGCGAGGGCGGCGAGAACGGGCAGGCGCATGGGCGGATCCTTCAGGCGGGCGGACATCGGGCGCGAAACGGGTCGCCCGTGGCGTCGGAAAGCCGACTCGGACGACGGGGATTCGACGAACCATGCCCCCGACGCCGCCACCACGCTCGCGAAAAATCGCCGCCGCACGCCCCTGCGACATCTTTTTCACGCCCAGAAATCCTTATGCGCCAAGGGATCGCGCAGTTATCCACCGAACTTGGCGACTTTCTTGCGACAAGACGCTTGCGCACCCCAGGGGTACGGGGTATCTCCCCCGCCTCGCCGCAAGGCAGTGCGCGCCCGTAGCTCAGCTGGATAGAGCATCAGACTACGAATCTGAGGGTCGGACGTTCGAATCGTTCCGGGCGCGCCATTTTCTTTTCCTTGAAGAATCTCCTGAAAATTCCGGGTTGTCGGCGCGGCGGGTTTGGCCGTAGCGCTGGGCTATGACCGTTTCCGTACTCTTCGTCTGCCTGGGCAACATCTGTCGCTCGCCGTTGGCCGAGGCCGCGTTCCGGCTGGAGGCGCAGCGGCTGGGGCTGGATGTCGTGGTGGATTCGGCGGGGACGGGCGGCTGGCACGCGGGCGATCCGCCGGATCGGCGGGCGCAGGCGACGGCGCGGCGGCATGGGGTGGAGATCGGGCATTACGCGGCGCGGCAGGTGACGGCGGCCGACTTCGAGCGCTTCGACCACGTGGTGGCGCTAGACCTGGACAATCTGCGCAACCTGCGACAGCTGGCGCCGGCGGGAAGCCGGGCGCGGCTGAGCCTGCTGCTGGATCACGTGGACGGGCGCGCGGGCGAGGCCGTGGCCGATCCCTACTATGGCGACGAGGCCGGGTTCGAGGTGACCTGGGCCGACGCCGTGGCTGGCGCGCGCGGGCTGGCGGCCAAACTGAGGCCCTCTCCCTGAAGGGAGAGGTGTCGCCGAAGGCGACGGAGAGGGAAGGAACGTCCAAGTTCAGCGGAAGCTGAAAACGCCCCCCCCTCCGGCCCCTTCGGGCCACCTCCCCCAGAAGGGGAGGACCTTTCTAGCCCAGGTGCACGCGGATGAGACTGCGGGCGGCGCGGGCCACCGAGCGGGCCGGGCCGTCGGCGCCGAGGGTGACGCGGGCGGTGTAGGAGCCCTCCATCAGCAGCATCAGGGCGTCGGCAAGCTCGTCGTCGGTGGTTCCGGCGCGGCGGCACAGGTCGATCAGCCGGCCGTGCAGCGAGCGCTTGTAGTTCACCGACACCTGCTGGGCCGGGTGGTTCTCCTCGTGCAGCTCGATGGCGGCGTTCGACAGCGGGCAGCCGTGGACGTTCATGTCGCAGGCCTTGGTCTCGAAGGCGTCGAAGATCGCCTCCAGCTGGGCGCGCGGATCGGTGCAGCAGCAGGCCGTGACGCCGTCCCACCAGGCCCAGTATTCGCGTTCCTGCTCGCGCAGCACCTCGGCGACCAACTCGTCCTTCGAGGGGAAGTTCCGGTACAGCGTCATCTTGGTGGCCTCGGCCTCGGCCGCGATGGCCTCGACGCCGACGGCCCGGATGCCGTGCTGGTAGAAGAGCTCGCGGGCCGTCTCGAAGATCCGGTCGCGGGCGGGCCTCTTGGACGCCGGCGGGCCGTCCGGCGCGCACGCCGTCCCGGCTCCCAGCTCCCCCGAGCCGACCTCCCCAGATTTTCTCGCAGCCATTTTCGTAGCACCTCGCCTTGACGTGAGAGTTACCGGTCAGTATCTCTCCGCCAGGGAGTGATACCGAACGGTATCGTCACATCCTAAATCGTCATTCCGCCGAGCCAAGTCAAGCAACAGACCCTGCGACATTTCTCACCCTCTTACCCTCTGAACGGAGCGCAAGCCATGCCGAACGCGAGCGACATCACCGCCGCCCCCGAAGCCGCCGCGGCCTGCCTCTCCACGGGGTGGCTGGCCAGCGCGGCCCGTCACGGCCGGTCGATCCAGCGGTGGATCGGCAAGGCCGCCGCGCCCAAGCCCCGCACCCGGTCGTCGCGGCCCTATCGCCCGCCGACCTGGGAATAGTCCGAGCGTCCCCTCCCCGTCCGCTCCTCCCCGAGCGTCTCTTTCGACAGGTCTTCCGATGCGCCAAGCCATCAACACCTTCGCCGGCCTCGCCGCGCTGGCGGTCCTTTCCGCCTGCAGCGCCCAGGCCAAGCCCGAACAGGGCCCCGCCCCCGCCGTGCAGGTCACCGTCGCCGACGTGGCCTTCAAGTCGCTGCGCCAGTGGGACGACTTCACCGGCCGGCTGGAGGCGGTCGACACCGTGGACATCCGCCCCCGGGTCGGCGGCTATGTGAACAGCGTGCGCTTTTCCGAAGGCGCCTATGTCCGCAAGGGCCAGGTGCTGTTCGAGATCGACCCGCGCCCGTTCCAGGCCGAGGCCGCCCGCGCCTCGGCCGAAGTGGCCCGCGCCAGGGCCGGCCTCGATCTGGCCGTCGTCAACCGCGAGCGCGGCCAGCGGCTGATCGACCAGAACGCCCTGGCCCGCAGCGAATTCGACCGCCTGGCCTCGGAAGAGAAGGCCGCCCAGGCCAATCTGGCCGCCGCCCAGGCCGCCCTGCAGACCGCCCGCCTGAACCTGGAATGGACCCGCGTGACCTCGCCGATCGACGGCCGGGTCTCCAAGGCCCTGATCACCCGCGGCAACCTGGTCACCCAGGCCGACATGCTGACCACGGTGGTCTCCGACGCGCCGATCTACGCGGCCTTCAGCGCCGACGAGCAGACTTTCCTGAAGTACGCCGCCGCCGAGCGCGGCAAGGAAAGCCCGGTCTATATGGGACTGATGACCGAGGACGGCTATCCGCACGAGGGCAAGCTGTCGTTCATCGACAACGCCCTGGACGCCAAGAGCGGCACGATCAGCGGCCGGGCGATCTTCGCCAACGCCGACGGCAAGTTCACGCCGGGCCTGTTCGCCCGCATCCGCCTGGTCAGCGCCGCCAGCCAGACGGTGGCCCTGGCCCCCGACCGCGCCATCGCGACCGACCTTGGCAAGCGCTACGTGATCGTCGTCGACCAGGCCAACAAGGCCCAGTACCGCCCGGTCGAGGTGGGTCCGCTGGCCGGCAACCTGCGCGTCGTTCGCCAGGGCCTCAAGCCCGGCGACCGGGTGATCGTCGGCGGCCTGCAGAAGGTCAAGCCGGGCGACACGGTCGCGCCCGTGGCCGTGAAGACGCAGGCGGCCGATCTGGGCCAGCTGGAAGTCGGCCCGCGGAAGGTGGCCGCCGTGGCCACGAGCACGAGCCAGAACTAACGCCCTCTCCCTTCCCCCTCGATGGGGGATGGGCCGGGGATGGGGGTGACAGCGCGTCAGGATAAGGCGCCAGCCCCACCGCCGCAGACACCCCCACCCTAGCCCTCCCCCATCAAAGGGGGAGGGAACGACCTCTTACGTCCCTCTCCTCCCCGGACGCTCCCCATGAACTTCGCAAAATTCTTCGTCGGACGACCGCGGTTCGCCGCCGTGCTGTCCATCGTCATCTTCATCGCGGGGCTTGTCGCCCTGCCCAACCTGCCGATCAGCGAGTACCCCGAGGTGGTGCCGCCGACCGTCGTCGTGCGCGCGGCCTATCCCGGCGCCAACCCGTCGGTGATCGGCGAGACCGTGGCCGCCCCGCTGGAGCAGGCCATCAACGGCGTCGAGGGGATGATCTACCAGTCGTCCCAGTCGGCCTCGGACGGGGCCATGATCCTGACCGTGACCTTCGCGCTCGGCACCGACCTGGATAAGGCCCAGGTGCAGGTGCAGAACCGCGTGGCCCAGGCCCTGCCGAAACTGCCCCAGGAGGTGCAGCGCATCGGCGTGACCACCAACAAGGCCTCGCCCGACCTGACCCTGGTCGTGCACATGATCTCGCCCAACAACCGCTACGACATGCTGTATCTCAGCAACTACGCGCAGCTGAACGTGCGGGACCGCCTCAAGCGCATCGACGGCGTGGGCGACGTGCAGATCTTCGGCGCCGGCGCCTATTCCATGCGGGTGTGGCTGGATCCGGAGAAGGTCGCGGCGCTGGGCATGACCGCCGGCGACGTCGTCCGCGCCCTGCGCGAGCAGAACGTCCAGGTCGCCGCCGGCCAGCTGGGCGCGCCGCCCAACGCCGGCTCGGGCGCCGACTTCCAGCTGTCGATCAACGCCCCCGGGCGCCTGACCGACGAAGACCAGTTCCGCGACGTCATCATCCGCTCGGGCGCCGACGGCCAGATCACCCGCCTGGGCGACGTGGCCCGCGTCGAGCTGGGCGCCAACAACTACGCCCTGCGCTCCTTGCTGGACAACAAGTCGGCCGTCGCCGTGCCGATCTTCCAGCGCCCCGGCTCCAACGCCCTGGAGATGGCGGCCGAGGTCAAGAAGACCATGAAGGAGCTGAAGAAGGACTTCCCCGAGGGCGTCGACTACGAGATCATCTACGACACCACGGCCTTCGTGCAGGAAAGCATCGACTCGGTGGTCCACACCCTGATCGAGGCCATCATCCTGGTGGTCATCGTGGTGGTGATCTTCCTGCAAGGCTGGCGCGCCTCGGTGATCCCGCTGCTGGCCGTGCCGGTGTCGCTGATCGGCACCTTCGCGATCATGCTGCTGCTGGGCTTTGGCCTCAACGCCCTGACCCTGTTCGGCCTGGTGCTGGCCATCGGCATCGTCGTCGACGACGCCATCGTCGTGGTCGAGAACGTCGAGCGCCACATCGAGAACGGCCTCTCGCCGCCCGAGGCCACCCGCAAGGCGATGAGCGAGGTCACCGGCCCGATCATCGCCGTGGCGCTCGTGCTCTGCGCGGTGTTCATCCCCACCGCCTTCATCACCGGCCTGTCGGGCCAGTTCTACCGCCAGTTCGCCCTGACGATCGCCATCTCGACGATCATCTCGGCCATCAACTCGCTGACCCTGTCGCCGGCCCTGGCCGCCGTGCTCCTGAAGTCGCACCACGCGCCCAAGGACCGCTTCCAGAAGCTGATCGACCGCCTGCTGGGCTGGCTGTTTGTTCCGTTCAACAAGGTCTTCCACCGCGCCTCGAACGGCTATGTCCGCGGCGTGAAGGCGACGCTGGGCCGTTCGACCGCCTCGCTGTTCGTCTATGGCGGCCTCTTGCTGCTGACGGCGCTGGCCTTCGCCCGCACCCCGTCCGGTTTCGTGCCGCAGCAGGACAAGGCCTATGTGGTCGCCGTCGTGCAACTGCCCGACGCCGCCTCGCTGGACCGCACCGAGGCCGTGATCAAGCAGATGGGCGACATCGCCATGAAGACCCCGGGCGTCGAGCATTCGGTGGCCTTCCCGGGCCTGTCGGCCAACGGCTTCATCAACAGCCCCAATTCCGGCGCGGTGTTCTTCCCGCTCAGCGACTTCAAGGACCGCAGGAGCAAGGACCTCTCGGCCGGCGCTATCGTGGGCCAGCTGAACCAGAAGTTCGCCGCCATCCCCGACGCCCAGATCGCGGTCTTCCCCCCGCCGTCCGTGCAGGGGCTGGGCACCATCGGCGGGTTCCGCATGCAGATCGTCGACAAGGCCGGCCTCGGCTCGGACGAGCTCTACAAGCAGACCCAGGCGATCATCGCCAAGGCGCAGAAGGATCCGGCCCTGGCCGGCGTCTTCTCCAGCTACCAGGTCAGCGTGCCCAAGATCCAGGCCGACATCGATCGTGAAAAGGCCCGGGCCCAGGGCGTGTCGCTGACCGACCTGTTCGAGACCCTGCAGGTCTATCTGGGCTCGCTGTACGTCAACGACTTCAACCGCTTCGGGCGGACCTACGAGGTCAACGTGCAGGCCGACCAGGACTTCCGCCTGCAGCCCGAGCAGATGCTGCGCCTGCAGACCCGCAACGGCGACGGCCAGATGATCCCTCTGGGCGCCTTCGTCAGCTTCAAGGAGGCCACCGGTCCCGACCGCGAGATGCACTACAACGGCATGCTGACCGCCGAGATCAACGGCGGCCCGGCTCCCGGCTTCTCGACCGGCCAGGCCCAGGCGGCGCTGGAGAAGATCGCCGCCGAGGAACTGCCGGGCGGCATCGGCTTCGAATGGACCGAGCTGACCTACCAGCAGATCCTGGCCGGCAACACGGCGATCTACATCTTCCCGCTGTGCGTGCTGCTGGCCTTCCTCGTGCTGGTCGCCCAGTACGAAAGCTGGAGCCTGCCGCTGGTGGTGATCCTGATCGTTCCGATGACCCTGCTGTCGGCCCTGGTCGGCGTGCTGGTGACCGGCGGCGACAACAACATCTTCACCCAGATCGGCCTGATCGTGCTGGTGGGGCTGGCGTGCAAGAACGCCATCCTGATCGTCGAGTTCGCTCGCGAACGCGAGATCGAGGGCGACACGCCGCTCCAGGCGGTGCTCGAAGCCTGCCGCCTGCGCCTGCGTCCCATCCTGATGACCTCGATCGCCTTCATCATGGGCGTCTGGCCGCTGGTGGTGTCGCACGGGGCCGGGGCCGAGATGCGCCGGGCCATGGGCGTGGCGGTGTTCTCCGGCATGCTGGGCGTCACCGTCTTCGGCCTGATCCTGACGCCGGTGTTCTACTACGTCATCCGCCGGCTCTCGGGCCGCAAGTCGCTGGCGACCGTCAAGACGGCCCCGCCGGCGGTGGAGGCGCAGGCGCACTGACCCAACCGCTCCCCTCCCCCTCGATGGGGGAGGGGCAGGGGTGGGGGTGAAGCGGCGTCGGCCGGCTCCCCATCCTGAAACGCTGTCACCCCCATCCCCGCCCCTTCCCCCATCAAAGGGGGAAGGGAGACCTTCCGAGGTTTCCCATGACCTTTCTTAAAGTCGCTCTCGTCGCCGGCGTCTCGCTGCTGGCCACGGCCTGCGCCGTCGGCCCGACCTACAAGGCCCCGGCCACCGCCCCCGTCGCGCTCCAGAACGCGACGCCCGCCGTCGTCTCCACCATCGCCAATCCCGAGGCCCAGTGGTGGAAGGCGTTCGGCGACCCGACGCTAGACGCCCTGGTGTCCCAGGCCCTGGCCGCCAATCTCGATCTCAAGGTCGCCGTGGCCCGCGTCGACGAGGCCCGCGCCCTCTTCAAGGACGCGCGCCTGGACCAGATCCCGCGCGTCACCGCCTCGGGCGGCTATACCGACACCAAGCAGCAGCAGCCCGGCTTCTCCGACCAGCGGGTCGAGGTCGAGAGCTATCGCGCCGGGCTCGACGCGGCCTGGGAGATCGACCTCTTCGGCCGCGTGCGCCGCGGCGTGCAGGCCGCCAGCGCCGAGGCCGGCGCGGCCCAGGCCGACCTGCATGATGTTCAGGTGAGCGTCGCCGCCGAGGTGGCCCGCAACTACCTGGAACTGCGCGGCGCCCAGGCTCGACTGGCGGTGGCCCGCCGCAACCTCGAGACCCAGCGCGACACCCTGCGCCTGACCCGCGTGCGGTTCGAGGCCGGGGCCGGCGGAGCCATCGACGTCGCCAGCGCCGAGGCCCGCCTCAACGCCACCGAAGGCACGATCCCCGACCTCGTCACCGCCGCCACACGCGCCAACTACCGCCTGGCCGTGCTGACCGGCCAGCGCCCTGGCGCGCTCGACGCCCAGCTGGCCCCGCGCGCCGAGGAGCCCGCCCCGCTGGTCGCCGCCCTGCCGATCGGCGAGGCGTCCGAGTTCCTGCGCCGTCGCCCCGACGTGCAGGCGGCCGAACGGCGCCTGGCGGCCCAGACCGCCAAGGTCGGGGTGGCCACCGCCGACCTCTTCCCGCGCGTGCGGGTGACCGGCTTCGTCGGCTTCCTTTCGGGCACGTCGTCGGGCTTCGGCAACAGCGCCAGCCAGGCCTGGTCGGTCGCCCCGGCGGTCAGCTGGCCTGCGCTCGACCTCGGCGGCGCCCGCGCGCGGCTGAAGGCGGCGGAGGCCCGCAACGACGCGGCGCTGGCGGCCTATGACCAGACCGTGCTGGCGGCGATCGAGGACCTGGAGACCGCGCTCGTCTCCTACGCCCAGCGCCAGGCCCGGCTCAAAAGCCTGGCCGACCAAGCCGCCGCCTCGCGCCGCGCCGCCGAGCTGGCGCGCATCCAGTATAAGGAGGGCGGCATCGACTTCCTCGTGCTGCTCGACGCCGAACGCACCCTGCTGGCGGCGGAGGATTCGCTGACCGTCGCCGAGACCGGCGTGAACACCGACGTCGTGGCGATCTACAAGGCGCTGGGAGGCGGGTGGAGCTAGAAAGATCCTCCCCCTCCGGGGGAGGTGGCGCGAAGCGCCGGAGGGGGGCGTTTTCAGCTGCCGCCGCATTAGCCGGTTTCGCAGTCACTTCCCCCTCAGTCGCTCCGCGACAGCTCCCCCTTCAGGGGGAGCATCTTGTTGCCGAACCCCTCCCCCGTCCCTACCTGCACGAGGCTCCACCGAGGATCCCACTGCATGGCCGCCGCCGACGCCTACGTCTACCACCCCCGCGACGGCCACGGCCTGGCCCACGATCCGTTCAATTCCATCGTCGGCCCGCGCCCGATCGGCTGGATCTCGAGCGTCGACGCCCAGGGGCGGCGCAACCTCGCGCCCTACAGCTTCTTCAACGCCTTCAACTATACCCCGCCGATCGTCGGCTTCGCCTCGACGGGCTGGAAGGACACCATCGCCAACATCCAGGCCACCGGCGTCTTCTGCTGGAACCTGGCCACGCGCGAGCTGGCCCAGGCGATGAACATGACCTCGGCCCCCGCCGCCCCCGGCCAGGACGAGTTCGAGCTGGCCGGCCTGACGCCGGTCGACAGCACGCTGATCGCCGCGCCGCGCGTGCTGGAAAGCCCGGTGAACTTCGAGTGCCGAGTCACCCAGTCGTTCCAGCTGACCACGGCGGCCGGCGAGACGGTGGAGACCTGGATGACCTTCGGCGAGGTCGTGGCCGTCCACATCGACCGCCGGCTGATCCGTGACGACCGCGTCTACGACGCGCCCGCCGGTCGGCCGATCCTGCGCTGGGGCGGCCGCGGCGACTATGTCGCCGTCGACCCCGCCGCGATGTTCGAGATCTTCCGCCCCACCAAGGCCGACATCCCGCCGGCCGGCTAGCGCCTCAGGCCGACGCTATCAGGAAAGCCGGTCGCGGAACGCGGCGTAGTCGAACGCCCGGACCTGCCGCAGCACGTCGGTGTCGCTGTTCCACAGCGCGATCGCGGGCAGCGGCACGCCGTTGAAGGTGTTGGTCTTGACCATCGAATAGTGGGCCTGGTCGAGGAACGCGATGCGCGTTCCCGGCGCCGGGCGCTCGGCGAAGACGTAGTCGCCGATGATGTCGCCGGCCAGGCAGGACGGGCCGCCCAGGCGCACGGCGACGCCTTCGGTCGGCTCCTTGAGCATGGCGGGACGATACGGGGCCTCGATCACGTCCGGCATGTGGCAGGTGGCCGAGATGTCGGTGATGGCGATGGGCATGCCGTTGTCGAACACGTCCAGCACCTCGCCGACCAGGATGCCGGCGTCCAGCGCCACGGCCTCGCCCGGCTCCAGATAGACCTGCACGCCGTGGCGATCGGCCACCTCGTTGAGGAACGCGACCAGCCGGTCGGTCTGGTAGTCGGCGCGGGTCACGTGGTGGCCGCCGCCGAGGTTCAGCCACTTCACCCCGCCCAGCAGCGGAGCGAGCTTGGGCTCGACCGCCGCCCAGATGCGGGCCAGCGGCTCGAAGTCCTGCTCGCACAGGGCGTGGATGTGCAGACCATCGACGCCCCGCATGTGCTCGGGCCGCAGCTGCGACACCGGGAAGCCCAGGCGCGAGCAGGGCTGGGCCGGATCGTACTTGGCGACCTCGCCCTCGGAATGTTCGGGGTTCAGCCGCAGGCCGATCTCGAACACCTCGCCCTCGGCGCGGGCCTTGGCGATCAGGTCGGCGAAACGCGCCACCTGGTCGGGCGAGTTGAAGATCACGTGGTCGGACAGCCGCAGGATCTCGGGCAGGTCTTGGGCCTTGTAGGCCGGCGAGTAGGTGGTCAGCTCGCCCTTGTAGAACTCGCGCGCCAGCCGCGCCTCCCACAGGCCCGAAGCGCAGACGCCGTCGAGATATTCCCCGACGACGTCCGCCAGCGACCACATGGAAAAGGCCTTCAGGGCCAGCAGCACGCGGGCGTTGCCGCGATCGCGCACGTCCTTGAGGACGGCCAGATTGCGCCGCACCGCGACCTCGTCCACCACGAAGGCGGGCGAGGCGACGCGGTTCAGGTCGAAATGCGCGAAGGCGCCCGGATCACCGGCCCTGGTTTCCATGGGTCTCGTTCTTGGTCCTTAGAAAGCCAGCGGAGCCGCCAGATCCTCGACCGTCCAGGGCAGGCCGTGCTGGTTCAGCATGTCCATGAACGGATCGGGGTCGAGCTGCTCCATGTTGAACACGCCCGCGCCCCGCCACTTGCCGGTCAGCATCATGGCCGCGCCGATCATGGCCGGAACGCCCGTGGTGTAGCTGACGGCCTGGTTGCCGGTCTCGGCGTAGGCTTCCTCGTGATCGCAGATGTTCTTGACGTAGACGGTGCGGGCCTTGCCGTCCTTCTCGCCGGTCGCGATCGTGCCGATGTTGGTCTTGCCCTTGGTCAATGGACCCAGCGACGACGGCTCGGGCAGCAGCGCCTTGAGCAGCTCCATCGGGATGATCTCGCGGCCCTGGAACATCATCGGCTCGATGCTGGTCATGCCGACATTGCCCAGCACTTCCAGGTGCTTGAGGTAGCTGTCGCCGAAGGTCATCCAGAAGCGGATGCGCTGGATCTCCGGATAGAACTTGGCCAGCGACTCCAGCTCCTCATGGTACATGAGGTACATGTTCTTGGGGCCGACGCCCTCGAAGTCGAACACCTGCTTGTGGCTGAGCGCCGGACCCTCGATCCACTGGCCGCTTTCCCAGTGGCGCGACGGGGCGGTCACTTCGCGCAGGTTGATCTCGGGATTGAAGTTGGTGGCGAACGGCAGGCCGGTGTCGCCGCCGTTGCAGTCGAGGATATCGAGCGTGTCGATCCGGTCCAGCAGGTGCTTCTTGGTGTAGGTCGCGAACACCGAGGTCACGCCCGGGTCGAAGCCGCTGCCCAGCAGCGCCATCAGGCCGGCGTCCTTGAAGCGGTCCTGGTAGGCCCACTGCCAGCTGTATTCGAACTTGGCCTCGTCGCGCGGCTCGTAGTTGGCCGTGTCGAGATAGTTCACGCCGGACGCCAGGCAGGCGTCCATGATCGCCAGGTCCTGGTAGGGCAGCGCCAGGTTGACCACCAGGGCCGGCTTTACCGACTTGATCAGCGCGGTCGTGGCGGCGACGTCGTCGGCGTCGATCGCCGCGGTGTCGATGGTCACGCCCGTGCGCTCCAGCACCGACTTGGCGATGGCGTCGCATTTGGACTTCGTGCGACTCGCCAAGGTGATGTGCGAGAAAATATCCGTGTTCATCGCCATCTTGTGGACAGCGACCGAACCAACGCCACCTGCGCCGATAACCAGCACCCTGCTCATTTTTGGCTTCTCCTAACGCCTACCGCCCCGCCCTCGGCCTGATTCTGGGGGGCGGGCCTCTTATCACGTGGACCAGGTCTTCGATAGGAACGATCGGCCTCCGCATTCGAAGGCCGCATGAACCCGGCAAGACCTGAAAGATCCTGAACCATTACACGAGCTTGATGGCGGGCGCGTGTCTGACTTGCGCGCGCCTCGTCCAGGCGGATCGTTCGGAGAGGCGCGCGCCGCCCTTCCCGCGCCCGCAGGTTGGACGCGGCGCGTTTTCCACCTGAGGGATTTTTCCCTAAACGAAAATGTCGAGCCGCCGACCTAGGGCATAGGCGGGCATTGTGCGCCCGCATCGTCGCATCTAGGGGCGGATGATGGTTGCTGTGGTGGCTGGCGCGGGCCTTGGGCTGGAGCGCAGTTCGGGTTTCGTCCTGGGAAGCAACGGGCAGCTGGGCC
>NZ_QDKO01000013.1 GCF_003094615.1 Caulobacter radicis | reverse complement strand
GCCCCCGCCGCGTCCCGGCCGACCACGCCCGCTCCGGCGGCCGCCAGGCCCGCGACCACCCGGCCGCCCGCGACGACGAGGCCCGCCACCACGACCCCGGCGACGACCGCGCCGGCCAGGACGCCGCAATGACCGGCGCCCGGCCCCTCAATCCGGGGCGCTGGCTGGGCGTCCCCATGCTGTTCGTGATCCTGGCGACGATCCTGTTCGCCGCCCCGATCCGCATGTGGGGCCTGCAACTGCCCGAACCCATCTTCGCCATGGTCCCGGCCTTCGCCTGGGCGGTGATCCGCCCGTCGATCCTGGCGCCGTTCGCCCTGCTGCTGCTGGGCCTGTTCCTCGACACCTTCTGGGGCGGCCCCACGGGCCTGTGGGGCCTGTCGCTGCTGGTCGCCTACGCCTCGGTGCTGGCGGTGCGCAACATGCTGACCGGCCAGAGCCGTCCGATGCTGTGGGTCTGGTACGCCGGCGCCTGCGCGCTCTCCATGACCGCGGGTTTCCTGTTCACGATGATGGACAGCCTGGCCATGCCCAGCTTGGTGGCCGTGTTCTGGCAGTTCCTGGCCACGGCGCTGCTGTTCCCGTTCGCTCACCGGCTGATCGATCGCTTCGAAGACGCCGACGTCCGGTTCCGGTGAGGCGATGAGCGAACCGTCGATCTTCTTCTTCGAGGTCAACGAGCGGCAGGGGGTCTTCCACCGCCGCGCGTTTCTGCTCGGCGGCTTGGCCGGCGCGGGCCTGCTGACCCTGACCGGGCGCCTGGCCCAGTTGCAGCTGGTCGAGGCCCAGCGCTACCAGAAGCTTTCGGCCGGCAACCAGTTCAACTACCGCCTGGTGCCGCCGCCGCGCGGCCTGATCCTCGACCGCAACGGCGTGGCCCTGGCCTCCAACCGCCCCAACTTCCGCCTGATGGTGATCAAGGAGAAGGGCATGGACGTCGAGGCGACCCTCGACGACCTGGCGACCCTGGTGCCCATCGACGGCACGCGCCGCGCGCGTCTCCTGAAGGAGATCAACAACGCCCCGCGCAAGGCGCCGGTCGTGGTGATGGAAGACATGACCTGGGAGGAGTTCTCCCGGATCAACATACGCGCCCCCGAGCTGCCCAACATCAGCGCCGACATGGGCGAGGTGCGGGTCTATCCGTTCGGCGGCGCCTTCGCCCACGTCATCGGCTATGTCGCCAAGGTCTCCGACCGCGACGTCGAGGCGGCCAAGAAGGATCCGACCCAGGACCAGGAACTGCTGCACAATCCCGGCTTCCGCATCGGTCGCCAGGGCGTGGAGAAGGCCTTCGACCTCGATCTGCGCGGCCGCGCGGGCGCCATCAAGGCCGAGGTCGACGCGCAAGGCCGCGTCGTCAGCCTTGACCCGGCCGGCGACATCCCGGCCACGCCCGGCAAGGAAGTGCGCCTCACCCTGGACGCCGACATCCAGAACCGCGCCCTCGAGGTGATGGGCGAGGAAAGCGGCGCCATCGTCGTGATGGACATCCGCAACGGCGACCTGCTGGCCATGGTCTCGGCTCCCAGCTTCGACGCCAACCGCTTCGTCAAGGGCCTGTCGGGCGCCGAGTACCGGGCGCTGTCGGAATACGAGCGCAAGCCGCTGCTCGACAAGGCGATGACCGGCACCTATCCGCCGGGCTCGACCTTCAAGCCGACGGTGGGCCTGGCCGCGCTGGCGGCGGGCATCGACCCGAACATCCGCATCAACTGCCCGGGCAGCTGGTACTACGGCGGCCGCACCTGGCGCTGCTGGCAGAAGGGCGGCCACGGCGCCCAGAACATGCACGACGCCATCAAGAACTCGTGCGACATCTACTTCTACCAGACGGCGCTGAAGATCGGCCCCGACGCCATCGCCACGGCCGCGCGCGGCATGGGCTTCGGCGAGATCTTCGACATCGGCATTCCCGGCCAGAAGAAGGGCATCGTCCCCGACCGCGAGTGGAAGAAGCGGGCCTTCAAGCGCAATCCGGCCAACCAGATCTGGTTTCCGGGCGAGACCCCCAGCTACGGCATCGGCCAGGGCGCGCTGAGCGTCAACGCCCTGCAGCTGGCGGTGATGACCGCGCGACTGGCCAACGGCCGCAAGGCCCTTAACCCGCGCCTGATCAAGTCGGTCGGCGGCGTCGAGCAGCCCAGCGGAGCCGACGTGCCCGACATGCCGTTCTCCAAGGAGCACCTCGACTACGTGCGCGGCGGCATGGCCGCCGTGGCCAACGACGTGCGCGGCACGGCCTATCGCCAGAGCCAGCTGGGCCTGGGCGACGTGCAGATGGCCGGCAAGACCGGCACGGCCCAGGTCCGCAGCTACGACAAGGCCAAGAGCCGCAACAGCGCCTCGGTGCAGTGGAAGCTCAAGGACCACAACCTGTTCGTGGCCTTCGCGCCCTATGACGACCCGCGCTACGCCGTGGCGGTGCTGGTCGAGCACGGCGGCCTGGGCGGCGCCACCGCCGGCGCCCCGCGCGCCCGCGAGGTGATGCGCGTGGCCCTCTTGAAGGATCCGGAGATCCGCGCCCGCATCGAGCGTCCCATGCCTCTGCCCGAGGCCCCGGTCGAGACCGCCGACGGCGTCGTCGAAGGCGCCGCGCCCGACGAGCCGGAGGAGGGCGCTCCGCCGCCCCCCGAGGCGACCCCGACGACCGGCCAGCCACCCCAGGGAGGCCACATATGACCCTAAGCGGCGGCCTTTCCCGGCCCGGCGAACGCGACCGGCCGATCATCAAGTTCATGGAGATCGACTGGACCTTCTGCCTGCTCCTGTGCCTGATCGCGGGCTCGGGGGCCTTGATGCTGTTCTCGATCGCGGGCGCCTCGTGGGAGCCCTGGGCCGACAAGCACCTGCTGCGTTTCGGCCTCTACTTCATCATGATGATCATCCTGGCGATGGTCGACCTGCGGGTCTGGTTCACCCTGGCCTATCCGATCTACGGCGTGGGCCTGCTGTTGCTGGTGGCGGTGGAGGTGGTCGGCGACGTGTCGCTGGGCGCCCAGCGCTGGCTGTCGATCGGCGGCTTCCGCTTCCAGCCGTCCGAGATCATGAAGATCGGCGTCGTGCTGGCGCTGGCCCGCTACTACCACGGCCTGTCGGCCGACAGCGCCCGGTTCTCCTGGCGGCTGCTGGTGCCGGCCGCGATGATCGGCGCGCCGGTGCTGCTGGTGGCCCACCAGCCCGACCTGGGCACCGCCATGCTGATCGTCATGACCGGCCTGGCCATCGTCGTGCTCGCCGGCCTGTCCTGGCGGGTGATCGCCACCGGGATCATCGGGGCCCTGGTGGCCATCCCGCCCTTCGTGCTGTTCGTGCTGCACGACTACCAGCGCAAGCGGGTGCTGACCTTCCTCAATCCCGAGGCCGACCAGTCGGGCTCGGGCTACCACATCTACCAGTCGAAGATCGCCCTGGGCTCCGGCGGCCTGCTGGGCAAGGGCTTTGGCCTCGGCTCGCAGAGCCAGCTGAACTTCCTGCCGGAAAAGCAGACCGACTTCATCTTCGCCACCCTGGCCGAGGAGTTCGGCTTCGTCGGCTGCCTGTGGGTGCTGGCGCTGTACGGCGTGGTTATCTTCATGGCCCTGCGCATCGCCTCGATCAGCCACAGCCACTTCGGACGCCTGGCGGCCTCGGGCGTGACGGCGACCTTCGCCCTCTACGTGCTGATCAACGGGGCCATGGTCATGGGCCTGGCGCCGGTGGTGGGCGTGCCCATGCCGATGCTGTCCTACGGCGGCACCGTGATGATGACGGTGATGATCGGCTTTGGCCTCGTCCAGGCCGTGCGGGTGCACCGCTATACCGAAGTCACCAGCGGCAAGGGTTCGCTGATGTAGTCGGCCTGGCGCGTGGACTTGCTATTTACGCGCGTCAATTTGAATGCCAGTCTCGCCCTCCGAGTGGGGAGGGAAGTCATGAAGTCTTGGTTGATCGCGGTCGCCGCGGCCGCGGCGGGTCTGGTCGGCGCGGCCCATGCGGGCACGCCCTATCCGGTGAAGATGAAGTGCCCCGTCGGCGGCGAAAGCTTCGTCTACACCGACACCATGTCCTACAGTACCTGGGGCCAACGGCCCGACGGCAAGCCGTATGGCAGCTGGGAATTCCCGCGCCCGATCCCGACCTGCCCCGGCAACGGTCTCGTCGTTTACAAGTCGTTCTCAAAGGCCGAACTCAAGGCGCTGCCGGCTCTGCTCGCCTCCGAAGACTATCGGCGGATGGTCCAGGAGGACACCAGCTACTACCGCGCCGCCTGGCTCGAGCGCGCCCTGAAGGGCGAGGGCGATCCGCTGTGGCTGGTGCTTCAGGCCAGCTGGCAGAGCGACGCCGAGCCCGCGCGCAAGGCGCGTTACCAGCGCGCGTTCATCGCGGGCGCCGAGGCCTTGCCCGCCAAGCCCGACGACCCGCAGTGGCTGGGCATGATGGCCAAGGTGGTCAATGCGCGTCGCGAGCTGGGCGAGTTCGACGCGGCCAAGGCCGATCTGGCGCGGCTGGATGTCGACAAGCAGCTGGCCGCTCTGCCCGCGCCGCCCGCGGAAGGGCAGGAGCCCCAGGCGGTCGCCAACCGTCGCGGGATACTCAATTTCCTGAAGAAGCTCGGCGCGGTGGTCGACCGGGGCGACGCCAGCGCCGAACCGATCGACATGATCCCGCCGATGGCGGCTGCGCACCAATGCGTGGACCTGGAAGCCAAGGGACAGAGCCACGAGGTCTGCAAGTCCGAGCGCGTCGCGAAGTTCCTGGAGAGCATCCGCGAGGCTGGCAAGGGCCGCGACGCGGCGGGAAGTTGAACTCCCGCCAGGGGCGCGTCAGTCGATGCCCTCGACCAGTTCCCGCAGGTAGGCGACGTGGCCCCTGAAGGCCTTGGCGCCCTCCGCCGTGACCTTGGCGCGGGTTCGGGGGCGCTTGCCGACGTGGTCTTTCAGGATCTCGACATAACCGGCCTTTTCCAGGGCGGTCAGGTGGCTGCCCAGATTGCCGTCGGTGGCCTGGGTGATCGCCTTCAGGCGCGAGAACTCGGGCGGCTCGCCGTCGCGCTCGGCATAGAGCGCGGCCATGATCTTCAGGCGCAGGGGCTGGTGAATCAGGTCGTCGGCCTGGGCCATGCTCAGGCCCTCGCCAGCCAGACGCCGCTGACGAACAGCGCCACGCTGGCGCTGGCCATCCAGAAGGCGAGGATCTCGGGGAAGGCGTAGAACCCGACCAGGGTGAGCGCGAACATCACCGCGCCGATCCCCAGGTAGCGCCCAGCCACGAAGACGCCGACGGCCGCGTAGATCGCTCCCACCATCAGGCCGGGAAAGGCCAGGTAGGCCGCCGGATCCGTGGGGCGCAGCACGTAGAAGGTCGACATCACGAAGATGATGGCCACGGCCATGCCGCCCATCATCTTCAGGGAGTTGCCCTGGCTTTTCATGCCGGCGGCCCGCGTGGCCTTGTCCGCCGGACGGGCCAGCAGGATGGAGCCGATCGCGCCGACCGTGTCGAGCACCAGCCAGACCCAGCCCCACTGGTGCGAAGGCAAAAGGCCCATGCCGAGATAGCCCAGGGCCCAGACCACGCTCCACAGCATCAGGATCGGCCCGCCGATGCGGTAGCCGCGCAGGGTGGCGCCCCGGCGGGTGGTTTCCTGAATGTCGGCCAGCGCCGCGGCCGCTTCGTTCTTGGTCAGCACCATCACATCCTCCATGGAGCTTCAAAGCTCTCTGTGGTGCAGAGTGATATCGCGAAGTAACTCTGTCAAGCAGAGTTCTCTGATCGGGTTCTCGGCTCTTTTCCGAGCATCCCCGCGAAGGCGGGGATCCAAGCTGGATTTCAGGGTGGGGCTGGGCGGCGAATGAGCCGCCGAATCGGCTTGGGTCCCCGCCTTCGCGGGGAAGTGCGGATCAGGAAGGGCTGGGGAGGGACGGCAGATCCAGCCTACCGACCCGTCGCCGCGACCAGCAGGCTGGCGGCCAGCAGCAGCATCACCGCGCCGATGACGAGGTCGAGCGCGCGCCAGGCGGCGGGGCGGGAGAACAGCGGGACGAGGAAGCGGGCGCCGAAGCCCAGGGCCGAGAACCAGGAGACGCTGGCCAGGGCCGCGCCGGCCATGAACAGCGGCCGCTCGGCGACGGGCAGGCTGGCGCCGACCGCGCCCATCAGCATCACCGTGTCGATATAGACGTGCGGGTTCAGGAAGGTGAAGGCGGCCGTGCCGGCCAGCGCCGCGCCCAGGGTGATGCTCGGCTGGTCGGCCAGGGCCAGCGCCTCGGGATTGGCCGCCCGCCGCAGGGCGCCGACCCCGTACCAGGCCAGGAACGCCGCGCCGCCCAGGCTCAACGCCAGCGACAGGCCCGGAACCAGCGCCAGCAGCGCGCCCAGCCCGTTGACGCCGGCGATGATCAGGGCGGCGTCGGCCAGGGCGCAGAACAGCACGATCGGCGCCACGTGCTCGCGCTTCAGCCCCTGGCGCAGGACGAACATGTTCTGTGCGCCGATGGCGACGATCAGACCGGCGGACAGGGCGAAGCCTTTTGCAAAGGCGGGGAGGAGGGCGGTGCTCATGGCCGTCTTGATGGCGGCGGCGACGGCTGTAGTCTAACTAAGGATGCTAAATCAAAATTAGGCGATCTAATGCTGGACTATGCGTCCCTGGCCGCGGTGGCGGCTGTCGCCCGTGAGGGGGCCTTCGACAAGGCGGCCGCTGCGCTGGGCGTCACCCCTTCGGCCGTCTCACAGCGGGTGAAGGGCCTGGAAGAGCGCCTGGGCGCGGTGCTGCTGACCCGCGGGCAGCCCTGCCGGCCCACCGCCATCGGCGCGCGGCTCTGCGCCCATGTGGAGCAGGTGCGGCTGCTGGAGGGCGACCTGATCGCCGACCTGCCGCGCTTGACCGACCTGGCCGAGGGGCCGGCCGTGGTGCGCATCGCCGTCAACGCCGACAGCGTCAGCACCTGGTTCCCGCTCGCCGCCGCGCGCTTCGCCGAAGAGACCGGGGCCATGCTCGACATCGTCATGGACGACGAGGCTCACACCGCCGAGCGCCTGCGCGACGGTGAGGTGCTGGCCGCCGTCACCGCCGATCCCGCGCCGGTGGTCGGCTGCAAGACCTATCCCCTCGGGGCGATCGAGTACGTGGCCACGGCCAGTCCCGCCTTCATGGCGCGGGTCTTCCCGGGCGGTTTCGGCGCCGAGCGCCTGCGCCATGCGCCGTTGCTGCGCTTCGACCGCCGCGACGGTCTTCAGGCTCGCTGGGCCCAGGAAGCGCTGGGCGTACGCCCCGAAGGCCCGGTGCACTGGACGCCGGCCACTCAAGGCATGCTCGACATGAACCTGGCCGGCCTGGGCTGGGCGATGACGCCGCGCACGCTCGCGCAGCCTCACCTGGCTTCCGGCCGGCTGGTCGAACTGCCGCCGGGCCACGCCATCGCGGTCACGCTCTACTGGCAGCGCTCGCGGCTGTCGGCGCGGCTGCTGGACCGGCTGACGGCGGCGGTGCGAACGACGGCGGGCGAGGCGCTGGCGGAGGCTACTTGCTCTTCAGCGCCCGGCCGGTGACGACGGCGCTGAGGCCGAACTTGCCGCGCAGGGCGTCGATGGCGGTCTCGCTCTTCAGGGCCCGGCGCTCGTCGCCGGCGAAGAAGTCGTCGGCCGCGCCGGCGGCGGGGACGAATTCGGTCAGGCCCGCGCCGATCAGGCGGTAGGACCGGCCCGGCGGCTCGGCGGCCAGCAGTTCGCGCGCCACCTGGAACAGGGTCTGGGCCGTCTGGGTGGGGACGGGCAGGGTGCGGCGGCGGGTGTGGATCTTGAAGTCGGGCGTGCGCAGCTTCAGCGTCGCGACCCGACCGGCCACCTCTTCCCGGCGCGCCTGCCGGGCGACCTTCTCGCACAGGGGCCACAACTGGTCTTCCAGGTCCTCGCGGCGGAAGAGATCGTCGTTGAAGGTGGTCTCGGCGCTGATGGTCTTGCGGACGCTGTCGGGATCGACCGCCCGGGCGTCCTGCCCGTGGGCCAGGCGATGCAGCCGCAGGCCGCCCGCGCCCAGCTCCCTGGCCAGGGTCTTGAGGTCGGCGTTGGCGATGTCGCCGACGGTGCGAAGGCCAAGGCCCGCCAGCGTCGAGACCGTGGCCGGGCCCACGCCTGGCAGGATCGACACCGGCTTTGACGCCAGGAAAGCCACCGCCTCGGCCGCGCCGATGGCCGAGAAGCCGCGCGGCTTGTCCAGTTCCGAGGCGATCTTGGCCAGGAACTTGTTGGGGGCCAGGCCGATGGAGACGGTCAGGTTCTGCTCGGCCTCGATCTCTCTCTGAACCTTGGCCAGCATCACGGCCGGCGGCGCGCCGTGCAGGCGTTCGGTGCCTGCAAGGTCGATCCAGGCCTCGTCCAGCGACAGCGGCTGGACCAACGGCGTCAGGTTCGACAGGCGCGCCATGATCAGCGCGCTCTCGTGCTTGTATTTGGCGAAGTTGGGCTTCACCACGACCGCGTCGGGACACAGCTGCAGCGCCTTGAACATCGGCATGGCCGAGCGCGCCCCGCTCATCCGGGCGATGTAGCAGGCCGTGGTGACCACGCCCCGCTTGCCGCCGCCGACGATCACCGGCTTGTCGCGCAGGCTCGGATCGTCGCGCTTCTCGACCGAGGCGTAGAAGGCGTCGCAGTCCAGGTGGGCCATCGACAGGACGCCCAGCTCTTCATGGAAGACCGTCCGCGGCGAGCCGCACGACGGGCAGCGCGGCGCCCTGCGCTCGCCGGTCCACAGACAGTCTCTGCAGAGGGCTTTCATCCGAGGGTCTTCATCGCCCGTCGAGCGCCAGCGCCTCGCGGAGGGCGACCTTCAGGTCGGGCCACAGGTCGATGCGCCGGTGCCGGTCGGGCGCGCTGGGGGCCAGGGGGCGCAGGCGTTCGTCCGTCACCATCTGGAAGCGGCCCACGCTCGGGGCGTACTCGGCGACTGATTCGAGTTGGGGCAGCAGATCGTCGATGAACACCGCCGGCCCCTCGACCCGCCCGGCCAGGTCGGCCGCCGACGGACCCTTTGGGCCGGAATTGATGATCAGCGGATAGTCGAAGCCGTGGGTCTTCAGCCAGCGGGCGCGGGTCTGGCGGCCGTGCTCGGGGGCGTTGGTCAGAATCACCACATTGGCGTCCAGCGACAGGTCGGCCAGGGCGTCGGCCGCGCCCTCGGCCGGCAGCAGATCCTCGCCGCCGTCGCGGAAGAAGTCGTTGAACAGGGCCCGGCCGGCGATGAGGTCCAGGTGCTCGGTCTCGCCCGGGCGATAGATGTTCTGGAACAGCGCGAAGCGATCGACGCGCAACTCGAAGCCGTGCCGGCCGATGAACGCGCCGAAGCCGGCCATGAACTGGGCCAGCACTTCGTCGACATCCACGATGACGAGCGGACGGTGCGCATCCAGCGTGCAGGTCTTGAGGTCGAGAGAGCGGGCGTCCATTTGTGTGCGATCGGTCGTTGGAAACGCGATTAGCGCGGGCTTAAGGATATTCGTGCGATCTGAGGATGAAGAAGCGGCGCGAATCCCTCACGTGTCGCCACGGACCGTATGGTCGGGGTCAGGATGACGAAGAAGGTCCTCATCGTCGAGGATAACGAGCTGAACATGAAGCTGTTTCATGATCTGCTCGAGGCCCAGGGCTACGAGACCCTGCAGACCCGTGAGGGACTGCAGGCGCTGTCGATCGCCCGTGAACACCGCCCGAATTTGATCCTCATGGACATCCAGCTGCCCGAGATTTCGGGCCTGGAAGTGACCAAGTGGCTCAAGGAGGACGACGATCTGTCACATATACCCGTGGTCGCTGTTACGGCATTTGCGATGAAGGGCGATGAAGAGCGGATTCGCGAGGGCGGCTGCGAGGCCTACATCTCGAAGCCGATCTCGGTGTCGCACTTTCTCGAAACCATCCGCCGGCTGCTGGAGAGGTAACAGGTCGTGAGCGCGCGAATCCTCGTCGTCGACGACATCGAGGCCAATGTGCGCCTGCTCGAGGCCAAGCTGTCGGCCGAATATTATCAGGTCTCCTACGCCTATGACGGCCCGACGGCCCTGGCGAAGGCGGCCGAGGAACTGCCCGACATCATCCTGCTGGACGTGATGATGCCCGGCATGGACGGCTTCACCGTCTGCCGCAAGCTCAAGGAAGACGCCGCCACCCGCCATATCCCGGTGGTGCTGGTCACGGCGCTGGACGGCCGCGCCGACCGCATCCAGGGCCTGGAGGCGGGCGCCGCCGACTTTCTGACGAAACCCATCGACGACGTCATGCTGTTCGCCCGCGTGCGCAGCCTGACCCGCCTGAAGATGGTCATCGACGAACTGCGCCAGCGCGAGGCCTCGGGCCGCCGCATCGGCGTGATCGCCGGCGCCGCCGCCCGCCTGGACGGCATCGGCGGCCGGGTGCTGATCGTCGACGACAACGAACGCCAGGCCCAGCGCGTCGCCTCCGAACTGGCGGTCGAGCACCGTCCTGTGATCGAGACCGACCTGGCCAAGGCCGAGATCAGCGCCGGCGGGCCGGTGGACCTCGTCATCGTCAACGCCGCCGCCCGCGGCTTCGACGGCCTGCGCTTCGCCGCGACGCTGCGTTCGAGCGAGCGCACCCGTCACCTGCCGATCCTGGCCGTGGTGGATCCCGACGACCGCCCGCGGATGGTCAAGGCGCTGGATATCGGCGTCAACGACGTGCTGCCGCGCCCGATCGACCCGCAGGAGCTGGCCGCCCGCGTCCGCACCCAGGTGCGCCGCAAGCGCTACACCGACTACCTGCGCAACAATCTCGACCACTCGCTGGAGCTGGCCGTCACCGATCCGCTGACCGGCCTGCACAACCGCCGCTACATGACCGGCCAGCTGTCGGCCCTGGTCAACCGCGCCACCATGGGCGGCGACCCGGTCTCGGCCCTGCTGATCGACATCGACTACTTCAAGAAGATCAACGACGGCTTCGGCCACGATGTCGGCGACGAGGTGCTGCGCGAGTTCGCCCTGCGCCTGGCCTCGAACGTGCGGGCCATCGACTTGCCTTGCCGCTACGGCGGCGAGGAGTTCACGGTGATCATGCCCGACACCCAGCTGGCCGACGCCGTGCGCATCGCCGAGCGCATCCGCATGCATGTGGCCGGCTCGCCGTTCCGCGTGGCCGGCGGCCAGGAACTGCTGACGGTGACCATCTCGGTCGGCGTCTCGGCCACCACCGGCGCGGGCGACAGCCCCGAGGCCCTGCTCAAGCGCGCCGACAGCGGCGTCTACGAAGCCAAGGCCGCCGGCCGCAACGCCGTGGTCTGCAAGGCGGCTTGAGCGCCGCCTATTTCGCCACCTTGATCTCGAACAGCCACGGCCAGAACTTCCCCGTAACGAAGATCCGATCGGCCTTGGCGTCGTAGGCGATGCCGTTCAGCACGTCGGCGCGGCGAGCCTCCTCCGGCGTCAGCAGGCCCGACAGGTCCAGCCGTCCGACCACCTTGCCGGTCTTCGGATCGATGCGGATGATCTGGTCGGTCTGCCAGACATTGGCCCAGACCTCGCCCTTGATGAATTCCAGCTCGTTGATCTGGTCCACGGGGCGACCATCGTCGGTCACCTTCACCCGGCCGGTTTCCTTCAGGGTCTTGGGATCCAGGAACCGCAGCTCGGCGGTGCCGTCGCTCATGATGATGCGGCGGTCGTCCTTGGTCAGGGCCCAGCCCTCGCCGGTGTAGCTGAAGGTCGACTTGACGGCGAAGGTCGCCCGGTCGCGCACGAAGCCGATCCCGTTCTGCCAGGTCAGCTGGACGATCTCGTCGCCCCAGTCGACGATTCCCTCGCCGAAATACTTGGGATCGAGGTCCGCCTGCTGCCGCACCGCGCCGGTTTCCAGATCCACCTTGCGCACCCACGAGCGGCCTTCCAGGCCCGTGCTCTCATAGAGCTGGCCGTCGCGCACCAAGAGGCCCTCGGTAAAGGCCTGGCGGTCGTGGGGATAGGTGCGGACCACCTCGTAGCTCTGCACCGGCGCCGGCTGGGCGCAGGCGGGCAGGGCGGCCATGGCGGAGAAGGCGAGGGCGAGGCGAACGATCACGCGATGAACCTATTCCAGGGACCGGAAAAACAAAAACGCCCGACGTTGCCGCCGGGCGTTTTCGAGAATCGTCGGTGCGACGAGGCGATCTTACTTGATCTTGCCTTCGCGGAATTCGACGTGCTTGCGCACGACCGGGTCGTACTTCTTCAGCACCATCTTCTCGGTCTTGGTGCGGGCGTTCTTCTTGGTGACGTAGAAGAAGCCGGTGTCCGCCGTCGAATTCAGGCGGATCTTGATCGAAGCCGGTTTGGCCATGGTCGAATCCCTGCGGTGGTCGCGCAGGTCCCCGCGCGGTCGAAATGAGAGGCGCGGAACATACTCATGAACGGGCCAAAGTCAATCGGCGCCTGAACATCGTTTGTAGGGGAAATCCACGGACCGCGCCTGGCCGCCGATTTCGCCCTCGATCCGGCCCAGCAGGCCGTCCACGCCTTGGCTTTTGTAGATCACGCGCTGGGGGAAGTCGTGGCCGGGATTCTCGAACACCAGCTCGCCCGGCCCAGCGCTCTTCAGCGGAAAGGCGGCCGGCGCCTGGCCCGAGGGCATGGCGAAGAAGGTGAGTCGACCGTCGGCCTCCTGGATCCGCGTGAACTCGTAGGTGCGGACCGTGCCGTCGCGCACCGTGCGGCTCATGCCCAGCATCAGGCCGCCGCCGGGCGCCAGCCACTGCTCCTCGACGACGCCGTTCGGGCGCTCCTGCTTCCAGCAGCCGGCCAGGAAGGCGGCCTGGTCGATGGCCGGCGCCGGCGCGGCCTGCAAGGCGAGGATGAGGGCGAGCATGGCCTAAAGCTCCGTCATCACGGCGTTGCCGCGCAGGAAGCGCATGAACGGGGCGGGGCGGCCGGGGTCCTTCAGGCGCTGGGCCGTCTCGCGCAGCACCATGCGGGTGATGCTGGGCAGATCAAGGTCGCGGGTCTCTTCGAAGGTCACCCAGGCGATTTCGTCCAGCTCGCCGCAGTCGGGCTGGCGTTCCAGGCTCAGCAGGGCGCTGGCCGGGGCCATGAAGAAGCGGGCGTCGAAGCGGCGCGGGCGATAGGGCGGGGTGATGGCGCGGGCCACGAAGCTCAGCGGCGACAGGTCGGGCAGGGCGCCCTGGGCCAGGAACGGCCGCCAGGCGCCGGCTCCGGGCCGCGCCGGCGCGGCCTTGGCCAGCAGCAGGCCGGTCTCCTCGAAGGTCTCGCGCACGGCCGCCAGGGCCAGGGCGCGAGCCAGGCGGGCGGGGGAAGGGTGGCGAGGCTCGGCGGCCAGCCGCGCGGCGACCTCGGGATCCAGCTCCGTGGCCGACGGCGCGCCATAGTCGCCGCGATCGACCCGGCCGCCCGGAAACACCCACTTGCTGGCCATGAAGGCGTGGCCGCGGCTTCGCCGGCCCATCAGCACCCGCGGGGCGGGGCCGTCGTCGCGCACCACGATCAGTGTGGCGGCGTGGCGGGGGCGAATGACGCCGGAACTGGGATCCAGCGCCTCGCCGTCGTCTTTCGAGTCGAAGGTTGGGGAGTCGGATGCAGGCTCGGTCATGGACGAAGCTTAGTCTTCACGACGGTTCTGCAAAGCCGTTCCTTAGGTAAAGCGCCGCCGCCCTTGACCCGGTCCCAGGAACCGCCAAGCTCGCCCGCAAAGTCTTCTCAAGGAGTCGGGAATGGGCGTGCGCGCGAAGGTTTCGGTACTGGCCCTGATGGCGGCGAGCGCCATGTCCGTCCCCGCGCTGGCCGCGCCCTCCGCGGCGAAGGTCGAGGCGGCGGCCAAGGCGGCCCAGCCCAAGGTCGTGGCCTGGCGGCGCGACGTCCACGAGCATCCCGAGCTGGGCAACCAGGAAGTCCGCACCGCCGCCCTGGTGGCCAAGGAGCTGAAGGCCCTGGGCCTGGAGGTCCGCGAGGGCGTCGGCAAGACCGGCGTCGTGGGCGTGCTGAAGGGCGGCAAGCCCGGCAAGGTCGTGGCCCTGCGCGCCGACATGGACGCCCTGCCGGTGCTGGAAAAGACCGGCCTGCCGTTCGCGTCCAAGGCCACCGCCACCTGGGAGGGCAAGACCGTCCCGGTGATGCACGCCTGCGGCCACGACACCCACGTGGCCATGCTGCTGGGCGCCGCGACCGTGCTGGCGGGCATGAAGAACGACATCGCCGGCACGGTGGTCTTCGTCTTCCAGCCGGCCGAAGAGGGGCCCCAGGCCGGCGACGAGGGCGGCGCCAAGCTGATGATCGCCGACGGCGCGCTCGACAATCCCAAGGTCGACGCCATCTTCGGCCTGCATATCGGCCCCGGCGACGCCCACGCCCTGAACTACCGCCCCGAAGGCTTCTACGCCGGCGCCGACCGCCTCACCATTACCGTCAAGGGCAAGCAGACCCACGGCGCGCGGCCCTGGGCCGGCATCGACATGGCCAGCATCTCGGCCGACATCGTCCAGGCCCTGAACCAGATCGCCGCCCGCCAGATCGATGTCGGGACCTCGCCGACGGTGCTGACCATCGCCACCATCAACATGGGCGTGCGCAACAACATCATCCCCGAAGACCTGGTGATGAGCGGCACCCTGCGCACCTTCACGCCCGAGCGTAAGGCCGAGGTGATCGCCAAGACCCAGAAGGCCGTAACCGCCATCGGCGACCGTTACGGCGCCAAGGCCGAGGCGGTGTTCACCCAGCCCTATCCGGTCACCTGGAACGACGCGGCCCTGTCGAAGTGGGTGAAGGCCTCGCTGGAGAAGGCCTCGCCCGGCAAGGTCGACGACCAGGCCGCCCTGGTCACCGGCGCCGAGGACTTCTCGCTCTACGGCCAGAAGATCCCGGCGGTGTTTGTCCAGCTGGGCGGCCGCAAGGTCGACGTCCCCGCCGCCGGCGCGCCAGCCAACCACTCGCCCTATTTCGACATCGACGAGGCGGTGCTGGAGACCGGCGTGAAGGCCGAGGTGTTCATGGCCCTGGATTACCTGGCGAAGAAGTAAGGGTAAGACCCTCCCCCTCTGGGGGAGGCGGCCGAAGGCCGGTGGGGGGACGTTTTTCAGCTTCCGGGGCGGTGGCTGGCTTCCCGAACACTCCCCCCACCGATCGCTTTGCGATCACCTCCCCCACGGGGGGAGGTTCCTCCAAACAGGCGCCCCCCTCGCATTTTTCGTGGAAGCGCCTATCTAACCGCCCCATGACCGACGCCGCCCCCCAGATCCTGTCCGACGACCTCGTTTCCGCCTTCCAGATCGAAGGCCTGCCCGTGCGCGGCCGCGTGGTGCGGCTGGGCGAGGCGGTCAACGAGGTGCTGACCCGCCATTCCTATCCCGAGCCCGTGGCCAACCTGCTGGGCGAGGCCTGCGCGCTGGCCGCCCTGGTCGGCTCGAGCCTGAAATTCGAGGGCCGCCTGATCGTCCAGGCCCAGGGCGACGGCCCGGTGCGCTACGTGGTTGTCGACTACGACACCACCGGCGGCCTGCGCGGCTATTGCCGGTTCGACCCCGACGAGGTCGCGGCCGTCTCGGAGGGCTTCGCGCGTCCCGGCGCCAAGACCCTGCTGGGCGGCGGCGTGTTCATCATGACCCTCGACCAGGGCCAGGACATGGAGCGCTACCAGGGCGTCACCGCCATCGAGGGCGAGAGTCTGGCCCTGTGCGCCGAGCAATACTTCATGCAGTCCGAGCAGATCCCGACCCGCGTGCGCCTGGCCGTCGGCCAGGTCGACACCGGCGAGGGCCTGACCTGGCGCGCCGGCGGCATCCTGATCCAGACCATCGCCGGCGACGAGACGCGCGGCGAGACCAAGGAAGCCTGGAACCACGCCCAGGCGCTGTTCGAGACCACGGGCGAGGACGAACTGATCGACCCGACCGTGCCGACCACCACCCTGCTGTGGCGCCTGTTCAACGAGGACGGCGTACGCCTGATCGACGAGAAGCCGCTGCGCGCCTTCTGCCGTTGTTCGGAAGAGCGGATCGGCGTGGTGCTGCAATCCTTCTCGCCCGAAGAGAAGGCCGAGATGATCGAGCCGGACGGCAAGATCCACGTGACCTGCGAATACTGCTCGCGCGTCTACGCGCTGGAGCCGAACGGCGAGGCCTAAGGCACGAGGAACCTCCCCCTGTGGGGGAGGCGATCGCGCAGCGATCGGTGGGGGGAGTGATTGCGAACTTCCCCGCGCCTAGAAAGCTGAAAACGTCCCCCCTCCGGCCCTTCGGGCCACCTCCCCCAGAGGGGGAGGATCTCGGCGGGCGCCGAGCGAAAGATGCTCCCCTTTTGGGGGAGCTGTCGCGAAGCGACTGAGGGGGTCTTCCCCGTCAGTGCCGTCCTTCCGGCCGTCGGATGACGTATTCGTGCGTCAGGTCCAGATCCAGCCGCACCGAGCCGGCCGGCGGGCCGCCGCTGTCGAGGTGCGGCCGCTCGCCCAGCACCAGATAGGCCTGGGCGCTGGGTTCGAGATTGTTGAAGCTGATCTTCGACGAGCCGCCCGGCGGGATCGACCGCGCCAGGCTCACCGGCCTGGTCGGGGCCTTCTGAAACACCACGACCGTCGAGTTCTGGACGTCGTCGCTCTGGTTGATGAGGGTGAGCTCGTAGTCGGCCACGCCGCAACCTCCCTATGTGTTCGCGGTCTCGCGCCGCTGGGGGAAGTAAACGCGTAACATTGTTACTTGGCAACGGCGCCGTTCGGCGCAGCCGTCAGCTGTAGGTCACCGAGAAGGTTCCGTTCGCCTGCTGGATGACCGTGGCGGTGGTCTGGGGCCTTCCGGTGAAGTCGATCTCAGCGCTGGCGGTGAGCTGGGCCGCGTCGATCACCTCGCCGGGCGCATAGGCCCCCTCGGCGACATAGTAGGTGTGGATCGGCCTGATGTTGGTGATCGTGTTCGGCAGGGCGGGGAAGGTCGTCGTGGGCACGGGGATCGGCGTGCCGGCGATGCGGGCCATGCCCAGCACGTAGCCGCTGGCCGGCGTGAAGTCCGAGCCCGTGACGATCGCGAACGACCCGGGCTGGGCCGTGCCCGGGCTGGTGAGCGTGGTGAAGCCGGTTGGCGAGCCGCCGCTGAAGGCGACCGTGTCCTGGGTCTGGGCGCTGACCTGCATCACGCCGCCGCTGAGCATCTGGCCGCCCACCGGCGGATGGCTCCAGTAGGCGTAGACGGTCTCGTCGAAGGTGATGCGGTCGAAGCCGCCGTTGGTGACGCCGGGAAAGGTCGCCCAGGCGTTGGTGTAGGCCTGGGGCGAGCCCCCGTTGGCGGTGAGTTCCGGCTGCCGCAGGAAGAGCACGTAGCTCTTGGCGGCCTGGGACTGGTTCCAGATCTGGATGGTGTAGGACGTCATCGCTCGGTTCCCCCGCAGGTTCGCGAACGATGACGTACTATCTCAAGGTTGCGTTTTCGGAAACGCGATCGTGCCGTCAGTTCACCCGGCGCGAGGCGCCGGGCAGGTGCAGCGAGAACTCGGGGATCTGCGCGTCGAACGCCTCGCCGGCCTCGGTGACCATCTGGTAGCGGCCGACCATGGTGCCCGAGGCCGTCGGCAGCGGGCAGTTGGAGACGTAACGGAAGGCCTCGCGCGGTTTCAGTTCCGGCTGCTCGCCGACCACGCCCGAGCCCTCGACCTCGTTGCTGCGGTTCATCGCGTCGGTGACCTTCCACCAGCGCGCGACCAGGTGCACGGTCTCGACGCCGTGGTTCTCGATCTCGACTGTGTAGGCCCACAGGTACAGGCCCTGCTCGGGAGAGGACTCCTCGGCCAGATAGCAGGGCGCGACCCGCACGACGATGTCGCGCGTGCGGGCCTCATAGATGCCGGTGTCGGGGCCGCGGCGCCGACGGATCCGCTTCAGCGGCGGGCTGGACTCACGCCTGGTCGAGCGCACGGGTCACGTCTCGCGTCAGGTCGGACAGGCTTTCCAGGCCCACGGACAGGCGCACGCCGCCCTCGGTGACGCCCAGCAGGGGGCGCATCTCTTCCGGAACGGAGCGATGGGTCGTGGTCGGCGGGTGGGTGGCCATCGACTTGGCGTCGCCCAGGTTGTTGGAGATGTCGACGATCTCCAGCGCGTTCAGGAACTTGAACGCCGCCTCGCGCGAGCCGAGGTCCAGCGCGATCACGGTGCCGGCGCCGGTCATCTGCTTCTTGGCGACCTCGTAGCCCGGATGGTCGGTGCGGAACGGGTAGAGCACCCGCGTCACCTTCTTGTGCTCGGCCATGACGTCGGCCAGGGCGGCGGCGGTGTCGGTCTGGCGACGCACGCGCAGGTCCAGCGTCTCCAGGCCCTTGAGCATCACCCAGGCGTTGAACGGCGACAGCGAAGGGCCGGTGTGGCGCATGCTGTCGCGATAGAATTCCTCGTTGATCGCCTCGGTGGTCAGGATCGCCCCGCCCAGCACCCGGCCCTGGCCGTCGATGTGCTTGGTGGCCGAGTAGACGACGACGTCGGCGCCCAGCTCCAGCGGCTGCTGGAAGATCGGGGTGGCGAACACGTTGTCGACGATGACCTTGGCGCCGACGGCGTGGGCCAGTTCGGAGACGGCGCGGATGTCGGTGATCGCCAGCACCGGGTTCGAGGGCGTCTCGATCAGAACGGCCTTGGTGTTGGGCTTGATCGCTGCTTCCCAGGCCTCGATGTCGGTGGCGTCGACGAAGGTGGTCTCGACGCCGAAGCGCGGCAGCCACTCGGCGACCAGCCAGCGGCACGAGCCGAACAGGGCGTTGCCGGCCACCACGTGGTCGCCGGCGCGCACTAGGCCCATCAGCGCCGAGTGGACGGCGGCCATGCCGGTGGCGGTGGCGCGGCAGACCTCGGCGCCCTCCAGCAGGGCCAGGCGGTCCTCGAACATCTTCACGGTCGGATTGTTGAACCGCGAATAGACGAAGCCCGGGTCCTCGCCCGAGAACCGGCGGTCGGCGCCCTCGGCGCTGTCGTAGGTGAAGCCCTGGGTCAGGTAGAGCGCCTCGGCGGTCTCCATGAACGGCGAACGGGCCAGCCCTCCACGGATCAGCTTGGTGGCGACGTCCCAGTTCTTCGGATCTTCGGACACGGCGTACTCCCGACGACGAAAAGGCCCGCGCCGGCAACTTACCGCCGACGCAATCGCGGTGGGTATAGGCGATCTTTCACTGCTTCGTCACGGTCCGAGCGCGTCGGGCGAGCGCCGGGGCGGCAAAGGTCGCCTGGCGGGGGTGACGGGCCTTGCCTCGGCGCGCCGGTTGCGGTTCCCATCCGGCGGAGCGGCGCGCGGGGGCGAGGATGGCGGCGGGGCGACGGATCGTGCTGGCGACGACGGGCTCGCTAGGCGATCTGCATCCGTTCCTGGGCCTGGCGCTCGCCCTGAAAGGTCTTGGCCATGCGCCTCTGCTGGCCACCCACGAGGACCATCGCGCCAAGGTCGAGGCCGAGGGCCTGGCTTTCGCCCCGCTGCGGCCCAGCACCCGGCAGATCCAGGAGCGCCTGGGTCTCGATATAGCCGACGTGTTCGAGCGGATGAGCCGCGACCCCGATTTCCTGCTGCGCGACCTGCAGATGCCCTTCCTGTCGGAGACCTACGAGGATGTCCGCGCGGCGGCGCTGGGGGCCGACATGGTGGTGGCGCACAACATCGTCTTCGGCGCGGCGCCGGCGGCCCGGGCGCTCGGCTTGCCGCTGGTTCGCGTGGCCCTGGCTCCGATCTTCATGCAGTCGGCGACCGATCCGTCCGAGACCGGGCCGGCGCCCTATGTCTTCACGCCGCGCTCGGCCGCGGCGATCGGATGGAACCGGTTCGTCCGCGCACTGGTGCGCGGGCGGATCGCCGCCTCGCTGAAGCCCCTGCGGGATCTGGGCCGCAGGCTCGGCGTCGCCCATGCGGGCGCCGACGCCATGTTCGATTGCGGCCACGGCGACGGTGCGCCGGTGCTCGGCCTCTACTCGCCTGTCTTCGGGCTCGTGCAGCCCGACCACCCGCCCGGCCTGACCCTCGTCGGCTTTCCGTCCTACGACAGCGAGGCCGGGGGGCAGTCCGCGCTGGATCCCGCGCTGGCGGCCTTTCTCGACGCGGGGCCGGCGCCGATCGTGTTCTCGCTGGGCAGTTTCGCGGTGCATGCGCCGGGCGACTTCTATCGCGCCAGCCTAGAGGCGGCGCGCGTGCTCGGTCGCCGGGCGCTGCTGCTGGCCGGCGCCGAGGAGGCCGAGCGGTTGGCGGGTGCGGGAACGGGGGGAGGCGACGTGTTCGTCGGTTCCTACGCTCCCCATTCGCTGGTCTTCCCCCGCGCCGCGGCCATCGTCCATCACGGCGGGATCGGCACGACCGCCCAGGCCCTGCGGTCGGGACGCCCCCAACTGGTGACGCCGTTCCTGGGCGACCAGCACGACAACGCCCGGCGAGTGAGGCGGCTGGGCGTCGGCCGCAGGCTTCGGCCCGACCGTTACGAGCGCGGCGGCGCGGCCGCGGCGCTGAGGGCCGTGCTGGAGGATCCGGCCTACGCCGCCGCCGCGCAGGGCCTGGCGCCGGTCTTTCGGGACGAGGACGGGGCCATGGCCGGCGCCTTGCATCTCGACGAACTGCTCCGGCAGGGCTGAGGGCCTCCAGATTCTCGCGGCGGCTCCCATCGCGCGCTTGCCTCACGGCGGCGGTTTAGAGAGTGTGCCGGCGATGACCGACGCCCACGCCGCAGGGATTCTGCCCTGCCAGACCATCGAGTCCCTGATCGCCCAGGAGGCGATCACCTCGCAGACCCCGTTCGACCGCGACCAGGTCCAGCCGGCCAGCCTCGACCTGCGCCTGGGCGTGCGCTGCTGGCGCGTGCGCGCCTCGTTCCTGCCGGGCGTCTCGCGCCGCGTGCCCGACCGCCTCAAGGACGTGGCCATGCACGAGCTGGACCTGTCGAAGGGCGCGGTGCTGGAGAAGGGCTGCGTCTACATCGCCGAGATCCAGGAGCGCCTGGCGCTGCCGGCCAATGTCGCCGCGCGTGGCAATCCCAAGAGCTCCACGGGCCGGGTCGACGTCTTCGTCCGCCTGCTGAGCGACCACTCCAAGGCCTTCGACGACATCGAGGCCGGCTATGAGGGGCCGCTCTATATCGAGATCGCGCCGCAGACCTTCTCGGTGCTGGTCCGCGCCGGCACGCGCCTGAACCAGCTGCGCCTCAAGCGCGGCGACCCGGTCAAGCTGGCCATCCGCAGCGTCGGCGTCGACCTGACCCCGGGCGACACCGGCATCGTCGGCTTCCGTGGCCGTCGCCACGCCGGCGTCGTCGACCTCGACCACGAGGACGGTCACGACCCGCGCGACTTCTGGGAGCCGCTGGAGACCCGCCACGGCGAACTGCTGCTGGATCCGGGCGAGTTCTACATCCTGGCCTCCAAGGACGACGTCGAGATCCCGGTCATGGAAGCGGCCGAGATGACTCCGATCGATCCGTCGGTCGGCGAGTTCCGCGTGCACTACGCTGGCTTCTTCGACCCGGGCTTCGGCACCGAGGAGGCCGGCGCCGTCGGCTCCAAGGGCGTGCTCGAAGTGCGCAGCCACGAGACGCCGTTCCTGCTGGAAGACGGCCAGACCGTCGCCCGCCTGGTCTACGAGCCCCTCACCGAGCGCCCCGCGCGCCTCTATGGCGAGGGCGGTTCGCACTACCAGCGCCAGGGCCTGAAGCTTTCGAAGCACTTCAAGGCGTGGCGTTAGGCCGCGGCGCTTTGCGCTCGCCCGGTTAACGCGCTCTCGCCTAGCGTGGTCCCCGTGTTTTTGTCGGGGACGGCGTATGGTTCTGGCTTGGGTTAGGGGCGCGGCGGCGGCCGTCGTCGCGCTGGCGGGTCTGTCGGGCGTCGCCCGCGCGGCCCCGGCCATGTGGGAGGTCAGCGACGGCGACTCCCGCATCTACCTGTTCGGCTCGATGCACGTGCTGTCGCCCGACGTGCGCTGGCGCACCCCGGCCTTCGACCGCGCCTATGCCCGCGCCGACAAGCTGTGGTTCGAGACCCGCGTCGACGCCGATCCTGCCGCCGTGAAGGCGCTGGTCGACCGCTACGGCGTCGATCTCGACCGTTCCCTGACCGAGAAGCTGCCGCCGCGCACCGTGGCCAGCCTGCGCGCGGCGCTCGACAGCCGCGGCGCCAGCCTGGACCGCGTCGACCGCCTGCGGCCCTGGGCGGCGGCGATGATGCTGTCGGTGCTGCCGATGGCGGAGGAGGGCGGCTCGGTGCAGGACGGCGCCGACGCAAGCGTCACCCGTCAGGCCGTGCGGGCCGAAAAGCCGGTCCTGGCCTTCGAGAGCTTCGAGCAGCAGCTGCGGCTGTTCGCCGACCTGCCCGAGACGGTCGAGGTGCAGTATCTCGACGACGTCGCCGCCGAGCAGGTCGCGCCGCCGCGCCGGGGCGTTGATTTGCAGCAGGCCTGGCTGAAGGGCGATGTCGACCGCCTGGGCGCGGTGCTGGTCGAGGGCATGCGCCGCGACCGGCCCCAGCTCTACGAGGCCCTGCTCAAGCGCCGCAACCTGGCCTGGGCTCAGGTGCTGGACCGCGAGATGGCCGGCTCCGGCGTCGAACTGGTCACGGTCGGCGCGCTGCACATGGCCGGGCCCGACGGCCTGCCGTCCCTGATGAAGGCCCGCGGCTATCGCGTGCGGCGGGTGCAGTAGCCGCACGAACCGGTGCATGGTCGGGTCATGAACGCGCCCGATCCCGCCTGGCTGCCTGACTTCATGCGTGACGAGCGCCTGGACGCCGGCTTCGTCGAGACCTTCCACGTCCTGCACCGCCCCCTGGCCGAGCGGCTGATCGAGGCCGTCCGCGCCCATGGCCGGCCGGGCTTCGTCGCCGGCCTCTCGGGACCGCAAGGAGCGGGCAAGTCGACCCTGGTGGCGGCGGTCGCCCGGCTGCTCGAGGCCGACGGGCTGAAGGTGGCGGTCCTGTCGCTGGACGATCTCTACCTGACCCGGGCCGAGCGCCAGGCCCTGGTGCGCGACGTCCATCCGCTGCTGGCCACGCGCGGACCGCCGGGCACCCACGACGTCGCCCTGGGCCTGTCGGTGCTCGACGCTCTGGCGGGGCAGGGGCCGGTCGCTCTGCCGCGCTTCGACAAGGCCGCCGACGACCGCGTCCCGCGCGAGGCCTGGCCGGTGTTCGACGGTCCCGCCGACGTGGTGCTGCTGGAAGGCTGGTGCCTGGGCGCGCGGCCGCAGGGGGGCGAGGCCCTGGCCGCGCCAATCAACGTCCTGGAACGCGACGAAGACCCGGACGGCGCTTGGCGCGGCTACATCGACGCGGCCCTGGCCGGTCCTTACCGCGAACTCTTCGGCCGGATCGACTGGCTGGCGGTGCTGACCGCGCCCGACTTCGCCACGGTGCGCGCCTGGCGACGCCAGCAGGAGGCCAAGCTGCAAGCGCGGCTGGCGGCGCGGGGCCAGCGCGGCGGCCTGGATCCGGCGGCCCTGGAGCGCTTCCTCGACCACTACGAACGCCTGACCGCCTGGTGCGCCAAGGACCTGCCGGAACGGGCCGACGTGCACGTGGCGCTGGACGCGAGGCGGCGACCGCTTACCCCGTCCTGAGTCGCGCAAAGCGCAAGTCGCTGAACATGTTCAAGCTGTCGCGCGGCATGGCGTCGCACTACATGTGGTGTTAGCTGCGTTAACTGTCACCAAGAGCTAGTGTCGTGTTGTTGCGATTACACGCAGATTCGTTCTTCGGATCCGCGCCGCGTCGACGGGAGCCTTGCGTCATGAACCGCCTCTTCTCCGGTCCGTTCTCGACCCACAGCCAGCGGGTGGCCGCCTGGGAGCGCGCCGAGCGCATCCCCGGCTGCGACAAGGCGGTGTGGCGCCTCGACGCCGACGGGCGGGTGATCCGCTGGGACGACTACGGCGACCGCTTCTCGCAATACGGCTGGCTGATCCACGCCGACCCCAAGGCCCACTGGCTGGCCAAGGCCCTGGGCGTCGCCGCCCCGGCGCCGCTGCACTGGCGCAGCGGCCGCATCGCGGCTTGAGAGCGGGCGCGCGTACTTCACGCTCTGCGCGAGAATTTTGTCCAGGGTCCTTGACATGATCCTGGGCTTTGATGTCAATGGTCCTTGTCATTTTGACGGGGGTACTTGGCATGGCGGGGCAGCAACTGGCGCGGCGACGGCTGGTGGTCACGTTCTGGGCTTCGCTCGGCGTGGCCCTGTTCGTGGGTGTGCTGGCGGGCGTTCTGGGGGATGTCGGCCGCGTGCGGCCGGAGTTCGCCGTCTATGCTCTGGTCGCCGTCGCCCTGGGCGTCGTCGCGGCCATGGTTCTGGCGTTCTGGTTGTGCGTCCGTTGGTGGCGTGTTGCCGACGAGGCCGCGCGTGAGGCGCATAAATGGTCCTGGTACTGGGGCGGCACGGCAGGCCTGGCCCTGGCGGCCGTACCCTTCATCCTGCTTCACACCATGCCCAGAATCGCCGAGGTCCTGCTGCCCGTCGGCATGAGCACCCCCCAGGCGGTGGTGTTCGGCATGGCCTTGCTCGGCGGCTTCCAGCTGGTCGGCTACGGCCTGTTCTGGGCCGGCTGGTGGCTGGCGCGGCGCTGAGGTCAGGATGAAGAACCGCCTCAAGGTGCTGCGCGCCGAACGCGACTGGAGCCAGGCCGACCTGGCCCAGCGGCTCGACGTCTCGCGCCAGACCATCAACGCGCTGGAGACCGGCAAGTACGATCCCAGCCTGCCGCTGGCCTTCAAGATCGCCCGTCTGTTCGGCCAGCCCATAGAAGCCATTTTCCAGGACGAGGACTGAGATGAGCGTCGCTTCCAACGCCCAGAAGCTGTCGCCCCGGGCGCGCCGGGCGCTGATCCTGATGGCCGTCGGCGCGCCGGTCGGCTTCTTCGCCGGCCGGGCCCTGATGTGGCTGAAGCGCCAGGGCTACTGGCACGGCCTGGAATTCTCCACCAGCGACGTGGTCTCGCTGGGCCTGGCGGCTTTCCTGGCGGCGGTGGGCCTGGTGACCATGGCCGTCAGCCTCAGCCGCAAGGCGCTGGGCCGCCGGATCAACGGCGACGAGGCGCCGAAGGCCGCCACGCCCGCCCAGGCCGGCTTCTATGCCGGGCAGGGCGGGGTGCTGGTGCTGGCCGCCGGCATGCTGGCCGCCCCGCCGCTGGCCGGGGCCCTGTTCGTGCCGCTGTCGCCGCTGCTGGCCTCGGCGGTGATGACCGGCCTGATCGCCCTGTTCCTGGTGCAGACCGCCGGCAACATCAGCCTGTGGGTGCGCAGCGACGAACTGATGCGCCGGACCATGGCCGAGACGGCCGCCGTCTCCTACGTCCTGCTGCAGGGGCTGCTGTTCCTGTGGGCGGCCGGCGAGAAGCTTTCCCTGCTGCCGCCGCTGACGCTGTGGGACGCGGTCAACGTCAACATGATCGCCTACCTGCTGATCTCGATGATCGTGGCCTGGCGACGGGGCTTCGTCGACTAGCCGCCCGCCCAACCTTTTCCGAACCGATTTCACCCGAGAGGATCCGCATGCTTCGTTCGTCCGTCAAAGCCGCCCGCCGCGTCGTCGTCGGCCTGGTTTCCGTCCTCGCCCTGGGCGCGGCCACGCCGTCCCTGGCCGATCCGGCGCTGTGGAAGATCCAGGACCACGACTCGACCATCTATCTCTTCGGCACCGTCCACGTGCTGCGCCCCGAGACCCAGTGGCGCTCGCCCAAGCTGGACGCGGCCCTGAAGTCCAGCGACGAGCTGGTGGTGGAGGTGCTGGGCGCCACCGACATGGCCGTCATGCAGCCGCTGATCGTCAAGTACGGCATCGACCAGGCCACGCCGCTGTCGAAGAAGCTGGCGGCCGCCGACTGGGAGAAGACCAAGACCTACGGCCAGGAGATGGGCATGCCGTCCGCGGCGCTGGAGGCCTTCCGTCCCTGGATGGCGGCCATCACCCTGGCCATGGCCCCGATGCTCAAGGCCGGCTTCGATCCCAAGAAGGGCGTCGAGCAGGTGCTGACCGCCGAGCTCAAGGCCGACGGCAAGGGCCTGGGCCAGCTCGAGACCGCCGAGCAGCAGATCCGCTTCTTCGCCGACCTGCCGGCCGCCGACGAGGTGCTGCTGCTGAAGTCGACGCTCGACGAGGTCGACGAAGGCCCGGCCAAGCTCGACGCCATGGTCAAGGCCTGGGCCGACGGCGACGTGAAGGCCCTGGAAGGCCAGTTCGTCACCGAGATGCGCACCAAGTACAAGCCGCTCTACAACACCTTGATCCTCGGCCGGAACACCGCCTGGGCCGATCAGCTGAAGACCAAGCTCGACGGCAAGGGCGTCAGCTTCGTCGCCGTCGGCGCGGGCCACCTCGTCGGTCCCGACAGCGTCCAGGCGCTGCTGGACAAGCGCGGGATCAAGGTCGAGCGAGTCCAGTAGGACGCGCTCAGCCTTCCGTGGCTCGCAGGTAGATCGATCGCTTCGGCGTGCTCATCACGCGCCGGAGCATCGGCTCGAAGGCCTCCAGCGGCAGGGTCTCGTAGGCGGGATCGAAGGCCGGCTGGTCGTACTGATGGCAGAACTTGGCCGTGCGCTCGAAGTGCGGATGGCCCCTGAAGGCCTCGCGCATGTCGCGGTCCAGGCCCAGGTGATGGAAGAAGTAGTAGCCCTGGAAGATCGCGTGATTGGCCACCATCCAGTGGTTGGCCTCCGACACGAAGGGCTGGACGATGGCGGCGGCGATGTCGGCGTGGTTGCGCGGGCCCAGGATGTCGCCGATGTCGTGGAGCAGGGCGCAGACGACGTATTCCTCGTCCTCGCCGGCCAGGTGGGCCCGGGTGGCGGTCTGCAGGCTGTGCTCCAGCCGGTCTACCGCGAAGCCCCCGCAGTCGCCTTGCAGCAGCTGAAGATGCTTGATCAGCCGGTCGGGCAGCTCGCGCCCGTACTCGCCGGCCGCCTGGGCGATGATGCCCCAGTCCTCGGCCGTGCCCTCGGTCATGGCGTGGAAGCGCGCGCGGGGATGATCCTCGCCGTCGGCCATCGCGTTCTCCTCCCGAACGTCCGTTTGACGGTCAGCGTGCGCCGCGCGCGGGCGGGCGTCAACGTTTCGGGATGGGGGAGGAGATTGGAGCGGGCGAGGGGAATCGAACCCCTGACATTCAGCTTGGGAAGCTGACGTTCTACCTCTGAACTACGCCCGCACGGGTCGCGAGCGACCGTGGAGGTCGTGCTTAGCCGGTCTTGCCGCGTCGCTCAAGCGTTGAAGGAGGGGCTTTCACAGCCAACGAAAAAGGCCCGCCGTCGCCGGCGGGCCTTCGTCGTTTCCGGGCGAAGCGATCAGGCCGCGGCGGGCGTCTTGGTCAGCTTGACCGACGCCGCCAGCAGCACGGCGCCCAGCACCAGGGACACGTCCATGATCCAGGCGACCGGATCGACCGAGCGGCCGGTATTGAGGCCAAGATGCACCAGGGCCACGAGGACCAGGCTGACGGCCGAGGCCAGGCGCAGGCGGATCGAGATCACCTGCGGAGTCCACAGGAAGGCGCTCGCGCTGGCCAGCAGGGTGACCCCGCCCCACACCGCCACGGGCGGCACGCCCTGGGCCAGCAGGGCGACCATGGCCGCGACGCCGTAGCCCAGCGGCTGACTCCAGCAGAAGGCGACCCAGACCCGCTCCCAGCGCGGGGCCGGGCGGCCCTTGTCGCGCCGGCGGGCCAGCCAGATGGCCACGCCGCTGGCGGTCACGGCGGTGAGGCCCAGGCCCAGCAGGAAGTAGGCGACCTTCACCGGCCAGCCGCCGAACCAGCCGAAGTGCAGCGGGGTCAGGCTGGCATAGATGGCCATGCCGACATTGCCGCTCTCGAAGCCGGCCTCGCCCAGCACCCTGGCGTTGCCGTCGACGATGAACATCTCGCCGCGCGACAGCTTGCCGGGCGTGACGCGGTTGATGCTCATGTGCTGGCCGGTCTCGCCGGGGTGTTCGACGAAGATGTAGTTGAAGCCCGCTTCCGGATGCCTGGCTTGCAGGACGGAAAGGCCCTTGGCCACGTCGACCACCGGGGCCGGGCGCGGGTCGTCGGCCACGGCCGGGCCGCTGAACAGGGCGAAGACCTTTTCGCGATTGCCGTCGAACACCACCATGGCCAGCACGCCGACGATCAGGACGGACAGGCCCAGGAACGCGCCGGTCAGTGACACCACCACGTGGAAGGGCAGGCCCCACACCGAGATGCGGTTGTGCAGGTCGGCCTCCTGCAGACGCTTGGAGCCGCCCCAGCGGAAGGCGAAGGCGTCCTTGAACACGCGCGGATGCGACAGCACGCCCGAGACAAGCGACGACAGCAAGGCCACGCCCGTCAGGCCCACGAGGAAGAACCCCCAACTGCCCGGCAAGTGCAGGGCGGTGTGAAGCTTGGCCTGGAACTCACTGAAGGGCGTGCGCTGCTCGGCGACGATCTTGCCTGAGGCGTCGGCGAACCAGGTGTGCTCGCCGCCCCTGGCGTCGTCGCCGTGCACCGACAGGCGCGGCACGGCGGGTTCGGGCATGCGGATGAAGAGGTCGTGGGCCTTGGGGTTCTTGGCCAGCACCTCGTCGAAGGCCGCGCCGACGGCCGCCGGCGTCACGCTGTGCAGCACGGGGGCGGTCGGCTGCTCCCAGCGATTGAACTCGTTGGTGAACACCGCCACCGCGCCCGAGAAGCAGACGAGGTAGATCAGCGCGGCGAACGCCAGGCCCAGGGCCGAGTGACCGGCCAGCATGGCGCGCACGAAGGGGGCAGGGATCTTCGGCCAGATCGGCTTGCCGGGTTTGGGTTTTTGTTGCGGGGCGTGCATCAGAGGGAGCCCTTCAGGAACACGGCGCCGAAGCCGGCGACGGTGACGCCGACCAGCACGGCCAGGGCGCGCAGGATCTTGTCGTCAGACAGGGTCCAGGCCATGCCGCCGGCCCACAGGAACGGCACCAGCATGCCGCCGATGATCAGGCGGGTCTTGACCTCGGCCGGAAAGCAGACGGCGACCGCCAGGCCCACGGCCATGGCCGCCGCGCCGCCCAGCGGGCCCGCGAGAAAGCCGCGCAGCCAGCCGCGCCAGGCCACCCGGCGACGGTCCGAGGGCTCCAGGGCCAGCTCGCGCGGCGCCTTGCGCTTGGCCTCGCGCAGCTCGATCCCGGCGGCCACCAGCGCCAGGGCGACGGTGGAGGCCAGGGCCAGCACGATCGAGGGCCCGCGCGCCGCGCCCAGGAACGGCACGGAGACCGCGATGGCCAGCGCCAGCAGCGCCCAGCCGCCGACGATCAGCCAGGGCCGTCGCGCATCGGCGTTGGTCCAGGCGCGCCGCAGCAGCAGCGCGCCCCCTAGAGCCAGGGGAGCTAGAGCAAGACCGCCCAATCCCACCATGGGCCCGATCACCAGCGCGCCTCCAGGCTGACGCCCAGCACGCGCGGCTCGCCCAGCAGGGCCACGGCGAAGTCGGGGCGGCTGTACTGGCTGTATTTCTCGTTCAGCAGGTTCTTGCCGAACACATAGGCGCCCCAGCGATCGCTCTCGTAGCCGAAGCGGCCGTTCACCAGGGTGCGGGCGTCGGCGATGCGGCCGTCCTGCTCGCCGCCGGCCTGGGTGAAGGCCTTGGCGCGATAGTTGGCGTTGAGGTTGGCCACTAGGCCGTTGTCCCAGCGGTAGTCGCCGCCGACTGCGAAGGTCCAGTGCGGCGCGTAGGGGAATTCCGAGCCCGACAGGTTGCGGGTGTCGGTTCCGGTCTGGACGTTGAACTCGTCGAACTCGGTCTTGGTGTGGCCCAGCGAGGCCCACCAGCTGGCGTTGCGCGTCACGCGCTGGGCCAGTTCCAGCTCGAAGCCGTAGAGGTGCGAGCTGCCGGCGTTCTCGACCTGGTAGTCGTACTGGTTGAGGCCCAGGTTCAGCGACACCTGCTGGTCGGTCCAGTCCACGTAGTAGGCGTTGGCGTTGGCCGTCAGGCCCCACTGCGGCCAGTAGGTGCGCAGCGAGAACTCGTAGTTCCAGGTGTACTCGGGATCGTAGGGCACGACGGTGGCGCGGGCGGTGTTGATCGCCGTGCCGCCCGAGCGATAGCCGCGCTGGACCACGAAGCTGGCCGAGACGTCGTCGGTGAAGGCGTACCTGGCGCCCAGCTTGGGCAGGAAGGCCTCGAACTCGCGCGCCGTCTCGGGCGAGGGGGCGCCGGCCTGGGCGACCATCGAGCCGACGAACTGGTTCACCAGCACCACATAGGGAGCGGAGGCGCCGAAGGCGGCCGGGGTCGGGTAGACGCCGGCGAAGCGCGCGGTCTGCACCGAGCTCTGGGTGTTCTTCTCGCGGTCGTAGCGGAAGCCGGCCAGCACGCTGAGCTTCGGCGTCAGGGCGAAGCTGCCGTCGGCGAAGAGCGCGGTGGTCTCGACCAGCTCAGGCGCGTCCGAGGTGTAGTCGACCGGGATGACGGGCAGGGCGGCGATATAGGCGTTGGCGAAGGTGTTGGCCTGGCCTTGGGCCTGGGTCAGGGTGATGCCGGGCACGCTGCCCATCAGGGTCGAGGTCAGCACGCTGACCAGGGTGGCGCGCGGGAACGCCACGTTGGTCAGGCTGGCCGACTTGCGGTCGGCGTCACGGGTGGCGTGGAACAGGCCGACCAGGCCTTTGAGCCGCTCGCCCTCGTAGTTCAGGCGCACTTCCTGGCTGGCCGTCTCGATCCGCTCGTTCTGGCCGCCGTAGGACAGGGTCTGCGGCCCCAGGTCGCCGTCATAGCGCTGGATGAGATCAACCTGGCTCCAGGAAGCCACGCCCGACAGGATGAAGCGCTGGCCCAGCTTCTGCTCGACCTCCAGCGTGGCGATGTCGGTGGTGATGTCGCTGGTGTTGGGCGAGTTGGTCGTGGTGACGCGGTGGTCGTAGTGGTCCGGCGTGTCGGTGCGGCTGTAGGTGTAGAGGTAGCCCGACTTGCGCTCGTTGTGGCTCATGGTGGCCACGGCCTTGAAGCCCTCGGCCGCCGCCGGCGTCAGCAGCAGCTTGCCGCGGATCATGCGGGTGTCCAGCGCGTCGTCGTCCAGCTTGCGCGTGTTGTTGTAGATGAAGCCGTCGCTTTGGCGGTCCTCGAAGGCCAGGCGGAAGGCCAGTTGGTCGGCGACGATCGGGCCGCCGCCGGCCAGGGCGATCGAGCGGTCGTCGCCGCTGGCGGAGGTCACGCGGGCCTTGAAGTTCCAGTCGCCGGTCGGGTCGGTGGTGCGCACGATGACCGCGCCGGCCAGGGCGTTTCGGCCCTGCAGGGTCGATTGAGGACCACGGAACACCTCCACCTGGCCCACGTCCCACATGTCCAGCGGGCCGCCGTACATGGCGCGCTCGGGAACCGCCGCGCCGTCGACATAGACCGTGGCCAGGCCCCCGCTGCCGCCGCCCGAGACGTTGTTGTTGGCCACGCCCCGGATCGTGAAGCCGCTCTTGCCGTACGTCTCGCTCATGTTCGCGGTCCTGGCGACCACGTCGTAGAAGTCGCGGATCTGCTCGCGCTCGATGGTGCGGGCGGTGGTCACGGCCACGCTGGTGACGGTGTCCTGGATGCTGCGGCTGGCCTTTTCGCCGGTGACGATCACCTGGTCGACCTGCGTCGGCGCTTCGGGCGCCGTGGCGTCCGGGGCCTCGGCCCGCGCCGCGCCGGCCAGCACCGCCCAAACGCCGACGGCGCTCGCCATCATCAACCGCGACTTCATGCATTCCCCCGTTATTTAAGAACGGGTCGCAGCTAACGACGGTTTAATTGCGAGTCAAACGCAAACTCATTCGCAGAAATGATGGAGGCGGCGTGGATTTGCAGGGGATATTGTTTCTGTTCGGAAATATCTTTTAGTCGCCTGGCGGGTTTCTGGCCTCGGGTTGCCGGCCTAGCTCGAACCATGTGGAAGCATCCCCCCGGCCGCCTTGGCCGCGTCGTAGGCGGCCCATTCCTCCTCCATCTGCCGCTGCCAGCGGGCGCGCAGCACGGCGGGGCGCTGGCCGTGGCGGTCGTCGAGGAACTCGGCGGCCACCACCCGGTCGGTGCGGAAGTTGCGGAAGTCGTCGCGCAGCTCGCACCAGGCGATCAGCATGCGGGTGGTGGCCATGTAGCCGACGGTCACCGGCCAGACGATGCGCTGGCTGACCGCGCCCTTCTCGTCGCGATAGTCCAGCCGGATCTTGCGGCCGGCGTGGATCCAGGCCCGGGTCTGGGCCATGTCGATGTTGTCGGGCGCGGGGTTCCAGGGCGCGGGCGCGCGGGTGGCCGGCTCCAGCACGTAGGGCCGCAGGTTGTCGGGCACGGCGGCGGCGATCTTTGCAATAAGGTCGCGGGCGGCGGTGGCCAGGGCGGGATCCCCGCGGCCGGCCACCCATTGGGCGCCCAGCACGGCGGCTTCGATCTCGTCCGGCGTCAGCATCAGGGGCGGCATGTCGTATCCGGCCTCCAGCACGTAGCCGACGCCCGCCTCGCCGCGGATGGGCGCCCTCTGACCGACCAATGCGGCGATGTCGCGATAGACGCTGCGCTTGGAGGTCTCCAGTTCGGCGGCGATGGCGTCGGCGGTGACCGGCGCCCGGCTGCGGCGAAGGATCTGGATGATCTGGAATAGGCGTTCAGCGCGTCTCATGTGTCTCACTGTGCCGGATCGTTGCTGACAGCATGCTGGCAGCAGGGTGGCGGCAGTCTCTCCTCATCGCAATACCGCACGAGAGGGACCTCGAGATGATCACGCTCTACGCCGCCGGCCCGGCCTACGGCCTGCCTGAGGGAAGCCCCTACGTCACCAAGACCGAAATCCACCTGATGATGGCGGGCCTGGATCACCAGAAGGTCCCCGCCCATCCGGAGACCTCGCCCAAGGGCCAGCTGCCCTGGATCGACGACGACGGCGTCAAGGTCGCCGACTCCACCTTTATCCGCGCCTATCTCGAGCGCAGCTACGGCGTCGATCTCGATGCGGGCCTGTCCCGTGTCGAGCGGGCTCAGGCCTGGGCGATCGAGCGGATGGTCGAGAACCAGCTGGGCTGGGCCAACTGCTATTTCCGCTTCTTCGACTTCGACAATTTCGAGAAGGGGCCGGCCCGCTGGTTCGACGGCGCGCCCGAAGCCATGCGCCAGGACCTGAAGGCGGGGCTGCTCGACACCGTCGAGGCCAACCTCAAGGCCGTCGGCATTGGCCGGCATTCCCCCGACGAGATCGTCGAACTGGCGTCCTGGTCGCTGACCGCGCTCTCGGAGATGCTCGGCGACAAGGCCTTCATGATGGGCGAGCGGCCGACCAGCGTCGACGCCATCGTGTTCGCCGTGCTGGCCCAGATCCTGACGCCGTTCTTCGACTCGCCGATCCGTCGCCGGGCCGAGGGGTTCTGCAACCTGGTGGCCTATGCCGAGCGGATGCTGGCGACCTTCTATCCGGCCTTCGCGCCGGAGGTCGGCTCGGAGACCCTCAAGGCCGCCTGACTAGGTAGCCCTCCGGACGTTGTATCAAGGTCGTCCATCCTGTAGATGCGACGCATTCTTATGAGTGTCGCGGAATCCATAGGCGTGAGACGGCCCCGGTCGGGCCGGCGGGGCGGGGACAAGGTCCTCGCCGCCGGCGTGTCGGTCGGGCTGCATGCGGCCGTAATCGCTGGGCTGGTCGGCTTCGTCCGCGCCATGCCGGGCCTCTCCGAGCCGCCGGCCATGGAGGCTTCGCTGTTCGAGGCCATGACCCCGAGTCCTCGGCCCTCGCCGTCGCAGGCCTCGGACGAGCGGCGTGAGCAGGCCGTGCCCCGCGAAGCGCGCATGGCCTCGCCGATCCGGCCGCGCCCGGTTCCCATTCCCGCGCCGGACCCGCTGGTCGCCGCCCCGCAGGTCGCGCCCCAGCCGGTCGAGACCCGCTCGATCTCGACGGCGACCCCCGTGGCGGTGGCCGCCTCGGCCGCCTCGGCGCCGGCCGGCGGCGGCGCGCCGGTGCAGGTGCGCGGCGAGGCCGCCAGGACCCACGATCCCTACGCCGCCCAGGTGCTGTCCTGGATCGAGGCCCGCAAGGTGATGCCCGAGGGGCTGAAACGCCGCCGCACCCAGGGCGTCGTCGTCGTGGCCTTCACCCTCGACCGTTTCGGCCGGATGTCGCGGGCGGTGATCGTCGAAAGCAGCGGCGACCGCGCGCTCGACGCCGCCGCCATGGACCTGCTGTCCGCCGCCGCCCCGTTCCCCAAGGCCCCCCGCGACTCGGACTGGAGCCGCCGCCGCTTCGAGACCCCGATCTCGTACGCGGTGAAGGGGTAGGGGCCAGGTCCTCCCCCTGAAGGGGGAGGTGGCCCGAAGGGCCGGAGGGGGAAGTATCTGATGAGGTCAGTGCGCTTCTAAAGCCAGCAGCTACTCCCCCCTCAGTCGCTCCGCGACAGCTCCCCCTTCAGGGGGAGCATCTTTCGAAGGGCCGGAGGGGGCTACAGCGTCTCCAGGAACGCCACCAGCGCGGCCTTCTCCTCGCGCGTCAGGCCCAGGGGCTTCAGCAGCGGGGTCGTGGTCGGGAACAGGCGGTCGCCGGCCTGCTCGGGCTTGGGCCGGGGGCGCGCGCCGCCCTCGTTGTAGAAGTTCACCGTGCCTTCCAGCGTGGGGAAGATGCCGTTGTGCATGTAGGGGCCGGTCTTGGAGATCCCGCGCAGCGAGGGCGTCAGGAACGCGCCGACGTCGGCCGGGTCGCCGCTGACCTCGTAGCGCCCCAGGTCCTGCAGCTTGCGACCGTAGAAGCTGAGGCCGATGTTGTGGAACTTGCCGTCCGACAGCAGCGGGCCGTTGTGGCAGTTGGCGCAGCCGGCCTTGCCCCGGAACAGCTCCAGGCCCTGCAGTTCCTGGTCGGTCAGCACCCGGCCGCCGAGCGACAGCACGCGGTCCCACTTGCTGCTACGCGGCTTGAGGGTGCGCTGGTAGGCGGCCAGGGCCTTGGCGGCGTCCTGCATCGTCGGACGCTTGGCGCCGAACACGGCCTGGAAGTCCTTGCGATAGTCGGGATCGGCGGCCAGGCGCTTTTCGATCTCGCGCGGGTCGCCGGCCATCTCCTTGTGGTCGACGACGGGACCCAGGGCCTGGGTCTCCAGGCTGCCGGCGCGGCCGTCCCAGAACAGCGGCGTGCGCCAGGCCACGACGCTCAGGGTCGGGGCGTTGCGGCGGCCGCGCTGGCGGTCGTGGCCGAACGAGGTCTTCACCCCGTCGCCGAAGGCCAGTTCCGGATTGTGGCACGAGGCGCAGGCGATCTGGCCCGAGCCCGACAGCTTGGGATCGTCGAACAGCTTGCGGCCCAGCGCGATCTTCTCCGGCGTCTGCGGATTGTCGGCCGGGACGGCGGGGGCGGGCAGGGCGCCGAACGGCGTGAAGCTGGCCCCCGGCAGCAGGGTGGGGGCGGGCCAGGTGTCGGGCTTGCCCGCGAAGGCGGCGCGGCGAAGCGCCGTCGGGTCGGGCGCCGGCGCCAGCCCGATCAGGGCCGCCGCCGTTCCCAGCAGAAGAAGGAGATTCGCCGCGCGCTTCATGAGTTAGAACTTGTAGCTCATGCCCACCCAGAACGACCGGCCCATGCGGTAGGGCTGGCTGCGCGTGGCCGCCGTCACCGTCTGGGGCAGGGTGTCGAACAGGTTGGTCACCCGCAGGTCCAGCCTCGCCTCGCCGTAGGCGGTCTTGGCGACCTGGGCCTGGACGTTGGCGTTGAAGGTGGTCTGCGACTTGTAGCGGATGACGTCCCACACCGCGTAGCGGGTTCCGCTCACCAACTGGGTCGCCCCGGTGTCCTCGATCTGGTCGTAGCCCGAGCGCCAGCGGGCGTTCAGGTTGGTGCGGATCCGGCCGTTCCACCAGTCGGCGCTCCAGTCGGCGTTGGCCAGGCCAGGGGCGGCATAGTTGAGGCGGTCGTTCTCGGCAATGACGGCCAGCAGGCTGCGGACCTCGCCCTTGTAGTAGACGCGCTCGTCGCCGTACTCGCCTTCGTCCGCGATCGAGTCATAGCCGTTGTCGCCCAGATTGTCGGAGGTCTCCGACACCGAGCCGTTCAGGCTGAAGGTGTGGCGGCCGACGCTGCGGCTCCATTCGGCCGACAGGCCGCGATACGAGCTTTCGCCGCCGTTGCTCAGGCGCGAGAGGCGATAGGTCGAGGTGCGGCCGGTCTCCTGGACATAGGTCACCGTCTCGGTGACCGACGAGGTGAACTGGTCGTCGGCTTCGCGGGCCACACCCTTCAGTCTGGCGACGCCGCCGAAGATCGGCTTGGACAGGGCGAAGGTCAGCTCGTCGGAGTAGGGCGTCTTGACGCCGGTGCCGCTGACCGTGGCCGAGATCGAGTGGGCCGACAGCGCCCAGGGCCCGATCACCGCCTTGCCGTTCACGAGGTTGTAGCTGCGTTCGTAGGTGTAGTTGCCCGGGTACTTCGAGCGGATGGCGTAGCCGAGGAAGTCGCGCGAGTAGTAGCGGTTGACGCCGACCGTGGCCGTGACGTCCCAGGGCAGCTCGTAGACCACCGACAGGCGCGGGGCGAAGCTGTGGTTGGCCAGCAGGCTCTCGTGGTCGTAGCGCAGGCCGGCGCGCACGGTCAGCGGGCCGCGGTTGACCTCGTACTCGGCGAAGGCGCTGACGGCGTCCAGGTCAACCGAGATGTCGTAGGCCTTGTAGATGCTGTAGGCGGTCAGCACCACGTCGCCGTCGCGGCAGGCGATGTCGCCGGTGGGGCAGACGATCGTGCTGTGGACCTTGCCGGTGCGGTAGGAATAGTCGTCCTGCGGCCGGCGCTTGCGGGCCTCGACGTGGCTGTAGTCGGCGCCGATCCGCAGGTCGCCGCCCAGCAGGGGCTGGCTCCAGCGGGCCTGCAGACCGATGTCCTTCTGCCATTGGTCGAGATTGCCGAAGCTGCCTTCGGTGCAGTTGCCGGTCGAGGCGCAGAAGCCGCCGGCGACCGACGACGAGGGCCAGGCGAACACCGGCGAGGGCGCGTCACGGCTGCTGTCGGCCTTGGTGTAGGTGGCCACCAGCGACCAGTCGGCGGCGTCGCGCTTGCCGGCCAGCTCGAGCTTGCCGGTCAGACCGCCGCCCTTCTGGGTCATGACGGCGTTGCGGGCGTTCTCGGCCGAGTTCTCGCTGGTGTAGGGGCTGTAGGCCACCTGGCCGCGCAGCGTCAGGTCGGGGGCGAGATCGACCTCGACCTTGGCCAGGACGTTGTCGCTGCGGCTCTTCAGGCCGAACGGCGTGCCGCCATAGTTCGCATGGCGGTAGTAGGTCATCTCGGTTTCCTGCCGGCCCGCGCCGAGCAGAACGCGGACCTTCTCGTTGATCGGCAGGTCCACCGTCGCATTGACCTTGCACTTGTCGTACTTCGGGTGCTCGGGCTCCACGCCGGCCAGCAGGGTCTTGGTGGCGTTCGGGATCTTGAACGAGGTCATATCGTCGTTGGTGCAGCCGACGGTCACCGAGCCGCCGAACACGTGCGACGGCTGCCTGGTCTCGACCTGCACGACGCCGCCCGTGAACCCGCCGTACTGGGCCGAGATGTTGCTGTCGCGGACGGTCAGGGACTCGATCAGGTTGGTGTCGAGCCAGATCGACTGGGCGCTGGCGCCGCCCGTCTCGTTGTAGTTCTGAAGGTTGCTGCCGCCCAGGCCGACCACGTCCAGGCGGCTGTTCACGCCCACGCCGTCGATGGCGAAGTAGTTGTCGTAGAACTGCCCGCCCGAGATCGAGACATTGGCCGGGCGCAGGTCCTGGATGCTCTCCTGGGTGGCGACGCCCTGGTTGGAGTCGAAGTTGGCGAAGGGCAGGATCTTCAGGGTCTCGATGACGTCGCCGTTGCCGGGCGTGCGGTCCTCGAGAGCGCGGCGGGTGATTTTCGAGGTGCCTGAGTCGACCGGATTGGCGGCCTGGTAGGCCGCGGCGGGCGGGGCGGCTGCGGTCGCCTCGATGCTGACTTTCGGCAGGCGCTCGGCCTTTTCGTCCTGGCTCCAGGCCTGGCCGGCCGCGCCCAAGGCCACGGCCATCGCCGCGGTCGCCATCATCGCTCGCTTCATCTACTCGCCCCGTACCAACGCTTGTGCGTATCAATCGCAATAAGGGCGGGGGTCTTAGTCGCGTTGAGATCGACTCGCAACTACGGGATGGCCGCAGTCGGCAAAAAATGGGCGGAATTTGGGAGGGGGCGGCCGGCCGACGGCCGGCAAGGGATTACCGCTACTTGCGACGGTCTTTCAGATCTTCCAGGAAGCGATATTCCAGCGCTTGCTCGAATTCGCTGGCCGGGACGAAGCGGCGCTTCATCGACAGGCCGGGAAAGCCGGCCTCGTCCGGTTTCTCAGCCTTGGCCTTGCCGGGCCTGAGGCGGGGACCCCGATTGGGCGGGCTCAACGGCTGGGCGGCGGGCAGTTCGGCGGCGTCGCCGGACGCCAGATGCTCGGCGGCCTCGACCGGGCTGACCACGCCGTCGCCGTCGCGGTCGGCCAAGTTCAGCACCAGCCTCTGCGGCGCCGGACTGGCGGCCGGCGGCTGGGCCAGGGCCGGAGCGGCCAGCAGCAGGGGCAGGGCGAGGGCGGCGAGGCGGATCATGGCGCGTCTCCACGGGAGACTGGAGCGTGCCTCAGGCGGCGACGCCATGCAACCCGGGCGAGAGCCTCAGTATTCGTCCTCGTCGTCCAGGTCGAACGGCAGCTCGTCCTGGTCGCCCTTGGCGTCGCGGGCGGCCTTGGACACCGGCTTGTAGGGACGGTCGGGCGGCAGGTAGGCCGGCTCGTCGGCGGTGTCGCCGTCGTCGGCCCAGGCGTGGATGGGGGCGTCGGGGTCGGACCACGGCGGATCGGCGGCCTCGGGGCCGTCGTCGATCTCCTCGAACAGGGGCGCGGTGGCCACGGCCGCGGCGGCGCCGCCGGCTCCGGCGGTCACGGCCTCGCGGGCCGAGCGATAGGGCTTGGGCTTGTCGGCGGGGGCCGCAGGTTCGGCGCGGCGGGCGATCTCGGGCTCGGCGGCCTTGGCGGCGGTCGGCGAGGGGCCGCGCGGAGCCAGCGGGCGGCGCACGATCGCCTCGGCCCTCGCCAGCCAGCGGTTGGCCTCCTGGATCGCCAGGGCCGGCGAGCGGCTCTGGCGCTGCTGCTCGTCGCCTTCCAGCCACAGGTCCAGCTCGAAGTCGGGATGGCGCGGGTCGTCGAAGATCAGCCGCAGGCAGACGCGGGCGGCCTGCTGCACGATCTGGTCGATCGCCCGGCGCTGCTCGCCGCGGAAGACGCGGCCCACCACCTGATTGTCGACCGACAGCTCGGCGCCCATCAGTTCGTCGATGCGATAGAGCAGGCACCATGTCCCGCTGTCCCAGGCCACGGCGGCGGTGTTGGTGTCGAACGAGAAGCCCACGCCCTTGCCGCGACCGCGCGCGATGATGACGGTCTCCGGCTCGCCCTTCAGCACGTGGCGCAGGGCGCGGCGGATGCGACGCTCTTCGTCCATGAACCAGATGGCCGCGCTGCCCATGAAGGTGACGGCCGACCCGGCGATGGCGACGAGCAACAGGAGGCGCCAGAACTCGCTCATGGCGCGGAGGCTAGCGGCGTTCGCGGATTCGCGACAGAGGCGCCGGTTACCGGCCGCCTGCGTGCTTACAGCGCCAGGGTCGCCACCACCGGCACGTGGTCCGACGGCTTTTCCTTGTCGCGCTCGTCGCGGTGGATCTTCACTTCGGCCAGCTTGTCGGCGGCCTGGGGCGAGAGCAGCAGGTGGTCGATGCGGATGCCCAGGTTCCGGGGCCAGGCGCCGGCCTGGTAGTCCCAGAAGGTGTAGCCGCCAGGCGCGCCGTCAGCTTGGCAGTAGGCGTCGGTGAAGCCGAGGTTCTTCAGGGCCCGGAAGGCCGCCCGGCTCTCGGGCTGGAACAGGGCGTCGCCCAGCCAGGCCTCGGGGTTGGCCACGTCCTCGACCTCGGGAATGACGTTGTAGTCGCCCGCGATGACCAAGGGCTCCTCAAAGGCCAGCAGGCCCTTGGCGTGCTCGTGCAGACGGCGCATCCACGACAGCTTGTAGGCGAACTTCTCGGTGCCGATCGGATTGCCGTTGGGCAGGTAGATACCGATCACCCGCACCGGCTTGGGCCCCGAGATCACCGCTTCGACATAGCGCGCCTGCTCGTCCTCGGCGTCGCCTTCCAGAAGGGGCAGGCCCTTGCGGACGTCCTCGACCGGATGCTTCGAGAGCAGGGCCACGCCGTTATAGGTCTTCTGGCCATGGACGACGACGTTGTAGCCCAGGCGCTCGAAGGCCTCGGCCGGGAACTTCTCGTCGACGCACTTTATCTCCTGCAGCACCGCGACGTCGGGCGCCTCGGCCTCGAACCAGGCCAGGACATTGTCCAAGCGGGCGTTGACCGAATTGACGTTCCAGGTGGCGATGCGCATGGCGGGCTCCGATAGGCGGGCGGAGGCTAGGGGGCGGCGGCCTCGCGCTCAAGCCATGCGGGCGAGATTTCGGGGGATAGGGAGGGACGCCCTTGGGGCATCCCTCCGTCTAGCCGGTCTAGGCCTTGCGGGCTTGACGACCCGCACGGACGGCTTGCGCCAGGTCTTCGAGCATGCGCACCGACGTATCCCAGTCGACGCAGGCGTCGGTGACCGACTGGCCGTAGGTCAGGGGCTGGCCGGGAACGATGTCCTGGCGGCCTGCGACCAGGTTGCTCTCGATCATCACGCCCATGATCGGCGAGGCGCCGCTTGCCACCTGGGCGGCGATGTCGGCGACCACGGCCGGCTGGTTCTCGTGGTTCTTGCCGCTGTTGGCGTGGCTGGCGTCGACCATCAGGCGCGGCGGCAGGCCGGCCTTGCTCAGCGCTTCCGCCGCCGCCGCGACGCTGGCGGCGTCGTAGTTGGGCGTCTTGCCGCCGCGCAGCACCACATGGCTGTCGGCGTTGCCGGTGGTGGTGGCGATGGCGGCGCGGCCTTCCTTGGTCACGGCCAGGAAATGGTGCGGCTGGGCGGCGGCGGTCACCGCGTCGACCGCGACCTTCACGTCGCCGTTGGTGCCGTTCTTGAAGCCGACCGGGCACGACAGGCCTGACGCCATTTCGCGGTGTATCTGGCTTTCGGTGGTGCGGGCGCCGATCGCGCCCCAGGCCACCAGGTCGGCGATGTATTGCGGGGTGGTGACGTCCAGGAACTCGCAGGCCGCCGGCAGGCCCTGGGCGGAAACATCGAGCAGCACGCGGCGCGCCAGGCGCAGGCCCTCGTTGATGTGGAAGCCGCCGTCCAGGCCCGGGTCGTTGATCAGGCCCTTCCAGCCGACCGTCGTGCGCGGCTTTTCGAAGTAGACGCGCATGATCACTTCCAGCTCGCCGGCATGGCGCTCGCGTTCGGCGGCCAGGCGGGTGGCGTAGTCGATGGCGGCCTTGGGATCGTGGATCGAGCAGGGACCGATCACCACCACCAGCCGGTCGTCGCGGCCGTGCAGGATCTCGTGCACCGCTTGGCGCGATCCTTCGACGATCTCGGCCGTCGTCGAGGTGGCCGGCGCTTCGCCGATCACCTGGGCGGGCGGGCTGAGGGTCTGGAGTTTCTGGATGCGCAGGTCGTCGGTCGGGACGGGCAGCGAGACGAGAGTGGCGGCGGTCGAGGATGGCATGGCGTGCTCCGGAAAATTCGAGGGGTCCGGCGGCCATCAAAAAAGCCGCCCGGGGAACCCCTGGCGGCTGGTGAAAGGCGTTTTTGGCGGCCTGATCTCAGGCCAAACGATCCCCTCCCGGCGCCAGAGGCGTCGGATAGCTAAAGTACCAAAACAGCTGTTGGCTGGCGGCGAGGATCATGGCGGGAACCGTAGAGCCTAGTTTGGCGCGTGTCACGCCATAAACTTGAGAGGGGCGGGAAGGGACGTCAGATCGAGAAGCTGACGCCGCAGCCGCAGCTGGACTTGGCGTTGGGGTTCCTGACCCGGAACTCTGCGCCGGCCAGTTCGTCGACGAAGTCGATCTCGGAACCCTTGAGCAGGGCCAGCGACACGACGTCGACCAGGGCCGCGGCGCCGTCGCGCTCGATCTTCAGGTCATCGTCTTCGGCGGCCTCGACCAGGTCGAACCGGTACTGGAAGCCCGAGCAGCCGCCGCCGTCGACCGCCACGCGAAGCATCACCTCGCGCCCCTCGGCTTCGGAAAGGGCGTGCAGCCGGCGGGCGGCGTTGGAAGAAAGCGTAACGGTGATGTCGGTCATGGCTGTGGAAACTTGATCTATCGCATATATGAGGGCGACCGCGCTCCGGGAAAAGGGGCGATCAGCAAAGGCCGCTCATGTCGACGTCTCCGTTCGCCGTCCCCCGCGCCCCCTACGCCGAAGATCCGGCCAAGTCACGCGACCGGCGCTATCAGGAAGACGAGAGCCGCACCCGCACGCCGTTCGCCCGCGATCGCGACCGCATCATCCACACCTCGGCCTTCCGCCGGCTGAAGGAAAAGACCCAGGTCTTCGTGGCCCACGAGGGCGACCAGTTCCGCACCCGCCTGACCCACTCGCTGGAAGTGGCGCAGATCGCCCGCTCGCTGGCCACGGCTCTGGGGCTGGATGCGGATCTCGCCGAGACCATCGCCCTGGCGCACGACCTGGGCCACCCGCCGTTCGGCCACGCCGGCGAGGACGAGCTGGAGCTGCAGACCAAGGAATTCGGCGGCTTCGACCACAACGTCCAGACCTTCCGGGTCGTGACCGAGCTGGAGCACCGCTATCCCGACTTCGTCGGCCTTAACCTGACCTGGGAGACGCTGGAAGGCGTCATCAAGCACAACGGCCCAGTGATCCATAAACTGGGGCAGCCCTCGTGGAAGGCGATCTCCAAGTACGACGGCGAGTACGGACTCAAGCTCGACACCTGGGCGTCGGCCGAAGCGCAGGTGGCGGCCCTGTCGGACGACATCGCCTACAACAACCACGACATCGACGACGGGGTCGAGGCGGGGCTGTTCACGCTGGACGAACTGATGGACGTGCCGCTGATCGGCCCGATCCTGGCGGCCGTGCGCAGCGAGCGGCCCGATCTCGACGCCCGCATCACCCGCCTGGAAGCCGTTCGCCGCATGATCGGCGCCATGGTCGACGACGTGATGGGCGAGACCCTGCAGCGCGCCGCGATCACGGGCGTCGCCTCGGCCGACGAGGTGCGGGCCCTGCCGCACGCCCTGGTGTCGTTCTCGTCCGACATGCTGGAGGACCTGGCCCGCCTGCGCGAGTTCCTGCACGCCAGGATGTATCGCCACTGGCGCGTGAACCGCACCCGCAGCCAGGCGCGCCGCATTCTGGCCGAGATGTTCACGCTGTTCTTGGCCGAACCCGAGGTGCTGCCATCGGAATGGTTCGCCAAGTCGCAGAACCGCGACCAAGCCGGAAGGGCTCGCGTGGTGTGCGACTACATCGCCGGCATGACCGACCGCTTCGCCATCGAGGAACACCGCAAGCTGTTCCATCTCGATGTCTGGAGCTGACGGGGCGAGCGCCGGGCGACGCACGACCGTCGAGGGTGCGACAGTTCTGAACGGCCATCGGGTCCAGTAGAGTAGGGACTTGCGCGCGTGATTCGCACATGGTGAACGCGCGCCGGAATTCTGGAGCCTTTTTCGATGTCCGACCCGCACCGCGGCGCCTATGCGCCGCCCACCGATGCGCCGCTTTCGTTCGATGCGCGCCAGCCGGTGCGCGGGTCGCGGCCCTTGCCGCTGACCCTGATCATCAGCGCGGTGGTGCTAGGAACGCTGCTGGTGGCGGTGTTCCTGATCTATCGCAACGGCGTGCGTGGTCCCAACGACGCCCCGCGCACCGTCGGCGAGCCAGTGGCCGAGATCAAGGCCGCTCCGGCGCCTGACCAGAACAAGCCCGACGAAGCCGCCGGCCTGCAGATCTACAGCCACGAGAACCCGACGGCCTCGCCGACCTACGCCGCGCCGCCGGAAGAGCCGATGGCCCGTCCGACCGCGCCGCCGCCGGCCGCTCCGGTGCAGAGCGCCAGCCTGCCGCCGGCCAAGCCCGCCGTCACGGCTCCTTCCGCTCCTGTCGCCGCTCCGCCGGTCGCCAAGCCGGCCGCCAAACCCGCCCCGGCGCCCAGCATCGAGAGCCTCGCCACCGCCGCCGTGGCCCCGCCGAAGCCGGCCGCCGTCGCGCCGAAGCCCGCCGCCACCGTCTCGGGTCCGGCCAGCGTCCAGATCGGCGCCCTGTCCTCGACCGCCCTGGCCGACAAGGCCTGGAACGACGCCGCCCGCATCTCGCCGGGCCTGGCCGCCGGCAAGGGCAAGAAGGTCGAGGCGATCGACAAGAACGGCACCACCCTCTACCGCACCTCGGTCACGGGCTTCTCCAGCCGCGCCGACGCCAAGGCGTTCTGCGACGCCCTGAGCGCCGCCGGCAAATCCTGCTTCGTGAAGTAGGCGAGGGCCCCATGAGCACGTCGACCGCCGCCATCCTCGGCTGCGCCGGGACCATCCTGTCGGCGGAAGAAGCCGCCTTCTTCCGCGACGTGAAGCCGTGGGGCTTCATCCTCTTCAAGCGCAACATCGACACGCCCGACCAGGTTCGCAAGCTGACCTCGGCTCTGCGCGAGACCATCGGGCGGCCTGACGCGCCGATCCTGATCGACCAGGAGGGCGGCCGCGTCGCCCGCCTTGGCGCCCCTCACTGGGGCAAGTATCCGCCCGGCCGCGCCTACGGCGACCTGGTCGCCAACGACCCGCTGGTCGCTCGCGAGATCACCCGCCTGGGCGCGCGCCTGATCGCCCACGACCTGACCTCGCTGGGCATCAATGTCGACTGCGTGCCGGTGCTGGACGTGCCCGACCCCAAGGGCCACGAGATCATCGGCGACCGCGCCTATGGCGACACCCCCGAGCAAGTGGCCACGCTGGGCCGCGCCGCCGCCGAGGGCCTGCTGGCTGGCGGCGTGCTGCCGATCATCAAGCACATCCCCGGTCACGGCCGGGCGATGGCCGACAGCCACCTGGAGCTGCCGGTGGTGAAGGCCAAGCTGGCCGAGCTGGAAGCCCGCGACTTCGCCCCGTTCCGGGTGCTGTCGGACATGCCGATGGCGATGACCGCCCACGTCGTCTACACGGCCATCGATCGTCGCCGCCCGGCCACGACCTCGAAGAAGGCCATCAAGCAGGTCATTCGGGGCTCGCTGGGTTTCGACGGCCTGCTGATGAGCGACGACCTGTCGATGAAGGCGCTGTCGGGCGACTTCAAGCAGCGCGCCAAGGACAGCCTGTCGGCCGGCTGCGACGTGGTCCTGCACTGCAACGGCGACATGGACGAGATGAAGGCCGTGATGGCCGGCGTCGGCAAGATGTCCAAGGAGGCCCGTCGCCGGGCCCAGGCCGTCATGGGCCGCCTGGTCAAGGTTCCCGAGCCGCTCGACGTATCCGAGGCCCGGGCCCGCTTCGACGCCGCCTTCGACGGCCGGTACGCCGGGTGAGCACGGGCTTTCAGCCCACATTCGACTTCGCGGCCGCCCGTGAGGCGGCCGAAGACGGCGCGGCCCTGGTCATCGACATCGATGGCTACGAAGGGCCGCTGCATGTCCTCCTGGCCCTGGCCCGCAACCAGAAGGTCGACCTGCTTCAGCTGTCGATCACCCGCCTGGCCGAGCAGTACCTGGCCTTCGTCCAGCAGGCCCGCCGGGTGCGCTTCTCGCTGGCCGCAGACTACCTCGTCATGGCCGCCTGGCTGGCCTACCTGAAGTCGCGCCTGCTGCTGCCCAAGCCCGAGCGCCCCAAGGCCGAGGAGCCGCCGGCCGAGGAGATGGCCGCCCAGCTGGCCTTCCGGCTGGCCAAGCTCGACGCCATGCGCCGTTCGGTCGAGGCCCTGAAGGAGCGTCCGCAGCTCAAGCGCGACGTCTTCACCCGCGGCGATCCTGACGCGGTGAAGATCGTTTCCTCGACCCGCTTCGAGGGCGATCTCTACGCCCTGATGAGCGCCTACATCAGCCAGCGAAAGCGCGAGCACGGCCGCCACTACGCCCCGCGCCCGCCCCAGGCCTATCCGCTGGAAGACGCCCGCGACCGCCTGCGCACCTTCCTGCCGAGGATGGAGGAGTGGACGGCCCTGTCCGGCGTCGCCCCGGTCGAGCGCTGGGAGGAAGACCCCGATGGCCCAACGCCGGCCAGCTATCTGGCCTCGACCCTGTCGGCGAGCCTGGAACTGGCCAAGGAAGGCGCCCTGACCGTCCGCCAGATGGGCGCGTTCGAGGAAATCTACCTGCGCACCCGGACCGATGGCGGGGAGGGGCTGCTGTGATGGTCGCTGCTTCCAGGAACCTCCCCCCATGGGGGAGGCGGCCGCAGGCCGGTGGGGGGGCGTTTTCAGCTTCCGCCGCGTTTGGCCTGTTTCGCAATCACTCCCCCCACCGATCGCTGCGCGATCGCCTCCCCCATGGGGGGAGGTTCCTCGGCGACCGACTCGCACGATGACCCTCGATCCCATCTTCACCGAACGCTGCATCGAGGCCCTGCTGTTCGCGGCGGCCGAGCCGCTCAGCGTCCAGGATCTGGCCAAGCGCCTGCCCGACGGCGCGGACATTCGCCAAGGGATCGCCGACCTGCGCCTGACCTGGGCGGGGCGCGGTATCGAGCTGGTCGAGGTCGCCGGCCGCTGGCGCTTCCAGACCGCCGCCGACCTCGCCTTCCTGATGACCGAGGAGCGCGAGGAGCCGCGCCGCCTGTCCAAGGCCGCCCAGGAAACCCTCGCCATCGTCGCCTATCACCAGCCCGTCACTCGGGCCGAGATCGAAGCCGTGCGCGGGGTGCAGGCCAGCCGCGGCACGCTGGACGTGCTGCTGGAGCTGGGCCTGATCCGCATGCGCGGCCGCCGCCGTACGCCGGGCCGGCCGGTGACCTTCGGCACCACCGACGCCTTCCTCGAACACTACGGCCTGGCGAATCTGGGCGACCTGCCGGGCGTGGCCGAAATGAAGGCCGCGGGCCTGCTCGACCTCAACCTGCCGCCGGGCTTCACAGTGCCCGATCCGCTGGGCTTGCGCGACGACGAGGGCGAGGATCCGCTGGACGAGGGCGAGACCCCGGAATTCGCTCAGGATTTCCTGGGCGAGCTGGAAGGGGGCGACAAGGCCTAGCCTGGCTGGGCCGGGGCGCAATCGCCGCATTCCGTTCCGCTTGGCTCTACGCCACGCGGACGCCTATATTATCTGAGACATTGTAACGACACGCCGCAGCGGCTAAAGCGCCGCTGTCGCAAGGAGCACCGCCGTTATGGGTAGCATGAGCTGGATTCACTGGGTGATCGTGATCGCGGTCGTCGCCCTGCTTTTCGGCGGTCGCGGCAAGCTGTCCGGGATCATGGGTGACGCCGCCAAGGGCATCAAGGCGTTCAAGGACGGCCTGAAGGACGACAGCAGCCAGGAAGTGGCCGACAACAAGTCGACCGGCGCCCTGCCGCGCACCGAGGCCGAGAAGGAAGACCTGCGCAAGTCGTAAGGTCGGTTCGCCGCGCCTTCGCAAACGGGGGCGCGGTCTCGTTTTTCTGAACCGCCGCAGTTTCCGCCTCGTCGCGAGGGGGAGGCAGCGTCCGCTCTCAAGGCGCATATATGTTTCAGGAAGTCGGCGGCGTAGAGCTTCTGATTATCGCCGCGGTCGCGTTGATCGTGGTCGGGCCCAAGGATCTGCCCGTCATGCTGCGAAAACTCGGCCAGATCGTGGGCAAGGTCCGCGGCATGGCCAACGAGTTCCGCGCCAGCTTCGACGAGATGGCTCGCCAGTCCGAGCTCGACGATCTGCGTCGCGAGGTCGAGGCCATGCGCGCCGGCCAGTACGCCAATCCCGTGCAGGTCGCCGTCGACGAGGCCAAGGACGCCAATGTCGACCTGGTGTTCGCCGACATCGACGCCAGCCTCAACAGCGGTTCGGTGCAGGCCCATCCCTACGCCGCCCACAATCCCGAGCCGGCCGCCGACGCAGCCGCCACGCTTGAACCGCCGGCCAAGCCGGCCCGCAAGCGCGCGCCCAAGGCCGTGGCCGAGCCGACCGTCGAGATCGTCGCCAAGAAGCCGCGCGCCAAGGCTGCTTCCAAGGATGCCGGCGTCGCCCCCAAGTCCAAGGCCGACAAGCCCGAAGTCGCCGCGCCCGCCGCCAAGCCGGCCCGCAAGCGCACCACCAAGACCGCCGCCTCCAGCTCGGACATCGTCTCGTGACCAATTCGATCGGACATGATCCCGAGGACGAGATCGAGGCCTCGCGCGCCCCGCTGCTCGAGCACCTGACCGAGCTGCGCTCGCGTCTGATCGTCTGCGTCGTGGCGCTGTTCGTCGGCTTCGGCGTCTGTTTCGCCTTCTCGACCCAGCTGTTCCTGTTCCTGATCCACCCGTTCGAGGTCGCCGCCGGCATGGTGGCCGCCAGCAAGGCTGGCGCGCACCACAACCCGTTCGACCTGATCATGGTGCTGATGGGCCTTAAGGACGCGCCGGCCGACGTCGCCCACCAGAAGTTCGTCTTCACCGCGCTGCTGGAGCAATTCTTCACCAAGCTGAAGCTGTCGGCTTTCGGCGCGGTGGTGATCACGTTCCCGGTGCTGGCCTGGCAGCTCTACCGTTTCGTCGCGCCGGGTCTCTACAAGAACGAGCGCGGAGCGTTCCTGCCGTTCCTGGTCGCCTCGCCGGTGCTGTTCCTGATGGGCGCGGCGCTCGTCTACTACGTCATGCTGCCGTTCATCGTCTGGTTCTCGATGAACCAGCAGATCTTCGGCGCCGGCATCTCGGTGGAGCTGCTGCCCAAGGTCTCCGACTATCTGACCCTGGTGACCTCGCTGCTGCTGGCCTTCGGCCTGTGCTTCCAGCTGCCGGTGGTCGTGTCGCTGCTGGGCATGGCCGGGATCATCGATTCCAAGATGCTGCGCGCCGGCCGTCGCTACGCCATCGTCGGCGTGTTCATCGCCGCCGCCATCCTGACCCCGCCCGATCCCATCAGCCAGCTGACCCTGGCGATCCCCATGTGCCTGCTCTACGAGATCGGCATCTGGTGTGTCTGGATCATCGAGCGCGGCCGCAAGAAGCGCGAGGCCGAGGAAAGCAAGGACGTGGTGGCGGTCTAGGCTGTCGTTTGACAATCCAGACGTCGGTCCCAGGCTTACGTCATGGCGACGATGAACGTCTCTTTGTCGAAAGCTGACAAGGATTGGGTCGAGGAACGGGCCCGAACCGATCGCTACGACACGCCCGCCGATTATGTGCGGGACCTGATCGAGCGTGATCGCATACGCCACGCCAAGATCCAGGCCATGCAGGGGTTGGTCGACGAGGCCTTGGCGTCCGGCGACAGCGAGCATGGCATGTCCGAGATCCTCGAGGTCGCTCGGGCTCGGGCCAGCGCGCTTGGCCTATAGGCTCAGTCGCCGAGCCAGGGACGATCTCGTCGATATCTATATCGAAGGCGTACGCGCTTTTGGCCGACAGCAGGCCGAGCGCTATCACGCGGGTCTTGAAGAGGTCTTCGGCTTCCTTGAAGCCTTTCCTCGGGCCGCTCCCGAACGCTCCGGCATTACGCCTCCGGTTCGCGTCCATTCCTAACAAGGCGCACCTCATCGTCTACATGCTGGACGGTCACGACGTGCGTGTGCCGCGCGTTCGGCATGCTCAGGAGGATTGGAGCGTCGATTCGGTCGGCTGAACCTCGCGCGAAAAGGTTGGCGCCCTTGCCGACGCGCCTTAGAGAAGGGCGTTTCTTAACGACTTCCTGCCGAGCTCATTCCGATGCACGACATCAAGGCCATCCGCGAAAACACGCAAGCCTATGAAGCCGCCTGGTCGGCCAAGGGGCGGTCGGGCGCGGCGTCGGAAGCCGTCAAGCTCGACGCCCAGCTGCGCGCGGCCCAGACCGCCCTGCAAGAAGCCCAGGCCAAGCGCAACGAAAGCTCCAAGCTGATCGGCATGGCCAAGGCCAAGAAGGACGAGGCCGAAGCCGCCCGCCTGATGGCCGAGGTCGAGGCGCTAAAGGGCCGCATGGCCGAGGCCTCGGAAGAAGAGCACCTGGTCGGCGCCAAGCTGAAGGACCTGCTGGCGTCCTTGCCCAACATCCCGGCCGCCGAAGTGCCGGAAGGCGAGGACGAGGCGGGCAATGTCGAGCAGCGCCGCTGGGGCGATGCGTCCAAGCTGCCGGCCGGTCGCCTGAACCAGCCCAAGGACCACGTCGACCTGGGCGCGGCCCTGGGCGGGATGGACTTCGAGGCCGCCGCCCGCATGAGCGGCGCGCGCTTCGTGGTGCTCAAGAAGGAGATCGCCCGGCTGGAACGGGCGCTCGGCCAGTTCATGCTCGACCTGCAGACGGTGGAGCATGGCTACACCGAGGTCAGCCCGCCCGTGCTGGTCAAGGACGACGCCCTGTTCGGCACGGGCCAGCTGCCGAAGTTCGCGGAAGACCTGTTCCGCACCACAGGCGACCACTGGCTGATCCCCACCGCCGAGGTGTCGCTGACCAATCTTGTGCGCGAGCAGATCACCGGCGAGGAAGAGCTGCCGCTGCGCCTGGCGGCCCTGACCTACTGCTTCCGCTCGGAGGCCGGCGCTTCGGGCCGCGACACCCGCGGCATGATCCGCCAGCACCAGTTCCAGAAGGTCGAGCTCGTTTCGATCACCACGCCCGACCAGTCGGAAGCCGAACACGAGCGCATGGTCGAATGCGCCGAGACCGTGCTGAAGAAGCTGGAGCTGCCGTTCCGCACCATGCTGCTGTGCAAGGGCGACATGGGCTTCGGCGCGCGCAAGACCTACGATCTGGAAGTCTGGCTGCCCAGCCAGGCGACCTATCGCGAGATCAGCTCGTGCTCCAACTGCGGCGACTTCCAGGCCCGCCGCATGGACGCCCGCTACAAGAAGGCCGGCGAGAAGGGCACGCACTACGTGCACACCCTCAACGGCTCGGGCCTGGCCGTCGGCCGCACCCTGGTGGCCGTGCTGGAGAACTACCAGGACGAAGCTGGCCGGATCGCCATCCCTGCCGTGCTGCAGCCCTACATGGGCGGCCTGACCCACATCGGGGGCGCTGCGTGAGGATCCTCCTCACCAACGACGACGGCATCCACGCGCCGGGCCTCGCCAGCCTGGAGCGCATCGCCGCGACCCTGTCGGACGACGTCTGGGTCGTCGCGCCGGAGTACGAGCAGTCGGGCGCCAGCCGCGCCCTGACCCTGGCCGACCCGCTGCGGGTGCGGAAGATCAGCGAGCGCCGCTTCGCCGTCGAGGGCACGCCCACCGACTGCGTGGCTCTGGCCTTCCAGGAACTGGTCGAGGGCGCCAGGCCCGACCTGGTGCTTTCGGGGGTGAACCGCGGCCAGAACCTGGCCGAGGACGTCACCCTGTCGGGCACGGTCGCCGGCGCCATCGAGGGCATGGTCCTGGGCGTTCCGGCCATCGCCCTGTCGCAGGCCATGACCTATTTCGCCGACGAGGTCGTCGCCCACTGGGAAACGGCCGAGCACTTCGCGCCGGGCATCATCCACCGCCTGCTGGAAGTGGGCTGGCCGTCGGATGTGGTGATGAACGTCAACTTCCCGCCGATCCCGCCCGAGCGCGTCGATGCCGTGGAAGTGACCCGCCAAGGCTTCCGCGACTCGCACTTGCGGCGCATTGAAAAGCGGACGGACCTTCGTGGTCGCGACTACTACTGGACAGGCTTCACCGCCAAGCCGTCCAATCCGCCGGAGGGCACCGATCTGAAGGCCGTGTACGAAGGGCGCATCTCGGTGACGCCCCTGCATATCGACCTGACGCACAACGCCACCGTCGCCGCCCTCAAGGGCGTGCTGGGCGGAGCGCCGCCTAAGCTCGCCCCAAAGCCGGAGCCCGGCCTGTGATGGCGAGCGCCAAGCGCCCGGAAACGCCTGAAGCGCTGCTGAAGCGGCTGCTCGACGCCCTGAGGGCTCAAGGCGTCACCGATCCCAACGTGCTGTCGGCGATCGAGAAGACCCCGCGCGACCTGTTCACGCCCGACCTCTTCAAGGAGCGGTCGTGGGAGGACTCGGCCCTGCCGATCGCCTGCGGCCAGACCATCAGCCAGCCGTTCATCGTCGGCCTGATGACCCAGGCCCTGACGGTCGAGCCGCGCTGCCGCGTGCTCGAGATCGGCACCGGGTCGGGTTACCAGACGGCGATCCTCAGCCGCGTGTCGCGTCTCGTCTATACGGTCGAGCGCTATCGCACGCTGATGAAGGAGGCCGAGGCGCGCTTCGCGACCCTGGGCCTGACCAACGTCATCACCAAGTTCGGCGACGGCTGGGAAGGCTGGCGCGAGCAGGCGCCTTTTGACCGTATTATGGTCACGGCTGCGGCGCAGGAAGAGCCTAAGGGGCTCCTGGCTCAGCTCAAGCCCAACGGCGTGCTCGTCGCGCCCGTTGGTCGCGGGCCTGTCCAGAGCCTTCGCCGCTATGCCGGCGACGGGAAGGGGGGCTTCACGGTCGAAGCCCTGTGCGACGTGCGTTTCGTCCCGATCCTGGAAGGCGTCGCCCGCGAGTAGCGCGGGCCCGGCGTCCACAGGTTCGGCGACGTCGCGCGTATTTGGTTAAGGTTTGATTTACCCTTGCGGCGGCGACTTGAAGGCTCCGCGAGGAAAGGAGAGGTCATGAGGCAGTTGTGGACGCAAGCGGCGGTGATCGCGCTGACGGCTGGAACGCTCGCGGCCTGCGAGACGACCGGCGCCCAGTATCCCACCCGCGCCGACGCCGGCGTCAGCCCGCCGCTCGTCCAGGCTCCCCCCGCCGTCCAGACCCCGCCGCCGGCCGCCCAACCGCCTGAGGACGACGCCCCGCCGGTGACCGCGCCGGTCGCCGCCGGCGCCGTTTCCAGCCAGCCGCTGTCGCCGGTGCCCTCCGATATTCCGCCGCCGCCCCCGCCGCCGGCCGACAGCCGCCCGATCCCTGCGCCAGTGCAGCAGCAGCCGGCCATGCGTCCGGTCGTGGTGACGACCACCGGCGGCAAGGTCGTCGACGTCAGCGGCGGCCCGCAGACCTACACCGTCCAGTCCGGCGACGGCCTTGACGCCATCGGCCGCAAGATGGGCATCTCGCGCGTCGAGCTCGCCAAGCTGAACGACCTGGAAGAGCCCTATCGCCTGAAGCCGGGCCAGAAGCTGAAAGGTCCCTCGACCAAGGCCAAGGCCTATGTGGTCGAGAGCGGCGACACCCTCAGCGCCATCTCCCGTCGCTTCAGCGTCACCCCGGCCGCCCTGGCCGAGGAGAACGACCTTTCCACCGGCGCCTCGATCCGCGCCGGCCAGAAGATCCGCCTGCCGGAAGGCTACAAGGACAAGGGTCCGTCCAGGACCACGGTGATGCAGCCGGTTCCGGGCGGCTCGACCACCCTGGCCGGCGCCGCGCCGTCGCGTCCCGCGCCGACCGCTTCGGCCCCGTCGATCGGTTCGCGCCCTGCCGCCACGCCGCCGCCGTCGCGCCCGGTCGTCGACGACGAACCGGCCCCCGCCGCCACGACCACCACCACCGTCAGCATCACCGGCAAGGTGATCGAGGTCGCCGGCAAGCCGAAGATCCACACGGTGAAGTCGGGCGACGCCATCGACTCCATCGCCCGCGACCTGGGCACCACCCGCAAGGATCTGGTCGAGGACAACGACCTGAAGGCCCCGTACGTGATCCGTCCTGGCCAGAAGCTCAAAGGGCCGGCCACGACCGACAAGGCCTATGTGGCCGAAAGTGGCGACACCCTGGCCGGCATCGCCAAGCGCTTCAATGTCAGCGTCTCGGCCCTGGCCAAGGAAAACAACCTGCGCACCGGCGCGTCGGTCAAGAAGGGCCAGAAGGTCGTTCTGCCCGATGGCTACAAGGACCGCGGCCCGGTCCGCACGACGGTGACGACGCCCGCGCCGCGTCCCTCGACCCCGGCGCCGACCACGACAGCCCAGGCACCGATCGGCGCTTCGCCGGCTCCCGCGCCGTCGACCACCGGCCTGCCGTCCAGCCCGCGCCCCTACACGCCGTCGGGCTCGGCCTCCAGCTATCCGCGTCCCAGCGCGCCGGTCTCGGCCCAGCCGATCACCCCGCCGCCCGCGCCGTCGCGCCCGATCATCGAGAGCAGCGCCCCGCCGACCGAGGCCGAGATCACGGCCGCCGGCCGCGGCCGCTTCGTCTGGCCGGTGCGTGGCGAGACCATCTCGGACTTCGGCCCCAAGGGCACGGGCCAGCGCAACGACGGCCTCAACATCCGCGCTTCGGCCGGCGCTCCGGTCAAGGCCGCCGCCTCGGGCGAGGTGGTCTATGCCGGCAACCAGGTGCCGGGCTTCGGCAACCTCGTGCTGGTCAAGCACGCCGACGGCTGGGTCACGGCCTACGCCCACCTGGCCGCGACCGACGTCAAGATGCGCCAGCAGGTCGGCCAGGGCGAACAGCTCGGCACCGTCGGCCAGACGGGCGGCGTCAACGAGCCCCAGCTGCACTTCGAGGTCCGCTACGCCCCGACCCCGAAGGACAAGGCCAAGCCGATCGACCCGGGCCTGGTGCTGCCGCGCTAGGGATCGGGTTCGAGCCCACACACGAAAACGGCCTCCGGAGCGATCCGGAGGCCGTTCTTGTTTCCGCCGCAAGGGGAGGAGGGGCGAGCCTACTTCACCACGCCGCAGGCGCTGCGCGCGCCGGCGCCGCCGATCGGCTGGCTTGTGTGGTCGTCGGGGCTGGCGTGGATGACGATGGCCGAGCCGTCGGCGTCCAGCAGGGCCGGGCGGCCGCCCGCCCCCTTCAGCGACACCAGGGGCGAGAACACCTCGGTCACCGCCGAACCGTCGGCGGCGGCGTAGAGGTTGGGCAGGTCGCCGTTGTCGTTGCCGTTCGGGTTCAACAGGCCGTGGACCACCGTGGCGGTCGTGTGCACGTGGGCGCCGGCCGACTTGAAGTCGGGCGCGCCGCAGTCGCCCTTCTCGTGGAAGTGCAGGCCGTGCCAGCCGGGCGTCAGGCCCTTGGCCTCGATCTTCAGCAGCACGCCGTGCGGGGCCTCGGTGATCGTCCCGGTTCCGATGGTCTTGCCGTCGGCGCCCTTGATCTCGGCGGTCGCGGTGGCGGGCGCATCGGCGGCGGAGGCCGTGGTGGCGGCCACGAGGCCGGCGGCGAGGAAAAGGGCGGTCAGACGCATGAAACTGCTCCGGTTCGCTTAGGAACGTTGGGGCGGCGAAGGTGGCGCCGTCCGTGTCAGAATGCTAACTGTTTCCGACTGTTCCGTGTTCGATTCTGACGGCGAAAAATCCCCTTGAACGACGATCAAAACACTCTGCCTCCCGAAGGGCCGCGCGGAGACATCGCCCCGATCAACATCGAGGACGAGCTGCGCCGCTCGTATCTCGATTACGCGATGAGCGTCATCGTCAGCCGCGCCCTTCCGGACGCGCGCGACGGCCTCAAGCCGGTGCACCGTCGGGTGCTGTTCTCGATGCACGAGCAGGGCCAGACGCCCGAGCGCCCGTACGTCAAGTCGGCCCGCGTCGTCGGTGACGTCATGGGTAAGTATCACCCGCACGGCGACGCCTCGATCTACTTCACCCTGGTGCGCATGACGCAGTCGTTCTCGATGGGCCTGGTGCTTATCGACGGCCAGGGCAACTTCGGCTCGGTCGACGGCGATATGCCCGCGGCCATGCGATACACCGAGTGCCGCATGGCGCCGCCGGCCATGTCGCTGCTGGCCGATCTCGACAAGGACACGGTCGACTTCGCCGACAACTACGACGGCAAGGAGCAGGAACCCACCGTCCTGCCGGCGCGGATCCCCAACCTGCTGGTCAACGGCGCGGGCGGCATCGCCGTCGGCATGGCCACCAACATTCCGCCGCACAACCTGGGCGAAGTCATCGACGCCTGCCTGCTGCTGATCGACGAGCCCGAGGTCACCACCGACCAGTTGCTCGACCTCGTGCCCGGCCCGGACTTCCCGACCGGCGGCGAGATCATCGGCCGCTCGCCGCCGCGCAACGCGCTGCTGACCGGGCGCGGTTCGGTCGTCATGCGCGGCGTGGCCAGCGTCGACGAGATCCGCACCGGCCGCGAAGCCATCATCATCACCGAGATCCCGTATCAGGTGAACAAGGCCAACCTGGTCGAGCACATCGCCGAGCTGGTCCGCGACAAGAAGATCGAGGGCGTCGCCGACATCCGCGACGAGTCCAACCGCGACGGCATGCGCATCGTGGTCGAGCTCAAGCGCGACGCCTCGGGCGAGGTGATCCTCAACCAGCTCTATCGCTTCACGGCGCTTCAAAGCTCGTTCGGCGTCAACATGCTGGCCCTGAACCGCGGCCGTCCCGAGCAGATGGGCCTGCGCAAGCTCCTGGAAGTGTTCGTCGAGTTCCGCGAGGAAGTCGTCGTCCGCCGCACCAAGTTCGAGTTGGGCAAGGCCCGCGATCGCGGCCACGTCTTGGTCGGCCTGGCCATCGCCGTCGCCAATATCGACGAGTTCATCCACATCATCCGCTCGTCCAAGGACCCGGCCGAGGCGCGTGAGCGCCTGGTGGCCAAGGCTTGGCCGATGGGCGACATGCTGCCGCTGGTCGAGCTGATCGCCGACCCGCGCTCGGTGCAGGAAGAGGGCGGTCTCATCCGCCTGACCGACGAACAGGCCCGCGCCATCCTGGCCCTGACCCTGTCGCGCCTGACCGGCCTTGGCCGTGACGAGATCGGCAACGAGGCGGCCCTGCTGGCCGAGGCCATCCGCGGCTATCTCGAACTGCTGTCCGACCGCGCCAACATCATGGCCGTGGTCCGCGAAGAGCTGGTCGAGGTGAAGGACAAGTTCGCCATTCCGCGCCGCTGCCAGATCGTCGACGGCGACGCCGACATGGAAGACGAAGACCTGATCGTCCGCGAGGACATGGTCATCACCGTCACCATGGGCGGTTACGTCAAGCGCACCCCCCTGGCCAACTACCGGACCCAGCACCGGGGCGGGAAGGGCAAGTCGGGCATGGCCACCAAGGACGAGGACGCCGTCACCCGCGTGTTCTCGGCCTCGACCCACGCGCCGCTGCTGTTCTTCACCTCGGGCGGCAAGGTCTACAAGCTGAAGGTCTGGAGGCTGCCGCTGGGCGCCGCCAACTCGCGCGGCAAGGCGTTCGTCAACCTGCTGCCGATCGAGCCGGGCGAGACCATCACCTCGATCCTGACCCTGCCCGAGGACGAAGCCACCTGGGACGGCCTGGACGTGATGTTCGCCACCCGCTCGGGCAGCGTGCGTCGCAACAAGCTGTCGGACTTCGTCGACGTCCGCCGCAACGGCAAGATCGCGATGAAGCTGGATGAGGGCGACGGCATCGTCGGCGTGGCCGTCTGCAACGCCGACCAGGACGTTCTGCTGACCACGGCGGCCGGCCGCTGCATCCGCTTCTCGGTCGACGAGGTGCGGGTGTTCGCCAGCCGCGACTCTACCGGCGTTCGCGGCGTGAAGCTGGCTTCCGGCGACACCGTCATCTCGATGGCCGTCCTGCGCAGCGTCGACGCCACCCCGGCCGAGCGCGCCGCCTATCTCAAGCATCAGCGCGCCCTGCTGCGCGCCGCCAACGGCGAGGAGGGCGACGAGGCCCCCGCGCCGGAGGAGACCGATGAAGAGGCCGGCGAGGCCAGTCTCACGGTCGAGCGCATCGCCGAGCTTGGCGCGGCCGAGGAGATCATCCTCACCATCTCGTCTGAGGGCTACGGCAAGCGCACCAGCGCCTACGACTTCCGTCGCACCGGTCGCGGCGGCCAGGGCCTGGCGGCCCAGGATCTGTCCAAGCGCGGTGGCAAGCTGGTGGGCTCGTTCCCGGTCGACGAGAGCGACCAAATCCTGCTGGTGACGGACGCTGGTCAGCTGATACGGTGCCCCGTCTCGCAAATTCGTGTTGCGGCGCGGAATACTCAGGGCGTAACCGTCTTCCGCACGGCGGCGGACGAGCATGTCGTGAGCGTCGAGCGTCTGGCCGAGGCCGGCGGCGACGAAGGGCAGGACGACGCAAGCGGGGCGGAAGAGACCCCGTAAGTCAAAGGCGCAGGGGGTTTCATGCGTATCGGTCTTTATCCCGGGACCTTCGATCCGGTCACCAATGGCCACCTCGACATCATCGGTCGGGCCGTGAAGCTGGTCGATCGGCTGGTCATCGGGGTGGCGGTGAACATCGGCAAGAACCCCCTGTTCTCGCTCGATGAACGGGTCGCCATGCTGCAACGCGAGACGGCCCACCTCGGCGGCGCCGTCATCGATGTTCGGCCGTTCGACAGCCTGCTGATCCACTTCGCCCGCGAGGTCGGCGCCCAGATGATCGTCCGCGGCCTGCGGGCCGTGGCCGACTTCGAGTACGAATTCCAGATGACCGCGATGAACCAGCAGATGGATCGCGAGATCGAGACCGTCTTCCTGATGGCCGACCCGCGCCACCAGGCCATCGCCTCCAAGCTGGTCAAGGAAATCGCCTCGCTGGACGGTGAAGTGGGCAGGTTCGTCAGCCCCGGCGTCGCCACCGACCTGATCGCCAAGATCAAGGCGCGCTGATCCAAAGATCCTCCCCCTGTGGGGGAGGTGTCGCCAAAGGCGACGGAGGGGGGGCGTTTTCAGCCGCGCTGCGCCTGAAGTTCTCCCCCCACCGATCGCTGCGCGATCGCCTCCCCCAGAGGGGGAGGTTCGTTGCGCGGGCCGCCCACAAGTGGCCGAAATCATCGACAAAGCTTGTGGTTCCGCTCCGCCCGTTCTACGCGGGGCGACGAGATCTGTTCGGGGAAATCCATGAAGTCTGCGTTCCGCGTTCTCGGCGTCGCCGCCCTGGCGCTCGTTTCGGCTACGACCGCTTCCGCCCAAGTCGCCGCCCAAAGCGCCGAATGGCGTACGCCCGATCCGGAGAACGTGCTGGTCGTCGAGACCAACAAGGGCCGCATCGTCGCCGAGCTGGTCCCCGAGGCCGCGCCGGGCCATGTCGAGCGCGTGCGGGAGCTGGCGCGGGCCGGTTTCTACGACGGCCTGACCTTCTTCCGCGTCATCGACACCTTCATGGCCCAGACGGGCGACCCCAAGAACGACGGCACCGGCGGCTCGGACAAGCCCGACCTGACGGCCGAGTTCAGCTTCCGCCGCCCCGGTTCGGGCGGCTCGTTCGCGCCGGTCGGCAAGGTCGGCTCGCTGGAGACGGGTTTCGTCGGCCCGCTGGCCGTGACCAGCCAGTCTTCGATGCTGGCGGCCATGACCGCCGACGGCAAGGTGCAGGCCTGGGCCAACTTCTGCCCTGGCGTGCTGGGCATGGCCCGCGCCGGCGACCCCAACAGCGCCAACAGCCAGTTCTTCTTCATGCGCCAGCACTATCCGTCGCTGGAGAAGGCCTACACCGGCTTTGGCCGCGTGCTGTCGGGCCTGGAGGTCGTGCGCGCCATCAAGACCGGCGAGCCGGTCGCCGATCCGCAGGACAAGATGCTCAGCGTCAAGGTGCTGGCCGACATTCCGGCCGACAAGCGCCCGACCGTGCAGGTGATGGACACGCGCAGCGCCGCCTTCGCCGAAGTCGTCAAGAAGAAGCAGGCCGAGCTTGGCGCCGGCTACAACATCTGCGACGTGGAAGTACCCGCGAAGGTCAGCAAGTAAGCCGAGGTCGACTGAATGCGCCTGCCGATCGTCTCCGCCGTCGCTCTTCTGGCCGCCGCGGCGGTCGTCCCGGCGGCGCAGGCCGCGCCCAAGGCCAAGCGGGCCAAGGCCGCCTCCGTCGCGGCGCCGGCGGGGCCCCGCGAAACCGACTGGCGCACCCCGGCGCCGGACACGGTGATGGTCATCGACAGCACCAAGGGCCGGATCCTCGTCGAGCTGGTCCCCGAGGTCGCGCCCGCCCACGTGGCGCGCCTGCAGGAACTGACCCGCGAGGGCGTCTACGACCGGCGCACCTTCTTCCGGGTCATCGACCGCTTTATGGCCCAGACCGGCGATCCCGAGGACACCGGGCAGGGCGCGTCGAGCAAGCCCAACCTCAAGGCCGAGTTCACCTTCCGCCGCGACCAGGCCCTGCCGTTCGTGGTCGCCGCCTCGCCGGCCGGCACCGAGGTCGGCTTCCTGAAGTCGCTGCCCGTGGTCAGCCAGGCGCTGAGCTGGAACACCATGACCAGCGACAAGAAGGTCGCCGCCTGGGGGACCTATTGCCCGGGCGTCCTGGGCATGGCCCGCGACGACGCGCCCGACAGCGCCAACAGCCAGTTCTTCCTGATGCGCCAGCCCTATCCGTCGCTGGACAAGCGCTACACCGCCTTTGGCCGGGTGATCTCGGGCCTGGAGGTGGTGCGGGCCATCAAGACCGGCGAGCCGGTGGCCGACCCGCAGGACGAGATGACCAGGGTGCGCCTGCTGTCCGACATCCCGGAAGCCGAGCGCCCCAAGGTGCGGGTGATCGACCCGAACAGCCCGTGGTTCCTGGGCCAGATCGCCGCCGTTCGGCGAGCCAAGGGCGCGGATTTCTCGGTCTGCGACCTGGAAGTCCCCGTCAGCGTTCAGTAACGGCGGTTCACAGCCGCTTTGCGGCGGGCTAAAGAGCGCCAGACTCAATTTTCCGGCGGGCCCAGCCCGCCAAACCCCGTACCGAAGGGACGACCATGTCGGCTGACCTCGAAAACACCCTGATCCTGACGCTCGAGACCGGTCCGGTCACCATCCAACTGCGTCCCGACCTGGCCCCCGGCCACGTCGAGCGGATCAAGGAACTGGTCCGCGAAGGCTTCTACGACGGCGTCGTCTTTCACCGCGTGATCCCGGGCTTCATGGCCCAGGGCGGCGACCCGACCGGCACCGGCCGCGGCGGCTCCTCCAAGCCCGACCTGAAGGCCGAGTTCTCGGCCGAGCCGCACGTCCGCGGCGTCTGCTCGATGGCCCGCACGCCGGATCCGAACTCGGCCAACAGCCAGTTCTTCATCTGCTTCGACGACGCCACCTTCCTCGACAAGCAGTACACCGTGTGGGGCGTGGTCACCGACGGCATGGACCACGTCGACAGCCTGCCCAAGGGCGAGCCGCCCCGCGCGCCGGGCAAGATCGTCAGCGCCAAGATCGCCGCCGACGCCTAAAGTCAAAAAGAGGGCCCCTTCGGAAACGAAAGGGGCCCTTTTCTTTGGAGGCGGCATGATCGTTCATCCGGATCCGCCGCGCGCCGCCTACCAGGAGGCGCATCGGCGCTATCATACGCAGGCTCACATCGACGACTGCCTGGCCAGGTTGGCGGCGGTCGACGGACTGGGCGATCGCGAGCGCGACCTGCTGGTCCAGGCGATCTGGTGGCACGACGCCGTCTACGATCCGCTGCGCCCCGACAACGAGGCCCGCAGCGCCGACCTGGCCCGCGAGGTCCTGGCCGCGGCCGAGGCGCCCGAAACCGACATCGCCGAGGTCGAGCGCCTCATCCTGCTGACCAAGGGCCACACGGTGGAGACGGGCGACCGGCTGGGCGCCCTGATGGTGTCGATCGACCTGTCGATCCTGGGGGCGGCGCCCGAAGCCTACGCCGCCTATGCCCGGGCTATCCGCGAGGAGTACGCGGCCGTGCCGGACGAGATCTATCGCGCCGGTCGGGCCAGGGTGCTGGAGAGCTTCCTGGCCGCGCCGGTGCTGTTTCCCGATCCCGCTTTCGCGAAGGCGCTGGACGCCCAGGCCCGTCGCAACCTCGCCGCCGAGATCGCCGAACTCACCCGCGCTTGAGCGTGATCACCACCGGCCGGTGGTCCGAGCCCAGGTGCGGGCCGCGCTTGACCGACACCGTCTTCCACTGCTTGCCGGCATAGAGGTGGTCGATCGGCATGAACGGGAAGGGGGCCTTCAGCAGACGGGTGAACGAGCCCGACGGCCAGGAGGGCAGGGCGAGGGTCCGGCGCTCAAGGCCGAACAGCTTGTCCTGTCGGCGCAGGCTCCAAGACCAGGGCGTGGAGTTGAAGTCGCCGGCGACGATCATCGCCTTCTTGTCGAAGCCGTTCAGCATCTGCGCCAGGCGACGGCTCTGGGCCTGCTGGGCGCCGGCCGGGATCGGCCAGACATAGTGGGTGGCCACCACCGTGAACGCGCCGTTCGGATCGGCCAGGGTGGCCCAGGCCACCGACAGCGGCCGCTCGCGGTCGTAGACGCCGCCCCGGGCGACCATCTTCTTCTTGCTGAAGATCCAGGTGTCGCACGGGCGGGTGTTGCCCACGCAGGAGACGACGAACGGATAGAGCCGGCGCAGCGGGCCGATCAGCGGCCAGGCGCTGCCGCCGCCTTCCTCGACGAAGAGCACGTCGGGATCCTCGGCCAGAACCCACTCCAACGCCTCCGTCGGGTCATCGTTAGAAGCCCAGACGTTGAATTGCATGACCTTCAGCGTGGCGGGGCCCGGGTCGAGCTTGCGGGTCTGGGCCGCGACCAGCTCGGGCGCCATCAGGCCGCCATGGGCCAGGATCGCCACCACGCCCATGACGACGATCGCCCAGCGCTCGCTGCGCCGCGAGACGATAGCCCCGACCACGGCGCCGGCAAGGCCCGTGACCAGCCAGACCGGCGCGAAGTGGTTGGCCACGTCCAGCCGGTCGCTGAAGGCGCCGCCAAGACCGGCGAGGCCGAGCGCCAGAGCCAGCAGGACCAGGGCAAGAGCCGTGCCGCGGCAGAACAGGCGGGCAAGGTGCAGGATCAGTTGCATGACTTCGCCCTTAGCACGAGCCGACGACGGTCGTGTAAGGCGGCGTACGTTTCGAGCGGCTTGGTGGAGCGGTTGCGCAGCCGCGCGGCGCCCGTGCGGCCGCGCCGCGCCTTGACCTCGCGCCCCCTTCGTGGCCTTGAAGCCGGCCCATGCGCCTTTCCGACTTCGACTTTCACCTTCCCGACGACAGCATCGCCCTGCGCCCGGCCGAGCCGCGCGACAGCGCGCGCTTTCTCGTCGTGCGCCCGGGACAGGATCTCGAGGACCGCATCGTCCGCGAGCTGCCCGATTTCCTGCGTCCCGGCGATGCTTTGGTGTTCAACGACACCCGCGTGATCCCCGCCCGCCTGTCGGGCCTGCGCGAGGGCCGCACGACCGGCGGGGGGGATGGCGCGCCCGTCGCCGTCGAGGCCACCCTGCATCGCCGGATCGCCCCCGACCGCTGGAGCGCCTTCATGCGCCCGGGCAAGCGCCTGAAGGCCGGCGACCGCGTGGCCTTCGCCGCCGAGGGCTCGGTCGCCTGCGAGGCCGAGCGCCTGGACGCCACGGTGGTCGAGAAGCACGAGGGCGGCGAGGTCGTTCTGGCCTTCGACCTGTCGGGTCCTGACCTGGACATCGGCATCGCCCGGCATGGGATGATGCCGCTGCCGCCGTACATCGCCGCCAAGCGGGCCGAGGACGACCGCGACCGCGCCGACTACCAGACCGTCTACGCCCGCGAGGACGGCTCGGTGGCCGCGCCGACGGCCGGTCTGCACTTCACGCCGGACCTGCTGGAGGCGCTGAAGGCCAAGGGCGTGTCCCTGCACTTCGTCACCCTGCACGTGGGGGCGGGCACCTTCCTGCCGGTGAAGACCGACGAGGTTTCCGAGCACAAGATGCATGCCGAGTTCGGCGAGGTCTCGGCGCAGACCGCCGATGCGCTGAACGCCGTGCACGCCGCCGGCGGCCGCATCGTCTGCGTCGGCACCACGTCCCTGCGCCTGATCGAGAGCGCCACGGGCGAGGACGGCGTGGTCCGCCCGTTCGCCGACGAGACGGCGATCTTCATCACGCCCGGTTACCGCTTCCGGGCGGTCGACGTGCTGATGACCAACTTCCATCTGCCCAAGTCGACCCTGTTTATGCTGGTCAGCGCGTTTGCCGGCCGGGCGACGATGCGCGCGGCCTATGAGCACGCCATATCGACGGGCTACCGCTTCTATTCCTATGGCGACGGCTCGCTGCTGTTCCGCGCCGATACAGAGACCGTCTAGATGGCCGCCTTTCCCTTCGAGATCAAAGCCACGGACGGCAAGGCCCGCACGGGCGTGCTGAAGACCCCGCGCGGCGACATCCGCACCCCGGCCTTCATGCCGGTGGGCACGGCGGGCACGGTCAAGGCCCTGACGGTCGACCAGGTCAAGGACACGGGCGCCGACATCATCCTGGGCAACACCTATCACCTGATGCTGCGCCCGACGGCCGAGCGGGTGAAGCGCCTGGGCGGGCTGCACAAGTTCATGCGCTGGGACAAGCCGATCCTGACCGACAGCGGCGGCTTCCAGGTGATGAGCCTGTCGGGGATCAGCAAGGTCACCGAAGAGGCCGTCACCTTCGCCAGCCACATCGACGGGACCAAGCACGTGCTTTCCCCCGAGCGGTCGATGGAGATCCAGGCCGACCTGCTGGGCAGCGACATCGTCATGCAGCTGGACGAGTGCGTGGCCTGGCCGGCGGAAGAGAAGCGGGCGCGCGAGGGCATGGAGCTGTCGGCGCGCTGGGGCCTGCGCTCCAAGACCGCCTTCGGGACCCGCGACACGCAGGCCCTGTTCGGCATCCAGCAGGGCTCGACCTTCGAGAACCTGCGCCGGGAATCGTCGGAGCGCCTGCAGGAGATCGGCTTCGACGGCTACGCCATCGGTGGTCTCGCCGTAGGCGAGGGGCACGAGGCGATGTGTGAGGTGCTGGACTACGCGCCGGGCCTGCTGCCGGCCGACAAGCCGCGCTACCTGATGGGCGTGGGCAAGCCGATCGATCTCGTGGAAGCCGTCTATCGCGGCGTCGACATGTTCGACTGCGTGCTGCCGACCCGCTCGGGGCGCCACGGCCAGGCCTGGACCTGGGACGGGGCGATCAACATCAAGAACGCCCGCTTCGCCGAGGACGAGAGCCCGCTGGATCCGACCAGCGACTGCCCGGCCAGCCGCGACTATTCCAAGGCCTATCTGCGCCACCTGTTCAAGGCCGAGGAGATCCTGGGGCAGGTGCTGCTGTCGTGGCACAACATCGCCTTCTTCCAGGCCCTGACGGCGGCCATGCGGGCGGCCATCGAAGAGGGGCGTTTCGAGCAGTTCCGCCGGGACTTCGCGGCGCGGCAGAAGGGCGGTTGAGGAGAAACCTCCCCCTGTGGGGGAGGCGATCGCGCCAGCGATCGGTGGGGGAGTGGGGGCGAGATCGGCCGATTTTCCGGAAGCTGAAAACGGCCCCCCACCGGCCTTCGGCCGCCTCCCCCAGAGGGGGAGGTTCCTGGCGCGGAGACGCTCCCCCTGAAGGGGGAGCTGTCGCGAAGCGACTGAGGGGGAGGGATTGCCGCCGTTCGGGGCGAACTGGCCTCACAGGACACTTCCCCCTCCGGCCCTCCGGGCCACCTCCCCCTTCAGGGGGAGGATCTCTTTGGACAAACAAAAAGGCCGCCAGGATCGCTCCAGGCGGCCTTTCCGTATTCATGACCCTAGAGGGATCAGAACGTCCAGCGGACGCCGGTCGACAGGACCGTGGCGTGGCCGGTGGCCAGGCCGTTCAGGGTCACCGACGAGCCGGTGGCCGTGGCGTCGGTGCGGTGGATCTCGGAATCGTCGAACGCGATGTAGGTCGCGGCGATGTCGAGGTTCAGGTTCGGCTTGGCGGCCCAGGTGGCGCCGACGGCGTAGAGCATGCGGTCGCCGTCCGGAACGCGGGCGGTGCGGCCCTCGTCCGGGGTCGGGGTCGGGTCCTTCTGGACGCCGCCACGCAGGGTCAGGCGCGGGGTCAGCTGGTGATCCACGCCCACGGCCACGGTGGTGATGTCCTTGTAGTCCTGCTCGCTGACCGAACCGCCGCCGGCGAAGGTGACGCGGATGGCGTCGAACTCGCTCCAGCCGACGCGGGCGACCTGGGCGTTCAGGGTGGTCTTGGGGGTCACGGCCCAGCGGGCGCCGAGGGTGGCCATCCACGGGGTGGTGATGGTGGCTTCACCGGCGACCGTGCGGTTGGCCGTGGTCGGCAGCGGGGCCAGGATGCCCGAGACCGCCACGTCGCCCTTCAGGGTGTGCTCGGTCTTCGAACGGTAGCTGGCGCCGAAGGTCAGGGCCGGGGTGGCGTGGAATTGGGCGCCCACGGTCCAGCCGTAGCCCCAGCCGTCGCCGGTCAGTTCCTGGCGGCCGTCGCCTTGCAGCGGCGAGGCGTTCGGCAGGGCGTTGGACAGTTCGGCGTCGGCGTAGACGCCGCTGATGCCCACGCCCAGGTCGAGCTTGTCGTTGACGCGGTAGGCCAGGGTGGCCTGCAGGTCGGCCGTGGTCAGGCGCGACTTGATGGCGTCGTAGCGAGCCCAGCTGTTGGCCTCGTACTCGGTGGTGAAGTTGTAGGGGGCGGCCATCGACAGGCCGACGACGATCTTGTCGTTCAGACGCCAGGCGCCGGCGAAGTTGGGCACCACGCCGTCGTTGATGACGTCAGTGGCCGTGCCCGTGCCGCCCACCGGGGTGGTGACCGGAACCGGACGGGTGATGGTCGAGCCGTTGTTGGTGACCTTGGAGTTCACCAGCACGGCGTGCAGGCCGCCGTAGACTTCGGCGTGCTCGACGCCGGCGATGGCGGCGGGGTTCCACCACAGGCTGGCGGCGCCGCTGTCGGCGACTTCGCCCGAATAGGCGCGGCCGGCGCCGCGGGCGGATTGTTCCTGCAGGTAGAAGCCCGAGGCGGAGGCTTGCGAAGCGGCGGCGAGGGCGGCGAGCGCGGCGCCGGCGGCGAGGACTTTACGCGAGAGAGCCATGTGACTGACAGACCTTCTTGGGGAGGTTAGGTCCAACCAACACCTTGCGATGCTGGAGGTTGCCGCCGGCTCTAACGCATCTTTTCAAAAACCGTTGCTATTTATTCGCGTAACGGTGAATTTTGTTCTCGGCGTCAAAGAAAGAGTGCCTTTTCGGCCTCTATTCATTCGTCGTTATGTCAAAACGAGTGCTTTCCCTTAGGTAAAGGCTTGTATTCGCCGCAATTCTTTCAGGTCGAGATTTTTGTAATTTACGTCAAATGTGGCGATCGCGGGCGCGGATGTTCCGGCGCCCGCGATCACGGCGTCCCGACGGGAGGTCAGCCGCCAGCCAGCTTGCGGAAGAACTTCTGGCCCTGCTCGCCGCCGTTGAAATAGGCCTGCTGGCCCGGCTCGGCGGTGATCTGTTCCCAGCTGTCGCGCACCTCTTCGGCCGAGAGGCCGCCTTCGCCCAGATAGACGCCCTCGGTCTCGAAGATGCGGGCCAGGGCGAAGACGCCGGCCCCGGCGGTGAGGATCGCGCCGGTGGGGGCGTCCTCCGACACCAGGTAGACGACGCCGGGGGTGACGTATTCGGGGTTCAGCTTGGCCAGGATCTCGGGCGGCATCAGGCCCTCGGTCATGCGGGTGGCCGCGACCGGGCTGATGGCGTTGATCTTGACGTTGTTCTTGGCGCCCTCGAGCTTCAGCGTGTTCATCAGGCCCAGCACCGCCATCTTGGCCGCGCCGTAGTTGGACTGGCCGAAGTTGCCGTACATGCCCGAGGACGAGGTGGTGACGACGATGCGGCCGTAGTTCTGGGCCTTCATGATGTCCCACACGGCCTTGATCGGCTTGAAGGTGCCGAAGACGTGGACCTGGATGACCGCCTCGAAGTCGGCCAGCTCCATCTTGGTCAGGGTCTTGTCGCGCAGGATGCCGGCGTTGGCGACGAGGATGTCGATGCGGCCCCACGTGTCGATGGTGGTCTTGACCAGGTCGGCGACGCCGGCGTCGTCGGTGACCGAGGCGCCGTGGGCGATCGCTTGGCCGCCGAAGGCCTCGATCTCGGCCACCACGGCCTTGGCGGCGTCGGACGAGCCGCCCGAGCCATCGACGCTGCCGCCCAGGTCGTTGACCACCACCTTGGCGCCGCGACGGGCCAGTTCCAGGGCGTGCTGGCGGCCAAGCCCGCCGCCCGCGCCCGTGACGATGGCCACCTGACCGTCGAAGCGAATGTCGTCCGCCATGCCCTTAGATCTCCCTCAAACGCGTGTTTGGTTTGCGCGTTTGTGCGACCGCGAGGAGGGGGCGTCAAGAAGGATCGGCATCCGAAGACAGGTGCGAAACCTCGCCCTTCGACGAGCTCAGGGTGAGGTTTTCCTCAGGCCCTGGCCGCGGCGATGGTCCTCATCCTGAGCTTGTCGAAGGAGGAGGACCACGCGCGGCGGATCAGCTCTTGGCCGGATCGGGCGACTGCGGGCCGGTGCGCTTGGCGCCGGCGGTCTGGCCCGGCTTCATGAACTTCACCAGCACGCGCTGGCCGATCAGGAAGGGGGTCTCGTCGGCGCTGACCACCACCTCGACCACGCGGGCGTCGGTGCGCTCGGACGGGTCGTCGGACTGAAGCTTGCGGGCCCCGAACACGGCGGCGCGGCGCAGGACCTTGCCGGTGTAAGTCTTCTTCTGGTCGGCCTCGGGTATGATCTCGACCGACTGGCCGATGGTGACGAAGGGGATGGCCGACTCGCTGATTTCGGCGCGGACGATGCGGGCCGTGGACGGCTCGAGGTCGAACATCGAGGTGACGTTCAGGGTCGAGGCGCCCGAGCCCGGATTGGCGTAGCGGCGGGCGATGCGGCCGTCGGCCGGCGCGCGGATGATCGTCAGTTCCTGGTTGTAGCGGGCCTGGTTCAGCTGGGCCGCGAAGGTGGCCACCAGGGCGCGCTGGGCGTCGAGCTCGGCGTCGGCGCCGGCGATGGCGTCGCGGGCCTGGTCGAGGCGCTGGCCGGCCACGAAGTTCGAGGCGGTCAGGCCTTGCAGGCGGGCGTACTCGCGCTGGGCCGTGGTCTTGCGGACCTCGAGCACGCGGATCTGGGCCTTGGCTTGGGCGAGGTTGGCCGAAGCCGTCTCTGCGGCCAGGCGGACGTCGTCGTCCTCCTGCTTGGCCAGCGGCTGGCCCTTGTGGACCATGTCGCCTTCCTGGACGTAGACCTCGCTGACGATGCCCTGGCGGCGGGCGGCGACGGCGATCATGCCGCCCTCGACATCGGCCTTGCCGTCGGCGACGGCGCCGTAGGGGGTGGCGGGCGTGGCGGCGGCGGTCTTGGCGGCCTCGACCTTCTTGGCCTTGGCCTGGCTCTGCATCCAGAGGCCTCCGCCGAGGATGGCGAGGGCGCCGACGGAGATCAGCCAGAAGCGGCGACGACGGAACAGGGCGGGCATCTCAGGCTCCGATGAGAGGACGGTCGGCCGCGGCGGGCGCGGGCTGCGACGTGACGCGGCGGTCGTCGAGGATGCGGCCGTCCTCGATGTGGATGACGCGGTCGGCGAAGGATTCCATGCGGTGGTCGTGGGTCACGCAGATCACGGCCGCCCCATGCTCCTTGGCCGCCCGCTGCAGCAGGCGGGTGACGATCTGGCCGTTCTCGCCGTCAAGGGCCGAGGTCGGCTCGTCGGCGAACAGAAGCCGGGGCTGCTTGGCCAGGGCGCGGGCGATGGCCACGCGCTGCTTCTCGCCGCCCGACAGCTCGGACGGGCGCTGGTTGACTCGGTGGCCAAGGCCGACCTCGTCGAGCGCGACCATGGCCATGCGCCGCGCCTCGGCGACGTCGTAGCCCTGGTACTTCAGCACGGTGGTGACCTGCTGCAGGGCGGTGAGGGCGGGGAACAGGTTGAAGCCCTGGAAGATGAAGCCGCAGTTGTCGAGGCGGAACTTGTCGATCCGACCCGACGGCAGCGACCACAGGTCCTGGTCCATGGCCCGGACCCGGCCTTCGTCGGGCCGCAGCAGGCCCGACAGGCAGGCCACCAGCGTCGACTTGCCCGAGCCCGAAGGGCCCATGACCATGGTCACGTCGCCGTGCAGGGCGTCGAAGTCGACCGATTTCAGCACCTCGATATAGGTGCGGCCGGTCTTGAAGCGCTTCTGCAGGCCCTTGGCGACGATCGCGGTCTTGCCCGGGGTGAGGAGGTGAGGGGATTGGCTCATCGCAGCAGATCCGCCGGTTGGCTCTTCTTGAGGATGCCCAGGGCCAGCAGGCCCGAGACGATGGCGATCAGCATCAGGAACCCGGCCGAGGCGATCACCATGGGGATCGGGAAGCTCATCGGCAGGCCGCCCATCTTGGCCAGCTGCGAGACCGCGCCGACCAGCACGGCGGTGGCCGCCAGGCCCGCGATGCCGGTCCAGAAGCCCAGCTCGATGACGATCATCCGCAGCGAGCCCATCGACACGCCCAGGGCGCGCAGGGAGGCGAACTCCTTGATGTTGGCCAGGATCGCGCCGCGCAGGGTCTGGGAGGTGATGCCCACGCCGATCAGCAGGCCCAGGAACACCGAGAAGCCCAGCATGATGCCGATGAAGCTCTCCTTCATCATCGCGCCGTCGTTGGCTTCGGACAGTTCGGCGCGGGTCCAGGCGCGGTAGGCCTTGTCGGAGGTCGCGTTGAGCTGGTCGCGGACGATCTCGGCGCGGGCCGGGTCCTTGATGCGCACCATCAGCGGGCCCACCCGGCTGCCGGTCGAGGCCTGGCCCAGCAGGCGCAGGGTGTCGCGCGACACCACGACGGTCGGCTGCATCATGTTCGGATAGCCGTCGAGGATGTAGCGGATGTAGACCGTCTTGCCGTTGATGCTGGCGCGGTCGCCCAGCTTCTGGATGCCCAGCTTGGCCATGCCGGTGCGGTCGATCGCGACCGAGTAGGGCTCGAGCAGCGCCACGCGGATGTTCTCGTTGTAGTCGCGCGGCCAGGTCACCGCGTCGTTGCGGGTGTCGACCGCCGAGGTCTGGATCCACTCGCGCACGCGCTTCTTGCCGGGCGGCGGGTCGTTGCTCCACATGCCGCCGCCGCCGTCGAGATCGGCGACCTCGACCACCTCGGGGTGCATGTACATCTGGGCCATGACCCGGCGCGGCAGGCCGTTGCCGCCGTTCATCAGGCTCTCGGCCTTGGGGCCCAGCACCATGATGTCGGCCGGCGAGCGGTCGATGGTGGCGGTGAACGCCTTGCCGATGCCGGTGAACATGCCGACCTGGGCGAGCACCAGCAGGCCCGAGAAGGCCAGCGCGATGATCGCCGCCAGATATCGCCGCCATTCGTACAACAGTGTGGCCAACGCCAGCGACATGCCGACACGCTCCCCCAATCAACGGTTGCACAAGAACAGCGCCGAACCGCTTAGGCCAAGTTAAATCGGGGTAAGACACAGCCCTTCGACGGAATGTGATCAGGGCGCACGTTTGTTGCGTCGGGCGCCCGACCGACGAAACAAGGATGGCGAAACAGGGGTGGCTCTGGCGGCCTGGCTTGGCTATGGCTGTTATATTGTACGCCACGACGGCGCTGCGCCGTGCAAGGACGACTCATGAAGACTGTGACGCTGGCCGCCTCGGCCCTGGTTCTCTCGTTCGCCGCCGCCGGCGCGGCCCAGGCCGACGAGGGCATGTGGACCTTCGACAACTTCCCCTCGGCCAAGGTCAAGCAGGCCTACGGCGTCGACATCGACCAGAAGTGGCTCGACACCGTGCGCGCTTCGGCCGTGCGCCTGACGACGGGCTGCTCGGCCTCGGTGGTCTCCAAGCAGGGCCTCGTCCTGACCAACAACCACTGCGTGGCCGACTGCACCCAGGCGCTGTCGAGCGAGGGCAAGGACTACGTCAAGGACGGCTTCCTGACCGGCGCGCGCGAAGAGGAACTGAAGTGCGCGGGCATGCAGGCCGAGGTGCTGCTGTCGATCACCGACGTCACCGACCAGGTGAAGGCCGCCGGCGCGGGCAAGACCGGCCAGGACTTCGTCAAGGCGCGCGACGCATCCTTCGCCACCGCCGAGCTGGCCGCCTGCGGCCAGGACAAGACCCTGCGCTGCCAGACCATCAGCTTCTACCGCGGCGGCCAGTACAAGGTTTACAAGTACCGCCGCTATGCCGACGTGCGCCTGGTGTTCGCGCCGGAATACGCCACGGCCTTCTTCGGCGGCGACCCCGACAACTTCAACTTCCCGCGCTTCAACCTCGATAGCGCCTTCCTGCGCCTGTACGAGGACGGCAAGCCGGCCAATACGCCCAACCACCTGACCTGGCGCGCCACCGCCCCGGTCGAGGGCGAGCCGACCTTCGTGGCCGGCAACCCGGGCACCACCCAGCGCCAGCTGACCGTCTCGCAGCTGGAGACCAACCGCGACCTGATCATTCCGATCGGCCAGCTGCAGCGTTCGGAGATGCGCGGCCGCCTGATCCAGTTCGGCGAGCAGTCCGAAGAGAACAAGCGCATCGCCAACCAGCCGCTGGCCGGCGTGGAGAACAGCTACAAGGTGTTCTTCGGCCAGCAGTTCGTGCTGAGCGACAAGAAGTTCATGGACGCCAAGCGCGCCGCCGAGACCGAGCTGAAGACCAAGGTCGCCGCCGATCCGAAGCTGGCCGCCGAGATCGGCGACCCGTGGGGCGAGATCGACAAGGCGCAGGTCGCCCTGGCCGACCAGTTCGTGCCGATGCGCCAGCTGGAGACCTCGGCCGGCGGTGGCTCGGACCTCTACGGCTACGCCCGCACCCTGGTGCGCGGCGCCCAGGAGCGCGCCAAGCCGGCGGCCGAGCGCCTGCCGGAATACGGCGACACCCGCCTGCCGCTGGTGGAGAAGCGCCTGCTGGACGTGCGCCCGGTCGATGCGCCGCTGGAGCGCATCTATCTCGAGCACTGGCTGCTGAAGACCCGCGAATACCTGACGGCCGACGCGCCGGCCGTGAAGCTGCTGTTGGGCAAGGAAAGCCCCGAGGGCCTGTCGGCTCGCCTGGTGGCCGGCAGCAAGCTGGCCGACCCGGCCGTGCGCAAGGCGCTGTGGGACGGCGGCCTGGCCGCCATCCAGGCCTCGGACGATCCGATGATCCAGTTCGTGCTGAAGACCGAAGGCGCGGGCCGCGACGTGCGCAAGGCCTACGAGGCCAGCGTCACCGCCCCGACCGACGCCGCCGCCGAACGCATCGCCAAGGCCCGCTTCGCGGTGCTGGGCGACACCGTCTATCCGGACGCCACGTTCTCCTTGCGCTTGTCGTACGGCAAGGTCGCCGGCTGGACCCATCGCGGCCGCACGATCACCCCGTTCACCGACTTCGCCGGCTTCTACGACCGCGTCACCGGCGCCGAGCCCTTCGAGGCCGCTCCGCGCTGGATCGCCGCCAAGGACAAGCTGAACCAGAAGACGGTCTACGACTACGTCACCACCAACGACATCATCGGCGGCAACTCCGGCTCGCCGGTGATCGACGCCAAGGGGCGGGTGATCGGGGCGGCCTTCGACGGCAACATCCACTCGCTGGGCGGCGCCTTCGGCTATGACGGTTCGATCAACCGCACGGTCGTGGTCTCGACCGCGGCCATCACCGAGGCCCTGACCAAGGTCTATGGCCGCGACGCGCTGGTGAAGGAACTGGCCGGGAAGTGATCCTTTCCCTCTCTCGATAGAGGGACCTGATCTCGAACGAACGCCGCGACAGCCGATCCGCTGTCGCGGCGTTTTTTCGTTGGAGCGGCGGGGACCTCTCCCTCCGTAAAATCCCCGCGAAAGCGGGGACCCAGGCTTTTTCTGCATCCACCGCACTCGACGATAAAACTCCTGGGTCCCCGCTTTCGCGGGGATTTTACGGGGAGAGGGACACGCGTGGGGAAAGGCGGAGCAAGTCCGCATTTCAGCGCCGTAACCTGCCGAAATGTGGAATGTTTTTCGCTGGATCCGAAACGCGCCCAGGGCAAGGGCGCGCGTAACGCCCGCGCCATAGCGCGCATCACCGGTTCCAGGAGACATCGCCTTGAGCGTTTCCAGCCTGAGCAGCACCTCGATCATGCAGCAGTTGCTGCAGTCGATGCGCGGCTCCTCGACGACGTCGGCGGCCAGCGCCGCCTCGTCCTCCAGCGGCGCGTCCGCTGGGCAACAAATGCAGGTCGGCAGCGGCGAGCCTCCGCCGCCGCCTCCGCCGCCCATGAGCTCGCAAGGCTCCAGCGGCGAAAATTTCAGCTCTGAAACCCTCGGCTCGCTGCTTTCCATGCAGGAAGGCGGCCAGATGGGCGGCATGAGCCAGATGGGGGGCATGGGCGGCGGGCAGGGGATCTTCGAGAGCCTCGACACCGACGCCGACGGCGCGCTGTCGACCGACGAGCTGACCACGGCCCTGACGTACGCGCTGGGCGAGTCCGACGACATCTCCTCGGCGGTCAGCAGCCTGATCTCCGACGGCGACAGCGATGGCGACGGCGTGCTGACGGGCGGCGAGTTCGCGGCCCTGGCCCAGGCTTCCGGCGGACCCGGCGGTCCGCCGCCCGGACCTCCGCCGTCGGGCGGTGGTGAAGGCGGCGCCGGCGGCGCTGGTGGAGGCGGCGGCGTCAGCCAGGTGTTCGACAGCCTCGACACCAACCAGGACGGCACGGTCTCGGCCGCCGAACTGGCCGCGGCTAATACCGACAGCGCCGATGCGGCCACCGCCGCCGCCGACCTGATCTCGGCGGCCGATACGGACGGCGATGGCGGCCTGTCGGGCCAGGAGTTCGGGGACCTGCTGAAGCAGGCGTCGGATTCTTCCAGCGCCACGACCCTGGCCGACACGCTGTCGAGCTCTTCCCTGGCTTCGGACATGATGCAGAAGCTGCTGCAACAGCTGGCCGACGCCGCGACCAGCAGCGCCGCCAGCGGCGAGGGCGTCAGCTCGGCCTCGTCGGTGAGCATCGCGGCTTGAACGGAGGGAGCCCTCCCCCTTGATGGGGGAGGGTTGGGTGGGGGTGACTTGGGCCTTGCCGGCTGAACCGCCGCGCCACCCCCATCCCCAGCCCTTCCCCCATCAAGGGGGAAGGGAGATGACTTTCCCCAGCGGCCAACTGGTCGCCGAACGAGCACGCGCCGCCCCGACGCCGAAGGTCAAGCAAGCCGCTTGCGCCGGGCGCGCTTGTGTTGGACAAACTGGCCCCTTGGTCGGCGTCGCGGGGGCGTCGCTTCACAATTCAAGGTTCTGCCGTCTTGCTTTTCCGTCCTGAGAACGTTCAGGCCCTCGCGGGTCTGGCGCTCACCCTGGGCCTTTGCTGGCTCGTCTCCGAAAACCGCAAGCGCTTCCCGTGGGTGCTGGCCATCGGCGCCCTGATCATCCAGGTCGGCCTGGTCGTCCTGCTGTTCGGCCTGCCTCAGGCCCAGCAGATGCTGCGCGGCGTCAACGGCGCGGTCGAGGGCCTGGGCGCCTCCACCCAGGCCGGCACGGCGTTCGTGTTCGGCTTCCTGGCCGGCGGCGACCAGCCCTATCCGGTCAGCAATCCGGGCGCTGGCTTCATCTTCGCCTTCCGCGTGATGCCTGTGATCCTGGTGGTCTGCGCCCTGTCGGCGCTGCTGTGGCACTGGAAGATCCTGAAGTGGGCAGCCCAAGGCTTCGGCTTCGTGTTCCAGAAGACCCTGGGCCTGCGCGGCCCGCCGGCCCTGGCCACCGCCGCCACCATCTTCATGGGCCAGATCGAAGGCCCGATCTTCATCCGCGCCTATCTCGACAAGCTGTCACGCTCGGAACTCTTCATGCTGATCACGGTCGGCATGGCCTGCGTGTCCGGCTCGACCATGGTGGCCTACGCCACCATCCTGGCCGACGTCCTGCCCAACGCCGCCGCCCACGTGCTGACCGCCTCGATCATCTCGGCCCCGGCCGGCGTGCTGCTGGCGCGCATCGTGGTGCCGTCGGATCCGCTGGAAAAGGGCGGCGATCTGGACCTGGCCGCCGAGGACAAGACCTACGGCAGCTCGATCGACGCGGTGATGAAGGGCACCACCGACGGCCTGCAGATCGCGCTGAACGTCGGCGCGACCCTGATCGTCTTCGTGGCCCTGGCCACCATGCTCGACAAGTTCCTGGCCATGCTGCCGGCGATCGGCGGCCAGCCGCTGAGCCTGACCCGCGGCCTGGGCGTGATCTTCTCGCCTCTGGCCTGGTCGATGGGCATCCCCTGGAAGGAAGCCGGCAGCGCCGGCGGCCTGCTGGGCACCAAGCTGATCCTCACCGAGTTCACCGCCTTCATCCAGATGGCCAAGACCGGCGCGGCCTCGCTGGACGAGCGCTCGCGGATGATCATGACCTATGCCCTGTGCGGCTTCGCCAACATCGGCTCGGTGGGCATGAACGTCGCCGGCTTCTCGGTGCTGGTGCCCCAGCGCCGCCAGGAAGTGCTGAGCCTGGTTTGGAAGGCGATGATGGCCGGCTTCCTGGCCACCTGCCTGACCGGCTCGCTGATCGGCCTGATGCCGCGGGTGCTGTTCGGGTTGTAAGGGCCGTTGCCTCCACCTCTCCCTTCCCCCTTGATGGGGGAAGGGGCGGGGATGGGGGTGACACGGCGTGTCAGAACGAACACCAAGGCCGACGCACGCCCCCGGCGCCGTCGGCCGCGCCCGCCGCCTTCGGCGGGACATGACCGCCAGCGAGCGGAACCTGTGGAAGGCGCTTCGAGCGCTCGATCTCCACATACGGCGTCAGGCGCCGATCGGCCGCTACGTGGCCGACTTCGTGCATCATCCGTCGCGGCTCGTGATCGAGGTCGATGGCGGCGGGCACGATCTTCCTGAACAGCAACTTTATGACGCCGAGCGCGACGCCTGGCTGGCCGGGCAGGGTTATCGCGTGCTGCGCGTGCGGGACGGCGACGCCTTCGGAAAGCCCGAGGAAGTGGCCGAGCAGGTGGCGATGGAGATACGGCGGCTTGTCGTCTGACGCAGCGTCACCCCCATCCCAACCCTTCCCCCATCAAGGGGGAAGGGCTCTATTGGGCGCGGGAGGACTATCAGAATGAAGCTCTATGACAGCCGTCGCGCGCCCAATCCGCGCCGGGTGCGGTGGTTCATGGCCGAGAAGGGGGTCGAGGACGTCGAGATCGTCGAGGTCGACATCTTCGCCGGCCAGCACCGCACGCCCGACTACATGGCCAAGGCCGGCCTGCCCAACGTGCCCGCGCTGGAGATGGACGACGGGACGACGATCACCGAGTCGGTGGCCATCTGTCGGTACCTCGAAAGCGTCTATCCCGAGCCCAACCTGTTCGGCCGTGATCCGCGCGAGGTCGCGGTGATCGAGATGTGGGCCAGGCGCGCCGAGATGCTGGTGGCCACGCCGCTGATGCTGACCGTGCGCCACAGCCATCCGGCCCTGGCGGCGATCGAGACCCAGATCCCGGAGGTCGCCGCCAGCAACCGCGCCGCCGCCGAGAAGGGGATCAGGGTGCTGGACAGGCGCCTGGCGGAAAGTCCGTTCATCGCCGGCGACCGGGTGACCATCGCCGACATTCTCGCCGTTACGGGCATCGACTTCGCGCGGATGGCGCGGTTCAGGCCGGATCCGGAACTGGTGAACGTGAAGCGGTGGCTTGACGAGATGAACGCCCGCCCGGCGGCGAAGGCGGGGGTGTAGGGGGCATTTGAGCTGCAGGCGTCACTGCAAACCGATCCCCTCTCTCTTAGAGAGAGGGAGGGGCCCGCGCCGAAGGCGTGGGAGGGTGAGTGGTTACGACCTCGTTGATCGGAGCGCGGCCAGGATATCGGCCGCCGTCCCACCGGGATCGGCCAAGACCCGCGGTCGATCGCGATCTGCCGCATGAACTTGAAGCCGGCGAGGCGGCGGTTACGGACGAGCGCCCATAGCGTCTTCTCGGCCAGGGTTTGGCTTCGGCGAAAGCGGTGGGCGTAGGCGGTTCTGTCCTTGCGCAAAGCTTGGGTGCGACGCGTTTTCAATCGGAGGAATTGGGATTTTCCTGTGAGCAGCGAAACCACTCACCCTCCCACCGCTTCGCGGCGGGCCCCTCCCTCTCTCTAAGAGAGAGGGTTTGAGGAGGTGTCCATCCGGCATAACCTCGTTCCATGGCCGTCTCGCTGTTCACCCACGCCGACATGCTCGACCACCGGCCGGGGCCTGGCCACGTGGAGAGCCCCGCGCGGCTGAAGGCGGTGATCGACGCGCTGGAGGACGAGGCGGGGCTGGATCTCGAGGCCTTCGAGGCGCCGCTGGTCGATCCGGCCGACCTCGCCCGCGTGCATCCGGCCGCCTTCGTCGATTCGATCTTCGCCGCCGCGCCGCACGCGGGGATCCATGCGCTGGACCCGGACACGGTGCTGTCGACCGGCAGCCTGATCGCCGCCCGCCGCGCCGCCGGGGCGGCGGTTGCGGCCGTACGGCAGGTGGCGGCGGGAGAGGGCCGGCGGGCCTTCTGCGCCGTTCGGCCGCCGGGTCATCACGCCGAGCCGGCTGTCGCCATGGGCTTTTGCGTGTTCTCCAACGTCGCGGTCGCCGCCCGGGTCGCCCAGGCCAGCGGCCTGGCCCGCGTGGCCATCGTCGATTTCGACGTCCATCACGGCAACGGCAGCCAGGCCGCGTTCGAGCACGACCCGACGGTGATGGTGGCCTCGATCCACCAGTCGCCGCTCTATCCCGGCACCGGCGATCCGTCGGAGACCGGCGTGGGCAACATCGTCAACGCCACGCTGGCGCCGGGCGCGCCGCGCGAATCCTGGCGACGGGCGTTCGAGGGGCTGATGGAGCGAGTCGATGGTTTCGCGCCCGACCTGATCCTCGTCTCGGCCGGATTCGACGCCCACGAGCGCGATCCCCTGGCCTCGCAAAGCCTTCGCAGCGAAGACTTCGCCTGGGCCACAAGGGCGATCGTGTCGGTCGCCGACCATCGGGCCAGAGGGCGTATTGTCTCCTCGCTCGAGGGCGGGTACGACCTCGAAGCGCTCGGCCGTTCGGCGAAGGCGCATGTCAGAGCGCTTCAGGAAGGATGAGACCCGGCTCCGCGTCAGCGGCTATCGGGTCGTCGAGGAAAATGGCCGACGCACCGACCGCCGACCAGACCGCCTCGAGCGTGGTCCGCCCGCCCGGGGCCATCGTCCTGGCCCGCCACGGCGAACCGGCGCTGTCGCGCAAGGTGCGCTTCGACGCCAAGACCTATGGCGACTGGTGGGCCCGCTACGAGGAGGGCGGCCTGCTGCCCGGCCAGACCCCGCCCGACTGCCTGCTGGAGATCGCCGCGCGTTCGGAGGTGATCGTCGCCTCGACTCGCCTGCGCTCGATCGAGACCGCCCAGGCCGTGGCCGGCGGCCGCGACTTTCCGCGCGACCCGATGTTCATCGAGGCGCCCCTGCCGCCGCCGCCGTGGCCCAGCTGGATCAAGCTGTCGCCCAAGAAATGGGGCTTCTTCGCCCGCTTCTGGTGGTGGTTCTTCGACCATCACATGGGCCAAGAGACCCGCAAGCAGGCCGAGGCCCGCGCCGAAGCGGCCGCCGACGCGCTGATCGCCCTGTCGCAGGACGGCCGCGACGTGCTGCTGGTGGCCCACGGCTTCTTCAACGTGATGATCGGCAACGCCCTGCAGGCGCGGGGCCTGAAGAAGACGCTCGACCAGGGCTTCCAATACTGGTGCGTCAAGCGCTTCGAGCGCGCCTGACCTTTCACAGCCCGTTGCCCGCCGGCCCCACGCCAACTAGGGTGCGAGCTTCTCCTTGGAGTAGAAATGACCGACGCCGCTTCTTCGACGACCAGTGTTGGCGCGCACGACCTCTCGGCCCTGAGCTTCGAACAGGCCCTGGCCGAGCTTGAGAAGATCGTGTCCGAACTGGAATCGGGCCAGGCGCCGCTGGAACGCTCCATCGACATCTACGAGCGCGGAGCGGCCCTGAAGGCGCACTGCGAAAAGAAGCTCGAGGCCGCGCGCCTGAAGGTCGAGAAGATCGTCCTGGGCCAGGGCGCCGCCGCGGGCGTCGAGCCGGCCGAGTTCTCCTGATGGGCCAGGCCTCGCCGAAACTGTCGCCGACGATCGCGTTCGAGGAGTTCGAGCGCGTGGACATCCGTGTGGGGACCATTGTTTCGGCCGAGGCCTTTCCCGAGGCCCGCAAGCCGGCCTACAAGCTGGCGATCGATTTCGGACCGGCGTTCGGCGTAAAGCGTTCGTCGGCCCAGGTGACCCGCCACTACACGACCGACCAGCTGGTCGGACGCCGGGTGGCGGCGGTGGTGAACTTCAAGCCGCGTCAGATCGGCCCCTTCATGTCGGAAGTCCTGTGCCTGGGCTTTCCGGACGACGAGGGCGAAGTCGTCCTCGTGACGGTGGATCGCGCGGCGCCCAATGGGGGAAAGCTGTTTTGAGCGACCTTGGCAAGCGCATCGCCCAGGCGGCCGACATCGTCACCGTGGCGCTCGACGAGCTGCTGCCGCGCGCAGACGGGCCCGAAAGCCGCCTGACCGAGGCCATGCGCTACGCGGCGCTGGGTCCCGGCAAGCGCCTGCGCCCGTTCTTCGCGCTGGAAACCGGCAAGATGTTCGACCTGCCCGAGCGGCCGGTGCTGCGCGCGGCCTGCGCGCTGGAGTGCATCCACGCCTACAGCCTGGTGCATGACGACCTGCCGGCCATGGACGACGACGACATGCGTCGTGGCCGCCCGACCGTGCACGTGCAGTACGACGAGGCCACCGCCATCCTGGCCGGCGACTCGCTGCAGACGGCGGCCTTCGAGATCATGGCCCACCCCGACACCCACGACGACGGCCACGTCCGCTCGGAGCTGGTGCGCAAGCTGGCCATCGCGTCCGGCGCGCGCGGCATGTGCGGCGGCCAGATGATCGACCTGCTGGGCGTCCGCGACGACCTGGGCGCGGTGGCGCGCATGCAGCGCCTGAAGACCGGCGCGCTGATCGCCTTCGCCTTCGAGATCCCGCTGATCATCGGCCGGGCCAAGGAAGCCGAGCGCGCCGCGCTGATGGGCTTCGCCCAGGACCTGGGGCTGGCCTACCAGATCGTCGACGACATCCTCGACGCCGAGGGCGACGAAGCCACCCTGGGCAAGGCCGCCGGCAAGGACGCCGCCAAGGGCAAGGCCAACTACGTCACGCTTCTGGGCCTCGATGCGGCCAAGGAGCGGGTCGAGCTTCTCGCAGCGCAGACCAAGGCGCATCTGGATATCTTTGGGGATCGGGCCGATCATCTGCGCGAAAGCGTTGATTTCGTGCTGGACCGCCGCAACTGACCGCGCTTTCTAAAGACATGCCGACGCACACGCCTCTCCTAGACACCGTCTCCTCGCCCGCCGACACGCGCGGGCTGTCGATCGCCGAGCTCAAGCAGCTCGCCGAAGAGGTGCGCGCCGAGACCATCGACGCGGTTTCCGTAACCGGCGGCCACCTGGGCGCGGGCCTGGGCGTGGTCGAGCTGACCGTGGCCCTGCACCACGTCTACGAGACGCCCAGGGACATCCTGATCTGGGACGTCGGCCACCAGGCCTATCCGCACAAGATCCTCACCGGCCGCCGCGACCGCATCAAGACGCTGCGCCAGGGCGGGGGGCTGTCGGGCTTCACCAAGCGGGCCGAAAGCGAATTCGACCCGTTCGGCGCGGCCCACGCGGCCACCTCGATCTCGGCGGCGCTGGGCTTCTGCGCCGCGCGTGACGCGAAAGGCGAGGACAACGCCGTCGTGGCCGTGATCGGCGACGGCTCGCTGGGCGCGGGCATGGCCTATGAGGCGATGAACGCGGCCACCGACGCCACGCGTCAGCTGACGGTCATCCTCAACGACAACGACATGTCGATCGCCCCGCCGGTGGGCGGCATGAGCGCCTATCTGGCCAACCTCGTCTCGGGCGGCGCCTATCGCAAGGCGCGCAAGCTGGGCAAGACGGTGGTGGAAAAGCTGCCGACCCCGATCCGCGACGCGGCCCGCAAGGCCGAGGAATACGCCCGCGGCATGGTCACCGGCGGCACCTTCTTCGAGGAGCTGGGCTTCCACTATGTCGGCCCGATCGACGGCCACGACATGGACGCCCTGGTCTCGGTGCTGAAGAACGCCCGGGAATTCAAGGAAAAGCCCGTCCTCGTCCACGTCGTCACCCAGAAGGGCAAGGGCTACGCCCCGGCCGAGGGCGCGGCCGACAAGCTGCACGCCGTGGCCAAGTTCGACGTCGTCACCGGCCAGCAGCAGAAGGCGGCCGCCGGCCCGCCCAGCTACACCAAGGTGTTCGCCCAGGAACTGGTCAAGCAGGCGGCCAAGGACGACAAGATCGTCGCCATCACCGCCGCCATGCCCTCGGGCACAGGCCTCGACATCTTCGAAAAGGCCTATCCGACCCGCACCTTCGACGTGGGCATCGCCGAGCAGCACGCGGTGACCTTCGCCGCGGGCCTTGCGGCCGACGGCATGAAGCCGTTCGCGGCGATCTATTCGACCTTCCTGCAGCGCGGCTACGACCAGGTTGTCCACGACGTGGCCATCCAGCGCCTGCCGGTGCGCTTCGCCATGGACCGCGCCGGCCTGGTCGGCGCCGACGGCCCCACACACGCGGGCAGCTTCGACATCGGCTTCATGGGCGCTCTGCCGGGCATGGTGCTGATGGCCGCCGCCGACGAGCTGGAACTGGCCCGCATGGTCGCCACCGCCGTCGAGATCGACGATCGCCCCAGCGCCTTCCGCTATCCGCGCGGCGAGGGGCTGGGCCTGGAGCTGCCGGCCGGCCCCGCCGAGCCGCTGGAGATCGGCAAGGGCCGCATCGTCCGCGAAGGGACCAGCGTCGCCATCGTCTCGTTCGGCACGCGTCTTTCGGAAAGCCTGAAGGCCGCCGACCTCCTGGCCGCGCGCGGCCTTTCGGCCACCGTCTGCGACGCCCGCTTCGCCAAGCCGCTGGACCTTGACCTGCTGTTGCGCCTGGCGCGCGAGCACGAGGCCATCGTCACGGTGGAAGAGGGCGCCATGGGCGGCTTCGGCGCCTTCGTGCTTCAGGCCCTGGCCCAGCACGGCGGCCTGGATCGCGGCCTGAAGATCCGCACCCTGGGTCTTCCGGACGTGTTCCAGGACCAGGACAAGCCCGACCTGATGTACGCCGAAGCCGGTCTCGACGCCGAAGGCATCCTTCGTGGGGCGCTGTCGGCGCTGGGCATGGACAATGTCAGCGCGGCGGGGCGGCGGGCGTAAGCCTCCGCACTCAGGTAGAGAGTATCGAACGCCGCGACGGTCGCCGTCGCGGCGTTTTGCTTTTCCGGCTCGCCGATGCGGCCTGCCTCATCCCTGGATGCGGGTGATGGCTGCATCAATGTCGGTTCACGACCCCGAGCGCACGTCCTTGGACCCTCTCTTAGAGAGAGGGGTTTGAAGCGCGTTCCACCGTGGCGAGGGAGGCGGAAGAAGGGAGCGGGAGGAAAGCTCGCCCTAAGCCCCGCACGCCTCGAAGAACGCCTTCACGCGGCGGCGCTCGTCGGCCTTGGCGGCGATGCTGTGGCGCTGGCCGGCGTTAACGATCGCCAGATCGCCCGTGCGGCGAAAATTGCCTAGTGCAGGGTCGCGCGTCGTCGCCGAGGCCATGAGGATGGTCCCGTTCCCGCCGCTTTCGGCGGGCTTGGCGGCCAGGTGCGACGTCCGGTCGCGGCTGGCCAGCCCTATGGTCGCGCCTTCCAGCCCGCTGGCCGAAACCTCGACCGGCCCGCCCGGCGCGGGGCAGACCAGCATCAGCAGCACCTCGTCGCTGGAGGGGCGGCCGTAGGCCAGTTTCGGGCCTTCGCCGGGCTCGTTGAGATAGGCCCAGGCATAGGCGGGATTTGCCGACTGCTCGTGCGCGCAGCCGACCAGCCCGAGGGTGGCGAGCAGTGCGGCGGCGACGAGGCGGGAAGACATGGCGGCGGATCTCCTTCGTCAGGAGAACGCCTCGCCGCCTAGGCGGTTTCTGCCGGTCTTCCTCCGCTCACCCTGGGGGCGGCGGAGGAGAGCCTATTGTACGCTGTGTTCCGGACCTGTCCGGAACGGCCCCTAGATCATCAGAACGGCGAGAACTTCTCGACCAGCGACTGGCCGGCCGGGGTCTTCTGCACGCGGCTGATGTCGCCGCGGCCGCCATAGTTGATGCGGGCTTCGGCGATCTGGGTGTGCTTGATGGTGTTGGCCGAGGAGATGTCTTCGGGGCGAACGATGCCGGCCACGGTCAGCTGGCGCAGCTCGTTGTTGGTCTTCACCTCCTGGGTGCCCTGGATGACCATGTTGCCGTTGGGCATGACCTGGGCGACGATCGCGGCGACCGTCAGGTTGATCTTCTCCGAGCGGCTGACGCTGCCGGCGCCCGCGTTGGAGAAGGCCGAGTTGGTGCCCACGGCGTTGGCCGGGTCGAAGCCGCCCGGCAGAACCTTGCCCAGGCTGGATTCCAGGCCGAAGAAGTTGCTGACCCCGGCGTTGCCCGTCGAGGTGCGCGAGGACTTGCTGGTGTTGGAGGTGCTGACGCTGTCGTCGATCTCGATCAGCACGGTGACGATGTCGCCGACGCGGCTGGCGCGTTGGTCGTTGAAGAAGGCGCGGGCGCCGACGCGCCACAGCGAGTTGGCCGAGGCGGCCTGCGGGGCCGGTTCGCGGGCCGAGACGTAGGTCGGGGCCATCGGGGCCAGCGAGGCGGGATAGCCGACGGGGGCCAGTTCGGGGCCCTTCACCGCTTCGGTGACGGTCGAGCAGGCGGCGATCGGGGCGAGCAGGGCGAGGGCGACGAAGGCGGCGGGGCGCATGGGTGTCTCTTGCTCTCTTAGCGGGCGGCGTAGCGCACGGAATTGGAACGGGCCTTGAGGGCTTGCGCCTCGGGGCCGACGGCGGCCGAACCGGGGCCGGTGGCCACCGCTTCGATGATCTTCTTGCTGGCGGTGTTCTGCACGCTGACGGCTTCTCCGACGGCGGCGGCGCTCATGGCCTTGCCTTGCAAGGTGAGGGCCACGCCGGCGTAGTCGTAGGTGACTGCGACAACATCGCCCTTGGCGATGACCTGGGCGGCGGCGACGTCGCGCATCGAGGCGGCGGAACCCTCGCGCAGCGGGCGCTTGGTGGTCATGCCGATCATGGCGTCGGCGTCGGCCGGGGCGTCGAAGGGCGCCGAGGCGACCTTGATCCACACCAAGTCCTGCGGCTGCACGGTCTCGCCGGCGGCCAGGCTGCGGGCGTAGGCAAGAACCTCCACGTTGCCGCGCGGGGCGGCGGCCGAAGCGCCGGCCAGCTGGCCGCCGCCTTCGGCGCCCTGGCGCACGATCACGCGGCGCAGGCCCTGCGGGTTGGCCCAGTCCAGGCCGGCGCGGCGGGCGGTCATCTGCAGCTGGGCGGCGTCGAGCACGACGCTGGGACCGACGCGGCGGGCGATCACGACCGACCCGGCCGAGCCGGCGCCGTCGAAGAGTTCGCCCAGCGTGATGACGCCGTCGGCGTCGGTGGTGTCCTGGCGCAGGCTGACGGGCTGGCCGGCGAAGGCGGCCGGGGCGGCGATCAGCAGGGCGGCGGCGGCGAGAAGCAGGCTTTTCATGAGCTTACGACCGCAGGTTCGAGGTGGCCTGGAGCATCTGGTCGGCCGTGGTGATGACCTTGGAGTTCATCTCGTAGGCGCGCTGGGCGACGATCAGCGAGGTGATTTCGCTGACGGCGTCGACGTTCGAGGCTTCGGTGTAGTTCTGCAGCAGGGTGCCGAAGCCGGGCTGGCCGGGGGCGGCGATGTTGGCCGCGCCGGACGCGCCGGTCTCCAGATAGAGGTTGTCGCCGATGGCCTCGAGGCCGCCTTCGTTCATGAAGTTGGCCAGTTCGATCTGGCCCACCGTCTGCGGCTCGGTCTGGCCGTCGAGGTTGACCTGCACCAGGCCGGTCTTGCCGATCGAGATGCCGGTGGTGTTTTCCGGCAGGGTGATGCCCGGCTGGACCAGGTAGCCGTCCTCGGTGACGATCTGGCCCTGGTCGTTGGTCGAGAAGTTGCCGGCGCGGGTGTAGGCGGTCTCGCCCGAGGGCAGCAGGATCTGCAGGTAGCCCTTGCCCTGGATGGCCACGTCCAGCGGGTTGTTGGTCATGGTCGGCGTGCCCTGCTCGGTGATGCGGTACACCGAGCCGGCCTTGACGCCGCCGCCGACTTGAACGCCGGTCGGGACCACGTTGCCGTCGCTCGACGACTGGGCGCCGGCGCGCTCGATCGTCTGGTACAGCAGGTCCTGGAACTCGGCCCGTTGGCGCTTGAAGCCGACGGTGTTCATGTTGGCGATGTTGTTCGAGATGACCTCGACGTTCAGCTGTTGGGCCGACATGCCGGTCGCGGCGGTGCGCAGAGCTTGCATTGTTCGTTATCCCTTACTGGACCTTGCCCATGCGCTCGACGGCGGAGCGCGAGAGTTCGGCGGTCTGGTCCATCATCTTGGCGATGCTCTCGTAGGCGCGGCTGACCTCGATGAGCTTGGTGATCTGCTGGATGGGCTGGACGTTCGACCCCTCCAGCATGCCTTGGTGCACGATCGCGTCGGTGGCGGACTGCGGGGTCTCGTTGCCGACGTTGCGATAGAGGTTGTCGCCGTCCTTGCGCAGCGAGGCGAGGTCGGAGAAGCGGGCGACGCCGATCTTGCCCACGCGCACCTGGCCCTGGGTGACGATGCCGTCACGGCCGATGCTGACGGGGCCCAGTTCGGGGTCGATGGTGATCTGGCCGCCGCCGTCGTCCAGCACCGGAGCGCCTTCCTGGGTGGTCAGGACGCCTTCGGGGTTGGTGGTGAAGCGGCCGTCGCGGGTGTAGCGCTCGCCGTCGCCGGTCGAGACCTTGAAGAACCCCTGGTTCTCGATGGCCAGGTCGAAGGTCCCGCCGGTCTGGTTCAGGGCGCCGGGCGTGAAGTCGCGGACCACGCCGTCGTCGAGCACGAACTTGATCGGCGCCGGGCCGCCCGCGGTGCGCGCGGGCTTGGCCGGTTCGGTGCGGACCATCAGGTCCTCGACCTTGAAGCCCGTGGTGTTCGCGTTGGCGATGTTGTTCGCGACGATGTCCAGCTCACGACGGAGCGTCATCTGCCGCGAAAGGCCCACATACAGCGCGTTGTCCATGACGATTAACTCGCAGTTTGGCGCGACAAATGCGCCGCAACCCTGCAAGCAAGGCCCGTGCCAACTCGAAAATCGCAATGAAATCAGCGAAGAGGGTGGTTAACGGCGGCGCTTTGTCAGAGTCCGCCGGGCAGATTCGACCTGCGACCAAATGGCCTTCAAAAGAGATCGTTAACCATGCTCGCGCATGAGTACGGGTCATAGATTTCAAGGAACCTGCGCGTGGCCAAGAAACCCCCCAAGGAAGCTCCCGCCCCGGAAGGCGAAGAGGGCGCTGCCGAGGGTGAAGCTCCCGCCAAGAAGAAGCCGCCGATCATCCTGATCGCGGCGGCCGCCGGCCTGCTCGTGGTCGGGGGCGGCGGGGCCGCGGCCTTCTTCCTGATGAAGCCCAAGCCGGCCGCCGAGGGCGAAGCCGGCCACGGGGAGGAGAAGAAGGAAAAGAAAAAGGAAAAGAAGAAGGAAGGCGAGGAGGCCAAGCCCGCCGAGGGCGGCGCCGGCGCGCCGGTCGTCAAGGAAGGCCCCGACGGCGTGGTGTTCTACACCCTGCCCGACATCGTCGTGAACATGCAGTCGGCCGACGGCAAGTCGACCTTCCTGAAGCTGAAGCTGACGTTCGAGCTGCCCGACGAGGAGACGGCCGACGCGCTGACGCCGAACCTTCCGCGCCTGACCGACATGTTCCAGACCTTCCTGCGCGAGCTGCGTCCCGAGGACCTCGCCGGCAGCCAGGGCAGCTACCAGCTGCGCGCCGAGCTGCTGCGCCGGGTGAACCTGGTGGCCGCCCCTTCGAAAGTGAACGCCGTCCTGATCGAGGAGATGCTGATCAACTAGCCTTCGGGCCGGCTGAGGCGAACCATCATGGCAGACGAGATCGACGATCAGGCCGCGATGGCCCAATGGGCGGCGGAGAACCCCCCGGGGACCTTCGACGCCTCGGGCGGCGGCGAGCTGAACAACAGCTTCGGCGACTTCAGCGGCGGCATGGCCGGCATGGCCGGCTGGGACGACGGCGGCGGCGACGGCATGGGATCCGAGCGGATCCTGAACCAGGACGAGATCGACAGCCTGCTGGGCTTCGACCTGTCGGGCGACGGCGGCGACGACCGCACCGGCATCCGCGCCATCATCAACTCGGCCCTCGTCTCGTACGAGCGCCTGCCGATGCTGGAAATCGTCTTCGACCGCCTGGTGCGGTTGATGACGACGTCCTTGCGCAACTTCACGTCCGACAACGTCGAGGTCAGCCTCGACAACATCAGCTCGATCCGTTTCGGCGACTACCTGAACTCGATCCCGCTGCCGGCCATACTGGCGGTGTTCCGGGCCGAGGAGCTGGACAACTACGGCCTGCTGACGGTCGACTCCAACCTGATCTACTCGATCGTCGACGTGCTGCTGGGCGGCCGTCGCGGCACCGCCGCCATGCGCATCGAGGGCCGTCCCTACACCACCATCGAACGCGTGCTGGTGCAGCGGATGGTCGAGGTGGTGCTGAACGACGCCAAGGCCGCCTTCGAGCCGCTGCATCCGGTGTCGTTCACCCTGGACCGCCTGGAGACCAACCCGCGCTTCGCCGCCATCGCCCGTCCGGCCAACGCCGCGATCCTGGTGAAGCTGCGCATCGACATGGAAGACCGCGGCGGCCGCATCGAACTCCTGCTGCCCTACGCCACGCTCGAACCCATCCGGAAGATGCTGCTGCAGCAGTTCATGGGCGAGAAGTTCGGCCGCGACAACATCTGGGAAGGCCACTTGGCCACCGAGCTGTGGACCACCCAGATGGAGGTGCGCGCGGTGCTCGACGAGCAGCAGCTGCCGCTTTCCAAGGTGCTGAACCTGCAGGTCGGCGACACGTTGATGCTGAACGCCACGCCCGACAGCCTGGTGGAGTTGCGGGCGGGGTCGATTCCGCTTACCCGCGGCCGGATGGGCCGCCGTAACCATTCCATCGCCATTCGGGCCGACGCCCCGCTGACGCCCGCGGCGAAGAAGGCGGTTCAGAAGCTGAAATGAGCCTGATCTCGGTCGCCTTGCAGGTTCTTCTGGCGGTGCTGCTGATGGTGGCGCTGGTCTTCGGCTGGCGCCTGGAGCGCAAGCTGAAGGCGCTGCGCGACGCTCAGTCGGGCTTCGCCAAGGCCGTGGCCGACCTGGACAACGCCGCCCAGCGCGCCGAGCAGGGCCTGGCCGACCTGCGCGCGGCGACCGACGAAGCTTCCGAATACCTGGCCGACCGCATCGAGAAGGCCAAGGCCCTGGCCGCGCAGCTGGACGAGCGCATGAGCCGCGCCGCCGCCCCGCGCATCGAGGCCCGCCCCGAGCCGGCCCAGCGTCAGATGCGCGAGCCGCGTGATTTCGCCGCGCCGCCGGCGCCCGAAGCCGCGCCCGCCGGCGGTCGCCGCCTGAACGCGCAGGACTTCGAGGCCATGCTGGAGCGCGAGGCCCGCGCCCGCGGCGCCAGCCCTGCGACCTCGCGTCCCGCGACGCCTGCGCAATCCTCGCCTATTTCGTCCGCCACGCCCGCGCGTGAAACCCCGCGTTCACGCGCGCGGGTGGATGATGACCTGTTCGACGGCCCCGACCCCGCGTCGCGGCCCGGATCGCCATTCAGAGACCGTCGATGAAGAACGTTCCTCGCATCCTGCCGATCGTCGGCGTCGCCGTGGTCGGCGTCCTGGCGGTCAACGCCCTGGCCGGCGCAAAGTCGGTTCCCGACCTGCTGAGCGGGGCGAAAGCCTTCGCCGAGGGCGCCAAGGCCGACAAGAAGGACGCCAAGGGCGAGGAAGCCGCCTCGGCCGAGGGCGCGTCGACCGACGCCGCCGCCAAGGCTTCGGGCGCCGCGCCGCCGCGCATCTGCGCGCCGTCGGCCACAGATCTGGCCAAGGAAGCGGGCCTGTCGCCGGCCGAGCTGCGCGTGCTGCAGAGTCTGGGCGCGCGTCGCGGCCAGCTGGACCAGCGCGAACAGGACATCGACGTCCAGCTTCAGCTGCTGGCCGCCGCCGAAGCCAAGCTCGACGCCAAGATGAAGACCCTCAACGGCATGAAGGGCGAGATCCAGGGCCTGCTGGGCCAGGCCGACAGCCAGAAGGCCGCCGAGGTCGATCGCATGGTCACCGTGTTCTCGGCCATGAAGCCCAAGGACGCCGCCGCCCGCCTGACGGTGCTGGACGACAGCGTGCGCCTGCCGATCGCCGCCAAGATGAAGGAACGCACCCTGGCGATGATCCTGGCCAACATGGCGCCGGGCGACGCCAAGGTGCTGACCGAGCGCCTGGCCAGCCGCTTCTCGGGCGACGCCATCGCCAAGGGCAAGGCCGCCGTGGCCGAGAACGGCGCCGCTCCGGCCGCCGGCGGCCAGCAGGCCGCGGCTCCGCCGCTGGCCGGCGCGGCCGCGCCGAAAAAGGCCGGCTAAGGGGAAGCTGGGGGGCTCATGAACCTGCGGGGGGCGTTGAAGGCGAGCGTTGCGGCGATCTGTATCGCCGGCGTCGTCGCGCCCACCGTCCTGGCCGCCGCCCCCGCCGCCGCGCAGGCCGCCCGTCCCGCCGCCAATCAGGGCGATCTGGCCGTCCGCGTCGCCCAGGCCCCCGATTTCTCGCGCCTGGAGTTCCGCTGGAGCGGCCGCGTTCCGGTGATGAAGATGCGCCGCGAGGGCCAGCAGGCGATCCTGCGCTTCGGCCGCGACGCCAATCCCAACCTGGCCAGCCTTCGCATCGCCCCGCCGCGCTGGGTGAAGACGGTCGAGGCCCGCCACGTCGGCGGCGCGCTGGAACTCGTCCTGACCCTGACCGACGACGCCGACCTGCGGGTGGGGCGCGCCGACGGGATCGACTTCGTCAACGTCTTCGCCAAGCCGCCGCAGGCCGGAGCGCCCCCCGCGCCCACGCCCGCTCCGGTTCCGCGCGATCCGCGCCGGCCCAATCCCGCGCCCGCCAGCGGCGTGGTCGCCGTGGGCTACAGCAAGACCGACGGCCAGACCCAGTTCACGACCACCTGGGCCGCGCCGGCCGCCGCCGCCGTGTTCAAGCGCGGCGAGGCGGTGTGGGTGGTGTTCGACGCCCCGGTCCGGCTGGACCTGGGCCGTACGCCTCAGATCGGCCCCAGCCACACCAAGATCCAGGTCTTCCGTGGGGCGGATTATTCGGCCCTGCGCATCGTCACCAAGCCCGGCGTGCCGGTCTATGCCGAAGGGCAGGGCAACAACTGGACCGTGGCTCTGGGCGCGGGCCTGCAACGCGAGCCCGACCCGGTGAAGGTGGCCCGCGACGAGGCCGTCACCCCCGCCAGCCTGTCGGCGAACCTGGCCGGCGCCGCGCGCCCCGTGTGGGTCAGCGATCCGGCCGTCGGCGACCGCATCGGCGTCGTGCCGGCCCTGGCTCCGTCCAAGGGCCTGGCCTCGCGCCGCGAGTATGTCGAGATGGCGCTGCTGCCGTCGGCCCAGGGGCTGGCGGTCGAGGCCTTCGCCAGCGACGTCCAGATCCTGACCGAAGGCGACATCGTCCGCATCGGCCGGCCCAAGGGGCTGGTGCTGTCGCCCGCTTCTGTCGGCGGAGCCGCCGCCGAGGTGGTCACCGGCGCGCCGCAGCCGGCCGCCATGCCGGCGGTCATCGACCTGGAGAACTGGCCCAAGACCGGGTCGGGCGGTTTCCTGGCCCGCTACAACGCCTTGCAGGCGGCCATCGCCGCCGTCGATCCGGCCGACCGCCAGGGCGACATCGCCGCCCGCATGGCCCTGGCCCGCTTCCTGGTCGGCTCGGGCCTGTCGTTCGAGGCCATCGGCGTGCTCAACGCCGCCGCCCGCAAGCAGCAGGCGCTGCTGGGCGACGGCGAGTTCCGCGGCCTGCGCGGCGCGGCCAAGGCCATGGCCGGCCGTTGGGCCGAGGCCGAGGCCGACTTCTCCTCGCCCGTGCTGTCGGACGATCCGTCCAGCGCCCTGTGGCGCGGCTATGTGGCCTACAAGCAGGGCCAGTGGGTGGACGCCCGCAACAAGTTCGCCGCCGGCGGCCAGGCCATGAACCTGTTCCCGGCCGTGTGGCAGGCGCGCTTCCTGGGCGCCCAGGCCGACTCCGCGGCGGCGACCGGCGACGGGATCGGCGCCGAGCGGCTGGTCAGCCAGGCGCTGAAGCTGCCCAAGCTGCCGATCGTCGACCAGCTGGAGCTGCGCCTGGTCCAGGCCAAGGCGTTCGAACTACAGGGCCGCAAGGACAAGGCCCTGAAGATGTTCCAGGCCATCGGCAAGGCGCCGAACGACCGCATCGCCACGCCGGCCGTGCTGCACGCCACCCAGATCCGGCTGGAGAAGAACCAGATCTCGCCGGCCGAGGCCGCCAGGACCCTGGACCAGCTGCGTTTCCGCTGGCGCGGCGACGGCGTCGAGCTCGACGTCGTGCGGGCGCTGGGCAAGCTCTATATCGACCAGGGCCGTTATCGCGAGGCGCTGGAGGTGCTGCGTTCGGCCAGCAAGGTGCTGCCCGACCTGCCGCAGGCCGTGGCCCTGCAGAACGACCTCTACGGCGCCTTCCGCACCCTGTTCCTCGACGGCCTGGCCGACGGCATGCAGCCGATCCAGGCCGTGGGCCTGTTCTACGACTACCAGGACCTGACCCCGATCGGCGCCGACGGCGACCAGATGGTCCGTAACCTGGTGCGCCGCCTGGTGGACGTCGATCTCCTGGACGAGGCCGCCAAGCTGCTGAAATACCAGGTCGACAACCGCCTGAACGGCGTGCCCAAGGCCCAGGTGGCCACCGACCTGGCCTGGATCTACCTGATGGACCGCAAGCCCGAGGACGCCCTGGCGGCGATCAACGGCACCCGCACCACCATCCTGCCGCCGGTGCTCAACGCCGAACGGCGCCTGGCCACCGCCCGCTCGCTGATGACGCTGGGCCGCTACGACGACGCCCTTGAGGTGATCGAGGGCGACAAGGGCAAGGACGCTCAGGACATCCGCGGCGACATCGCCTGGAAGCAGCGCAACTGGGCCCTGGCCGGCAAGCTGTACGAAGCCGCCCTGGGCGACCGCTTCAAGAACGCCGCGGCCCTGTCGCCGTCGGACGAGGCCAAGCTGATGCGCGCGGCCGTGGCCTACAGCCTGTCGGACGACGACGCCTCGCTGGGCCGCCTGCGCACGCGCTACACCGACCTGATCGGCACGGCCCGCAATCCCGACGGCCTGCGCGTGGCCCTGGCCGGCGTCGACGGCGTGGCCTCGAGCAGCGACTTCAGCCGCGTGACCGCCGAGAACGAGGTGTTCAACGGCTGGGTCGCCAAGATGAAGGACCGCTTCCGCGCGGCCGCGACGCCGAAGGTCTAGGGGGCGGAGGGGGTCTTACACCCGTTCCAACGCCAGCGCCGCGCCTTGGCCCACGCCGATGCACAGCGTCGCCAGGGCGCGCTTGCCGCCGGTCGCCTCCAGCTGGCGCAGGGCCGTCAACGCCAGCCGCGTTCCCGAAGCGCCGAGCGGGTGGCCAAGAGCGATCGCGCCGCCGTTGGGGTTCACGTGCGCGCCGTCGTCGGGCAGGCCCAGCTGGCGCAGAACCGCCAGGCCCTGGGCGGCGAAGGCCTCGTTCAGCTCGACCACGTCGAAGTCGCCGATCGAGAGGCCGGTGCGCGCCAGCAGGCGCTGGGTGGCGGGCACGGGGCCGATGCCCATCACCCGAGGCGCGACGCCGGCGGTGGCGTAGCCCAGCACCCGGGCGCGGGGCGTCAGGCCGTGGCGCTTCACCGCGTCTTCCGAGGCCAGGATGATCGCCGCGGCGCCGTCGTTGACGCCCGAGGCGTTGCCGGCGGTGATCGTGCCGCCGGGGCGGACGATCGGCTTCAGCTTGGCCAGGGCCTCCAGCGTGGTCTCGCGCGGATGCTCGTCGCGGTCGACGATCGTGGGGCCGGCCTTGCCCGGGATCTCGACCGGTGTGATCTCGCCCTCGAAGAAGCCGGCCTTGATCGCGGCGGCCGCACGTTGCTGGCTGCGCAGGGCGAAGGCGTCCTGGTCGGCGCGGCTGATCGCGTAGTCGGTCGCGACGTTCTCGGCGGTCTCGGGCATGGAATCGACGCCGTAGGCCGCCCGCATGGCCGGATTGACGAACCGCCAGCCGATGGTGGTGTCGAAGATCTCGGCGTTGCGCGAGAAGGCGCTGTCGGCCTTGCCCATGACGAAGGGCGCGCGGCTCATGCTCTCGACGCCGCCGGCGACGACGAGATCGGCCTGGCCCGACAGGATAGCTCGCGCGGCGTAGCCGACGGCCTCCAGACCCGAGGCGCAAAGCCGGTTGACGGTGACGCCGGGGATTGTCTGCGGCAGGCCCGCCAGCAGCAGGGCCATGCGGGCGACGTTGCGGTTGTCCTCGCCGGCCTGGTTGGCGCCGCCATATACGACCTCGTCCACCGCGCTCCAGTCGAGGCCGGGATTGCGCGCCATCAGGGCCTTGAGCGGGATCGCCGCCAGGTCGTCGGCGCGGACCTTGGCCAGCGCGCCGCCATAGCGGCCGAACGGGGTGCGGATGGCGTCGCAGATATAGGCGACCTTTGGGGCGGTGGTCATGACGGTTCCCGAAGCGGCGTTCGGCCTGCATTCAAACGAACGTTTGCGATCGGCGCAATGCGCTTGCGATGGGCGGGCAGGGGGCTAGGCTGGAAGCATGAGTCCCACCGTGCAGCCCTTCCTGATGTTCCAGGACGGCGTCGGCCCCGACGCCCTGGACTTCTACGTCTCGGTTTTCCCGGGCAGCGTGGTCGAGGAGGTCGAGCTCTACGGCTCCGCGGCCCCCGGACCGCAGGGCACGATCAAGACCGCGCGCTTCACGATCGGCGGCCAGAGCGTGATGTGCAGCGACAGCTTCATCAAGCACGCTTTTACCTTCACGCCGTCGTTCTCGTTCTTCGTCACCTGCGCCTCGGCCGCCGAGGTCGATCGCCTGGCGGGCGTGCTGGGCGAGGGCGGCGGGGTGCTGATGCCGCCGGGAAACTACGGCTTCAGCCCGTGGTTCGCCTGGGTGTCGGACCGGTTCGGCGTCTCCTGGCAACTGAACGTCGGGGAAGATTGACGTCAGTTTCGAATTAGGACTATGTCGATCGCGCGCCGCTCCAGGCGCGGGAGACCAAGCACCGTGCCCAGCTACAGCGAACTGATCGACGCCCTGCGGATCGACGGCGAGACGGTGATCGCGACCGTGGGCGACGACTGGAAGCAGGGGCGCACCACCTATGGCGGCCTGTCGGCGGCCCTGTGCCTGGAGGCGGCCGAGCGGCGCCTGCCCGACGCCCCGCCGCTGCGCTCGGCCCAGTTCGCCTTCGTCGGCCCGGCGGCCGGTGAGCTGTCGGCCAGGGTCGAGGTACTGCGCCAGGGCAAGTCGGCGCTGTTCGCCAGCGTCGACCTGGCCGGGGAAGGGGGGCTGGCCACCCGCGGCGTGCTGACCTTCGGCGCCGGGCGCGCCTCCAGGCTCGATCATGTCGACCTGCCGGCGCCGACCGTTCCCGCGCCCGAGGCCTGCGAGCTGTTCATCCCCGAGGGGGCGGGGCCGGCCTTCGCGCGCCAGTTCGAGTTCCGCTACGTGGCCGGCGGTCGCCCCTTGAGCGGCGGGCCGCCGGACTTCTTGGTGTGGATCCGTCACCGCGACCCGGCCGCCCGGTCGCTGGCGGCCATGGTCGCCCTGGCCGACGCCCTGCCGCCGCCGGCGCTGTCGGTGTTCGACCAGTTCGCGCCGATCTCGACCATGACCTGGTCGATGGACGTGCTGGGCGATGCGCCGGAAGACGACGGCTGGCGGCTGATGAGCAGCCGGGCCGAGACGATCCGCGACGGCTACTCGGCCCAGGCCATGATCCTGTGGAGCCGGGACGGGACGCCGCTGATCGCCGCCCGCCAGACGGTGGCGGTGTTTCTCTGAAGCGCGCCTAGGGGAGGGGCGAGGGCATTGCCTCGCCCCGTCGACTGCGGCTAAGGAGAACGCCCGTTCGCGAAAACGCGTCGGCGCGCCGGTTTAGCTCAGCGGTAGAGCAGCGGTTTTGTAAACCGAAGGTCGGGGGTTCAATCCCCTCAACCGGCACCAGTTTTCCCTTCAGTCGCGAAGCCAGATCCGGTCGGCGCCGTCCGCCGATGCACCGCCGCGCGTCGGTCTCGTCGCCAATTCATTCGTTCACGGAGCGTTGTTCGGGTAAGTTGTGTCTTACTTGCCGATCGCGCGAGCCAGATCGTTGCGCCAAGGCGTTGGAGTAAGATTATATATTGTTGTTATTCTAGTTCAATTTTATGCAGTAATTGCAGTCCTCAAGCTGTGGTCAGGTTAGGCACAACGTCGAGTGTCGTGAAAAATTCAAGCAATAGCGCTGGTTTTTTATAGCCCCGCCGTAACTTCGCGGCGTAGGCAGCGCCCCTATAATTTACAGGGGATAGACCTATGAACCATCGCCACACTTGGCTTGCTCTGTCGGTGAGCGGGCTTGCGCTGCTGGCCAGCGCGCCGGCCCTGGCCCAGCAGGCGCCGACGACCGACGCCACGATCACCGAAGAGATCGTCGTCACCGCCCAGCGCCGCAGCGAAAACATCCGCGACGTGCCGTTCGCCGTCACCGCCCTGGGCGGCAAGACCCTGGCGGCTGTCTCGGCCGGCGGCGGCGACGTGCTGTCGCTCTCGGCCCGCGTGCCCAGCCTGCAGATCGAAAGCTCCAACGGCCGCTACGCCCCGCGCTTCTACATCCGGGGCCTCGGCAACGTGGACTTCGACTTCAACGCCTCGCAGCCGGTGTCGGTCGTGCTCGACGACGTGGTGCTCGAGAACGTCTTCCTGAAGGGCTTCCCGCTGTTCGACGTCGAGCAGCTGGAAGTGCTGCGCGGCCCGCAGGGTACGCTGTTCGGCCGCAACACCCCGGCCGGCGTGGTCAAGATCGACACCGCCAAGCCGTCGGACAGCTTCGGCGGCTTCGGCTCGGTGGCCTATGGCAACCTGGGCGCGGTGCGGGCCGAGACGGGCGTGACCATCCCGGTCAATGACACCCTGTCGGTGCGCGTGGCGGGCCTGTGGAACCATCGCGACGACTGGGTCAACAACGCCTACAACCCCTCGTTCGCTGGCGACGGCGACGACCTGGGCGGCTTCGACGACGTCGCCGCCCGCGTGCATGTGGCCTTCAAGCCCACCGAGCGCCTCTCGACCCTGCTCACCCTGCAGGCCCGCGACTACATCGGCACGGGCACGCTGAACCGCGCCAACGTGCTGACCAAGGGCTCCAACGAGCTGAACAGCAACTTCGACCGCGACACGGTCTATTACGACGGCGGCCGCAACAACCCGCAGAAGCAGCACACCACCTCGCAGAGCCTGCAGGCGGCCTACGACTTCGGCCCGGTCACCCTGACCGGCGTGGTCAGCGCCTATCAGGGCCGCTCGTCGGGCGACGGCGACATCGACGGCGGCGTGGCCTCGGCCGCGGCGACCGCGCCCTACAAGACGCCGTTCAATTCCGAGACCGGCACCCTGTCGAGCGACCTGGACCAGAAGACCATCGAAGTCCGCCTGGCCTCGAACGGCGACACTCGCCTCGGCTGGCAGGTCGGCGCGTTCTTCTGGGACGAGCGCTTCAACCTCGTCTCGGGCACCTTCAACGGCACGGGCGGCCTGGCCCCGATCGTGATCGGCGACGTCGTCCAGCGCTCGGAATCCTGGTCGGTGTTCGGCCAGGCCAACTACAAGGTCACCGACGCCCTGAAGATCACCGGCGGCCTGCGCTATACCGAGGACAGCCGCGACTTCTCGGGCGACCGGATCATCCCGGCCGGCAGCACCAGCACCGCCCGTCCGCTGTTCGACGTGCGCCGTTCGGTCGGCGACGAGCAGGTCAGCTGGGACCTGAGCGCGCTCTACGAGGTCAACGGCGACCTCAACGTCTTCGCCCGCGTGGCCAAGGGCTATCGTGGCCCGTCGCTCCAAGGGCGCATCACCTCGTCCGACCTCATCACGGCCGCCAATTCGGAAACCGTGATGTCGTACGAGGCCGGCCTGAAGTCGCGTCTGTGGGAAGGGCGCGCGCGCCTGAACGCCACGGCCTACTACTACGAGGTCAGCGACCCGCAGTTCACGGCCATCGGCGGCGAGGGCAACTTCAACCAGCTGATCAACGCCGACAAGGGCGTGGGCTACGGCCTGGAGATCGACGGCGACGTCTATCTGGGCGCCGGCTTCAGCCTGGCCGGCGGGTTCGCCTACAATCACACCGAGATCAAGGACAAGGACCTGCTGGTCGCCTTCTGCGGCGCCAACTGCACCGTGACCGATCCGATCGTGACGGTGGGAACGACGCGCCGCGCCAACATCGACGGCAACCCGTTCCCGCAGGCTCCGAAGTACACGGCCAACATCACGTTGAACTACGTGCATGGCCTGCGCAACGGGACCGAGCTCTTCGCCTCGACGGACTGGGTCCTGCAGAAGGACTTCAACCTGTTCCTCTACGAGTCGGTCGAGTTCATGCAGGACACCAGCTTCGAGGGCGGCGCCCGCGCCGGCTGGCGTGATCCGGTCAAGGGCCTGGAGGCGGCGGTCTACGTCCGCAACCTGACCGACGAGGCCAATGTCATCGGCGCGATCGACTTCAACAACCTGACGGCCTTCGTCAACGAGCCGCGCACCTACGGCGTGCAGGTGACGAAGCGATTCTAAGGCTGACGGTCCCGGCGGCGCTCTTTCGAGCGCCGCCGGTGATCCGGGATTCGTCCCGATCTGCGATTTCCGGCGCCCAGGGCGCGCCGAAGCGGCGTCGTTTCGGCGGCCGATTCCCGCCGAGGCCGGCGGATGACTCGATTTTCCACTCCCTGTTTCTTCGTTTCGCCGCCTGACGCTCTTTCGCGGGCGAGGGGAGGGGGCCTTATTCGCCCATATGCGGCGGGCTTTTCGGGCGGTTCGCGAAGAAAATCGTCAAAGTGCGTTTCGGTGCGCTTGACTCAAAAAGGGCTCCCGCATAAACACCGCCCTCCCGACGCGGCCCGCCGCTTCGGGGGCTCATTCGAAGCTCTCTCTTCTTTCCGAGGCGCTGAACTCCATTCGGCGCCGCGGAGCGGTTCGGCCTCCTTCGAGGCGGAACGGTTCGGAAAAGAAAGTTGAAAATAGAGTTTGACAAAATGAGGCGCTGGTTTAAATAGCCGCCTCCGCCGACACCGGGCGCTAAACGGTGGGGTCGCTCCCCGGTTTCGGAGGCGGCTCGGAGCTTCGGCTCTGGTCTTTGACATTGTTGATTTGGAAAGAGAAACGCAGGCGGCGGCGCTCTGGCGGTTACCCTTCGAGGTAAC
>NZ_QDKO01000012.1 GCF_003094615.1 Caulobacter radicis | reverse complement strand
CCTCAGGCCCCGCCGCCCCAGCAGCGCCAGGCGCCGCCGCCTCCGCCGCCGGTCCAGCCCGCGCCGCAGCCGCCGCGCGCCCAGACCCCGCCGCCGGCCTATCCCAACGACGACTTCGCGCCGCTGGAGCCGCCGCCGCGCCAGCGCCTGAAACTGACCCCGACGGCCACCGACGACGAGTTCCGCACCATGTTCGACGCCGCCGGCGGCCGCGGCGCGGCGCCGACCCCGCCCGAGCCCGCCCAGGACGAGGGCGGCTGGAGCTGGAAGAACCTGCTGGGCGACATGCAGGGCAGCTCGCCGGGCGACGCGGCCCTGGGCGAGAAGCTGGCCGGCGAGATACTGGCCATGGGCATCGATCCGTCGGCCCTGCTGCCGCGCGGCCGCATCGACGAGATCGCCGCCGCCATCCAGACCCACGACGACAACGGCGCCCGCGAGGTGGTCAAGAAGCTGGCTCCGGCCGCGATCCGCCGCCTGGTCCGCCGCCTGTTCTCGGACGCCACGCTGAAGGCCAACGCCGAGCGCTTCGTGCGCCGCTACGCCGGCATGGTGAGCGAAGCCGCCCAGCAGGACCGCGAGGGCTTCCTCGTGGCCGCGCTGCTGGCCTCGGAGGCCGGCCGCGCCTACCTGCTGCTCGACGCGGCCGCCAGCGACCTGGCCTGATCGCGTGCTGAAGCGCGCCTTCGACTTCGCCGCGGCGGCGGCGGGCCTTGCCGTGCTGGCCCTGCCCCTGGCCGTGGTGGCGGTGCTGGTCCGGGCCACCTCGCCGGGCCCTGCGGTCTACTGGTCGCAGCGGGTGGGACGGGGCAACCGCCTGTTTCCGATGCCGAAGTTCCGCACCATGCGGATCGACACCCCCGAGGTCGCCACCCACCTGCTGGACGATCCGCACCGCTGGCTGACGCCGGTCGGACCGTTCCTCCGCAAGACCAGCCTCGACGAGCTGCCGCAGCTGTGGAGCGTGCTGGTCGGCCACATGAGCCTGGTCGGCCCTCGCCCGGCGCTGTTCAACCAGGACGACCTCGTCGCCGCCCGCACCGCCGCCGGCGTCGACGCCCTGCGTCCCGGCGTCACCGGCTGGGCCCAGATCAACGGCCGCGACGAACTGGCTATCCCTGAGAAGGTGGCGCTGGACGCCGAGTACCTGGCCCGCGCCTCGTTCCTGTTCGACCTGAAGATCCTGCTGGGCACCGTCGCGCCCGTGGTGCTGGGCAAGGGCGTGCGGGCCTAACCTGGCAAGCGGTCCTGCAGGGCGTAGAAGCAGATCACGCCCAGCATCAACCAGACGCCCAGCGCCCAGTAGATCCGTCGCAGCCTGGCGGTCAGCGGGCCGCCCGGAAAGCGCCGCTCGTACTCGGCGGTGATGCGCATGCCTTCGATATTGGTATGCCAGCGTCGGCGGAAGCGAACGTCGAGTTGCGGGTCGGCCGCCAGCAGGGCGGCCGCCATGGCGTTGACGATCGCCCCGCCGCGCAGGGCGAGGCCGCCGCCGACGGCGCCCATGGCGAGAAATCCGAGGATGCCGAGAACCATCATGGCGACCGCAGGCTAGTCGGGAATTCGCGTCGAAGCGAGGCCGTGTCCGCTTGCGTCCGCATCACCTGTAGGCAAGGTTGCGCTTCGAGTGATGCGAGGGGGCATGGCGAAACATCTTTCGGGCGTTGCGCGCGCTGTCGCCCTGGCGGCGATCCTGTCTTCGACGGCCTGCGTCCGGCCGGCCGGACAGCCGGCTCTCGACGGGTTGCTGCGGTTCGAGAACGCCCTCGATTGCACGCCCGGCGCGGATCTGAAGCGGCTGATCGACAGCCTGCTGGTGTTCGAGGGCGAAGGGTCGGACGTGGCGGTGCGGCTTGGACGGCTGCAGGCGCCCGACGCCTATCGGGCGCGGATCGGCGCGCCGACGCTGGAGCGGAAGGGCGACGCCTACAGCGCCCGCATTCCGCTGGCCGGAACTTGGCGCGGGCTGAAGGTGCGCGACGTCTCGGTCGCCGGACTGCTGGAGAGCGAGGACCGCTGGTGGATCGGCTTCGACGCGCCGTGGAACGAAGTCGTGCGCGAGGCCAATGCGGCGGGTTTCCGGCTGGACCGTGAAGGGCGGCGGGTCGTGGAGGGCGAGGCCATGCATCTGGTCGTCGCCGTCGAGCGTGATCCGGCCGGCGGGGCGATCCTGGGCTGCACCCCCGGTTGATCCGGTCCTTGCGGAACGGCGCCGTGTACGGAGCGTTGGCTTCGGGCAACAACACGGAGACACGCCATGAAGCGGATCGCCCTGACCGCCGTCGCCTTCGCCCTTGCCGGCGGCGCGGCCTTCGCCCAATCGACCATCGCCCGCGACGAGACGCTCAGCGCCAAGGGCAGCTTCACCGTCGGCCAGATCGAGGACGCCGACGTCATCGACTCGGCCAACCGCAAGGCTGGCGAGGTCGAGCATGTGCTGCTGGACGCGGCCGGCAAGCCGACCGCCGTGGTCATCGAGATCGACCGCGTCGGTCCTGACAAGAAGGTGGTGGTGGCCCTGGCCGACGTCTCGGTCGCGCCCGAGCCGGGCGATCCGAACGACCACCTGGTGCGCACCAAGCTGACCAAGGACCAGCTGGCCAACCTGCCGGACTGGAAGCCGTAGATCTTCCCGTCATTCCCGCCACAGGGGCGGGAATGACAGGGGTATGATTCAGCCCAGCTCGCCGTAGGCCTTCTCGAGCGCCGCCACGAACCGCGCGTCGCCCGCCAGTCCGGCCGGGAACACCGCTTCCACCGCCAGGAAGGCGGCGACGTCGCCCCTGGCGTCGCCGGGCAGGGCCGCGACCACGGCCAGCAGGCGGTCGGCCAGCGGGTCGGTGACCGCTGCGCCCTCGGCGGCGCGCGTCTTCAGGAAATGGAACCAGGCGGCGATCGGCACGGCCAGGCGCTCGACGCTGCGGTCGGCCTCGAGCGCGTCCTTCACCGTGCCGAGGATGCGGAACGGCAGCTTCTGCGAGCCGTCCCAGGCGATCTGGCTGAGCAGGTGGCGGATCTCGGGATTGCGGAAGCGATCGAGGATGGCCTCGGCGTAGGCGGCCAGGTCCAGGCCGCGCGGGGCGGTCAGGGTCGGGATGATGTCCTTGGCCATCAGGTCGCGGGCCAGGGCCTCCAGCGCCGGATCGCCGACCGCCTCGAACACCGTCTCATGGCCCTTCAGCAGGCCGGCATAGGCCAGGGTCGAGTGCACGCCGTTCAAGAGGCGCAGCTTGGCCCGCTCGAAGCCGCGCACGTCGTCGGTCAGGGTGACGCCGACGCTGGCGAGATCGGGCGCGCCGTCGCCGAGCACGTCCTCGACCACCCACTGGGTGAAGGCCTCGCGCTGGATCGGCCAGGCGTCGGCAAGGCCCGTGGCGGCCTGCACGCGGGCGCGCAGGGCGTCGTCGGTGGCGGGCGTGATGCTGTCGACCATGGTGCGCGGGAAGGCGCCGTTCTGTTCGATCCAGGCCGCCAGGGCCGGGTCCACCGCTTCGGCGAAGGCCACGGTGGCCGCCTTCAGGCGCCAGCCGTTGTCGGCGAGGTTGTCGCAGGCCACCACGGCGTAGGGCGCAAGGCCGGCTTTGAGGCGGCGGCGTAGGCCCTCGACGATGTAGCCCACGGCGCTGACCGGCCGGCTGGGCTCGGCCAGGTCGTGGACGATGTCGGGGTGGGCGGTGTCCAGCTTGCCCTCGCCGGTCAGGGTGTAGCCCTTTTCGGTGACGGTCAGGGTGACCACGCGGGTCTGGGGCGCGGCCAGGCGGGCGAACACGGCCTCGGGATCTTCCGGGGCGACCAGCACCTCCAGGATCGAGCCGATGACCCGGAAGCTGGTCTCGTGGTCCAGTTGGGCCAGGGTGTAGAGGCCGTCCTGCGGCGAGAGCGCATCGCGCACGCCGGGGCTTTTCAGCGAGACCGCGCAGACGCCCCAGCGCGGGTCCTTGGCCAGCAGCTGGTCGAAATAGAAGGCCTGGTGGGCGCGATGGAAGGCCCCGGGACCGAAGTGGACGACGCCGATCTCCACCTTGTCGCGTTCATAGGCCGGCAGGGCCACGCCGGGCAGGGCGGCGGGGAAGCTGGTGGCCGAAAGGCGCAGGGCCTGGCTGGCGGCGGTGTCGGTGGTCACGGGGGCGCCTCGGTAATGATCCGGCGGGTCTTGAAGCCCGCCCGAGCGTCTAGATGAGCCAGGAAGACACCGGTGGCAATGGTGGTTTCGCAAAGACTTTCCGCTACGGCGCCCGCCGGTCGGGAAACCCGCCCGGCGTTATAATTTTCACATAAAGCCGATGCGTGCATCGCCACCCTGGCTGGATAGGGGAAGAGCATGCGTACGATTCTGACGATTTTGGCGGTGCTGGCCTTGAGCGCCTGCGGTCGGGTGCAGGCCGATACGCCCGCGGCCCAGCGCGAGGCGGTGACCAAGGCCTGCCTGGACGGCGAGCTGGAGGCCTTCGGGCTGAAGCTCGACCGCGTGGGCTGCGCCTGCGCGTCCAACGTCCTGCAGGCCCAGCTGTCGCCCAAGGCGATGACGGCGCTGGAGGACCATGCCCGCGGTCGCGAGAAAGGTTTCAGCGCGGCTCTGGCCGGGCTGAGCGGCGACGAGAAACTGATGCTGGACCCCGAGCGTCCGGCCGGCGCGCCGGACCTGCGCAAGGTGGCGGCCGACTGCCTCTGATCGAGCGATCAGGACCAACCAGACAACAGAGTGGGGGAGACGATGCAGACCAAGCGCTATTTCGCCAGCCGGCGTGACTTCCTGGCCGCGGGCGGCTTCCTGGCGGCCAGCGCCGCCCTGGCGCCGCAGACGGCCCTGGCCCTGTCGCCGCGCGTGGCGGCCCTGCCGCCGACGCCCGCGCCCGGCGGGCCGCCGGAGGCCCGCTGGGCGCAGCTGTCCAAGGCGCTGTCGGGGCGGTTGCTGCGCCTGGGCGACGCCGACTACCAGGTGATCGCCCTGCCCAACAACCTGCGCTACGCTCACACCCTGCCACAGGGCGTGGCCCGCTGCGCCTCGGCCGACGAGGTCGGCTTCGCCGTCCGCTGGGCGCGCGAGAACAACATCCGGCCGATCATCCGCGGCGGCGGCCATTCCTATGCCGGCTATTCGGTCACCGACGGCCTGCTGATCGAGACCAGCCTGATCAACTACGCGCGCTACGACCGGACGACCGGCGTCGCCCGGTTCGGGGCCGGGGCCCGCAACCGCGACCTCTACCGCCTGCTACGCGCCGAGGACCGCGCGGTGACCCACGGCCGCTGTCCGTCGGTGGGCGCGGCCGGCTTCCTGCTGGGCGGCGGGATCGGCTTCAACATGCGCGCCCATGGCATGGCTTGCGACCAGCTGGTCGAGAGCAAGATCGTGCTGGCCGACGGCGCCCAGCGCAGGCTCCTGGCCAAGGCGCCCGACCCCCGCGACGCCGACCTGTTCTGGGCCTGCCAGGGCGGCGGCGGCGGCAATTTCGGCGTCAGCACCGAGTTCGCCCTCCAGACCTTCGACGTGAAGGGCAAGGTCGTCACCGTCTTCGACCTTTCCTGGAGCCGCACGCCGGAGATCCGTCCCCGCGTCTCGGTCGAGGCGCTGGGCGCGATGCTGATGGAGGCGCTGAACGCCGCGCCAGGCAAGCTGGGTTCGCGCGTGTCGTTCGGGGCGATCACGCCGCTGCAATACAAGGCCGGCTACGACGTGCCGATCAGCGTGCTGGGCCAGTACGCCGGCCCGCGCGACGAGCTGCTGAAGATCCTCAAGCCCGTGCTCGACGCGGCCGCGCCCACCGGCGGGGCGGGCATCAACGAGCTGCCCTATTGGGCCGCGCAGGACTTCCTGCACGAGGACGGCTTCGCCACCTTCTACCAGGAGCGTTCGGGCTTCGTCAGGAACCCGAAGTTCGGCCTGGAGGACCTCGCCCTGGGCTTCAAGCATCTGCGCCAGTGGCCGGGCGTCAACGGCTACTGCGACCTGCGCTTTTTCCAGACCGGCGGGGCGATCAATGCGCCCAAGCCGACCGACACCGCCTTCGTGCACCGCGACAGCCACTGGCTGATGGTGGTGGGCCTCTATTGGAGCGAAGGCGACAGCCACAACAAGATCCTGCTCGACGCCAACCGCGTCTGGCAGGACGAGTTCTACGCCGCCATGTGGCCGCGCGCCGGCGGCGGGGCCTACCAGAACTTCGCCGACCCCTCGCTGTCGCACGATCCCAAGCGCGCCGACTACTTCGCCACGGCCTATTACGGCGAGAACCTCGACAGGCTGAAGGCCATCAAGGCCAAGGCCGACCCCGACCGGGTGTTCAACTTCAACCAGGCGATCCCGCGGCCTTGAGGGCCGTACTCAGTTGCCTAGACTCTACAAAGGTCGTCGTCCCGGCCGGAGGCCCGCGTAGCGGGCCGCAGAGCCGGGACCCAGGGGCCACCGGCAGTGCGTCGGCCCCTGGGTCCCGGATAAGCACTTCGCGCTTTCCGGGATGACGATTGATGGGTCATTGATTCTAAAGGATTTTCTCTCCAGGCAATTGAGCCCGGATCCTAAGGGGGCGCGTCCAGGCCGATGTCGAGCACGGGGGCAGAGTGGGTGAGGGCGCCGACGCTGATCACGTCGACACCGGTCTGCGCGATCGCGCGCACGGTCGTCAGGTTGACCCCGCCCGAGGCCTCCAGCACCGCCCGGCCCTTGGCCAGCGACACGGCGGTCTTCAGGTCGTCGAGGCTGAAATTGTCGAGCATGACCACGTCGGGACCGTGCTTCAGCGCGTCTTCCAACTGGTCCAGCCCGTCGACCTCGACCTCGACCTTGACCAGGTGCCCGGCGAAGGCGCGGGCCCGGCGGACGGCTTCGCCCACCCCGCCACAGGCGGCGACGTGGTTGTCCTTGATCAGGATGGCGTCGTCGAGGCCGAAGCGGTGATTGACCCCGCCGCCGCAGCGCACGGCGTACTTCTCCAGCGCCCGCAGGCCGGGCGTGGTCTTGCGGGTGTCGACGATGGTCGCAAGCGTTCCCTCGACGAGGCGCACATAGGCCCGGGTCAGGGTGGCGATGCCCGACAGGCGCCCCAGCAGGTTCAGACCCGTGCGCTCGGCGGCCAGCACGGCGCGGGCGTTGCCCTCGGCGCGGGCCAGCACGGTTCCCGGCGCGGCGTCGGCGCCGTCGGGCGTGACCACCTCGAAGGTCGCGCTCGGATCGAGGGCGGCCAGCGACAGGCGGGCGCACGACAGGCCCGCGACCCGCCCGTCCTGGCGGCTGGCGAACACCACCGAAAGCCGGGCGTCGGGATCGATGCAGGCCAGGCCCGTGATGTCGCCGGCCCGGCCCAGATCCTCGGCCAGGGAGAGATCGACGATGGGGCGGATCAGGAGGTCGGGCAGCGGCTCGATACGGGGAGGGACGGTCAAAATACGCTCTTCAGGGCAATGTCGGCGTCGGGAGCGAACAGCGGCGAGACGCTGTCGTCGGGGTTAAGGATCTGGCGCTCGGTCCACTCGCCCTCGAATGGACGGCGGAAGACGTGAAGCTGGGCGTGCTTGACGTCGATCACCCAGTATTCGGCGATCCCGGCGGCGGCGTAGGCGCGGCTCTTGGAGCCGAGGTCGCGCTTGAGGGTGGCCAGCGAAGACTCGATGACCAGGAACACCTGGTCGGCGCGCATGAAGAAGCCTTCGGCGTCGCGGGCGATCACCGCGCCGTCCGGGTCGAAGGCCGAGATATCGGAAACGCGGACCGTACCGCCGTTGAGCACTTCGTAGCGGTCGGTCAGGCCCAACCGCCAGAGGGCCAGGTTTAGCGCGAGCGACAGACGGGCGGCGGTCCGCGCATGGGGCAGCGATTCCGACGACATCCGCACCAGCCTTCCGTCTTCGAGTTCCACGCGGGTGGCGTCGTCGCGATCGAAAATTCCGGCCCGGAGCATGGTCTCCAGGTCGTCGACGGTCAGCAGGAACTCGGTCACGCCCTGCTCGGCGAAGCCTTCGGCCGCGCCGTCGAAAGGGCTGTCAGATGGACCGAGGTTGGTGCTCATGGTCGCGTCTCCGTTCCCCTTACGTACCACTACTCGGCGGCGTGGCGCAAACCGGCCTGGACCGGGTCGAGGGTGACGAAGGTGCGGGCGGGGACGGCTTGTTCGGGGAAGTCCGACCGATAGTGACCGCCCCGGCTTTCCTGGCGGGCCAGGGCGGCGTCGACGATCAGGCGGGCGGCGACCAGGGGCGGGCACGGGCCGTGGGCGGCTTCCAGCGCGACGATCTCGCCTTGCAGGCGGGCAAGGCCCGCCGCGTCGCGGATGACGCCGGCGTCGCGGCTCATGGCCTTGCGCAGGGCCTGGAAGGCTTCGTCCGGCAGGTCGGGGAGCGTCGCGAGCGAGACGGCCTCGCCGCCGGCCTCGCCCTCAAGCGCGGCCGCGCGGCCGGCGCGGGCGCCGAACACGGCCGCTTCCAGGAGGCTGTTGGAGGCCAGGCGGTTGGCGCCCTGCACGCCGGTGGAGGCGCATTCGCCGGCGGCATAGAGGCCCGGCAGGCTGGCGCGGCCGTCCAGGTCCGTCGCCACCCCGCCCATGTGATAGTGCACGGCCGGCACGACCGGGATCATCTCGCGGCGCGGGTCGACGCCGGCGCTCTGGCAGGCCTCGAACACGGCCGGGAACTCGTGGGGGAAATGGCCGCCCACCGCCGTCGTGGCGTCGAGGAACGCGCCGCGGCCGGCGGCGCGCTCGGCGTGGATGGCGCGGGCCACCACGTCGCGCGGGGCCAGCTCCCTGGCCGGGTGATAGTCGGCCATGAAGGCGCGGCCATCCGTATTGCGCAGGATCGAGCCTTCGCCGCGCAGGGCCTCGGTGGCCAGCGGCGCGGGATCCCTGCCGATGTCGATGGCCGTGGGGTGGAACTGGACGAACTCGGGATCGGCGATCTCGGCCCCGGCCAGGGCGGCCAGGCCCAGGCCCTCGCCGCGCACCTGGGTCGGGGTGGTGGTGACGGCGTAGAGGCCGCCGACGCCGCCGGTGGCCAGGACCACGGCCTTGGCGCGGACTTCCACGAGGTCGCCGCCGATCTCGGCCAGCACCCCGACCACGCGGCCGGTTTCGTCCTGGAGCAGGCCGCGGGCGCGGGCGTTCTCTCGCACCGTGATGGAGGGCGTGGCGCGCACGGTCGCGATGACGGCGGCCATGATCGCCGCGCCGGCCCCGTCGCCGCCGACACGGGCGACACGGGCCTTGGAGTGGGCGGCTTCGAGGCTGAGCACGAAATCGCCGTCCGGCTTGCGGTCGAACGGCGCGCCGATGGCGGCCAGGGCGCGGACGGCGGCGGGGCCCTCGCGGGTCAGCAGCGCCACGGCCTCGCCGTCGCACAGGCCCGCGCCGGCGGCGATGGTGTCGGCCGCGTGCAGCGACGGGGTGTCGTCGCCGGCCAGGGCGGCGGCCAGCCCGCCTTGCGCCCAGGCGCTGGAGCAGCCGGTCGCCAGCGGGGTCGGCGACAGCACCAGCGCCGTCTTCGCGGCGAGCGCCGCGCTGAGGCCGGCCAGGCCCGCGCCGAGGATGACAGGGCCGTCGAAAGTGATGCGGTCGACCATCTCATACTCCACTCCCTTCCCCCTCGATGGGGAAGGGCCGGGGATGGGGGTGAACACGGCGGTTCGACCATCCGAGAAAGACGAGGGGCGGGCGTTGCAGCGGACAGGCCGCGTCACCCCCATCCCCAACCCTTCCCCTCATCAGAGGGGGAAGGGAGCTTAGATCAGCTCCACGTCCACGTGGTGGCGGGCCTTGACGAGGTCGTAGCGGGCCGGCGTGGCGGGCGGCGGCAGATCGATCATCCGCTGCACGGCCTGGCGGGCGCGGTCGAGGACCTCGGCGTCGACCGTCACCTCGTACTGCTCGTGCACCAGGGCGTCGTAGATGTTCTGCAGCGTGATCCGCTTCATGTGCGGGCACATGTTGCAGGGGCCGATGAACTGGGTCCCGGGACTTTCGGCCTGCACGTTGCTGGCCATCGAGCACTCGGTGATCAGCACCACCTGCGCCGGCTTGCGGGCCGCCACGTAGTCGTTCATCGCCGCCGTCGAGCCGGCGAAGTCCGAGGCCTCGAGGATCTCGGCCGGGCATTCGGGGTGGGCCAGCACCTCGGCGCCGGGCCAGGCCGCGCGCATGTCGGCGATGTCCTGGGCGGTGAAGCGCTTGTGCACCTCGCAGTGGCCGGCCCAGGCGATGATCTTGACGTTCGTCTGGCGGGCGACGTTGCGGGCCAGGAACTCGTCGGGGATCAGGATGACCTTGTCGGTCCCCCATTCCTTGGCCGCCCATTCGACTACCTGCACGGCGTTGGCGCTGGTGCAGCAGATGTCGGTCTCGGCCTTCACGTCGGCGGTGGTGTTGACGTAGGTGACCACCGGCACGCCCGGATGGCGCTGCTTGATCAGCCGCACGTCCGCGCCCGTGATCGACGAGGCCAGCGAGCAGCCGGCCAGAAGGTCGGGGATCAGGATCTTCTTTTCGGGGCTCAGGACCTTGCTGGTCTCGGCCATGAAGTGCACGCCGGCCTGGACGATGATCTTGGCGTCCGACTTGGCGGCTTCCTTGGCCAGGGCCAGGCTGTCGCCCACGAAGTCGCCCACGCCGTGGAAGATGTCCGGCGTCATGTAGTTGTGGGCCAGGATGGCGGCGTTCTTCTCGCGCTTGATCCGGTTGATCTCCGAGATCAGCGGCGCCTGCAGACGCCATTCCATCGGGGTGACGTGGTGCTTGACCTTGTCCCAGACGGCGGCGGTTTCCGCCTCGATATCGGCGGTGAAGGCGAGGGGCGCGAAACCGTCGGCCATGTCGTCCTCTCTTATGCTCAAAGTGAGCATTTCCTGGGCCTCAAAAAACGCCGGACCAAGGTTGCGGCTCCGTCCGGCGTCGCGACTTATGCTGAAAATGAGCATAAGGGGCTATCCACATATAGCCGCTCGTTCCGGGAATGCAAAGCATGCGGACGAAAAATCCCTCGCGACCGTGCAAGGACGCCCTTTCGGTCCAAGGGCAGGTCAGTGCGGGCGGCGGGTTTCGAACGCCTGGTCTATGGCCCGCACGAGGGCGTCCAGCGCATAGGGCTTGCGCAGAAGCGGCCAGGGCGCGGCGCGGGCTTCCGCCAGCTCCTGGCCGGTGTAGCCCGAACTCAGCAGGATCGGCAGCTGCGGCCGCTCGGCCGACAGGATCGAGGCCAGGTCCACGCCGCTCTTGTCGCCGGGCATCATCACGTCGGTGAGCAGCAGGCCAAGGTCGGGATGGGCCCGGGCCATGCTCAGCGCCTCGTCGGCGTCGCCGGCCCGGCGCACATTGTGGCCCAGCTCGATCAGCATCGCCTCGACCAGGTCGCCGACCTCGGGGTCGTCCTCGGCCAGCAGCACCTCGACGCCCGGTCGCGGGGCGGGCGGGGCCACCGGCGCCGCCTGCAGGATCGCGCCCTCGTGGCTGGCCGGCAGCAGCAGCGACACCGTCGTGCCCTGGCCGGGCTTGGAGGCGATCTCGACCTCGCCGCCGCTCTGGCGCACGAAGCCGTAGACCTGCGACAGGCCAAGCCCCGTGCCCTTGCCCGAGGCCTTGGTGGTGAAGAACGGCTCGAAGGCGCGGGCGATGGTGGCCGCGTCCATGCCCTTGCCCTCGTCGCGCACCGAGACCCGCAGGTAGGCGCCGGGCTTGAGCTCGCCGCGCGGCTTGGCCAGCGTCTCGGGGCCGGACTCCACGACGATCGCGCCGCCCGGGGGGCTGGCGTCGCGGGCGTTGACCACCAGGTTCAGCAGGGCGGCCTCGAACTGGCCGGCGTCGATCCGCGCCGTACGCGTGCCCGAGCCCAGGCTGAGCTTCAGCGGCAGCACCTCGCCCACGGCCCGGCGCAGCAGGGCCTCGCTCTCGGCGATCAGGCGATCGACGCGGCAGATCTCGGGATTGAGCGGCTGGCGGCGGGCGAAGGCCAGCAGGTGCTGGGTCAGCTTCTCGCCGCGCCTGGCGGCCGACAGCGCCGCGTCGACCATCTTGTCGCGGCGGCGCGCGTCGTCGGGGTGGCGCTGCACGGCGTCCAGGGCGCCGATGACCACGGTCAGCAGGTTGTTGAAGTCGTGGGCCACGCCGCCGGTCAGCTGGCCGATGGCCTCCAGCTTCTGGGCCTGGCTCAGCGCGGCCTGGGCCAGGTCGCGCTCGGCGACGGCGGCGTCGACCTTGTCGGCCAGGAGCTCGTTCATGCCGGTCAGCTTGGCCTCGGCCTCCTTGGCGTCGCTGACGTCGAAGGCGATGCCGATGAAGCCGGCGAAGCTTCCCCCGGGGCCATAGCGCGGCTGCGAGAACGACTTCAGCCACCGCCACTGGCCATCGGGCCGTCGATAGCGCGCCTCCAGGCTGAACGGCTTGCGTGAGGCCTCGCCGGCGATCTGGGCCTTGAGGATGGTCGGCAGGTCCTCGGGATGGATGCGGGTGCGCCAGTCCAGGGTCAGGGCGTCGCGATAGTCGGCGCCGGCGAAGTCCACATAGGCGGCGTTGACGAACTCCCGAGAGCCGCCCATGCCGGTGATCCACATCAGGGCCGGGGCGCTGTCGGCCAGGGCGCGGAAGCGGGCCTCGCTCTCGCGCAGGCCTTCCTCGGCCTGGCGGCGCTTGGTGACCTCGAAATTGACGCCCAGCACGCGCACGGCCCGGCCCGCCGCGTCGCGTTCGATCCGGCCCAGGCCATGGATCCAGCGCTCGCCGTCCGGCCCGTCGACCAGCCGGTACTCGACCTCGTAGAGCGGCCCGCTCTTGATCGCCCGCCTGATCTCCTCCTGAACCCGGGGGCGGTCCTCGGGGTGCACCGCGGCGGCCACCCGCTCGAAATCCAGCGGCCCTTCCAGCGGCAGGCGCAGGTTGCGCCGCGCGGCCGGCGACAGCTGCAGGGCCCCGGTGGTCACGTCCCACTCCCAGGGGCCGACGCCGGCGGCGGCCTGGGTCACGTCCAGCCGCGTCTCGGCGTCCTGCTGGCGGCGACGGGCCTCGGCCAGGCCGATCACCGCCGCGCGCATGCCGTGGGCCACCGCCGTCGTCGCCGTGGCCGAGACCAGATACAGCACCATCGAGGCGGTCTGCGGCTCGCTCAGGGTGTCGGCGTAGCGACCGGCCCACAGCCACCAGCCCAGCGCGGCGCCGCTGGCGATCGGCACGAGCCCCCAGCGCCAGCCGGCGTACAGCGTCACCAGCACCATGGCCGGGAAGAAGGCCTGGGTCGCGCCCAGGGTCTGGTCGGGGCCCAGCAGGGCGAAGCGCATGCCCAGCGCCGCCAGCGTGGCCACGATCGCGGCCAGGGCCGCCCGCCAGAACGGCGGAGGAACCTCTGGTATGAGCCACGCGCTTAGCAGGGCGGACGCCGCAGGGCGCGGCGTCGGCGTGGGGGCGAGCGGATCGTTTTTGTTCATTCTTGCTCCGCGCTCATGAGCAGGCTTGCCAAGAGCATGGACACGCTTACCTAGGACACGCAACACGGGAGATCATGAATGGCGACCGCTCCGAACATCGGCATTTCGGCCAAGCAACGCGCTGACATCGCGCAGGGACTGAACAAGGTCCTGGCCGACAGCTATGCGCTCTACCTCAAGACGCACGGCTATCACTGGAATGTTCGCGGGCCCTACTTCCAGTCCCTGCACATCCTCCTGGAAGGCCAATACAACGAAGAATGGGCCGCTCTTGACCTGATCGCCGAGCGCATTCGCGCGCTGGGCGAGCTGGCCCCGCAGGGCTACGCCGCCTTCGGCAACCTCTCCAGCATCAAGGACGGCGACGCCGAAAAGGACTGGGAGGGCATGATCAAGGAACTCCTGGCCGACAACGAGACGGTGATCGCCACCCTGCGCGGCGCCATCGAGGCCCCGGACGAGGCGGGCGACGAAGCCACGGTCGACCTCTACACCCAGCGCCTGGCGGCCCACGAAAAGCACGCCTGGATGCTGCGCTCGACCCTGAGCAAGTAATCCGACCACCCCGCGTGCCGTCCTCAAGGCGACATCCGGGCAAGAAGGCCGCCGCGGCGCTGATCGCCGTCGGCGGCCTTTCTGCGTGCGCGACGGCCTACCACCTGCCGCGCCAGCACGGGCGCGCGGCGGGCCTGGCCAGCCAGGCCGGCGCGCTCTCCGACGCCGGCCTCGCGCGCTACACGGCCGACATGGACCCGGCGATGCTGGCCCTGGCCCGCCGCCACGATCCGCGTCCGCGCAAGGACTACTGGGGCCGGGTGAAGGGCTGGGAGGTGATCGACATCGCCACCATCCCGGTGCTCGGCGACGGCGTTCCAGGCTTCGAGGACGCGCGGCTGATCAACGGCTACCGCCTGCCCGCGGCCCTGCCGATCGAGGCGGCCCGGCCCTTCGTGCTGAAGACCTCGGGCGAGGAGCGGGCCAGGGCGCTGCACTGCCTGACCCAGGCGGTCTATTTCGAGGCCGGCTTCGAGGCGCCCGAGGGCCAGCAGGCCGTGGCCCAGACCGTGCTCAACCGCCTGCGCCATCCGGGGTATCCCAAGTCGATCTGCGGCGTGATCTACGAGGGCTCGCTGCGTAGCACCGGCTGCCAGTTCAGCTTCACCTGCGACGGCTCGCTGGAGAAGACCGTGGTCCCGACGATCTGGGACCGCGCCCAGGCCGTGGCCAAGAGGGCGCTGTCGGGCTTCGTGATGAAGGATGTGGGCGTGGCCACCCACTACCATGCCGACTACGTGGCCCCGTACTGGGCCCCGACCCTGGTCAAGCTGAAGCAGGTCGGCACGCACATCTTCTATCGCTGGACGGGGCCGTCGGGCACGCTGGCCGCCTTCAAGGGCCGCTACGCCGGTGGCGAGACGAAGATTTCGACCGCCACCCTGATGGGCGCCGACCCGCGCACGCTCGAGGCCGCGCCGCCCGCCGTCCTGGCCCAGAGCCTCGCCCAGGCCCTGGGCGGCCCCGCGCCGACCGCGGCCCTGAAGGACGCCAGGCTGGTGGTCATCCCCGACGCCACGGCGCCGGGCGGCGAGCGGATCAGGGTCGAGGGCAGCGTCGCGGGCCGCCGCATCGCCACCCCCGAAGAGATCGCCCGCATCAACAAGGCCCTGGAAGTGCTCCCCGAAGTCCAGGCCGAAGCCGCCGCCAAGCCCGTTCCGCCGCCGCCCGTCGAGGCGCCGCCGCCTGCGCCCAAGCCGAAGCCCAGGCCGCCCAACCTGCTGAATCCGCTCTGAAGATCCTCCCCCTGAAGGGGGAGGTGGCCCGAAGGGCCGGAGGGGGAAGTGCCTGGTGAGCTCAGTTCACCGGCCAGCGCCGCAGTCTCTTCCCCCTCAGTCGCTCCGCGACAGCTCCCCCTTCAGGGGGAGCATCTAAAGCAACGAACCTCCCCCTGTGGGGGAGGCGGCCGAAGGCCGGTGGGGGGGCGGTTTCAGCTTCCGCGGTGTCGGCAGTTTCGGTTGCTGCTCCCCCCACCGATCGCTGCGCGATCGCCTCCCCCACAGGGGGAGATTCCAGAAAGTGGGCAGGCCAACGAAAAAGGCCGCCCCCTGAGGAGCGGCCTTTCCGTCATTCCAACAAACCCAACCCTACCAGGCGCCGATCTCGTTGGCCTCGGCGTGGCTGATCGGGTGGTGGGCTTGTCTGTGGTCTTCCTCGGCCAGGAACCGCACCGCCTCCAGGGCGGCCATGCAGCCCATGCCGGCGGCGGTCACGGCCTGGCGGTAGACGTCGTCGGTGACGTCGCCGGCGGCGTAGACGCCTTCGATGGCCGTCGAGGCCGTGCCCGGCTTGACCTTCAGGTAGCCGCCGGGGCCGACTTCCAGCTGGCCGGCGAACAGTTCCGACGACGGGGCGTGGCCGATGGCGATGAACACGCCGTCGGTCTTCAGCTCGGTGAATTCGCCGGTCTTGATGTTCTTCAGGCGCACGCCGGTGACGCCCGCAGGTTGTCCATTTTGGGGATCGCTGTCGCCGACGACCTCGTCGATGACGCTGTCCCAGACAACCTCGACCTTCGGATGGGCCAGCAGGCGCTCCTGCAGGATCTTCTCGGCCCGCAGCTCGTCCTTGCGGTGCACCAGGGTGACCTTGCTGGCGAAGCTGGTCAGGAACAGGGCTTCCTCGACGGCGGTGTTGCCGCCGCCGACCACCACGACTTCCTTGTTGCGATAGAAGAAGCCGTCGCAGGTGGCGCAGGCGCTGACGCCAAAGCCCTGGAACTTGCTCTCGCTCTCCAGGCCCAGCCACTTGGCCTGGGCGCCGGTGGCGATGATGATCGTCTCGGCGATCCAGTCCTGGCCGCTGTCGGTCTTGACCACGAACGGGCGCTTGGACAGGTCGACGCTGGTGACGATGTCGCTGACGAACTCGGTGCCCACGTGCTCGGCCTGGGCGCGCATCTGGTCCATCAGCCAGGGGCCCTGGATGACGTCGGCGAAGCCCGGATAGTTCTCGACGTCGGTCGTGATGGTCAGCTGGCCGCCCGGCTGGATGCCGGCGATGAGCACGGGCTTGAGCAGCGCGCGGGCGGCATAGATGGCGGCGGTGTAGCCGGCGGGGCCCGAACCGATGATCAGGCAGCGCGTCTGGCGGGGAGCGGTAGTGGACATGGGCGAACATATAGTGTCGATTCCGCGTCGTTGCGATGGCTTTGGGGACACCATGAAGGGCGGACTGACGATCGGTATTGGCATCGGGACGGCGATCGGGGTCGCGCTGGGCTTGGCCCTCGACAACCTGGCGATCGGCATCGGCGTGGGCATCGCCATCGGCGGGGGCCTGGGCTCGGCGCTGCAGGTGGCCAAGCCCGCCGAGGCCAAGGCCGGCGGCAAGAAGGGCGACGGCGGCGACAGCGGCTCGACCCACTATTCCGACAGCTCCTCCTCCTCCTCGTCGGACTGCGGCTCGTCGTCGGACGGCGGAAGCTGCGGGGGCGACGGCGGCGGTGGCGGGGATTGACGGCTCGTCCACGATTTCAGGGTTAATAGGCAACAAACCGCGTGAGTTTCCGCCCATGACCGCTTCGCCCGAAATCGAGATCGCCGGCCGCAAGATCGGCGCGGACCATCCGCCCTACGTGATCTGCGAGCTGTCGGGGAACCACAACGGCAGCCTCGACCGCTGCCTTGAGATGGTCGACGCCGCCGCCGACACCGGCTGCGACGCCATCAAGATCCAGACCTACACCGCCGACACCATCACGCTCGACGTCGACCGGCCCGAGTTCAAGATCCACGGCGGCCTGTGGGACGGGCGCAGCCTGTACGAGCTCTACGAAGAGGCCCACACCCCGTTCGAGTGGCACGCGGCCATCTTCGAACGGGCCCGCAAGCGTGGCGTGACCATCTTCTCCAGCCCGTTCGACGAGACGGCGGTCGACCTGCTCGCGGGCCTCGACGCCCCCGCCTACAAGATCGCTTCGTTCGAGGCCGTCGACTTGCCGCTGATCCGCTATGCGGCCGCTCGGGGCAAGCCGCTGATCATCTCGACCGGCATGGCGAACCTGGCCGAGATCGAGACCGCGCGGAACACGGCCCTGGAAGCCGGCGCGCCGGGCGTGCTGCTTCTGCACTGCGTCTCCAGCTATCCGGCCACCTTCGCCGACGCCAATGTGCGGACCGTGGCCGACATGGCCGCCCGCTTCGGCTGCCCGATCGGCCTGTCGGACCACACGCCGGGCACGGCCGCCTCGGTGGCGGCGGTGTCGGTCGGCGCCTGCGCGGTCGAAAAGCACTTCACCCTGGCCCGCGCCGACGGCGGCCCCGACGCCGCCTTCAGCCTGGAGCCGGCCGAGTTCAAGGCCCTGGTCGACGACACGAAGAACGCCTGGGCCTCGCTGGGCCGCGCCCACTACGACGTGCTGGGCGCCGAGCAAGGGTCCTTGCTGTTTCGCCGCTCGCTCTACGTCACCGCCGACGTGCCGGCCGGCGCGGTCCTGACCCGCGACAATGTCCGCTCCGTGCGTCCGGGCAACGGTCTGCCACCGGCGGATCTCGACAAGGTGCTGGGCCGTCCCGCCGCCCGCGCCCTGACCCGCGGCGAGCCTCTGGCCTGGGACATGGTGGGCGGCTAGGGGGCGACCAGGGCCTTCAGCCCGTCCCAGCCGACGTTCATCAGGGCGTCGACGAAGCCCATATAGGGCGTGAACTCGGGCCGGCCCTGCGGATACTCGGTCATGCGGCAGGGCTTGAAGCGGACCGGAAAGCCGGCGGCGGCGAAGACGCCGTCCTCTTCCATGTAGTCGGCCGATCCGGTCGGCGAGACGTACTCGGCGGCCTCGACCGCGCGGCAGATGGCCAGCAGATGCTCGGACCGGGCGCCCGCCGCGTTCAGGCTCGAGGCGCGGACGAAACGGGTCTGGATCCCGATCCGCATCGCCGCGGCCTGGGCCAGGCCGCAGGTCAGGTCGGCCAGAGCGCCGTCGGGTTCGCGGGCCAGCTGTTCGGAGACGAAGGCGAAGCCCTCGGCGAAGAACGGCCGCTTGCCATAGGCGTGGCGGATGGCGGCCAGGTGCTTGTCGCGCCAGGTCTGGCTGTCGTCGATGCGGATGGCGTGGATCGGCGTGTCGCGGTCGTGCTTTCTGACCGGGACCGTCAGCATCAGCTCGCCCTGGGCGGTGAGGATCCGGTTGCGCGACTGCCACGAGCGGCGGGCGAACTGCACGTCGTCGAGGAAGACGAAGACGTCGCTGGCCGCCATCAGCTGGAAATAGCCGAGATACGGCAGATAGGTCGGCTGCATGATCGCCGCCGTCTTCGGGGGCGAGGCGGCGCTCATCCGGCCAATGCCAGGCCATCGGCGGCGGGCGTGGCGCGGGCCAGCGCCAGGGCGGCGTCCACCTCGGCCAGCTTGGCGCTCTTGCCGTAGGGCTCCCAGGCGCCGCAGACGAAGGACGGCCCGAAGCGCTCGGTCAGCTTTTCACGCAGGGCCGCCAGGCCGGCGATGGCGTCGCGCGAATGATAGATCCAGCGCGGCTGGGCGCCCGAGTGCAGCAAGGCGCCGGTCTTCAGCGATCCGAAGCCCGACAGCAGGCCGCGGATCTCGCCGGGCAGGGCGCGCAGGTCGGCCTCGCGCACGCACTCGGCCACCACCAGGGTCTTGCCGCCGCTCTCGTACAGATAGGCCCGGAAGCAGTCGCCCTTGGCCGTGAAGTTCTGGACATAGACCGGGCAGGGGCCGTCGAAATCCGCCTCGAAGACGTAGGTGAAGAAGCTCTTCTTCACCAGCGACGGAGTCGAAAGGCCCATGGGCTTGAACAGCGGCGTCGGATTGGCGGCCCAGACCACGGTATCGCCGGCCGCGTGCTCGGCCATCACCTGACGGGGCGAGATCAGGCTCTCGAAGCGGATGTCGACGCCCAGGGCCTCCAGCGACCGGCGGCAGGTCTCGAACAGGGCCGTGAAGCCGCCGGCCGGCAGGCTGGCGGTGACGTTGGCGGTGCGGCCCGACAGGCCGCGCGGCACGCCGTACAGCTCGTCGGCCCATTCGTTCGAGGCCTTGAGCGCGACCAGGGCCGGGGTCTCGGCGCCGGCCGGATAGACCCGGTTGATGGCCAGCGGAATGGCCGCCTCGCCGTGCACGGCGGAAAGGTCGGCGTCCAGGTGCCAGCGGCAGTATTCGGTCAGGGTCTCGGTGATCGGCGAGGGGTAGGCGGCGATGCGGTCGGCCAGGCTGTCGCCGGCCGGCCGGGCGATGCGCAGGCTGGCGCAGTCGACGGCCGGACCGCCGAAGTCCCAGGTGAAGACGCGCTTGCCCGCGCCGTCGAGGCTGAGCGAGCCGAAGCGGTTGTCGAAGGTCTCGAAGGTCGCCCCTTGCGCCTTCAGGCGTTCGAGCAGGGCGTCGCCCTCGGGGCCGAAATAGACGCAGCCGTCGCGCATCTCCGCGCTGCTGACGACCTTGGGGCGGGCCACGCCGCCCAGGGCGTCGAAGCGTTCGTGCAGCTCGATGTTCCGCCAGCCCAGGCGATGGGCCTCGAAGGCGGCCATGATCCCGGTCAGGCCGCCGCCGACGATGCGGATCCGGCCGCTCACGAGGCGCTCCCCCAGACGACGAGGTCGCTGTTGCGGGGCACGCGGACGCCGGCCTGCAAATTGTCGAAAGAGACGCGGAAGATGTCGGGCTGCGCGAGACCCAGTTCGTCGCGCAGGCGGTTCACCAGGCCCGCCTCGGTGTAGAACAGGTTGAACAGGCCCTCTTCGCCCGTCTCCGGCGTGGCCAGGCGGAAGCCGTCGGGCTCCTCGGCGACGCCCCGGCCGTAGCGATAGTCGTCCACGAGGCGCGTGCGGACGAACACCTCGGCGTTCGGCGCAAGCTTCTCGCGCACGGCGGTCAGAACCCGGTGGGCCTGGGCGTTGGTCAGGTAGCAGAGCAGGTTGGGGATCAGCAGGACGTCGATCGGTCCCTCGATCCCGTCGGGTAGGCCCAGCGACAGGTCGGCCTGGATCAGGGTCGCGGCCTCGCCCAGGTTCCAGCGGGCGTCTTCCAGCGCCGCGGCCGAATAGTCGACATTGACCAGGATCCAGCCATAGGCGGCGTAGAGCGACAGGTTGTTGCCCGTGCCGCCGCCCAGCTCGACCACCTTGCCGGCGCGCTGGTGCAGGCCGCGCTTGAAGAAGTGGCGGGCGATGAACTCGTCGGGGTACTTCAGACCCCGGATGTCGGGCAGGGCGCGCATGTCCGTCCGCCCCCGAACCGGAGGCCCCTCAAAAGCTGGCGCGAACCGGTGGAGCGGTCGCGGCAGCAGCCTGGGGCCGCTTTGCCGAATACTTTGTTAACCCTGTCCTTAAGGGACGCGGCGCGATTGTCGCACCCGGCGCCTATGCGCGACGGTCGCCGCCGTAGTTCAGCAGGTCTTCCCGGCTTCTCACGAAGGCCCGGACGTCGTCGGAAGTGAAGGCCCGGTCCTTGGGATACAGTGCGTCATAGACCGCCGCGACGAAGGCGTAGTCGTCGGGCCGGTCGACCGTCCAGCGCACCGCGCCCTCGCCGGGGGCGTCCGGCAGCCAGGCTAGGTTCCAGCGGTCGGGGTTGTTCCAGACGTCCCAGGTGACGTGCTCGCGGGCCTCGGGGCTGTCGGCCTGCGCGGCGGCGCGGCGCAGGCCGGCGGCGGTGATCACCTCGACGTCGAGGCCCTTAGGGTAGGCCGCGCCCTCGGGGCTGTTGCTGGTGTAGTCGGCGCGCGACGACAGGTGCAGGTCGATGGTCGCGTCGATCACCGTCGGGTCGGCCAGCGGGCAGTCGGCGGTCAGGCGCACGACGTGGTCGGCCGGATGCGCATCCAGCGCGCCGACGAAGCGTTCGAGCACGTTGTCGAGTGGACCGCGATGCACGGCGATTCCGTCGCGGCGCACGGCGGTCTCGATGGCGTCGTCCAGCGGATCGGTGCTGGTGGCCACCACCAGCCTGTCGATCCGGCGAGAGCGGGCGACGCGCTCGATCTGGCGGATGATCATCGGCGCCCGCACGATCGGCATCAGCACCTTGCCCGGCAGGCGGGTGGAGCTCATGCGGGCTTGCAGGACGGCGAGGATCATCCCGTCAGGCTAGAGCGCGGCCTTGCGGGCGTCCATCCGGGCCAGGACCTCGGCGGCGGCGCGGCCGGTCTCGTCCACCGGCTCGTAGGTCCAGCCGTGAAAGGCGCCGCCATACGGGCGGGCCGCGCCCTGGCGCTCCAGCTCCTCGTGGAACAGGCGGAACTTCACGCTCTGGCCTTCCATCTTGAGGATGAACACCGGCTTGCCGGTCGAGGCCGCTTCCGTAGCCATGTTGGTCGAGTCCTCGGTGACGAGGATGTAGTCGGCCGCGGCCAGGAAGGCGAAATAGGGATTGGGGCCTTCGCCGTCCCAGATGATGCCGGGCACGTCGCGCAGGCGGGCGGCCAGCAGGGCGCGGGCCGGCTCGGGCGTGCGGCGCGAGAAGGTCATCAGCAGGCTGCCGCCTTCCTGCTCCAGCGGCAGCTGGATCTCGTGCGCCATCTGGGCGGCGCGTTCCACCGGCAGGTCGAAGGCCTTGGACTTGCCGCCCAGCAGCACCGCCACGCGCGGGCGGGGCAGGGCCTCGATGGCGTCCTTGAACTTCTCGTATTCGGCGTCGAGCCGGTCCTGGCTGACGCGATGCGGCGAGCCGGTGATCGGCACGACGTTGTCGCCGGTCAGGCGGTCATGCTTGGGCGGGATCACCAGGTCGAACATGTGGGCCGGGACGCGCGGGTCCTGGATCTGCACCACATAGGTCTTGCCGCCCGACCATTTCTTCAGGCGGATCGACAGGGGCAGGGTGGCGCGGCCGGCGGCGACCCACAGGTCGGGCCAGGGCGGGGTGATCTCGCTCTCGGGCGTCAGCCAGCGGCGCGGCAGCCAGGCCAGCCACCAGGGCAGGCGGCCGGTGCGCCCCTTCCAGCCCACGCGCTTGACGACGATCCGGGCCGGGCGCTTGCGCGCGATGGCCTCGGCCAGGCCCACGGCCTGGGCCTCGATGCCGGCGCGACCGTCCGAGACGGCCCAGATGGTCAGCGGTTCGGAACCTGGCGTCTGATTGGCGCTCATCGCTCCAGCCCTCAAAACGGCGAACGCCGCGGAACCACCCTGAACAGGCGACTCCGCGGCGATTGGCCGAACTTCATGGCGGGTTTGGGGCTGACCCCTAGACCCACTCGACCTTGAGGATCTCGTAGGCCTTCACGCCGCCGGGCGTGTTGACCTCGACCACCTCGCCGACTTCCTTGCCGATCATCGCGCGCGACAGCGGCGAGCTCAGCGAGATGCGGCCCGACTTCACGTCGGCCTCGTGGTCGCCCACGATCTGGTAGCGGGCTTCTTCTTCGGTGTCCTCGTCGACCACGCTGACCGTGGCGCCGAACTTCACTTGCGAGCCGGAGAGCTTCGAGACGTCGATGACCTGGGCGCGAGCGATCTTGTCCTCGATCTCGGCGATCTGGCCTTCGATCCAACCCTGGCGTTCCTTGGCGGCGTGATACTCGGCGTTCTCCGAGAGGTCGCCGTGCGAACGCGCCTCGGCGATCGCGGCGATCACGGCGGGCCGTTCGATCGTCTTCAAACGCTTCAGTTCTTCGTCGAGGGTTTGATAACCCACGACGGTCATCGGCACTTTTTCCATTGTGGATTTTAGCTCGGTTCGCCCTAAGGGAGGAAGACTTCCAGTCGCTGGCGATCGCGACCGGGGGCTGAGAGGATAGGCGCCGCATTCCGGATAAGCAAGCCTCACGCGCCCTAAGGGTTGCGTGGCCAAGCTGAGGACGGCGCCTTGTCCTCAGGCCCGTCGTGAACCGCGCGTCGCCGTTCCCGCCAGGCGGTCTCCCGGCAGCTGGAACTGGCCGACCAGTCGGGCCAGCTCGCCGGCGTCGTCGTTCAGGGCATGAGTGGCCGCGGCGGTCTCCTCCACCAGGCCGGCGTTCTGCTGCAGCACCTGGTCCATCTGATTCACCGCCGTATTGACCTGGGTCAGGCCCTGAGCCTGGTGCTGGGCGCTGGCGGCGATCTCCGAGACCAGCCCGTCGATCTCGGCGATCTGCAGGACGATGCGGTCCAGCGCCTCGCCGGTGCGGCCGACCAGCTCGACGCCCTCGCCGACCTGGCGGGTCGAGGTGGTGATCAGCTGCTTGATCTCCTTGGCGGCCTCGGCCGAGCGCTGGGCCAGGGCGCGGACTTCCTGGGCGACGACCGCGAAGCCCTTGCCGGCGTCGCCGGCCCGGGCGGCCTCGACACCGGCGTTCAGCGCCAGGAGGTTGGTCTGGAAGGCGATCTCGTCTATCACCCCGATGATGCGGGAGATCTGGGTGGCCGAGGTCTCGATCGCGCCCATGGCGTCGACCGCCTCGCCGACCACCTCGCCCGAGCGGCGGGCGTCGTCGCGGGCCCGGGCCACGACGGCGGCGGCCTTGCGGGCCCCGTCGGCCGTCTGCCCGACCGTGGCGGTGATCTCGTCCATGGCGCTGGCGGTCTCGGCCAGGTTGGCGGCCTGCTGCTCGGTGCGGCGCGACAGGTTGGCGGCCGCGTCGGCGATCTGGTCGGAGCCGTGGCGCACGCCCGAGGCGCGCTCGTCGATGATGGCCAGGGCCCCGGCCAGCTTGCCGGCCGCCTGGTTGAAGTCGGCGCGCAGCTGTTCGTACGACTCGGAGAACTCCTCGATCAGGCGCACCGACAGGTCGCCCTTGGCCAGCCGCGACAGGCTGGCGGCGAGGGCGTCGACCATGTCGGCGCGCTGGCGCTCGGCGGCGGCCTGTACGGCGGCGTGGGCGATGCGGCCTTCCTCTTCCGAGCGGCGGGCGCTGTCGGCGGCGGCGTCCGCCTCGCGGGCCTCCTGCATGGCCGCCTCGGCCTTGGCCCGGGCGCGCTCGGCCAGGGCGATGACGCGGTGGATGCTGAAGGTCGCGGCGATCAAGGCGCCGGCCTCGACGATCAGGATGACGGCGTGGACCAGCACCCGGCCCAGGCTGGCCGAGCCGGGGAACACGGCGGTGGGCAGCAGGTAGCTGAGCGCCAGGTGGTGCACGGCGACCGTGGCGGCGGCGGCGGCGATGACGGTCCAGTCGCAATAGACGACCAGCAGGGCGAGGGCCGCGAAATAGGCCATGTGCATGTCGATCTGCCAGTCGTGGCCGCCCAGGGCGGCGACCAGCAGCGAGACCTGGGCCATCAGCGCCACGCCCGACAGGATGCGGCCCGTGGCGGTCTCGCCCCGGTGCAGGACGGCGCCGGCCGCGAGAGCCGTGACCATGACCGTGGCGACGGCCATGCCCAGCACCGGCTCGCCGACCAGGAAGCGGGCGGCGATGACGATGGGCGCCATCAGGCCGGTCAGCAGCAGGATCAGCCGGCCGCCCGAGCGGCGCTGCGCGTCGAGGTTCGAAGGCTTCGTGCTCATGGACGGGGCTCCAGGACGGTCTTGGCGCAGACGCCGGCGGCGTCGGGATCCAGCAGGACAAGGGCGCCGGCGGCGCGCAGGCGGCCGCCCAGCGTGGCCGGGTCGCCGCGCAGGATCAGGATGAAGGGAACCGCGCCGGCGCCGGATATGTCGCCCGCCGAGGTGGCGGCGCCGGCGGCGCGGGCGGGGGTCCACCAGGGCGGGAACACGGCGGCGACGCGTCCAGGGTCGCGCGGCGAGGCGCTGGACAACGTTACGGCCAGTAGAGTGACGATGATCGCGGAGGTTGCGGCCAATGTCCGACCCAGGGCGTGAAGCAGATCACGCCAGGTTCGAACACGCGACAGGGACAACCTTGATCTCCGGGCAAGCTGAGCCATGGACTGGCGGCTTCTAGGGAGAGGTTTTGCGCATCCGTGGTGTGTGAAGTCTTAAGAGCGCGACCGAGCGTCGCCATGTCGCAGGCGCAAGCTCGGCCGTGAGTTGCAAGGTTTCTTCCTAGTCGGCGTAGGCGTACTCGCCGCCGCGCTGCAGGGCGGCGCGATAGGCGGGGCGGGCGTGGATGCGGTCGAGGAAGGCCTTCACCTTGGGGCGCGAACCGGCCCCGGCGCGGGACACGGCGGCCTCGAGCGGGAAGCTCATGATCACGTCGGCGGCGGTGAACTCCGGTCCGGCGAACCATTCGGACTTCGACAGTTCGGCGTTCCAGTAGTCGATGTGGCTCTTCAGCTGCGGATCGACGAAGCCCGACTGGGCCTTGGCCGCGATGGCCTTGACCAGGCCCTTCAGCAGGCCCGGGGCGCGGGCGGGCAGGGCGGTGAAGACCAGCTTCAGCAGCAGCGGCGTCATGGCCGAGCCCTCGGCGTAGTGCAGCCAGTAGGTGAAGGCCAAGCGCTCGGGCGTGCCGGCCGGCGGAATCAGGCGGCCGTTCCCGTAGGCGTCGAGGATGTATTCGATGATGGCGCCGGTCTCGGCGATGGTCTTGTCGCCGTCGGTTATCACCGGCGACTTGCCCAGTGGGTGGATGGCCAGCAGCTCGGGCGGGGCCAGCATGGTCTTGGCGTCGCGCTCGTAGCGCCTGACCTCGTAGGGAACGCCCAGCTCCTCCAGCAGCCACAGCACGCGCTGGCTGCGCGAGTTGTTCAGGTGGTGGACGACGAGCATGGCGTTTCCCCTATGGATTTGCCCCAGCATGGCGCGGCGACGCGCGCGTCAGTCAAGCCTCGTCACAGCACGCTCTCGACGATATGGGCGCGATAGAGCACGGCGATCAGGTCGGTCTGGGTGATCACGCCCACCAGCCTGCGATCGCTGTCGACGACCATGGCCTCATGGGTCTGGCCGCTGGAGAGAATCGGCAGCAGGGCGGCGATCGGCGTGCCTTCGCGCACCCGGTGGACGAACGGGTCGAGCGCGGCCTCGACCGTGCGGCGGCGGTTGGCCTGCAATTCGGCGCGGCGGGCCATGCCGATGACGCGGCCGTCCTCGTCCACCACCGGGGCGGCGCGCAGGTCGTGCCGCTGCAGGAAGGCCAGGGCGCTTTCGGCCGACTGCGTGCGGTCCAGGCGAATGACGTCGCGCGACATCACCTCGCCGCAACGGATCTGCGAGTGCAGGCGCTGGTGGGCCTGGATCTCGACCTCGCGGAACAGGGCGTCGAGGTCCTCGCGGCTGACGTCGAGCAGTTCGCCGTAGCGGGCCAGGGCCTTGTCGAGGTCGCCGGCGTCGTAGCCGATGCGCGAGGCGGGCAGGGGATCGGCCGTGCCGTGCGGGCTGGGCGGCGGCGCGGGAGCCCTGTGCGGATATGAGCGGCCGACCAGCCGGTTCCAGGCCATGCCGGCGGCGACCAAGAGCACCGAGTCGACGGCCACCGGATTGAGCGCGAAGAGATAGCCGGCCTTGGTCACGGCCGGTCCGCCGATGACGGTGATCAGGGCCACCGCGCCGCCGGGCGGGTGCAGGCAGCCCAGCAGGATCATCACCGCGATGGCCAGGCCCACGGCCAGGGGCGCGGCGATCAGCGGCTGGTTCGGCAGCAGCATGGCGACGGTTATGCCGATGAAGGCCGAGATCACGTTGCCGCCGATCACGCCGCGCGGCTGGGCCAGGGGACTGGCGGGCACGGCGAAGACCAGCACCGCCGAGGCCCCGATCGGCGCCACCAGCAGCGGATGCAGCCAGTCGCCGCCGCCGACCGCGAAGCGTCCCAGCAGGCCGGCGAACAGCAGGCCGAGCAGCGCGCCGCCGCCGCCCTTCAGGGCGTCGAGGGGGCGGATGGGGGTCTTGCCGCGAAGCAGGGTCAGCAGGCGCTGGGTCATGGGGCTTGATAGGCGATGAGGACGCGCAGCGGCGCCGAAATTCGCTGGCGCATGGCTCAGCCGCGCTGGAAGGCCAGGGCGACGAGGCCGGCGACCGCGCAGGCCTGGGCGAAGACGATCAGGGTCAGCCAGGCCCCGAACGGCTGCTTGCGGGTCTTGTGGCGCAGCCAGCGCTGGGCCAGCAGGGCCCCGGGCGCGGCGCACATCGCCGCCGACAGCAGCAGCACGCGCTCGGGCACCCGGCGCTCGCCATGCACGGCGGCGGCCTTGTCGTGGGCGAACAGCAGGAAGCAGAACAGGTTGGCGGCCAGCAGGGCCAGGGCGAGGATCAGGGTCAACGCGCGCTCTCGGGCGGGGCGTGCTCCAGCGGCGCGAGGTCCGGCTCCATCCAGCCGCGACGGGCGGCGACGCTGAACAATCGCTCGCGCGACCAGAAGGCCAGCGGCCAGGCCTTGTCGCCCAGCGGCGTGGCCAGCAGGCGGCCGGCGGCCTCGCCGTCGTCGAGATTGGCGGGCAGGGCGGCGACGAAACCTCGGATGGCGGCCAGATAGGCCTGGGTGATGGTCTCGTGATAGCCGCTGGCGTCGTCGTTCACCCCGCCGACGGCTTCGTTGTAGGCGCGGATGATCCCCGGCAGGTCGCGCTCCAGCCCCTCGTCGCGGATGCGCACCAGGCGCAGGGTGGCCGTCAGGTGGGCGGCGTGGGTCCATTCGGCCTTGGGCAGGCTGCGATCGAGCAGCCGTTCGGCGAGACGGGCGACGTCGTCTTTGGAGTAGGCGGTCATGGTCAGAAGCTCGGCCTGGCCAGCATCAGCCAGACGATGGCCAGCACGGCGGCGAAGGCGGGGAAGCCCAGCACGAACCAGGCGCGGAACAGGCGGTGGTAGCGCTCGGGCAGGGGCTCGCCGGCCTTGGCGGCGGCGTCGGCAAGGTCGCGCAGGCGGATCTGGATCCAGACCACGGGCAGCCAGCACAGGCCGGTGACGACGTAGAGCACCAGGCTCAGTCCGATCCAGCCGCTCAGCAGCGGGTAGCCGACGACATGGGCCAGGGCCGCGCCGGTGATCGGCTGGATGACGACGGCGGTGGCGGTGAACACGGTGTCGGCGATCACCACGACGCGGGCGGTATGGGCGATCAGGGCCGGCTGGCCGGTGCGGTGGGCCATCAGCATGAAGAAGGCGATGCCGGCCCCGGTGCCCAGCAGCACCGTGGCACCGACCACGTGGACGGCCTTCAGCAGGAGATAGAGGTCCATCAGCGTTCGTCCAGCAGAGCGAGGGCGGCGATCGCCAGCACGGCGGCGGGAATGCTCTTCACCAGCGGGCCCAGCGGATCAAGCCACAGGTCGGGGCGCACGACCGCGCCGCCGGCCAGGTAGCCGGCGGTGACGGCGATCATGCCCAGCAAAGCCAGGCGCGCGGTGCGACGGTGGGCGACCAGCAGGGCCAGGGCGACGTCGACGATCCCGCCGCCGACCACGAAGGCCTGGGCCAGGGGCTGGGGCATGTCGGCGCTGGTCAGCAGGGCGACGGCGGCGTCGCGGCCGATGGTCAGGCCGATCAGGCCCGAGACCAGCCAGAAGGCGCAGAGCGTCGTCAGGATCAGCGGCTTGGCCAGCCAGGCCTTGGCGAACCAGCGCTCCTGCACGCCCGACGGCATGGCCGCCAGGATCTGATCCAGCGAGCGTGGGACCAGGCCCAGCCGCTCGGCATGGGCGGCCTCGCCGGCCACGCCCAGGCGCAGCTGCTGCTGGGCGGCGCTGCGCATGGGGCTGCGCCAGCCGAGGAAAGCCAGGGCGTCGGCGGCCTTGGCCGGGATCGCCGCCACGGCGGGCGGCAGGGCGATGACGGGGGCGGGGGCCAGGCCCAGCCAGCCGCGCAGACGGGTCAGCAGGTCGCCCAGGGCCACCGGTTCGGCGTGAACGAGGTCCAGGCTCTGGCCGGACGCGGTCTCCGGACGGATCGCGGTCGACACGGCGGCGGCGACGTCCTCGGCGGCCACCACCTGCACGCGGGCCTGCGCATGCACGGCGGGGATGGCCAGCGGGAACGCCGCCAGCGCCCGCAGCAGCGCCGTGCCGCCATAGGCGGCGGGCGCGATCACCAGGCCCGGCTTCAGGATGATCCATTCGATGCGGCTCTGCGCGATCAGGTTTTCGGCCGCCTGCTTGGTGGCGCCGAACGGATCGAAGCGGCCGGGCGCCACTCCGGCGGCCGAGACGTGGACCAGACGGGCCCCGGTCGCCTCGCAGGCCTCGACCAGGCGGGCGACGGCGTCGGCATGGACGGCCTGCAGGTCGTCGCGCGGGCCGTCCTGCAAGGCGCCGGCGCAATTGACCACGGCGTCTGCGCCGGTCAGCAGGCCGGTCCAGTCGGCGGCGCTGGCGGTGCGCAGGTCGGCGGCGCGCCAGTCGACGCTGGGGAACCGCCGGCGCGCTTGGGTCAGGTCGCGGCCGACCCCGACCACCGCATGGCCGTCGGCCAGCAGGCGGGCGGACACATAGGACCCGATCAGCCCGTAGGCTCCGACGACGACGATGCGCATGGCGGCGTTGTTAGCGGGGGAAAGCGCGGCAGTGAAGGGTGTGGGTCCAAGACGCTCTCCCTGAAGGGGGAGCTGTCGCGAAGCGACTGAGGGGGGAGGGACTTCCCACGTCGGCGTTCGGCTCAGACTCATCAGGAACTTCCCCCTCCGGCCCTCCGGGCCACCTCCCCCTTTAGGGGGAGGATCTTTGGCGAGGAACCTCCCCCTCCTGGGGGAGGCGGCCGAAGGCCGGTGGGGGGACGGTTTCAGCTTTCGGGGCGGTGGCCGGTTTCGCAGCTTTTCCCCCCACCGATCGCTGCGCGATCGCCTCCCCCTCCTGGGGGAGGTTTCTCAGTGCGCGGGCTGCCAGAATTCCAGGTTGCTGATCTGGCGTTCGAGGATGGCGATGCGGTCGCGCAGGTCGCGGGTGGCGGTCAGGCTGGCGGCGGTGACGGCTTCCTCGCGCATGGCCTTGAGGGCGCGCTCGGCGTCGCCGACCTCGACGATGGCCTCGTAGCAGGCGGCCCACAGGGCGCGGGCCCGCTCGCGCTCCATCTTGGGATCCAGGAACGGCGGCTTGAGGGTCTGGGCCAGGCGGTCGAGCTCGGCCAGCTCCTCGCCCCGGCCCTTGCGGACCAGGATGTCGCGGAACGGCGTGTCCTCGCTGATGTCGTCGATCAGCGCCTCGAAGATCTCGTGGGCCAGGCCCTTGAGGCGCGCCTCGCCAAAGCCGATCCGCTCCAGCGCCTCGTCATAGGGACGCGCCCAACCCGGATGATCGACGGCCGCGATGGCCACGGCCGCGTGGAAGGGGTTCAGCCGGCGGCCGATCTGCTCGCGGGCGACGCCGCGGATGCCGGGATCGGGCGGACCGCGCTCGCGGCCTTTCCAGCCGCCGCCACCGCCGCCGCGCGGGGTGAACGGGCGATCCCCACCCTGGCCGCCGCCTTGCCCGCCGCCATAGGCCGGCTTGGGAAACAGCAGGTCGAGCTTGGCGTAGAGGTCGTCCTTGTAGGCGCTGGCCAGGTCCTTGTCGGCGATGGTTGCGGCCGCCGCGCGCAGGCGCTGCTTGAGGCCCGCCTTGCGTTCGGGGGTGTCCAGCGGCTCCAGGTCGCGCTCGCGCACGAACAGCGCCTCGACGAAGGGCGTGGTCTGGGTGACCTGGGCCTTCAGCGCCGCCGGACCCTGCTCGCGCAGCACGTCGTCGGGGTCCTTGCCGCCGCTGACGATCGAGAAGCGGAATGAGCGGCCGGGCTTCAGCAGGGGCAGGGCGCGGTCGATGGCGCGGCTGGCGGCGCGCTGGCCGGCCTTGTCGCCGTCGAAGCACAGGGTCGGCTCGGGATGCAGGCGCCACAGCGCCTCCATCTGCTCTTCGGTCAGGGCCGTGCCCATGGCCGCGACGGCCGCCAGGCCGGCGCGCTGGCAGGCCACGACGTCCATATAGCCCTCGACCACCAGCATCGGGGTCTGCTCGGTCGGCGCCGCCGCCTGGGCCGCGTGCAGCAGCTTTCGCGCGTCATAGAGGCCGTAGAGCACCCGGCTCTTGTGGAAGAGGCTGGTCTCGGGGCCATTCAGGTACTTGGCGCGGGCGTTGGGATCCATGGCCCGGCCGCCGAACGAGACGACCTTGCCGCGCGTATCGGTGATCGGAAAGATGATCCGGTCGCGGAAGCGGTCGTAAGGCGCGCCGCCGTCCTCGGGCGCGATCAGCAGGCCCGCCTCGACCAGGTCGCCGGGCTTGGCGCCCTTGGCCACCAGATAGTCCTTCAGCGCCGTGCGGCCGTTGGGAGCAAAGCCGATCCGGAAGCGGCTCCACTGGTCCTCGGGCAGGGCGCGGCGGTCGAGATAGGCGCGGGCGTCCTTGCCGACGGGGCGGCGCAGTTCGGCCTCGAACCAGGCGGCCGCCAGCTCCATCCAGTCGCCCAGACCCGCGCGCTTGCGGTCGTCCTGGGCGGCGCGGGCGTCGGGCTCGGGCAGGCTCATGCCGGCCTCGGCGGCCAGCCGCTCGACCGCCTCGGAGAAGGTGAGGCGCTCGGTCTCCTGCAGGAAGCTGATGATGTCGCCGTGCTTGCCGCTGGAGAAGCAGTGGTAGAAGCCCTTGTCGTCGTTGACGAAGAACGACGGGCTCTTTTCCTTGGTGAAGGGCGACAGCCCCGCGTACTCGCGACCCTGCCGCCGCAGCTTCACCGTCTTTCCGACCACGTCGGAGGGGCGAAGGCGGGACTTCAGTTCTTCAAGGAAGCGGTCGTCGAAGCGCATGGCGGATTTGCTGCAACATAAGCTTCCTCGCGCGCGAAGGCACGCCTTGCTGGCCGACAATCTACAGGCCGCCGTCGACCTATCCCGTGGTCATCCACAGATGGCTGACGCCCCGCCCAAAGAAGCGTCGCATTAGGAACAGGCCTTTCGGCCCCTCCGTTCTTTCGGCCGTGGGACGCCTCGACGCGTCCCGACGCCACATGAGAGCCACGGAGAACACCCATGCCCGAGTCCCGCTGGAACGACCGTGAAGGCCGCTTCGAGGTCGACCGCGACCGAGATTTCGACGACGAGCGCGGCTACGGCTACGACGCCTCGCGCGCTGACGGGCGCCGCCAGGACCGCTACGGCCAGGATCCCGACTGGCGCGACCGCTACGCCGCCCGCGAGCAGCGCAGCTACGGCGAGCCGCGCCATCGATCATCCGGCCGGGCGGAACTGCGCCGGGCGATCAGCCAGGGCGGCGACATCGGCTATGGCTCGATCCGCTCGGGTTCGGACTACGCCTCGGGCCGCGGCTATCGCGCGCCGGGCGACTACGGCCAGGTGGGCGGCTTCGACTTCGGCGGCTCCACGGCCGATTACGGCGGGGGCGGCTATCGCGGCGAGGCGCCCGACTACGGCGACCGGGCCTATTTCGACCGCCGCCACGAGCGCGAACGCAACTACTACACCGACGGTCCGGGGCGGGGGCGCCACGACCGTGAGCACTGGGCCTATGCTCGCCATCCGCGCGACCGCCACGACGAGGATCGCGGCTGGTTCGAGCGGGCCCGCGACGAGGTCTCGGCCTGGATGGGCGACCACGACGCCCAGCGCCGCCGCGAGCATGACGCGGCCGTCCGCGCCGACCATCGCGGCCGGGGTCCCAAGGGCTATCGCCGCTCGGACGAGCGCATCCGCGAGGACGTCAGCGACCGCCTGACCGACGACGGCTGGCTGGATGCCTCGTCCATCGAGGTGGCGGTCAAGGACGGCGAGGTCATCCTGAGCGGCACGGTCCACGCCCGCGACGACAAGCGCCGGGCCGAGTTGCTGGCCGAAAGCGTCTCGGGCGTCGACAACGTGCAGAACAACCTGCGCCTGGATCGCGGGCCGGAAGCCCGAAGCGGCGACTGGAGCCTGCAGGGCAATGCGCCCCAGCAGGGCGTGACGGGCAAGGCTTGAGGCTCCCGCGCCAACTATCTCGTCATCCCGGACGGCCGCAGGCCGATCCGGGACCCAGGGGACTGGGCGCGGCGCATGGGTTCGCCTCCCGCTGGTGGCTGGCGCCATGCGGCGGCCCCTGGGTCCCGGCTCTTCGCTACGCTACGGCCGGGATGACGGCTTGGGAGAAAAGCGAAACCCTAAGTGATAATCCCTAGCTTGGCTGGCGGGCCGCTTGGGACCATCTAGGGCCCATGTCCGAGCCCGCCCTCCAAGAACCGACCTTCATCGACGCCCTGGTCGAGGCCTTCTACGCCAAGGTCCGCCGCCATCCGCGCATCGGGCCGGTGTTCAACGGTCAGATCGCCGAGGACGCCTGGCCCCATCACATGGCCACGCTGAAGGATTTCTGGGCCACGGTGCTGCAAGGCTCGGGGCGCTACAAGGGCTCGCCGATGGCGGTGCACCAGCGCATCGAGGGGTTCCAGGAATGGATGTTCACGCCGTGGCTGAACCTCTTCCACGCCACCTGCGTGGAGCTGTTCGACGCCCCCCGCGCGGCGATCATCGGCGAGAAGGCCGAGCGCATCGCCCGCTCGCTGAAGCTCGGGCTCTTCTTCCGCCCGGGAGCGCCGGCGTGAGCGGGATCTCGAAGAGCATCGAGGCGGAAGGCTTCGCCATCGTGCCGGCGGTGCAGACGCGCGCCCTGCTGGACGGCCTGCGCGACTGGGATCTCTTCGCCGACAGCTGGAACGACCTGGGCGTCGACGGCTTCATGGCCGACGGCGGGCGCTATCGCCGCCGCCGCTTCGCCGCCTTCGCCGCGTCGGCGGACGGGGCGATCACGCGCAAGCCGCACCAGCCGCACTACCAGAGCCGCGACTACAACGCCCTGAACGGCGGCGTGCAGCGGTGGTTCGAGCCGGTGACGCAAGGCGTCGCCGAGCATCCGGTCACGCAAGGCCTGTTGAAGGCGGGCCTGGATCTCTTCCACCCGTTGACCGAGGCGCCGCCCGCGGCCTGGCACGTCGAGCTGCACCAGTTCCGCATCGAGGCCCATGACGGCGAGGCCGGCCTGCCCACGCCCGAGGGCGCGCACCGCGACGGCGTCGACTGGGTGATCGTCATGCTGGTCGAGCGCCACAATGTGGCCAGCGGCGTCACCGACATCTTCGCCCCCGACGGCCGCGCCCTGGGCTCCTTCACCCTGACGCAGCCGGGCGACGCGGTGTTCATCGACGATCATCGCGTGCTGCACGGGGTGACCGCGATCTCGCCGCTCGAAGCCGGGCAGGACGCGCGGCGCGACGTGCTGGTGGTCACCTTCCGTAGGGAGGACCCTGACCGCAGGGAGGGCTGAGGCGGTCCAACGGGCAGCCAGGGCGCGACCGTTTGTCTCACTCCACCTGCGGAGGTGGGCGTGCAAGCCTGCCGCTCCTTCGCGAACCGAGCGCCGTAATCCATGACCGACGACGCCCCTTCGCCCTCCCATGCCGGTCGACGGGACACCTTCTCGGCGACGATGGCCGACGCGGTGCCGATCCTCATCGGCTATGTCGACGCCGACCGCCGCTATCGCTTCGTCAATCGCGCCTACGAGACCTGGTTCGGCGTCCGTCGCGCCGACATCGAGGGCAAGTCCCTGCTCGAGGTCATGGGCGAGGCCGCCTATGAGCGGGTGCGCGACCATGTCGACGGGGCGCTGGAAGGCCAGAGCCTGACCTTCGAGGGCGAGGTGCCCTACCAGGCCGCGGGCCTGCGCCATGTCGAGGCCAAGTACGTGCCCGACGTGGCCCCCGACGGCGCCGTGCTCGGCTACTACGTGCTGGTCACCGACATTTCCGCGCGCAAGCGGGCCGAGGCCGAGCTGGCGCGCCTCCTGGTGCGCGAGCGGCGGCGGGCCCTGATGCTGGATCTGGGCCGCCAGCTGCGCGAGGAGAGCGAGGTCGCCGCCATCGCCGACAAGGCCTGCGCCGTGCTGGCCGAGCAGTTGGGAGCCCAGCGGGCCGGCTATGCCGAGGTCGACCTGGCCGGCGTCTCGACCCAGATCGTCGGCGAGTGGGGCGGTGAGGGGGTGCAGCCCCTGGTCGGGCCGCTGTTCGTGCTCGACGACTTCGGCCCGGCGATGAGCGACGACCTGCGGGCCGGCGTGCAGGTGGTGATCGACGACGTCCGCGAGGACATGCGCACCCGCCACAGTCTCGAGGCCTATTCCGCGCTCGATATCCGGGCCTTCGTGGCCGTGCCGCTGGTCAAGGCCGGACGGCTGGTCTCCTATCTTTTCGTCTGCCAGGAGCGGCCGCGCACCTGGGGCGTCGACGAGGTCGCCTTCGTCGGCGACGTGGCCGAGCTGATCTGGGCCGCCAGCGGCCGGGCCCGCGCCGACGCCGCCCTGCGCCAGGCCGAGGAGACCGAGCGCCTCCTGATCCGCGAGGTCGACCACCGGGCCAAGAACGTGCTGGCGGTGGTGCAGTCCCTGGTCCAGCTGACGCCCTTCGTCGACAAGCGCCAGTACGTCACCGCGCTCAGCGGCCGCATCGGCTCGCTTGCCCGCTCGCACAGCCTGTTGTCGACCACCCGCTGGACCGGCGCGGTTCTGCGCGCCCTGCTGGAGCAGGAGCTGGAGGCCTACAGCGTCGAGCACGAGAGCCGCGTGGTGCTGGACGGCCCGCCGGTGCTGATCCGCGCCGAGGCGGCGCAGTCGCTGGGCCTGGTGGTGCACGAGCTGGCCACCAACGCCAGCAAGTACGGCGCCCTGTCGACGCCCGGCGGCGTGCTGGAGGTGCGCTGGACATGGGAGGCCGGGCGCCTGGTCGTCGACTGGCGCGAAAGCGGCGGACCGCCGACGATCGCCCCGGCCCGGAGGGGCTTCGGCTCCACCCTGATCCAGAACGCCGGCAAGCAACTGGGCGCGCAGGTCTCCCACGACTGGCGGGTCGAGGGGCTGCATTGCCGCATTGAGCTTTCGCGCGGGGCCCTGCCCCATGCGGGCGGCGGCGAGCGTTCCGCGGCCATGACCGGCGCCGCGCCCGACGGCGGTCTGCAGGACCAGCGGGTGCTGGTGGTCGAGGACGAGGCCCTGGTGGCCATGGAGCTGGCCCGCGTGCTGGCCCTGGCCGGCGCCCAGGTGGTGGGCCCGGCCGGCGACGTCGAGGAGGCTCTGGAGCTGATCGAGAGCAGCCTGATCGACCGCGCCGTGCTCGACGTGAACCTCGGCGGCCGCATGGTCACGCCGGTGGCCAAGGCGCTGGCCGAGCGCGCCATCCCCTTCGTCTACCTGACCGGCTACCAGGAGCCCGGCCTCGACGACGGCCCCGTGCTGCACAAGCCGGCCGCACCCGAAGCCCTGGTCAGCGCCCTGGCGGGACGGCGGGTGGAGCGGGTCTAGGGGCGCTGCTCCCAACCAACTCCCCTTCATCCCGTCATTCCCGCCCTTGTGGCGGGAACCCCTGGTTCCATGCGCACGTGAAGTGCAAGCGGATCGCCGGCGATCCGCCCCATCCGCCTTTGCGGCTGAGAGAGGGCTTCCCGCCACAAGGGCGGGAATGACGGGATGAAGGGGAGGGGGAGGAGACGTCTCCTGGCGGCACCCCGCCGCATCTCGCGACCTTGACTCCCGCGCCCATCAGGATCAGAACAAAATGGGAACGGAGGTCGCCATGCCCGGCTCGCGCGAGGCGCGTATCGAGGCCCTGAGAGGTCGGATCGCCGCCATCGAGGCGGGGACTCGGACTCCGACTCCGGTCCTGCCGTTCGGCGATCCGCGCATCGACAGCCGCCTGCCCGGCGGAGGGCTGCCCAGGGCGGGCTGGCACGAGGTGGTCGGCGAGGGGCTGGAGGGCGAGAGCGGGGCGGCGACGGCGGCTTTCGCGGCGCTGCTGGCCAGGCCTCGGGCGGCCAAGGGCGCGGTGGTGTGGGTGCTGCGGCGCTCGGACCTCTACGCGCCGGGCCTGGTAAACCTGGGCTTTCCGGTCGAACGGCTGGTGATGGTGCGGGTCCGCGACGAGGCCGAGGGGCTTTCGGTGATGGAGGACGCGCTGGCCACGCCCGGCGTCTCCGTCGCCATCGGCGAGGCCGAGGCGCCGGATCTGGTGGCCGGCCGCCGGCTGCAACTGGCCTGCGAGCGGGCGGGGGGCTTTGGGGTCGTGCTGCATCGCCGACCCTATGGCGGGCCGGCCAGGGGGGCGACCGGCTCGGCCGCCTTCAGCCGATGGCGGGTGGGACCCGCCCCGGGGCGCGCGCCGCCGGATGGCCTGGGGCTTGGTCCCCCGGCCTGGCGCGTGACGCTGGAACGCTGCCGGGGCGGACGCCCGGGGGCGTGGATCCTGGAACATTCGGAGGCCGACCATGGCCCGCATCCTTTCCGTGTGGTGTCCGAACTGGCCGATCACGACCTGGTTGAGACACCACCCGAACGCCTTCGCAGAGCGGGGTGAGGGAAAGATCCTCTCCCCGAAGGGAAAGGTGGCCGCGAAGCGGTCGGAGGGGGAAGGGGTGTCCGCCTCAGCAGAAACTTCCCCCTTCGTCGCCTTCGGCGACACCTCCCCCTTCAGGGGGAGGATCTTAGAAGACCCCCCCTTCGCCCTGCTGGTCTCCGAACGCGGAACCCGGCGCCTGGCCGCCGTCGACGCCGCCGCCATGGCGCTGGGTCTTTCCGCCGGCCAGAAGGCCGCCGACGCCCTGGCGCTGGTTCCGCAGCTGGTCACCGCCGATCACGACCCCGAGGCCGACCGGCGGGCGCTGGAGAGCCTCTGCGACTGGTGCGTGCGGTTCTCGCCGGCCGTGGCGGTGGACGGCGAGGACGGCCTGCTGCTCGACATCACCGGGACCGACCACCTGTGGGGCGGCGAGCCCGCCATGCTGGCCGACCTGCTGGAGCGGCTGTCGCGCTGGGGCGTGCCGGCGCGCGGGGCCATCGCCGACACCGCCGGGGCGGCCTGGGCCCTGGCTCGCTTTGGAGAGACTCGCTTCGGACGGGCAGCGTCGGTGGTTCCGCCCGGCGGCCAGCGCGAGGCGCTCTCCCGCCTGCCGGTGGCGGCCCTGCGGCTGGACGAGTCCGCTCAGGCCCAGCTGCCGCGCCTGGGCCTGCATCGCGTGGGCCAGCTCTACGCCCTGCCGCGCGCCCAGATGGCCAAGCGCTTCGGCCTTTCCTTCACCCAGCGGCTGGACCAGGCCCTGGGCGCGGCTGGCGAGGCGCTGGCCTTCCGGCGTCCGGCCAGTCCGTGGTTCGAGCGCCTGGCCTTCTTCGAGCCGATCAGCGCGCCCGAGGATCTGGCCCGTGTCGCCGCCGACGTGCTGGCCCTGATCTGCAAGCGGCTGGAGGCCGAGGGGCGCGGCGCCAAGCGGTTCGAGGTCGTCTACCATCGCCTGGACGGCAAGGCCTTCGCCGTGCCCGTCGGGCTGGCGCGGCCGGGACGCGACGCGGCGCGCCTGGCCAAGCTGGTCGCGCCCAGGCTCGACGTCGTCGATCCGGGCTTCGGCATCGACGTGATCACCGTCCACGCCTTCGCGGTCGAGACTTTGGTCCAGGGACAGGCGCGCATCGACGCCGAACTCGACGCGGCTGAGGCCTTGGCCCCGCTGGTCGACCGACTGGTCAACCGTCTGGGCGAAGGGCGGGTCTGGCGGCCCGATCCGGTGGAAAGCCACGTGCCCGAGCGCGCCGTGGGCCGGTCCGCGCCCCTGGCGGCGCCGACGGACGCCCGGCCCTGGAACCCCGACCTGCCGCGCCCGACCAGGCTGCTGAAACGTCCCGAGCCGATCGAGGTGATGGCCAAGCTGCCCGACGACCCGCCGCTGCGCTTCACCTGGCGCGGCCGCCATCACCGCCTGCGCGCCGCCGAGGGCCCCGAGCGCATCGGCCAGGAATGGTGGCGCGGCGACTTCGACGACACGGGTCCGGGCAGGATCCGCGACTACTACCGGGTGGAGGACGAGGCCGGCGGCCGGTTCTGGATCTATCGGCAAGGGCTCTATGGCGACGACGCCTTGCCGAAGTGGTGGCTGCATGGCCTGTTTGGTTGATCAGACCCTCCCCCCGAAGGGGGAGGTGTCGGCGAAGCCGACGGAGGGGGAAGTCATTCCTCGCGGTCTTGTGCGCGCCGAACTTAGCAGCCTCTTCCCCCTCCGGCCCTCCGGGCCACCTCCCCCTTCAGGGGGAGGGTCTGGGGACGCCGGCCCTAAGAAGATCCTCCCCCTCTGGGGGAGGTGGCCCGGAGGGCCGGAGGGGGGGCGTTTTCAGCTTCCGCGGCGGTCGACGCTCGTCAGCTCCTCCCCCCTCCGTCCGCTTCGAGGACACCTCCCCCACAGGGGGAGGATCCCATGACCGCCTACGCCGAACTCCAGGCCGCCACCAACTTCTCGTTCCTGCGCGGCGCTTCCCGCGCCGAGGAGCTGATGCTGACCGCCGAGGCCCTGGGCCTTTCCGCCGTGGGCGTGGTCGACCGCAACAGCCTGGCGGGGGTGGTGCGCGCCTGGACGGCCGCGAAGAAACTCAAGGTCCGGGCCCTGGCCGGCTGTCGTCTCGACTTCGCCGACGGCACGCCGAGCCTGCTCTGCTATCCGTCCGACCGCGAGGCCTTCGCGCGGCTGACCCGGCTTTTGACGGTGGGCCAGCGGCGGGCGGGCAAGGGCGAGTGCGTCCTGTCATGGGCCGACTTCGCCCAGCACGCCGAGGGGCAGCTGGTGCTGGTCGTCCCGCCCGAGAAACTGGACGCCGCCTTCGAAGCCGACCTTCACCGCATCGCCGCCGCCCTGAAGGGCCGGGTGTGGCTGGCCGCGTCCCGGGCCTATGCCGCCCAGGACCTCAAGCGCCTCTCGCGGCTGGACGCCCTTGGCGAGGCGGCCGGCGCGCCGATGGTCGCCACCAACGACGTGCTCTATCACGGCCCCGAGCGGCGGCCTTTGCAGGACGTCATCACCTGCGTTCGCGAGCACTGCACGATCCAGGAAGCGGGGTTCCGGCTCGAGGCCAACGCCGAGCGCCATATCAAGGCCCCGGCCGAGATGGCGCGCCTCTTCGAGCGCTGGCCAAGGGCGATCGCGCGCACCACCGAGATCGTCCAGCGCATCGGCTTCGACCTCAAGGACCTCGAGGAAGAGTATCCCGACGAGCCGGTGCCGCCGGGCAAGACCTCGATGCAGCACCTGACCGACCTGACCTGGCAGGGCGCGGCCTGGCGCTATCCGGACGGGGTTCCGCCCAAGGTCGAGGCCCAGCTGAAGGAAGAGCTGCGGCTGATCGCCAAGATGGACTACCCCAACTACTTCATCACGGTGCACGACATCGTCGGCTGGGCGCGGGGGCAGGGGATCCTGTGCCAGGGGCGGGGGTCTGCGGCCAATTCCTCGGTCTGCTACTGCCTGGGGGTGACGGCGATCGATCCCACCAAGCACCGGCTGCTGTTCACCCGCTTCATCTCCGAAAACCGCGGCGAGCCGCCCGACATCGACGTCGACTTCGAGCACGAGCGGCGCGAGGAGGTGATGCAGTACGTCTACCAGCGCTATGGCCGGGAATATGCGGCCATCTGCGGCACGGTGATCCACTACCGCCCGCGCAGCGCCATCCGCGACGTCGGCAAGGCCCTGGGCCTGACCGAGGACGTCACCAGCCTGCTGGCCGGCACGGTCTGGGGCAGCTGGGGCGACGGCCTGCCCGAGGAGCACCTGAAGAACGCAGGACTTGATCCCAAGGCGCCGGAGATCGCCCGCGCCGTGGCCCTGGCCACCGAGCTGATGGGCTTTCCCCGCCACCTGTCGCAGCACGTGGGCGGCTTCGTGCTGACCAAGCGGCGGCTGGACGAGACCGTGCCGATCGGCAATGCGGCGATGAAGGACCGCACCTTCATCGAGTGGGACAAGGACGACATCGACAGCCTGGGCCTGATGAAGGTCGACGTTCTGGCCCTGGGCATGCTGACGGCGATCCAGCGGGCCTTCGGCATGCTGCGCGCCGATCATGGGGAGAACGTCGTCGACCTGGCCGACGTGCCGGCCGAGGTGGCGGGCGTCTACGACATGCTGTGCGTGGCCGACAGCATCGGGGTGTTCCAGGTCGAGAGCCGGGCGCAGATGTCGATGCTGCCGCGCCTGCGGCCGCGCCGGTTCTACGACCTGGTCATCGAGGTGGCGATCGTGCGGCCAGGGCCGATCCAGGGCGACATGGTGCATCCGTATCTCAAGCGCCGGAACGGAATCGAGCCGGTGCACATGCCCGCGCCCTCGCCGGAGCAAGGTCCTGAGGACGAACTGGAGCAGATCCTCGGCAACACCTACGGCGTGCCGCTGTTCCAGGAGCAGGCCATGAGTCTCGCCATCGAGGCGGCCAAGTTCACGCCCGACGAAGCCGACGGCCTGCGCAAGGCCATGGCCACCTTCCGCAACCTGGGCACGCCGGCCGAGTACCGGGTGAAGTTCGTCGAGGGCATGGTCCGGCGCGGCTACCAGCGCGACTTCGCCGAGCGCTGCTTCAAGCAGATCGAGGGCTTTGGCCACTACGGCTTTCCGGAAAGCCACGCGGCCAGCTTCGCCAAGCTGGTCTATGTCTCGGCCTGGATCAAATGGGCTTGGCCGGACGTGTTCTGCGCGGCCCTGATCAACTCCCAGCCGATGGGTTTCTACCAACCTTCGCAGCTGGTGCGCGACGCCCGCGAACACGGGGTCGAGGTGCGGCCGCCGGACGTGATGGCGAGTGACTGGGATTGCACGCTGGAGGCTTCCTGCTCCTCCCTCGCGTCAGCGGGGGAGGGGGACCACGAAGTGGTGGAGGGGGCGAGACCGGGCGCTGAGCTCCGTCCCTCGCCCCCTCCGTCACGACGCGACCCCCACAAGATCTCCTGCGAAAAGACCCGCCCCCGCTGGAAGGCGCTGCGGCTGGGCCTGCGCCAGATCAAGGGCCTCAAGGAAGTCGACGTCAAAGCCCTTGTGAAGGCCCGCGACGAGGGCGCCCGCACGCCGGCGGAGTTCGCGCAGGGCGGCGTGCCGCAGCGGGCGCTGGAACTGCTGGCCGAGGCCGACGCCTTCGCCTCGACGGGCCTGTCGCGGCGCGACGCCCTGTGGGCGGTCAAGGGGCTGAAGGGCGAGCACAGGGCGCCCGTCCAGGCCCCGCTGCTGGCGGGCCTGCCGCTGTTCGAGGACCAGGTGGCCCTGCCGGCCATGGGCAAGCCGCAGGAGGTGGCCGAGGACTACCGCACCACCAGCCTCTCCCTGAAGGCTCACCCGTGCGGCTTCTACCGGCCGATGCTGCGGGAGATGGGCGCGGTCACCGCCGACCGGCTGGCGGGGATGCGCAACGGCCAGAAGGTGTCGGTCGGCGGCCTCGTCCTGATCCGCCAGCGGCCGGGCACGGCCAAGGGCGTGGTGTTCGTCACCCTGGAGGACGAGACGGGCGTGGCCAACGCGGTCGTCTGGAAGGACCGCTTCGAGGCAGACCGCAACGTGGTGATGACCGCCTCGTTCCTGGTGGTGCATGGCCGGGTGCAGGCGGCCGAGGGCGTGATCCACATCGTCGCCGAGAGCTTCACCGACCTGTCGGCGGAGCTGTCGACCCTGCGCGACGAACCCGACGCCCCGGCGCCGCGCGTGCGCCAGAAGGTCTCGGGCCGGCTGCTGCGAAGCCGGGATTTTCACTAGAGCAGGGGAAAAAGGGGCTTGTTCTTCTTTCCGTAAAATCCCCGCGAAGGCGGGGACCCAGGCTTTTTCTGAAACGCGTGGCGCCCGACGATAAAACACCTGGGTCCCCGCCTTCGCGGGGATTTTACGGATTGAGGATCTGCCTCGTCTGGCTCGCGCCAGGAGGGGAGAAGGATTTAGGCCTTCGCCGTCTCCACCTTCGTGGCCCTTAGCCGCTCGACCAGGGCGAACAGTTGCGCGCGCACGCCGAACTCGTCGCCGGCGATGGCGGCGGTTTCCAGGCTGGCCAGGGTCGCATCGTCGATGCGGGGCGTCGGCGCCACCGGGGTGGCCTCGACCACGCCGGCCGACTTGGGCGCGGCGGTCTCGTTGACGTCGACCAGCGCCTCGGTGAGCTTCTCGCCCGGACGCAGGCCGGTGATGCGGATTTCGATGTCCTTGCCGGGGACGAGGCCTTGCAGCTCGATCATCCGGCGGGCCAGGTCGATGATCTTCACCGGCTCGCCCATCTCCAGTGTCAGCACGCCGGCGGGCGGTTCGGCGTCAGCGGCCGACTGGGCCACGGCCCGCAGCACCAGCGACACCGCCTCGGGGATGGTCATGAAGTAGCGCTCGACATTGGCGTCGGTCAGGGTGACCGGGCCGCCGCGGGCGATCTGGTGGCGGAACACCGGCACCACCGACCCGGCCGAGCCCAGCACATTGCCGAAGCGAACGACGCCGACCCGCATCTGGCCGCCGCCGCCGAACTGGCGGGCCAAGGCCTCGGCCACGCGCTTGGTGGCGCCCATGACGCTGGACGGGGCCACGGCCTTGTCGGTCGAGATCAGGGCGAAGTGCGCGGCGCCGGCGGCCTTGGCGGCCATGGCGACGTTGCGGGTGCCCAGCACGTTGGTGCGCACGCCCTCGCAAGGGTGGTTCTCGACCATCGGCACGTGTTTGAGGGCGGCGGCGTGGAAGACGATGTCGGGCTGTTCGGCGGCCAGTAGGCGGGACACGCGATCCGCATCGCGCACGTCGCACAGGGCCTCGCGGCGCGGCAGGGCGGGCCAGGCCTCGGCGATCTCGCGGTCGATCAGGAAGAGGTTGGCCTCGGAGGCGTCGACCATCGTCAGGTGGGCCGCCCCGCTGGCGGCGATCTGCCGGCACAGCTCCGAGCCGATGCTGCCGCCGGCGCCGGTGACCAGCACGCGGCGGCCGCTGACCAGGGCGCGGACGGGCGCGGGGTCGAGGCGCACGGGCGCGCGGCTGAGCAGCTCCTCGAGGCTGATCTCGCGCAGGGCCGCGGCGGTGGGGCCTTCGCCCATCTCGACGACGCCCTGGCGGCGCAGCAGGCGCACGCCCTCGCTCTTCAGCCGGCCCAGGCGCTCGGCGCCGAAGGCGCCCAGCGGGGCCTCGGCCAGGAACAGCACGGCGGCCGGCGACAGGCCGCCGTCGCTGAGCTGGCGCATGACGGCGTCGAAGCGGTCGATGGCGCCCAGCACGCAGACGCCGCGGATCTCGTCGCCGGTCTCGCGGGCCTCGGGGGTGAGCAGGCCGACCACGGCGTAGCGCTCGGCCAGGGCCGGGTCGCGCAGGAAGGCCTCGGCCTCGGCCGCCGTGCCGATGATCAGCAGGCGCGGCAGGGCCGGGTGGGCGGGGGCGGGGCGCAGGCGCAGCAGGGCCTCGGCCAGCACGCCCTCGTGCAGGGCGCGGCGGCCGACGCGCAGGGCGGCCAGCAGGCCGATCTGCACGACCAGGGCCGCCAGGATGGTGCGCAGGCCGCCGTCGAGGTCGGGCAGGACCAGGAACGCCAGCAGCGAGAAGGTCAGGGCCGTCAGCGCCGCCGAGCGGGCGATGCGCAGGTAGTCGGCGGCGGCCACGAACCGCCAGGGCGCGCGCTCCAGCCGAAACAGCAGTTCCACCAGAAAGGCCGACAGGGCGTAGAGGCCGGCATGGGCCAGCAGGCCCGGCCGGTCGGTGTCCAGGCCGACGGCCAGGACCTGTCCGACCAGCAGGGCCAGGAAGGCCAGGAACACATGCGCTGCGATCTTGCCGGCGCGACCCATGGACACTCGAACTCCGTTCAACTTTCGCGGCTTAGCATGCCGCTCGCTCGTCGTCGCCGATTCAGGGGGCGTTTCAGGCGCGGGCCAGCGGCAGGGTGGTCACCAGGTCGCCGGCGGCGGCGGGCGGGGCGCCGGCGGGACGCATGACCAGGGCGTCGGCCCGGGCGAACACGCCGACCAGCGAGGAATCCTGGTCGGGGAAGGGTGCGACCGTCACCCGACCCTCGGCGTCGATGGCGCGGGCGGCGCGCATCCAGTGCTCGCGCGGGCCGGCGGCGGGCAGCGCAGCGGCCAGGCGCGCGACGCCGAAGGGCAGGGCCGGATCGGCGCCGGACAGGGCCGCCAGCAGGGGGCGCAGGAAGAGCTCGGCGCAGACCAGGGCCGAGGCCGGATTGCCCGGCAGTCCCAGCACCCGGCGGCCGTCGTCGAGATGGCCGAACCAGGTCGGCTTGCCCGGCCGCACGGCGATGGTCTGCACGCGCAGGGAAAGGCCCAGTCGGCTCATGGCCGGCTTGACCAGGTCGTAGTCGCCGACCGAGGCGCCGCCGATGGTCACCACCAGGTCGACGGCCGCGTCGGCGACGGCGGCGGCGATGGCCTCGACGGAGTCGGCGGCGGGGGCGAGCTTGATCGCCTGTCCGCCCCAGGCCTCGATCAGGGCCGCCAGGCTGAACGAGCCGGACTCGAAGATCTGGTCTGGCGCCGGCGCGCCGCCGGGGGGAACCAGTTCGTCGCCCGTGGCCAGGATCGCCACCCTGGGGCGGCGCGCGACGGGCAGCTCGGCCAGGCCGGCGGCGGCGGCCAGCGACAGTCGCCAGGGATCGATGCGCACGCCGGCTTCCAGCAGCCGGTCGCCGGCGCGGAAGTCGCCACCCGCCGGGCGGATGTTGGCCTTGGGGCTTTCACCGGCCGCGAAGGCCACCTGGTCGCGCTCGCGCGTCGCCTCTTCCTGGATGACGACGAGGTCGGCGCCGGCGGGAACTGGGGCGCCGGTGAAGATCCGCACGGCCTGCCCCGCCTGCACGGCGTTCGGATAGGCCCGTCCGGCGGCGCTTTCGCCGACGATCGCGAAGGCTGCGACCACGCCATAGTCGGCCCGGCGGATCGCCCAGCCGTCCATGGCCGAGGCGTCGAAGGGCGGCTGGCAGCGATCGGCGACGATGTCCTGCGCCAGCACGCGGCCGACGGCCAGGGGCAGGGCGACGGTCTCGACGCCCAGGCGGGCGGCGCCGTCCAGCATCCGGCCCCGGGCTTCCTCGACGGTCAGGTTCTTCAGGGCTTGGCTCACGGATCGATGGTCTCTGTCTGGGCGCGGGCCATGGCTGTGGCAGGAGCGGGCGCGGGTCAATCGAAACCTGCGCCGGCCCCGCCCGGCTTGTACCGGTTTGGCGGAATGCCCAGCAGGCGCTTGAACATGGTCGAGAAGGCCGCCGGGCTGTCGTAGCCGAGATCCAGCGCGATGGTGGTCACCGGCTCGCCGGCCGCCAGCCGGGGCAGGGCGGCCAGCAAGAGGGCCTGCTGCCGCCAGGCGCCGAAGCTCATGCCGGTCTCGCGGCGGAAGGCGCGGGTGAAGGCCCGGCGGCCCAGGCCCAGCTCGCCGCACCAGTCGTCGATGGTCTCGTGCGGGGTGGGGCGCTCGAGGAAGGCGTGGCAGCGCTTGGCCAGGGCCGGGGCGGCGGGAAAGGGCACGGCCAGCGGGATCACCGGGGCGCGGGCCAGTTCGGCCAGCAGCAGGTCCATGACCAGGCCGTCGCGGCCGGCCTCGTCGTAGTCGACCGGAATGGCGCAGGCGGCGATCAGCAGGTGGCGCACCAGCGGCGAGACTCCGATCACCCGGCCGGTGTCGCCCAGTACGGCCGAGGCCCGCTTGTCCAGCAGCACGCTGCGGGTGCTGACCGCCCCGACCATGCGCACCGAGTGGGGCGTGCCGGCCGGGGTCCAGACCGCGCGCTCTGGCGGGGCGATCCAAGCGCCGTGCGGGGTCGAGACCACGGCCACGCCCGCGGCGGCGTAGAGCAGCTGGCCGCGCCCGTGCTGGTGCCAGTCCAGCTCGAACGAGGGCGGGTACTCGTTGCCCGTGGCCACCACCGGACGGGGCGTGGCGTCGTAGTCGGCCGGATGCACCCAGGGCTTGGCCATCTGTCCCACTCTCGAAAGTGAAAGTCCCGATGCGGAATGCGGGACGCCTCCGCAGGTCCTATCGCGGTCTCACCTTCACTGGAAGAGCCTGATGACCGAGACCGCGATCCGATCCCCCGCCGCCGACCCGTCCAGCCCGCAGGCAGAGACCACGGTGTTCGGCGTGATCCTCGCGATCAGCGGCTGCCACCTGCTCAACGACATGATGCAGTCGCTGTTGCCGGCCATCTATCCGAACCTGAAGACCGACCTGCACTTAAGCTTCGGCGAGATCGGCCTGGTCACCCTAGCCTACCAGATCACCGCCTCGATCCTGCAGCCGCTGGTGGGCCTGTACGCCGACCGCCGTTCCAACCCGTGGGTGCTGCCGGGCGGGACGCTGTTCTCGCTGGCGGGCCTGGCGGTGCTGTCGGTGGCGCACGTCTATGGCCTCGTTCTGCTGGGCGCGTGCCTGCTGGGCGTCGGCTCCTCGGTCTTCCACCCCGAGTCCTCGCGAGTGGCGCGGATGGCGGCGGGCGGCCGGCCGGGCCTGGCCCAGTCGCTGTTCCAGGTGGGCGGCAACGCCGGCCAGGCGCTGGGACCGCTGGCCGCGGCCCTGGTGGTGGTGCGCTGGGGGCAGTCGAGCCTGGCCTTCTTCGCGCTGCTGGCCCTGCTGGCCGGAGCGGTGCTGTGGAACGTCGCCGTCTGGGCCCGTCACCACGGCGCGGCGCGCCTGGCCTTGGCCGGGGCCCGCAAGGTCTCGCTCGAGCTGCCCAGGGGCGCGGCCGGCAAGGGCATCGCCATCCTGCTGGTGCTGATCTTCTCGAAGTACGTCTACATGGCCAGCCTGACCAGCTACTTCACCTTCTACCTGATCGAGCGCTTCCACCTGTCGGTCGAGAACGCCCAGATGCACCTCTTCGCCTTCCTGGCGGCGGTGGCGCTGGGCACGATCGCCGGCGGGCCGGTGGGCGACCGCTTCGGCCGCAAGGCGGTGATCTGGATCTCGATCCTGGGCGTGCTGCCGTTCACGCTGCTGCTGCCCTATGCCAGCCTGTTCTGGACCGGGCCGCTGGTGGTGGTCATCGGCCTGCTGCTGGCCTCGGCCTTCCCGGCCATCGTGGTGCTGGCCCAGGAGCTGGCGCCGGGCCGGATCGGCATGATCTCGGGCCTGTTCTTCGGCTTCTCGTTCGGCATGGGCGGCTTGGGCGCGGCCGTACTGGGGGAACTGGCCGACTGGAAGGGCGTCGAGACCGTCTACAAGCTGTGCGCCGTGCTGCCGGCGCTGGGCCTGCTGGCGGCCTTCCTGCCCAACACGCGGAGGCGTTGAGGGCTTAGGCCAGACAGCAAAAAGGCCAGCCTCGCGGCTGGCCTTTTCAATTTGGCCCCGTCTCCGGGGTGTGCGCGGTGCGTGGTCCTCGTCCTTCGACAGGCTCAGGATGAGGACCAATGCGCAGGTCTGGCGTCAGAAAACCTCACCCTGAGCTTGTCGAAGGGCGAGGTTTTCGTTTCCGCCGGATCAGCCGACGAAGGCGCGCTCGATGACGAAGTCGCCCGGCTCGGCGTTGGAGCCCTCGACCAGGCCGTGGGCCTCGAGCAGGGCGGCGGTGTCCTTGATCATGGCCATCGAGCCGCACAGCATGGCGCGGTCGTGCTCGGGATCGAACTTGCCGCCTTCCAGGCCCAGGTCCTCGAACAGCTTGCCGCTGTTGATCAGGTCGGTGAAGCGGCCCTGGCGCTCGAACGCCTCGCGGGTGACGGTGGGATAGTAGACGAGCTGGGCCTTGGCCTCGTCGCCGACCAGCGGGTCCTCGTGGATCTCGCTGGTGAAGAGGTCGCGATAGGCCAGTTCCTGCACTTCGCGCACGCCGTGGGCGACGATCACCTTCTCGAAGCGGCTGTAGGCGTCGGGGTCGCGGGCGACCGACAGCCACGGGGCCAGACCGGTGCCGGTGCCGAACAGGAAGAGGCGCTTGCCCGGCTTCACGGCGTCCAGCACCAGGGTGCCGGTGGGCTTCTTGCCGAGCAGGATCTGGTCGCCGGCCTTGATCTGCTGAAGGCGCGAGGTGAGGGGACCGTCGGGCACCTTGATCGAGAAGAACTCCAGCTCCTCGGCGAACGAGGGCGAGCCGATCGAGTAGGCGCGCAGGATCGGTTTCTTCTCGCCCAGCTCCTCGCGGGCGGGCAGGCCGATCATCACGAACTCGCCCGAGCGGAAGCGGAAGCTGGCCGGACGGGTGATGGCGAAGCTGAACAGCCGGTCGGTCCAGTGCTTGACCCAGAGGACGGTCTCCAGGTGGTGCGGGGACTCCTTGGCGGGAGCAGGGGCGGCGGCGGTGGCGGTCTCGGCCGTCATGTCAGTGATTTCGATCCTGTTCGCGCCGTCCGAAGAACGGCGGCGCGCATAAGAAAAGTCGGGTGTCGCTCCGGCCCTGAAGGCGACACGCGTGTCATGTGAGAAGTTGAGAGCGGATGTCAACTTTTGCTCTCTGAACGCGCTTTGAGAAAAAATTCTACAAGCAGCTCAAAATAACGCGGTTCGCTTTTTCCGACTGTGTCAAAAATGTGATTGCCGGCCACCCAAACGGGGCGCAGACTTCCTTTTGCTTCGTTCGCGAAGCCAACGATACGGAGGAACGTATGCGGGTGAGGTTCATCATGGCCGCCGCGGCGGCCAGTCTGTTAGCGTTAGGCGTAGCGGGTTGTGAAGGCGGCGCCCAATCCAAGTCCGCCCAGGCCCAGAAAGTGACTCTGGAGGGCAAGTCGGTGACGGCGAGCGGCTGCGTGCGGCCGGTCGAGAACACCAAATGCCTCGTCGTGCGCGGCCCCAACGGCGGCTATTACGACGTTTCCAGCGCCAGCCCGGCTCCGGACCCCGCCAAGGGGGTCGGCGTCTCGCTGCGTGGTCGCGACCAGGGCAAGAACACCGAATGCGGCCGTGAGCTCACGGACGTGAAATGGTCGTACCTGAACGTCCAGTGCGCGGCGGCGACGCCGAGCGCCTCGACCGGCGCCGAAGAGAAGAAGGACGGCTAAGGCCGCCTGTCGCTTCGAACGGCTCTAAGGCTCCGGTGAAGGCTGCGCTTCAGCCCTCGCCGGAGCCGGGGTCGGTTCGCGTCTTCGGCGTGTCGACGCTGGCCTCGCCGCCGGCCGGTTCGGTGGCGGGACGCGGCGGCTTGCCGTCGACATTCGGATTCGGTCGCTGATTCTCGTGCTCAACCTCCCGATTGGAGGGGCGCTCGCCGGTATTCGCGGCCATCTTTCATCCTTTCAGCCATTCTTTCGGGCGCGGGCGGACCAAGAAACCTGTGAAAAGGCGCCGCTTGATCCGTGACTTCCGCAATAACGCGTGTCGAACGCGTCCTGATCCGCTTGCCCGGCGCAAACGACCCTGCTACACGACGCCGCTCTGGCGCTGGGAAGCGTCGGCGGCGCCGCTCGCGGCCCTCCGGCCTGGACCGTCGCCAAGGCTGCGGTCCTCTCTATCGGGACCGGAGTTCTGCAGGAGTGTAGCTCAGCTGGTAGAGCATCGGTCTCCAAAACCGAGGGCCGGGGGTTCGAGTCCCTCCACTCCTGCCACTATATGTCATCGGCCGGTCCGGCGTTCGGCCCGGCCTGTCAGATACGCGAGCCTCTGAAACCATGGCCAGGAAACCGGGATCCAGCCCGTCAGCGATCAAGAACCGCGCCGCCCGTACGGCCGCGGCGCTGGCCCCTGCCGGTCAGGCTCCGTCCGCCGCCGCCGCGGCGCCCAAGAAGCCTTTCAACCCGGTGCAGTTCTTCCGCGAAGTCCGCGCCGAGGCCCGCAAGATCACCTGGACCACCCGTAAGGAGACCTGGATCACCTCGGTGATGGTCTTCATCATGGTGATCGTCGCCTCGGTGTTCTTCTTCGGCGTCGACTGGATTTTGGGTACGCTGGCCAATCTGCTGCTGAAGTTCGCGGCCGGATAAGACATATAAAGACCATGAGCACCGAAACCGCGACCAACCCGAACCACAAGTGGTACATCGTCCACGCCTACTCGAACTTCGAGAAGAAGGTGGCCGAGAGCATCCGTGAGCAAGCCAAGGCCCAGGGCCTGGAAGACAGCTTCTCCGAGATCCTGGTGCCCACCGAGGACGTCGTCGAGATCCGCCGTGGCCGCAAGGTCAACGCCGAGCGCAAGTTCTTCCCGGGCTACGTCCTGGTGAAGATGAACCTCTCGGACGAGGCCTACCACCTGATCAAGAACACCCCGAAGGTGACGGGCTTCCTGGGCAGCGGCTCCAAGCCGACCCCGGTCTCCGAAAAGGAAGTCCAGCGCATCGTCGGCGCGATCGAAGAGGGCGTCGAGAAGCCCAAGACCGTCGTGCTGTACGAAGTCGGCGAGAACGTCCGCGTCATCGACGGTCCGTTCGCCAGCTTCAACGGTTCGGTCGAGCAGGTCGACGAGGAAAAGGCCCGCCTGCGGGTCACCGTCTCGATCTTCGGCCGCGCCACCCCGGTCGAACTGGAATACAGTCAGGTCGAGAAGATCGCCTAAGCGATCCCTCCATCGAGCTTTCGAAAACCCCGCGCCGGCGACGGCGCGGGGTTTTTGCTTTTCGGCCTCAGGCGGGCTCGCCCTCGATGACCACCTGGGCCCGGGGAATGCGCCGGCTGTTCTGGCTGGGGAAGTCGGTCTTCAGGAAGGCCTTCATGTCGTCGATCAGGGCGATCACCCGGCGGCGGCTGCCGACGTAGGAGATCGGCTCGGCGGCGTTCGGCAGGCTGGTGCACAGGTTGATGCAGCCGATCGACGACAGGAAGCTGTTCACGCCCGGATGAATGAGAATCTCGGCCCGCGCGCCGGTGTTCTTCAGCTCGATGCCGGGCTTGGGCCGGGCGCTGGTGCTGAGATTGTCGACATAGCCGATGGTGTCGTACTTCGTGCCGTCCTGGGTCCAGAGCGGATAGACGCCGGGCTCCACGCGCTTGCCGTTCTCGGCGACGCTGTTGTCGCCAGGACCGCGCGATTCCGCCGTCTGTCCCGACAGTCCGGCCACAGGCTGGCCGTCGTGATAGACCTGATAGACGCCCACGGTGCGCTTCTTTCCGTCCGACGCGCGCCTCTGCACCGTCTGCCGGACGATATGCAGTTCCCAGCCTTGCTTGCTGATCGGCATCGCGATCTCCCCCTATGGTTTTCCCGGCGGGGAGATTAACACGTCATGGTTGCGCCTCAATCCCCGGTCGTGTCGCGGGGCGGGCCTGGAAGCTTGCGCGCGGGCCGCTCTCCTGCTAAACGCCGCGACCTCGCTTCGGGACCTGGTCCCGAGGCGTGTTCGCCGTTATGGCGAACCCAAATCCGTGGAAGGGCCGCCAAGCCCGCACCACGGCTCACCAGCGAGGGCTCCGGCCCTCACGAGAGGATAGTATGGCTAAGAAGATCCTGGGCTACATCAAGCTCCAGGTGAAGGCTGGCTCGGCCACGCCTTCGCCCCCCATCGGCCCGGCTCTGGGTCAGCGCGGCGTCAACATCATGGGCTTCTGTAAGGAGTTCAACGCGCGCACCGAGAACGTCGAAAAGGGCACCCCCCTGCCGACCGTGATCACGGTCTACCAGGACAAGTCGTTCACCTTCATCACCAAGACGCCCCCGGCGACCCACTACCTGAAGCAGATCACCGGCCTGAAGTCCGGCGCGAAGCTGACCGGTCGTGAGACCGTCGGCGAAGTGACGCGCACCCAGCTGCGCGAGATCGCCGAAAAGAAGATGAAGGACCTGAACGCCAACGACATCGAGGCCGCCGCCAAGATCATCGAAGGCTCCGCCAAGGCCATGGGCCTGAAGATCGTGGAGGCCTAATCCAATGGCTACGCAACCCAAGCGCATCAAGGCCTGGACCGGCGATCGTGACGCCACCCACGCCGTCGCCGAAGCCATCGCTCTGGTCAAGGCCAACGCCAAGGCCAAGTTCGACGAGACCATCGAGATCTCGGTGAACCTGGGCGTCGACCCGCGTCACGCCGACCAGCAGGTCCGTGGCGTCGTTCAACTGCCGTCGGGCACGGGCCGTGACGTTCGCGTCGCCGTCTTCGCCAAGGACGCCAAGGCCGCCGAAGCCACCGCCGCCGGCGCCGAAGTCGTCGGCGCCGAGGACCTGGTCGAAAAGATCCAGAACGGCTTCATGGACTTCGACCGCGTCATCGCCTCGCCGGACATGATGGCCCTGGTCGGTCGTCTCGGTAAGGTGCTGGGCCCGCGCGGCCTGATGCCGAACCCGAAGGTCGGCACCGTGACCCCGAACGTCGCTCAAGCCGTCAAGGACGCCAAGAGCGGCGCCGTCGAGTTCCGCGTCGAAAAGGCCGGTATCGTTCACGCCGGCATCGGCAAGGCCTCGTTCACCGAGGAAGCCCTGCTGATCAACGTCAAGGCTCTGATCGACGCCCTGAACAAGGCCAAGCCGTCGGGCGCCAAGGGCGTCTACGTCAAGAAGATCGGCCTGTCGTCGACGATGGGTCCGGGCTTCAAGGTCGACGTGGCCTCGATCAACGCCTAATCGGCTGATCGAAGCACACTGACTTCGCGGGCGGGCGCTGGAGCGATCCAGCGCCCGTCTTGCGTTTTGGGCCCTCGTTGTAGGTCCGGCTAGCCGATGTTATCTTTCGTCTAGACGGAGAGACGTCATGGCCTTCCACATCCGCGATCCCGAGACCGACGCCCTGGTCCGCCAGCTGGCCGAGAAGACGCGGCTCGGCATCACCGAGACGGTGAAGCTGGCCGCCGCCGAAGCCCTGGCCGTGCGCGAGAAGGCGAGGGAGGAGAAGCTGGCGAATATGCGGGCGATCAGTGATCGGATCGCTGCGTTGCCCAGCACGGGCCTCAAGGCCGACAAGGCGTTCTTTGACGAACTTTCTGGCGATTGATGTTCGTCGATGCCTCAGCGTTTTGCGCGATCCTTCTTGGCGAACCTGAAAAGCAGGTGTTCGAGCTCCGTCTGACGGCCGCGTCCGGCGCCGTCACCTCCGCTGTCGCAATTTGGGAAACCGTCCGAAGCCTGGTTCGCGCCAAGGGCCTGGATGTCGCCGACGCTGAGCTGGAAGTGCTGTCCTATGTCGGCGCCGCCGAAATCTCGGTCGTGGAGATAGGTTCACGTGAGGGGAGCTTGGCGCTCGACGCATTCGCTCGCTTCGGTAAGGGCGTCCATCCGGCCAAGCTCAATATGGGTGATTGCTTCGCATACGCCTGCGCCAAGGCGCATGGCGTCCCGCTGCTCTACAAGGGCGGCGACTTTGCTCTGACGGATATCGAGGCCGCGTGACTTCTGACGCTTCCAGGATCATCGACGTCGCCGTGGTCGGCGGCGGGCCCGCCGGGCTGATCGCCGCCCAGCGCCTGGCGCAGACCGGGCGCTCGGTCGTGGTGTTCGAGAAGATGCCGACCTTCGGCCGCAAGTTCCTGATGGCTGGACGCGGCGGGCTGAACCTCACCCATTCGGAAGACTTCGAGCGCTTCGTGGCCCGCTACGGCGAGCGCGCCGCGAGGCTGCGGCCGATGCTCGAGGCGTTCACCCCGGCCGATCTCGTCGCCTGGGCCAGGGATCTGGGCCAGGAGACCTATGTCGGCGCCAGCGGCCGGGTGTTTCCCAAGGCCATGAAGGCCTCGCCGTTGCTGCGGGCCTGGCTGGCGCGGCTGGAGGGGCTGGGTGTTTCGCTGCGCACGCGCTGCGCCTGGGCGGGCTGGGGCGCCGACGGCGCGCTGCTGGTCGATGGTCCAGGCGGCCGCGAGGCCTGGCGCCCGCGCGTTACGATCCTGGCGCTGGGCGGGGCCAGCTGGCCCAAGCTCGGTTCCGACGCGGCCTGGACCGGCGTGCTGGAAGGGCAGGGCGCGCGGGTCGCGCCGTTCGCGCCGGCCAACTGCGGCTTCGAGGTTTCCTGGAGCGCGATCTTCCGCGACCGCTTCGCCGGCGAGCCGCTGAAGAACGTCCGCCTGGCCTGCGACGGTCGCCAGGCGCGGGGCGACGCCATGGTCGCCGGCTACGGCCTCGAGGGCGGGGCGATCTACGCCCTGGGCCCGGCCCCGCGCGAGGCGATCGCCCGTGATGGCTATGCGACGCTGACCATCGACCTGCGACCCGACCTGCCGGCCGAGACTCTGGAGCGCCGCCTGTCGGGCGCGCGGGGCGGCCAGTCGCTGACCAATCACCTGCGCAAGGCCCTGAAGCTGTCGCCGGTCGAGGTCAACCTGCTGCGCGAGGCCCACGGCCTGGACCTGCCCAGCGAGCCCGCGGCGCTGGCGGCGGCGATCAAGGCCGCGCCGATCCGTCTGACGTCGGCTCGGCCGCTTGAGCGGGCGATCTCCGCGGCCGGCGGCGTGGTCTTCGACAGCCTGGACGGCCTGGCGCTTCGATTGCGGCCCGACGTGTTCCTGGCCGGCGAGATGCTGGATTGGGAAGCGCCCACGGGCGGCTACCTGCTTCAGGCCTGTTTCGCCACGAGCGTGGCGGCGGCGAAGGCGGCGGAGGAGCGGCTGGGGGAGTAGGGAGCCTCAGAAGCTCCCCACGTGGTGGATGTTGCCGTCCGGGTCCTTGAACCACACAAGCTTCATGTCGCCCGCCCGATGCACGCCGCCTTCCACCGTGATCCCGGGCATGTCGTAGGTCTCGAAAGCCACGCCCTTGTCGCGCAGGGCGGCGACGACGGCGTCGAAGCGCTCGCCGACCGGCCAGGTGACGGCCGTGCCCTGGTTGGTTCCGGCGAACTCGGACTCGTAGACGGTCAGGCTCACGCCGCCGGCGCGGTAGGCCTGGACGCCCATCTCGGAATCGCCCTCGGGCGGAAGGCCCAGAACGTCCTCGTAGAACCGTCTGGCGCGCGCCAGGTCCTTGACCGGGAGGGTGGGGGAGGCGTCGAACTGGGCCAGCATGGGAAGGCTCCTTCTCGGGTTTCACCGCCTTGAAGACGTTCGAGCGCGGCGCGTTCCGACACCCGGTTGCGTTCCTTGTGCAAATCCTCTATACGGCCCGCCTCTCCGCTGGACTCCGGTTCGGCGGCGAACCTGTTTGAGAACTGCGGGGCGCGGGGTCACCAGCGCCATAATCGAGGAAGAGCCCTTCCTCGCCGTCGGGAGACAGGGATAGAGACGCCAAGACCTCCTCTCTCGCGGCTTTGCCCGAGTCAGGTGCGCGGCCGACTTTCCTTGGAACAGGCTGATGCAACTCGCGCGCGGGAGCAATTCCGCATGGGACGAGCATCTGGCTGCCGGAATGGTCCGGCCGCCTGCAACTGAGTAGGAGACCGCAATGGACCGCGCTCAAAAGCAGGAATCGATCGAGTCGCTGAAAAGCGTCTTCGCCGATGCCGGCGCTGTCGTCGTGACCCACTACATGGGTCTGACCGTTGCGGAAATGACCGACCTTCGTCTTCGCCTCCGCAAGGAAGGCGCCGCGATCAAGGTTGTGAAGAACACCCTGGCCCTCAAGGCTCTGGACGGCAAGCTCGGTGAAAAGGGCGACTCGCTCTTCACCGGTCCGGTCGCCATCGCCTACGGCCCGGACGCTGTCTCGGCCGCGAAGATCGCGGTGCAGTTCGCCAAGGAAAACGACAAGCTCAAGATTGTCGGTGGCGTCCTGGACCAGACCAACGTGCTGGACGAGAACGCGGTGCGCGCTCTAGCGACCCTGCCGTCGCTGGACGAACTGCGTGGCAAGCTCATCGGCCTCATCCAGGCTCCGGCGACCAAGATCGCTGGCGTCCTGCAGGCTCCGGCCGCCCAGCTGGCTCGCGTCTTCAATGCCTACGCGACCAAAGACGCCGCGTAACGGTCATCCCCGCAAATCTATCCCAATCTCTCTAAGGAACTGACACATGTCGAAGCTCGAAAAGCTGGTCGAAGAACTGTCCACCCTGTCGGTGCTGGAAGCCGCTGAACTCTCGAAGCTGCTGGAAGAAAAGTGGGGCGTCTCGGCCGCCGCTCCGGTCGCCGTGGCCGCCGTCGGTGGCGCTGCTGCTCCGGTTGAAGCCGCTGAAGAGCAAACCGAGTTCACCGTTGTCCTGGTCGACGGCGGCGACAAGAAGATCAACGTGATCAAGGAAGTCCGCGGCGTCCGTCCGGACCTCGGCCTGAAGGAAGCCAAGGACCTGGTCGAAGGCGCTCCGCAGAACGTCGTCGAAAACGTTTCGAAGCAGCAGGCCGACGAAGTCGCCAAGAAGCTGACCGAAGCCGGCGCCAAGGTCCAAGTGAAGTAATCCGGCTCCGCGTCGTCTGACGCGGATCTGGTCTTCATGACCTTACGAGACGGGCCCGGAGGGAAACCTCCGGGCCCGTTTTCGTTTTCCCAGGTCCTCCCCCTGAAGGGGGAGGCGGCCCAGAGGGCCGGAGGGGGAAGTCCCTTCAGAGGCCGAGGCGGTTGCTGGCTCACAGGCCACATGCCCCTCCGTCGGCTTCGCCGACACCTCCCCCTTTCAAGGGGAGGATCTTGCCGCGCTATTCATCCCATAAATCGCACCTTGTGCGTTGACGGCGCTGTCAGCCGCCACTACGCCGGTATCAGTAAATGATAGCGGTAACTTAGTGGAGGAATCGCATGGCTTGGCTGGGTAACGGCGCAAAGGCGCGCGTCCTGGGTCTGGTTTCGGGCCTGGCGCTCAGCGTCGGGGCGGGCATGGCGGTCGCCGCGCCGCAGACGACGGTGGATCGCAACGGCGCCTATGTCTCGGTCGAGACCTACGCCCCCAACGTGATCCGCGTGACCATCAGCCAGGACAAGGACCTGGCCAAGGGCGCCCCGGGCTACGGCGTCAACGGGACGGCCACCGACAAGGGCTGGCGTCACGACCAGAAGGCCGGCGCCGACATCTTCACCTCCGCCGAACTGTCGCTGGAAGTCGTCGCCCAGCCATGGCCGGGCGCGCCCAGCCTGCAGGAGCGCTATTTCGCGCCGGCCCTGCCGCCGGTGTCGATCAAGGTGCGCAAGCCCGACGGGACCTCGCTGGTCGACATGACCGGCTGGGAGATGGCCCCGCACGTGATCAGCGGCGAGAAGACCTTCCGCGCCGGCGCCAGCTTCTCGACGACCGCCGACGAGCACTTCTATGGCCTGGGCCAGAACCAGGAGTCGGAAAGCGCGCTCGACCTGCGCGGCCGCACCATCGACTGCAAGCACGACTACGACGCCCCGCACGGCGAGAGCGTCTGCGTGCCGTTCCTGGTGACCAGCAAGGGCTACGGGATCCTGTGGGACAACCCGTCGGCCACCAAGATCTATCCGGGCGTCAACGGCCGCACCCTGTGGCAGAGCAATGTCGGCGAGCGCGTGTCGTTCTTCGTCATCACCGGCAAGACCACCGACGAGATCTACGCCGGCTACCGCGCCCTGACCGGCGTGACGCCGCTGCCGCCCAAGGCCGCCTTCGGCTACATCCAGTCCAAGGCCCGCTACGAGAGCCAGGCCGAGTTCATGGCCGTGGCCGACGGCTACCAGAAGCGCCAGCTGCCGCTCGACATCATGGTGCTGGACTGGTTCCACTGGACCCGCATGGGCCAGATCGACATCGATCCGGCCCAGTTCCCCGATCCGGCCGGCATGAACAAGACGCTGCACGACCGCGGCATCCACACCATCATCAGCGTGTGGCCCCGCTTCGAGCAGGAAGGCCGCTACTTCAACTACCTGGCCAACAAGGGCTGGTTCCTGAAGGACGAGAACGGCAATCCGGTCGACGGCCTGCCGTTCCGCAGCGACCGCACCGGCGCGCTGATCGACAGCACCAACCCCGAGGCCCGCGACTGGTTCTGGGGCAAGATCCGCGACAACATCATCTCGCAGGGCTTCGACTGGCTGTGGCTGGACGAGACCGAGCCTGACCTGGTGCCGTCGGGCTTCTACTTCCACGCCGGCACGGGCGACCGCATCCGCAACGCCTTTCCGCTGATGCACGCCCAGCTGGCCGCCGACGGCTCGCGCCGCGACCGTCCCGACAAGCGCAACCTGATCCTGGCCCGCGCCGCCTATACCGGCGCCCAGCGCAACGGCTCGCTGTTCTGGTCGTCCGACATCCAGCCCACCTGGGAGGCCCTGCGTCGCCAGGTGCCGACCGGCCTGAACTTCACCGCGTCCGGTCTGGCGTACTGGGGCAACGACATCGGCGGCTGGCAGTGGCTGCCCTCGACCACCACGGCGACCAAGGCGCCGCTGCTGGATCCGTCGGACGCCCGCGACGTGGTCGGCCAGAACAACGACTATCCCGAGCTCTTCACCCGCTGGTTCCAGTACGGCGTCTTCACCCCGACCCTGCGGGTGCACGGCATGCGCAAGGGCAACGAGCTGTGGTCGTTCGGCAAGGAGGCCGAGGACGTCCTCTCCAAGTACCTGAAGCTGCGCTACGCGCTGATGCCGTACCTCTACTCGATGGGCAAGACGACCTACGACACCGGCTCGCCCTTCATGCGCGGCCTGTTCATGGACTTCCCGAACGATCCGCAGGTGGCGAACATCGGCGATGAGTATATGTTCGGCCCGGCCTTCCTGGTGGCCCCGGTCACGCAGCAGGGCCAGACCGAGCGCGACGTCTACCTGCCGGCCGGCGCCGACTGGTACGACTACTGGACGAACCAGAAGTACACCGGCGGCCAGACGATCCGCGTGAAGGCGCCGATCGACGTCATCCCGCTGTTCGTCCGCGCCGGTTCGATCGTGCCGATCGGCGCGCCGATCACCAACACCAGCCAGGCCCAGGCGATCAGCGCGGTGAAGGTCTATCCGGGCCGCGACGCCGAGTTCTCGCTCTATGACGACGACGGCGTCACCAACGCCTACGAGAAGGGCGTCGGCAAGACGGTGAAGCTGCGCTGGGACGACAAGGCCGGCAAGCTGACCGCCACCGGCGACAAGGCCCTGGCGGCCCAGGCCCAGGCCGCCGTGCAGGTGGTGAAGTAGGAAGACTAAGAGGGGAGGGCGGAAACGTCCTCCCCTTCTTCTTGGACCCTCTCTCATGGAGAGAGGGAGGGGCCCACGCCAAAGGCGTGGGAGGGTGAGAGGGTACAATCTCACCAGATGGGGCGCAGTCGAAGTGGGGCGGGTAGGCTGCGGTCGTCGCGCTCCGTTCTCGCGACTACACCACACAGAGGTGCGGGTTTCCGCGGCCGGCGGTGAAACCTCTCACCCTCCCACCGCTGCGCGGCGGGCCCCTCCCTCTCTCTGAGAGAGAGGATTCACTCAGCGCCCGCGCCACCGCTTCCAGCCGCGCCTCCCACGCCGTTCCGTCCGGCTGGAACGCCCTGACCGCCGGGTACCAGGGGTAGCCCGCCGTCCCCAGCGCCGGCCAGTTCGGGTTGGCCGAGACGATCCAGGTTTCGGCGCCGAGGGCGGCGGCGATGTTGGTGGTCGCGGTCGGCGGGCCGATGACGAGGTCCAGCGCCTGGCAGAGAGCGGCGACGCCCTCCAGCTCCTGCATCAGGTCGAGGTTCGGCGGGCGGTGGATCGTCAGGCCCTGGGTCTGGGCGCGGGCAAGGTCCGGCTCGGCGTCGCCGTATTGCAGGTTCACGAACACCGCGCCCGGCGTGGCCAGCACCGGCGTCCACGCCTCGAATGGGGCGAAGCGGCGCGAGCGCAGGCCGGCCATCAGGCCGCTGCGCCAGAGGATGCCGATCTTTCGACCGGGGGGCAGGCGCGAGAGCCAGCCGCGCCAGTGCTCGACCCGCGCCGGATCGGGCGCGAAGAAGGGCTTTGCGTCCCCGAAGCTTTCCAATGTCCCGCGCAGCAGCGGCAGCAGGTCGCCCAGCGGCGCCCAGGCCTGGACCGGACCGGCGTCGGGGACGGTGCGGCGCAGGCGGCCGGCCAGGCTGGTGGTGGCGTGGCCGATCACCCGCACGCCCGGCCAGGCGCGCGCGAACAGCGGGACGAGGCGGGGCTCCACCGCCAGGGTCAGGCGTCCGGAGGGGCCGAGAGCGGCCAGGGCGTCGCCGATTATGGAGCCGAACATCACCTCGTCGCCCAGGCCCTGCTCGCTGACCAGCAGCAGGGAAAGCCCGGGCAAGGGCAGGTCCGGCGTCCAGCGCGGGGCGGGAATGTCGAAGGCCAGCGCCTCGCGCCGCTCGGGCGCCAGGCGGGCGGCGTAGTCGTCCCAGCCGCCAAGGTCGCCCAGGCACAGGCGGGCCGTGGCGCGGGCCAGGCGCACGGCGGCGGCCTGGGGCGGTGTCGGCCTCGCAGCCAGGGCGGCGTCGCAGGCCTCCCTGGCGGCGGCCGCGTCGCCGACGTCGAGGCGGGCCAGGGCGGCGTTGGCCAGGATCGGAACCTCGCGCGGCGCCAGGCGCAGGGCCTCGTCGTGGAAGACCCGGGCGTCGGCGTCGTCGCCCTTCTGGGCGGCGATCGAGCCCAGCAGGCTCCAGAGGTGCGGGGCCTTGGGCGCGTCGGCCATGGCTTCGCGGACGATCACCAGGGCCTCGTCGCAACGGTCGAGGTCGCGCAGCACGGCCGCCAGGTCCTGGGCGTCGGCCAGGTCGCCCGGGCAGGCGGCGCGGACGCGGGCCAGCAGGTCGGCGGCCAGCGCCGGCTGGCCCATGCGCCGGGCCAGGCGGGCCAGATCACGCACGCCGTCGGGATCGCCCGGCGCCTCCAGGTGCGCCTGCCGCAAGGCCTCGAAGGCCTGGGGCAGGGCGCCGGCCCGCTCGCGCACCAGGCCGATCAGGCGCAGGGCAAGGCTTGCGCCCTCGGGCAAGGCCGCGGCGGCCAGACTTTCGGCGCGGGCGAAGTCGCCGTCCGTCAGCGCGTCCCCGGCCTCGACCAGCCGCTTTCGAGCGGCGGCCGGAACCTCGTCCAGGCGCGCGGCGATGCGGTGCAGGGGCGACAGCGGCCGCTCTGCGGGGCGGGTCTTGAGCGCGGCGGTCATCGGTGGGCCTTGGCGAGGAGGAAGCGTCGCCAGGTTGAACGAGCCCGCGCCGTGAAATTGGTCGCTGTTTCCCCCTTTCCATCCTCGCTTCGATCCCCTATATCGGCCCGTTCACGAAGACATTTCGGCGGAGTGCGTCCACGCACGTCCGCTCTTCAACGCCCCGAGGCGCGATCAGCCGCCCTCCGATCCGCGCGAAGGGGCGCCCGACAGGCTTCCGGTCCCGGTCGCCAGTCAGGGGAATTCCAGCGTCCGACGCTCTCCGGCAAGGGGAGCGGCGAGGGTGGACGCCGAGGCATTCGAATTCACGCGCGGATTCCGTCCGCGCCGCAGGGAAAAAACATGGCGCAATCCTTCACCGGCAAGAAGCGGATCCGGAAGTCGTTCGGCCGCATTCCCGAGGCTGTGCAGATGCCGAACCTCATCGAGGTTCAGCGCTCCTCCTACGAACAGTTCCTGCAGCGCGAGGTCCGTCCGGGCCAGCGTCGCGACGAGGGCGTCGAGGCGGTCTTCAAGTCGGTGTTCCCGATCAAGGACTTCAACGAGCGCGCCGTGCTCGAATACGTGTCGTACGAGTTCGAAGAGCCCAAGTACGACGTCGAGGAATGCATCCAGCGCGACATGACCTTCGCTGCGCCGCTGAAGGTCAAGCTGCGTCTGATCGTGTTCGAAACGGAAGAAGAAACCGGCGCCCGGTCCGTCAAGGACATCAAGGAGCAGGACGTCTACATGGGCGATATCCCGCTCATGACCGACAAGGGCACCTTCATCGTCAACGGCACCGAGCGCGTCATCGTCTCGCAGATGCACCGTTCGCCCGGCGTGTTCTTCGACCACGACAAGGGCAAGACCCACGCCTCGGGCAAGCTGCTGTTCGCCGCCCGCGTGATCCCGTACCGCGGCTCGTGGCTCGACTTCGAGTTCGACGCCAAGGACATCGTCTACGTCCGTATCGACCGTCGCCGTAAGCTGCCGGCCACGACCTTCCTCTATGCCCTGGGCATGGACGGCGAAGAGATCCTGACCACGTTCTACGACGTCGTCCCGTTCGAGAAGCGTTCGGGCGGCTGGGCCACCCCGTACAAGCCCGAGCGCTGGCGCGGCGTGAAGCCGGAAGTCGCCCTGATCGACGCCGACACCGGCGAAGAGGTCGCTCCGGCTGGCCAGAAGATCAGCGCCCGCAACGCCAAGAAGCTGGCCGACGGCGGTCTGAAGACCCTGCTGCTCGGTCCGGAAGCCCTGACCGGCCGCTACCTGGCCCGCGACGCCGTCAACTTCGAGACCGGCGAAATCTACGCCGAAGCCGGCGACGAGCTGGACGTCCCCACGATCCAGGCCCTGGCCGACCAAGGCTTCGACACCATCGACGTGCTCGACATCGACCACGTGACGGTCGGCGCCTACATGCGCAACACCCTGCGCGTGGACAAGAACGCCGTCCGTGAAGACGCGCTGTTCGACATCTACCGCGTCATGCGTCCGGGCGAGCCGCCGACGGTGGAAGCCGCCGAAGCGATGTTCAAGTCGCTGTTCTTCGACGCCGAGCGCTACGACCTGTCGTCGGTGGGCCGCGTGAAGATGAACATGCGCCTGGAGCAGGAAGTCTCGGACGAAGTCCGCGTCCTGCGCAAGGAAGACGTCCTGGCCGTCCTGAAGCTGCTGGTCGGTCTGCGCGACGGCCGCGGCGAAATCGACGACATCGACAACCTGGGCAACCGCCGCGTGCGTTCGGTCGGCGAGCTGCTGGAAAACCAATACCGCGTCGGCCTGCTCCGCATGGAGCGCGCCATCAAGGAACGCATGTCGTCGGTCGATATCGACACCGTCATGCCGCACGACCTGATCAACGCGAAGCCGGCCGCTGCGGCCGTCCGTGAGTTCTTCGGCAGCAGCCAGCTGTCGCAGTTCATGGACCAGACGAACCCGCTGTCGGAAATCACCCACAAGCGTCGTCTCTCGGCCCTCGGCCCGGGCGGTCTGACCCGTGAGCGCGCCGGCTTCGAAGTCCGCGACGTTCACCCGACCCACTACGGCCGGATCTGCCCGATCGAAACGCCTGAAGGCCCGAACATCGGTCTGATCAACAGCCTCGCGACCCACGCCCGCGTGAACAAGTACGGCTTCATCGAGAGCCCGTACCGTCGCGTGAAGGACGGCAAGCCGCAGGACGAAGTCGTCTACATGTCGGCTATGGAGGAATCCAAGCACGTCATCGCCCAGTCGAACATCAAGGTGGTCGAAGGCGAGATCCTGGAAGAGCTGGTTCCGGGCCGCATCAACGGCGAACCCACCCTCCTGCAAAAGGAGACGGTGGACCTGATGGACGTGTCGCCGCGCCAGGTCGTGTCGGTGGCCGCCGCCCTGATCCCGTTCCTCGAAAACGACGACGCCAACCGCGCCCTCATGGGTTCGAACATGCAACGTCAGGCCGTGCCGCTGGTGCAGTCCGACGCCCCGCTGGTCGGCACCGGCATGGAAGCGGTCGTCGCCCGTGACTCGGGCGCCGTGGTCATCGCCAAGCGCACCGGCGTCGTCGAGCAGATCGACGGCACCCGTATCGTCGTGCGCGCCACCGAAGAGACCGATCCGGCCCGCTCGGGCGTCGACATCTACCGGATGTCGAAGTTCCAGCGCTCGAACCAGTCGACCTGCATCAACCAGCGTCCGCTGGTGAAGGTGGGCGACAAGATCAGCGCCGGCGACATCATCGCCGACGGTCCGTCGACGGAGCTGGGCGAACTGGCCCTGGGCCGCAACGCGCTCGTCGCGTTCATGCCCTGGAACGGCTACAACTTCGAAGACTCGATCCTGATCTCCGAACGCATCGTCCGTGACGACGTCTTCACCTCGATCCACATCGAGGAATTCGAAGTCATGGCCCGTGACACGAAGCTTGGTCCGGAAGAAATCACCCGCGACATCCCGAACGTCGGCGAGGAAGCCCTGCGCAACCTCGACGAAGCCGGCATCGTGGCCATCGGCGCCGAAGTCCAGCCGGGCGACATCCTGGTCGGCAAGGTGACGCCGAAGGGCGAAAGCCCGATGACGCCGGAAGAGAAGCTGCTGCGCGCCATCTTCGGCGAGAAGGCTTCGGACGTCCGCGACACCAGCCTGCGTCTGCCCCCGGGCGTCGCCGGCACGATCGTCGACGTGCGCGTCTTCAACCGTCACGGCGTCGACAAGGACGAGCGCGCCCTGGCCATCGAACGTTCGGAAATCGATCGTCTGGGCAAGGACCGCGACGACGAGTTCGCGATCCTGAACCGCAACATCTCGGGCCGTCTGAAGGACCTGCTGATCGGCAAGGTGGCCCTGTCGGGTCCCAAGGGCCTGCAGCGCGGTGAAATCACCGCCGAAGGCCTGGCCGGCGTGGCTTCGGGCCTGTGGTGGCAGATCGCTCTCGAAGACGAGAAGGCGATGGGCGAACTGGAAAGCCTCCGCCGTCTGTTCGACGAGAACCGCAAGCGCCTCGACCGTCGTTTCGAAGACAAGGTCGACAAGCTGCAACGCGGCGACGAACTGCCCCCGGGCGTCATGAAGATGGTCAAGGTCTTCGTGGCCGTGAAGCGCAAGCTTCAGCCGGGCGACAAGATGGCCGGCCGTCACGGCAACAAGGGCGTCATCTCGCGCATCCTGCCGATCGAGGACATGCCGTTCCTCGCCGACGGCACCCACGTGGACCTCGTGCTGAACCCGCTGGGCGTGCCTTCGCGCATGAACGTCGGTCAGATCTTCGAAACCCACCTGGGCTGGGCCTGCGCCAACCTCGGCAAGCAGATCACCGGTCTGCTCGAGGACTGGCAGCACGGCGGCCAGAAGGAAGCCCTGGTCCAGCGTCTGCGTGACGTCTACGGCCCGGACGAAGAGCTGCCGGATACCGAGGAAGACCTGGTCGAACTGGCCAAGAACCTCGGCAAGGGCATCCCGATCGCCACCCCCGTCTTCGACGGCGCGCGCATGGAAGACATCGAGGACCACCTCGAGATGGCCGGCGTGAACCGTTCGGGTCAGTCGATCCTGTTCGACGGCACCACCGGCGAGCAGTTCAAGCGTCCGGTCACGGTCGGCTACATCTACATGCTGAAGCTGCACCACCTGGTCGACGACAAGATCCACGCCCGTTCGATCGGTCCGTACTCGCTGGTCACCCAGCAGCCGCTGGGCGGCAAGGCCCAGTTCGGCGGTCAGCGCTTCGGGGAAATGGAAGTGTGGGCTCTGGAAGCCTACGGCGCCGCCTACACCCTGCAGGAAATGCTGACGGTGAAGTCGGACGACGTGGCCGGCCGGACCAAGGTCTACGAGTCGATCGTCCGTGGCGACGACACGTTCGAAGCCGGTATCCCGGAAAGCTTCAACGTGCTGGTCAAGGAAATGCGCTCGCTCGGCCTGAACGTCGAGCTGGAGAACAGCTGATCCGGATCTCCCTCCTCCGCCGAGCCGGCGGGGGAGGGGCCCCTTTCAGCCTCTTCTCCACTTTGAATTTTCGCGGGTAGTCCCGCAGAAGGAACCAAGATGAACCAGGAAGTCCTGAACATCTTCAATCCGGTCCAGGCCACGCCGACCTTCGACCAGATCCGCATCTCGCTCGCCTCGCCGGAAAAGATCCGTTCGTGGTCGTTCGGCGAGATCAAGAAGCCCGAGACCATCAACTACCGCACGTTCAAGCCCGAGCGTGACGGCCTGTTCTGCGCCCGTATCTTTGGCCCGACCAAGGACTACGAATGCCTGTGCGGCAAGTACAAGCGCATGAAGTACAAGGGCATCATCTGCGAAAAGTGCGGCGTGGAAGTCACCCTCGCCCGCGTTCGCCGTGAGCGCATGGGCCACATCGAGCTGGCCTCGCCGGTCGCTCACATCTGGTTCCTGAAGTCGCTGCCCTCGCGCATCGCCATGATGCTCGACATGCCGCTGAAGGACATCGAGCGCGTCCTCTACTTCGAATACTACATCGTCACCGAGCCGGGCCTGACCCCGCTGAAGCAGCACCAGCTGCTGTCGGAAGACGACTACATCCGCGCTCAGGACGAGTACGGCGACGACAGCTTCACCGCCGAGATCGGCGCCGAGGCCGTCCAGAACCTGCTGAAGGCCATCGACCTCGAGAAAGAGGCCGAGCGTCTGCGCGAGGAACTGGCCGGCACCGTGTCGGACATGAAGCAGAAGAAGTTCAGCAAGCGCCTGAAGATCCTGGAAGCCTTCCAGGAGTCGGGCAACCGTCCCGAGTGGATGGTGCTGACCGTCGTTCCGGTCATCCCGCCGGAACTGCGTCCGCTGGTGCCGCTGGACGGCGGCCGCTTCGCGACCTCGGACCTGAACGACCTGTACCGCCGGGTCATCAACCGTAACAACCGTCTGAAGCGCCTCATCGAGCTGCGCGCGCCCGACATCATCATCCGCAACGAAAAGCGGATGCTGCAGGAGTCGGTCGACGCCCTGTTCGACAACGGCCGTCGCGGTCGCGTCATCACCGGCGCCAACAAGCGCCCGCTGAAGTCGCTGGCCGACATGCTGAAGGGCAAGCAAGGCCGCTTCCGTCAGAACCTGCTCGGCAAGCGCGTCGACTACTCGGGCCGTTCGGTCATCGTCGTGGGTCCGGACCTGAAGCTGCACGAGTGCGGCCTGCCCAAGAAGATGGCGCTGGAGCTGTTCAAGCCGTTCATCTACGCGCGCCTGGACGCCAAGGGCCTGTCGGGCACCGTCAAGCAGTCCAAGCGCATGGTCGAGCGCGAGCAGCCCCAGGTGTGGGACATCCTCGAAGAGGTGATCCGCGAGCACCCGGTCCTGCTGAACCGCGCCCCGACGCTTCACCGTCTGGGCATCCAGGCGTTCGAACCGAAGCTGATCGAGGGCAAGGCCATCCAGCTGCACCCGCTGGTCTGCGCCGCGTTCAACGCCGACTTCGACGGCGACCAGATGGCCGTGCACGTCCCGCTGAGCCTGGAAGCTCAGCTGGAAGCGCGCGTCCTGATGATGTCGACCAACAACATCCTGTCGCCCGCCAACGGTCGCCCGATCATCGTGCCGTCGCAGGACATCGTCCTGGGCCTGTACTACCTGTCGGTCGCTCGCGAGGGTGAGCCGGGTGAAGGCAAGATCTTCGCCGATCTGGGTGAAATCGAAGCCGCCATGGACGCCGGCGTCGTGTCGCTGCACGCCAAGATCAAGTCGCGCTTCACCGAAGTGGACGCCGATGGCGTGGCTCGCCGCCGCGTGATCGACACCACCCCGGGCCGCATGAAGATCGCCGCCCTGCTGCCGCGCCACCCCGCGATCGGTCACCGACTGATCGAGAAGGCGCTGACCAAGAAGGAAATCGGCAACCTCATCGACATCGTCTACCGCCACTGCGGTCAGAAGGCGACGGTGATCTTCGCCGACCAGGTCATGGGCCTGGGCTTCAAGGAAGCCGCCAAGGCCGGCATCTCGTTCGGCAAGGACGACATCATCATTCCGAAGCGCAAGGAAGCGATCGTCGCCGAGACGCGCGCCCTGGCCGAGGAATATGAGCAGCAGTACGCCGACGGCCTGATCACCAAGGGTGAGAAGTACAACAAGGTCGTTGACGCCTGGGCCAAGGCCACCGATCGCGTCGCCGACGAGATGATGGCCGAGCTTCAGACGAAGCATAAGGACGAGAACGGCCGCGAGAAGGAAATCAACGCCATCTACATGATGGCCCACTCCGGCGCCCGTGGTTCGCAAGCCCAGATGAAGCAGCTGGGCGGCATGCGCGGCCTGATGGCCAAGCCGTCCGGTGAAATCATCGAGACCCCGATCGTCTCGAACTTCAAGGAAGGCCTGACCGTTCAGGAGTACTTCAACTCCACCCACGGCGCCCGTAAGGGTCTGGCCGACACCGCGCTGAAGACGGCCAACTCGGGTTACCTGACCCGTCGTCTGGTCGACGTCGCGCAGGACTGCATCATCGTCGAGGAAGACTGCGGCACCACGAAGGGCATCACCCTTCACGCCGTGGTCGAAGGCGGCGACGTGCTGGTCTCGCTGGGCCTGCGGGTCCTGGGCCGCTTCTCGGCCGAGGACATCAAGAACCCGAGCACCGGCGAGCTGGTGGTTCCGGCCGACACCTACATCGACGAGAACATCGCCGACGCCATCGAGGCGGCGGCCGTCCAGTCGGTGAAGGTCCGCTCGGTCCTGACCTGCGAAGCCAAGATCGGCGTCTGCGGCGCCTGCTACGGCCGCGACCTGGCTCGCGGCACTCCGGTCAACATCGGTGAAGCTGTCGGCGTCATCGCCGCCCAGTCGATCGGTGAGCCGGGCACGCAGCTGACCATGCGTACGTTCCACATCGGCGGCACCGCCCAGGTGGCCGAGCAGTCGTTCTTCGAAAGCAGCAACGACGGTGTCGCCCGCGTCAGCGGCGCCACCGTGGTGGCTTCCGACGGCGCCCTGGTCGTGATGAGCCGCAACACCTCGGTGAGCGTGCTGGTCGACGGCAAGGAACGCGAAAACTACAAGCCGCCGTACGGCGCTCGCCTGAAGATCAAGGACGGCGACACCGTCAAGCGCGGCCAGCGCCTGGCCGACTGGGACCCCTACACCACGCCGATCATCACCGAAGTCGGCGGCCGCATCCGCGCCGAAGACCTGGTGGACGGCTTCTCGGTCCGCGAAGAAGTCGACGAAGCGACGGGCATCGCCCAGCGCGTCATCGCCGACTGGCGCGCGTCGGCCCGCGGTTCGGACCTGCGTCCGGCCATGGGCGTGCTGGCCGAGGATGGCAGCTACAAGCGTCTGTCGAACGGCGGCGAGGCTCGCTACCTCCTGTCGGTCGGCGCCATTCTCTCGGTGGCCGACGGCGACGAAGTGAAGCCGGGTGAGGTCATCGCCCGTATCCCGACCGAAGGCGCCAAGACCCGGGACATCACCGGTGGTCTGCCGCGCGTCGCCGAACTCTTCGAAGCCCGCCGTCCGAAGGACTGCGCGGTCATCGCGGAAATGGACGGCCGTGTCGAATTCGGCAAGGATTACAAGAACAAGCGCCGGATCAAGATCACTCCGGACGTCGACGCCGACGGCAACCAGCCCGAAGCGGTCGAGTTCCTGATCCCGAAGGGCAAGCACATCGCGGTGCATGATGGCGACTACATCACGCGCGGCGAGTACATCATCGACGGCAACCCGGATCCGCACGACATCCTGCGCATCCTGGGCGTCGAGGCCCTGGCCAACTTCCTCGTCGACGAGATCCAGGAGGTCTATCGACTGCAGGGCGTGCCGATCAACGACAAGCACATCGAGACGATCGTTCGTCAGATGCTGCAAAAGGTCGAGATCATCGAGCCCGGCGACACCGGCCTCATCAAGGGCGACCACCTTGATAAGCCGGAGTTCGACAAGGAACAGGACAAGGCGATCGCCCGCGGCGGCCGTCCGGCTGTGACCCAGCCGGTGCTGCTCGGCATCACCAAGGCCTCGCTGCAGACCAAGAGCTTCATCTCGGCCGCGTCGTTCCAGGAAACGACCCGCGTCCTGACCGAAGCCTCGGTGCACGGCAAGACCGACACCCTGGAAGGCCTGAAGGAAAACGTCATCGTGGGTCGCCTGATCCCCGCTGGTACGGGTTCCTACCTGCGCAGCCTGCAGCGCGTCGCCGCCAAGCGCGACGAGCAGCTGGCCCAGCAGCGCGAAGAGGCGATGGAGCCGCTGCCGGCCGAGATCGCGCTCTCGGACGCCGAATAAGCGTCCGAGACCACTCGGAAACCTGGATGTCGGCAGGCATCCAGGGCGGACGCCGAGTAATCGGCGGCCGACAGCCTTTAAGGTTGTGCTAGACAAGGAGCGGTCGGGGAAACCCGGCCGCTCTTTTGTTTTGCGCGGTCGCCGGGGCGGCCTGATGTCGGGGGACATCCATGTTTCGCAGCTTCTCGATCGCGGCCGTCGTCGCTGTGCTGGGTCTGGCCGCATGTGCGCCTGAGGCGTCCGCGCCGCCAGCGCCCAAGCCGTCCGATGGCTTTCCCGTCGCCGACCGCGCCTTCGTCGACGGCGCCGCTCAGGTCATCGCCCAGGATCTGGGCGCGTCGGTCATCTTCCGTGATCTGGCTATCAGCGACACGCCGGGGCAGGGCAAGAGCCTGTGCGGCGATGCAGCCCTGCCCGGCGAGGCCTGGAAGGGGATCGTGGTCCGCAAGGGCGAGGCGGCGGGCGATTTCCTGGTGCTGATCGCCGACGACAACCTGTCGCCTCGCGCCCTGCCGCAGTGTCGCAAGTTGGTCCTGAAGTATCTGGGGGAGACCAAGGTCGACTGGTACGAGGCCGAGACCGCCATGAACCAGGCCGGCTGCGCCCATATCGACGTCAATTACTGGACGGGCTGGAAGGACTACTGCCAAGGGGCGCAGACCAGGTCGGCGAAGACGCAATCTTGACCGGGCAACCTTCGGTGGAAATGTGACGAATTGTAAAAAGACTCTCGTTATTTCAGCGCGTTAAATGAAATTTCAGCCGGGCGGGGTGAAAAGGAGTGCAAATTCCTTCCTCTCGCCCGGACATCATGCGCTCGGACATCTCCACCAAGGTCAGCCTGACCATCGCCGCCGCCTTCGCCGTTCTGCTGGCCGGGCTGCTCGCCGTGGTCGCCTGGAGCTCGCTCGGCTTCGCCAAGCGCCAGGCCGTGGCCCAGCAGGAAACCAGCATGCGCGTGGCCTGGGACGTCATCGGCCGCCAGGGCCAGTCGTTCCGCCGCGAGGGCGACCAGCTGATGGTCGGCGACCATGTGCTGAACGGCGACCTGGCCGGGGTCGATCGCGTCAAGGCGTTGGCCGGGGGCGTGGCCACCGTGTTCGCCGGCGACAAGCGCATCAGCACCAATGTCGAGAAGCCGGACGGCTCGCGCGCCGTCGGCACCAGCCTGGCCCAGGGGCCGGTCTATGACGCCGTGCTCGGTCGTGGCGAGCCCTATCGCGGCGAGACCAAGATCCTCAAGCGCGACTACTTCGTCGCCTACGACCCGATCAAGGACGCCTCTGGCCAGGTGATCGGCGTGATGTTCGTGGGCGTGCCCAAGGACATCTATTTCGGTCCGGTCTACCGCCAGCTGGCCTGGCTGGGCGTGGCCGGCGTACTGCTGGGCATGGCCGGGGGCGTCGCCTCGGTGCTGACCGTCCGCCGCCAGCTGTCGCCGCTGAAGACCCTGCGCGAGGCCATGGCCCGCCTGATGAAGGGCGACCTCAACGTCGCCCTGCCGTTCGGCGGCCGCCGCGACGACATCGGCCTGATGGCCGACGCCGTGCACGCCTTCCGCGACGACGCCGAGGCCAAGCGCCGCATCGAGGCCGACGCCGCCAGCGATCGCGACCAGGCCGAGGCCGATCGCGCCGCCGCCCAGGCTCGCGACGCCCGCTCGGCGCGCGAGCAGAGCCTGGTGGTCGAGAGCCTGGCCGAAGGCCTGGGCCGCCTGTCGAACGGCGACCTGACGGTTCGGCTCGACCAGCCCTTCGCCAACGACTACGAGGGTCTGCGCAGCGACTTCAACCAGGCCGTCGAGCGCCTGGAAGCGGCGATGAGCTCGGTGGTCGACGCCGTCGGCGCGCTCAACGCCGGCGCCGGCAGCATCGCCGACGCTTCGTCCGACATCTCCGACCGCACCGAACAGCAGGCCGCCAGCCTGGAAGAGACGGCCGCGGCCCTGGAAGAGATCACCGTCACCGTCCGCCGCACCGCCGAGGGCGCTCGCGGGGCCCACATGGCCGTTCGTGAAGCCCAGACCGAGGCCGGCCGTTCGCGCACGGTCGTCGAAGACACCATCGCCGCCATCGGCGGGGTCGAGGCCTCGTCGCACCAGGTCGGCCAGATCGTCGGCGTGATCGACGAGATCGCCTTCCAGACCAACCTTCTGGCCCTGAACGCGGGCGTGGAAGCCGCTCGCGCCGGCGACGCCGGCAAGGGCTTCGCGGTCGTCGCCCAGGAAGTGCGGGCCCTGGCCCAGCGCTCGGCCGAGGCGGCCAAGGAGATCAAGGTCCACATCGCCGACAGCGCCCGTCAGGTCGAGGCCGGGGTGAAGCTGGTCGGCCGCACGGGCGAGGCCCTGCAGAAGATCGTCGCCCAGGTCGAGGCCATCGACGGCATCGTCAGCCAGATCGCCGCCGGCGCCCAGGAACAGTCGGTGGGCCTGTCGCAGGTCAACACGGCGGTGAACCAGATGGACCAGGGCGCCCAGCGCAACGCGGCCCTGATCAGCCGCTCGGCCGGCGACAGCCGCAACCTGGTAACCGCCGCCGACGAGCTGTCGGGCATGGTGGCGCGCTTCCGCACCTCGCAGGCGTCTTCTTCGGCATTGCGCCGCGCGGGCTGATTTCAAGCTTGGCCTTGGGCTTGACGCCCTGGGTCGGTATCGCCTTGAGTGTACGCAGCCGGCGAAGTGTCGCTGGGCGCGTATTCTCGGGGGCGAGTGTGCTTTCTAAAATCGGTGTTGCGGCCGCGCTGTCGCTTGTCGCCTTCCAGGGCGCGCAGGCCCAGTCGCCGCTTCCGGCGTCGGCCTTCGGCCGGCTGCCGGGCGTGCAGGACGTGGCCATGTCGCCGGCCGGCGACCAGCTGGCCATCCTGGGGGGCGCGCCGGCGGCGCGCACCGTCCGCTTCGCCACCATCGACAAGCCCGGCGAGACGCAGCTCTCCCTCGGCGATGTCCAGACCATGGACGTGCGCTGGGTGGGCGAGAACTACCTGCTGGTCCGCGCGGCCTACTGGCAGACGGTCGGCCCGCGCAACGCCTACCGCTTCGAGCGCAACGTCGTCGTCGACAACAAGGGCAAGGTGGTCTCGACCCTGCTCGAGGGCGACAACCCGTCGGCCTATGCGCTGAGCCAGCCGGTGCTGGGCGTGGTCGACGGCGACAAGCCCAAGGCCATGGTCCTGGGCCTGGACCAGGTGGTCGACAATGGCGAGGGCAATCTCGGCACCCGCCTGGTTCGCAAGGGGGTGATCAACCCGCTGGTCTGGACCCTGTGGCGGGTGGACGTGGCCAAGGGGCGCGGCAACGTCGCCGAGCGGGGCACGCCCGACACCAAGCGCTGGAGCGTCGACGCCGAGGGCGAGGCCCGCGTGCGCATCGACGAAGACATCATCAGCCACAAGATCAGCATCCATGCCCGCGCCAAGGGCCAGAAGCAGTGGCGGCCTCTGGCCAGCGCCGACCGCGACGACAGCTATCTGGGCTATTCCGACGCCGAGGACGCCGCCTTCATGGTCCGCAAAGGCGCCGACGGCGTCTCGCAGGTGGTTCGCATCCGGCTGGCCGGGGGCGAGCCGGAGCTGGTCGGCAAGTCGGTGACCAACCAGGACGTCGGCCTGTTGCGCGACGCCCACCTGACCACGCCGGCGGCCATCGTCTCGGGCGGCGAGCGCCCGGTGTACGAATGGCTCGATCCGCAGCTGGCTACGGTGCACGGCGCGCTGTCGCGGGCCTTCAAGGGTCGCGACGTGCTGCTGACCGGCTGGTCGAAGGACCGCACGCGGTTCGTCGCCCGGATGACCTCGCCGTCGGCGCCGGCCACCTGGTATCTGTTCGACAGGACCCGCAAGGAGATCTCGCCCCTGGGCGAGGAGTATCCCGAGCTCAAGGACCAGCCGCTGGGCCAGACCCGCTGGCTGACCTACAAGGCGCGCGACGGCCTGGAGATCCCGGCCTACCTGACCCTGCCGCCGGGCGCGCCGGCCGCGGGCGGCAAGCTGCCGCTGATCGTCATGCCGCACGGCGGCCCCGCCGCGCGCGACGGCTTCGACTTCGACTGGTGGGCGCAGTTCCTGGCCACCCGCGGCTACGCCGTGCTGCAACCGCAGTTCCGGGGTTCCTCCGGCTTCGGCGACGCCTTCGAGAAGGCGGGCGAGCGCGAATGGGGCGGCAAGATCCAGACCGACCTGCTGGACGGCGTCGCCAGCCTGGCGGCCGAGGGCGTGGTCGACCCGGCCCGTGTCTGCATCGTCGGCGCCAGTTTCGGCGGCTATTCGGCCCTGGCCGGCGCGACCCTTCACCCGGAGGCCTATCGCTGCGCGGTCTCGGTCAACGGCGTTTCCGACCTGCCGCAGGCCCTGGGCGAGACGGTGACCGCCTACGGCAAGGACTCCGACTCGTTCCGCTACTGGCGCCAGGTCATGGGCTCCACCGTCAGCGATCCGACCGCCCTGACCTCGATCTCGCCCGCCCGCCGGGTCAGCAAGACCACGCCGCCGGTGCTGCTGGTCTGGGGCGAGCGCGACACCACGGTGCTGCCGGCCCAGTCCGAGCGCATGCGCGACGCCCTGCAGGCGGCCGGCCGGCCGGTCGAGACGCTCGCGCTCGAGAAGGACGACCACTACCTGATGAACGCCGCCTCCCGCACCCGCATGCTGGAGGCCGCCGAGCAGTTCCTGGCCAAGCACCTGCCGGTCGCCCGGTAGGGAAGGGCGCTAGTCTTTCTTCTGCTGCATCTCCAGCAGGCGCAGCTTCTGCTGGGTGGCGTCGCGCTGGCGGCCCAGGCCGTCCTGCTCCAGGCCGCCGACCATGGGGATGTCCTTGCCTCGGCCGGGGCCGTCGCGGCTGCGATGGTCGACGCCGGGCCCCATGGGCGCGTCGCGATAGGCGCGGGCGGCCTCCTGCCGCAGCGACTGGATGTCGAAGTCGCGGCGTTTGGCGGCTTCGATGGGGGCCGCGTATTCGGGGGCCTTGCGGGCGGCCTCGCCCCAGCGCTCGTCGCAGCGCTCGCGTTCGCGCCGGTTCAGGCCCACGGCGCGGTCGTTGGCGCAGCCCGCGCCGCTGCCCCGCAGCGCCGCCTTCAGGTCGCCGCCGGGCTGGGCGGCGGGCAGGGGCGCGGGATGGTTCGAGGCGCCGCGGTCGCGCTGGCCCGCCGAGGGGGCGGCCACGAACGGGGAGGGAGCGATTCCCGAGGGCGCCGGCCGCCGGGCCTCGCGTGGAATCGGCAGGGGGCTGGCCGCCGTCGCCGGGGCGGCCTCGGCCGCTTGCCGGGGGACCTCGCGCGGGGTCTGCGTCATCAGGTCGATGGTCACGGTCGACACCGTGTCCTGGTCGGGAAACACCTCCCGCACGGGCAGGGCCAGCCAGGCGAGCACCGCCAGGTGCACCGCCGCCGATCCGCCCGCCACGGCCCAGAACCGCTTGTCGGGCTTGGCTTCGACGGGGCGATCCAGCAGAAGGGTTATGGATCGCGCGGCGGCTTCGACCACGAGGAACTCGACGACAAGGGAAGGTTGCGAGCCCAGGCTGGCGATCGCTGATGGCGAAAGCGTGACCGTCGCGCGTCGCGCGTAAACGTCCCATTAACCGACGCGGAAGGCGACGATTGACGTGGAGCCCCTTCGCGAGTAGGTTCCGCGCTCTTTTCGAGGTGGGTCTTGCGCCCGTCCTGATGAGCGTCCGTCCCTAAACCGACGGCAGGCCCGCCGGAACGCTTTCCGCGTCCCGGCGAGTTTCGTGTTTATCGGGTCTCCAACCGGAGCCTTGAAGCCGGAAAAGAACAACGACAAGGACCCTGAAGCGCTTCGGCCGAAAGGCACACGCTTCCATCAGAGCAGAGACTTAATGCCTACCGTCAACCAGCTCATCCGCAAGCCGCGCTCTCCGAAGCCGGTCCGGAACAAGGTGCCCGCCCTGAAGGGCTGCCCCCAACGTCGCGGCGTCTGCACCCGCGTCTACACGACGACCCCGAAGAAGCCGAACTCGGCTCTGCGTAAGGTCGCCAAGGTCCGTCTGACCACCGGCATCGAAGCCGTGTGCTACATTCCGGGCGAAGGCCACAATCTGCAGGAGCACTCGGTGGTGCTCATCCGCGGCGGCCGCGTCAAGGACTTGCCCGGCGTCCGCTATCACATCCTGCGCGGCGTCCTCGACACCCAAGGTGTCAAGGATCGTAAGCAGCGTCGTTCGCTCTACGGCGCCAAGCGTCCGAAGTAAGGAAGAAGAAGAATGTCCCGCCGCCGTCGCGCCGAGAAGCGTCAAGTCCTGCCGGACCCCAAGTTTGGGGATCTGGTTGTCACGAAGTTCATGAACTACGTGATGTACGAAGGCAAAAAAGCCGTCGCCGAAAACATCATCTACGGCGCCTTCGATATCCTGGAAGCCAAGCGCAAGGACCAAGGTCCGCTTGAAACCTTCCACTCCGCCCTGGACAACGTCGCCCCGGCGATCGAAGTCCGTTCGCGCCGCGTCGGCGGCGCCACGTACCAAGTGCCGGTCGAGGTCCGTCCGGACCGTCGCCGCGCCCTGGCCATCCGTTGGCTGGTGACCGCCGCTCGCAAGCGCGGTGAAAACACCATGACGGAAAAGCTGGCTGGTGAGCTGCTCGACGCGTCGAACAACCGCGGCACCGCCGTGAAGAAGCGCGAAGACACCCACAAGATGGCTGAAGCCAACCGGGCCTTCTCGCACTACCGCTGGTAAGCTTTCTTACCAGCACCCTTTCAGGCGCGGGCGGTTTGCGATAAACCGCCCGCGCCGCACGTTTAAATCCCGGTCGTGTCCGTCAGGGCCGCCCCGTTTCGCAGAGCGATCGCTATGCCCCGCACGCATAAAATCGAAGACTACCGCAACTTCGGCATCATGGCCCACATCGACGCGGGCAAGACGACGACGACCGAGCGGATCCTGTATTACACCGGTAAGTCCCACAAGATCGGCGAAGTCCACGACGGCGCCGCGACCATGGACTGGATGGAGCAGGAGCAGGAACGCGGCATCACCATCACGTCGGCCGCGACGACCGCTTTCTGGAACGACAAGCGCCTCAACATCATCGACACCCCCGGGCACGTCGACTTCACCATCGAAGTCGAGCGCAGCCTGCGCGTCCTCGACGGCGCCGTGACGGTGCTGGACGGCAACGCCGGCGTCGAGCCGCAGACCGAAACCGTCTGGCGCCAGGCCGACAAGTACAAGGTTCCGCGGATCGTGTTCGTCAACAAGATGGACAAGATCGGCGCCGACTTCGACAAGTCGGTCGAGTCGATCCGCGACCGTCTGGGCGCCAAGGCCGTTCCGATCCAATTCCCGATCGGCGCTGAATCCAACCTGAAGGGCCTCGTGGACCTGGTCCGCATGAAGGCCGTGGTCTGGGACAACGACGGCCTGGGCGCGACCTATCGCGACGAAGAGATCCCGGCCGACCTGCTGGACAAGGCCGTCGAGGCCCGCGCCTACCTGGTCGAGAACGCCGTCGAACTCGACGACGACGCCATGGAAGCCTACCTGGGCGGCGAAGAGCCCTCGGAAGAAGTCATCAAGAAGTGCATCCGCAAGGCCGTGCTGACCGGCGCCTTCTACCCGATCCTCTGCGGCTCGGCCTTCAAGAACAAGGGCGTCCAGCCCCTGCTCGACGCCGTCGTCGACTACCTGCCGTCGCCGGTGGACATCCCGCCGACCAAGGGCATCGACTTCAAGACCGAAGAAGAAATCGTCCGTAAGGCCTCGGACGAAGAGCCGCTGTCGGTTCTGGCGTTCAAGATCATGGACGACCCCTTCGTCGGTTCGCTGACCTTCTGCCGCCTCTACTCGGGCAAGATGGAAACCGGCATGAGCCTGCTGAACTCGACGCGCGACAAGCGCGAGCGGGTCGGCCGCATGCTGCTCATGCACTCCAACAACCGTGAAGACATCAAGGAAGCCTACGCCGGCGACATCGTCGCCCTGGCCGGCCTCAAGGAAACCCGCACGGGCGACACCCTGTGCGATCCGCTGAAGTCGCCGGTGATCCTGGAGCGCATGGAATTCCCGGCCCCGGTCATCGAGATCGCCGTCGAGCCCAAGTCGAAGGCCGACCAGGAAAAGCTGGGCGTCGCCCTGCAGAAGCTGGCCGCCGAAGATCCGTCCTTCACCGTCTCGACCGACTTCGAGTCGGGCCAGACGATCCTGAAGGGCATGGGCGAGCTGCACCTCGACATCAAGATCGACATCCTGAAGCGCACCTACAAGGTCGAAGCCAACATCGGCGCGCCGCAGGTGGCCTACCGTGAATCGCTGGGCCGCAAGGTCGACATCGACTACACGCACAAGAAGCAGACCGGTGGTACGGGCCAGTTCGCCCGCGTCATGATCACCTTCGAACCGGGCGAGCCGGGTTCGGGCTTCGTGTTCGAAAACTCGATCGTCGGCGGCGCCGTGCCGAAGGAATACATCCCGGGCGTCCAGAAGGGCCTGGAATCGGTCAAGGACAACGGCCTGCTGGCCGGCTTCCCGCTGATCGACTTCAAGGCGACCCTGACCGACGGCAAGTTCCACGACGTCGACTCGTCGGTCCTGGCCTTCGAAATCGCCTCGCGCGCCGCCTTCAAGGAGCTGCGCGAAAAGGGCGCTCCGAAGCTGCTCGAGCCGATCATGAAGGTCGAGGTCGTGACCCCGGAAGAGTACCTGGGTTCGGTCATCGGCGACCTGAACAGCCGTCGCGGTATGATCCAGGGTCAGGACATGCGCGGCAACGCCACCGTCGTGAACGCCTTCGTCCCGCTGGCCAACATGTTCGGTTACGTGAACACCCTGCGCGGCATGTCGCAAGGCCGCGCTCAGTTCAGCATGGTCTACGACCACTACGATCCGGTGCCGCAACACGTCGCCGACGAAGTGATCAAGAAGTACGCCTAAGCTTCTCCTTAGGGAAAAGCCTAGACGCTGGATTGAAAGGGGTTCAAAGGAGCCCCTTTCGCCCCACCCCAGAAGTTCAACCTGTTTTGATAAAGGCCCCTCTGGGGTCCTGGAGCTAAGAAGATGGCCAAGGAAAAGTTCGAACGTAATAAGCCGCACTGCAACATCGGCACCATCGGTCACGTTGACCATGGCAAGACGACGCTGACGGCCGCGATCACGATCACGCTGGC
>NZ_QDKO01000011.1 GCF_003094615.1 Caulobacter radicis | reverse complement strand
GGCCGGGGCCGGGCTCGGCGCGGGCGCGGTCGCGACCTGGGCCGGAGGCGGCGGCGGCGGAGCGACCGCGCGGGCTGGCGAGGCCTTGGGCGAGGAAGGCGTCGGGACGGGCGCGGCGGGCGCCTCGACCCGGGGCGCGGGCGGCGCGACGTCCACCAGGTCGACGATCAGGGTCTGCTCGACCAGCGGCGGCATCACCTTGATTCCCGCCAGCAGGCCCACGCCCAGCAGCACGTGCAGGCCGCTCGCCACGATCAGGGCGAGGGTGAAAGGCCTTTTGCGGCGAACTGTCGATCGCCTGCCGGCCATCCCAAACCCCTGCTTGCCGCCCTAACGCGCGGCTGGCGTCGAGGTAGCCGCGCGATGGGGCGCGGCGATGGCGGCATTGATGCGGCGGCGCAAAGAAAAAGGCCCGGCGTCCCCGCCGGGCCTCCTCATTTCGCTTTGCGGGCGACCGCTGATCCGAGAACCCCGCCCTTCGACAGGCTCAGGGTGAGGTTCTCTACTGTCGCCGCCTGCCCATGATCCTCATCCTGAGCTTGTAGAAGGACGAGGATCACGCAAGGTGTCTGACGTCGCCTAGGCGGCCGCCTTCTCCTTGACGCCGAAGCGGCCGTAGAAGGTCTCGCCCTTGGCGGCCATCTCGCGCAGCAGGGCCGGCGGGGTGAAGCGCGAACCGTAAGCCGCGGCCAGCTGGTCGAGGGTCTCGACGAACTTGGCCACGCCCACGCCGTCGATCAGGCTGATCGGGCCGCCGGTCCAGGGCGCGAAGCCCCAGCCCAGGATCGCGCCGACGTCGGCTTCACGCGGATCGGTGATCACGCCTTCCTCGAAGCAGCGCGCGGCCTCGACGGCCTGGCGGTACAGCAGGCGGGTGCGGATCTGCTCGATCAGCGCCTTGTCGGCGTCTTTCACCGTCACTTCGACGAGATCCGACAGGCCCGGCCACAGGGTCTTGGGGCCGTTTTCCGGATAGTCGTAGAAGCCCTTGCCGTTCTTGCGGCCGTAGCGGCCCAGGTCCTCGACCATCTTGGCGATGATCGCGGTGAACGGACGCTCCTCGTACTTGTCGCCGAGGTCCTTCTTCGTCTGGACGGCGATCTTGTGCGACAGGTCCAGCGCGACGTCGTCGTGCATTTCCAGCGGACCGCGCGGCATGCCGGTGGCGCGACCGACATTGTCGATGATCGCCGGGGCGATGCCGTCGCTCAGCAGCTCCATGCCTTCCTGCACGAAGGTGCCGAAGCAGCGCGACGTGTAGAAGCCGCGGCTGTCGTTGACGACGATCGGGGTCTTCTTGATCTTCAGGACGTAGTCGATCGACTTGGCCAGGGCTTCCTGGCTGGTCTTCTCGCCCATGATGATCTCGACCAGGCCCATCTTGTCGACCGGCGAGAAGAAGTGGATGCCGATGAACGAGGCCGGGCGCACCGAGGCTTCCGCCAGGCCCGTGATCGGCAGGGTCGAGGTGTTGGAGCCGAAGATGGCCGTGTCGGCCAGCTGGGCCTCGGCCTTCTTGGTCACGTCGGCCTTGATGTCGCGGTTCTCGAACACGGCCTCGATGACCAGGTCCGAACCCTTGACATTGTCATAGTCGGCGGTCGGGTGGATGAGCGCCAGGATGGCCTCGCCCTTCTCCTGGGTCAGCTTGCCGCGCGAAACGGCCTTCTTGACCAGGCCCTCGGCGTAGCCCTTGCCCTTGTCGGCGGCCTCTTGCGACTGGTCGATCAGGACGGTCTCGATGCCGGCCATGGCTTGGACGTAGGCGATGCCCGCGCCCATCATGCCGGCGCCCAGCACGGCGACCTTCTTGACGTCGTAGTGCGGCACGCCGTCCGGACGGCCAGCGCCCTTGCCCAGCTCTTGCAGGCTGAGGAACAGGGTGCGGATCATGCCCTTGGCCTGCGGCGTCATCAGGGTCTTGATGAAGTAGCGGGTCTCGATGCGGATCGCGGCGTCGAACGGAACCTGCAGGCCTTCATAGACGGCCTTCATGATGTTCTGCTGGGCCGGGTAGTTGCCGTAGGTGTTCTTGCGCAGCATGGCGTTGCCCATGATGAACACCTGGGCGCCGGTCGGGGTGTAGGGGCCGCCGCCGGGGATCTTGAAGTCCTTCTTGTCCCACGGCGCGACGGGGTCGCCCTTGGTCTTGATCCAGGTCTTGGCGGCCTCGACTTCCGTACCGGCCGGCACGACCTCGTGCACGACCTTGAGGCCCAGGGCCTCGGCCGGCTTCATCGACTTGCCTTCCAGGAGGTACGGCGCGGCGGCCATCACGCCCATCAGGCGCGTCAGGCGCTGGGTGCCGCCGCCGCCCGGCAGCAGGCCGACCTTGGCTTCCGGCAGACCGAGTTGCAGCTTCGGCAGGTCGGCGACCACGCGGTAGTGGGTAGCCAGGACGAATTCCAGGCCGCCGCCGAGCGCCAGGCCGTTGATCGCCGCGGCGATCGGCTTGCCGCCGGTTTCCAGGGCGCGGAAGGCCTTGTTCAGCGCGAAGCCAGCGTCGAAAGCGGCTTGCAAGTCGCCACCGCCCAGGCCGCCTTCGCCGCCCAGTTCACCCAGGTCAGCGCCGGCGCAGAAGCCGGTGGTCTTGCCCGAGGTGATGACCGCGCCCTTGATCGCCGCGTCGGTCTTGATGCGCTCGACCAGCTCGCCGACTTCCTTGATCACCGAGGCGGTCAGGGTGTTCATCGAACGGCCGGGGACGTCGAAGGTGACCAGGGCGATGCCGTCGCCGTCGACCTCGATCTTGAAGTTTTCCATGTGGACTAGTCCTTCAGAATTTGGGTCGTCATCCCGGCCGTAGCGAAGCGGAGAGCCGGGACCCAGGTGAACCGCAGTGCGCCGGCCCCTGGGTCCCGGATCGGCCTACGGCCGTCCGGGATGACGATCTGTGCTTGGATCAGACGCGTTCGATGACCGTGGCGGTGCCCATGCCGGCGCCGACGCACAGGGTGATCAGGGCGGTTTCCTTGTCGGAGCGTTCCAGCTCGTCGACCATGGTGCCCAGGATCATCGCGCCGGTGGCGCCCAGCGGGTGGCCCATGGCGATGGCGCCGCCGTTGACGTTCATCTTGTCGTGCGGGATGTCCAGCGCCTGCATCATGCGCAGGACGACGGCGGCGAAGGCTTCGTTCAGCTCGTAGAGGTCGATGTCGCCGACTTCCATGCCGAGCTTCTTGAGCAGCTTCTCGGTGACCAGCGAGGGACCCGTGAGCATGATCGACGGCTCGGAACCGATCGAGGCCATGCCCTTGATGCGGGCGCGGGCCTTCAGGCCCAGCGCGTCGCCCATTTCCTTGGTGCCGATCAGCACGCCGGCGGCGCCGTCGACGATGCCCGAGCTGTTGCCCGCGTGGTGCACGTGGGTCATGCGCTCGACCTGCGGGTAGCGCTGGGTGGCGACCGCGTCGAAGGCCATCTCGCCCATGCCCGTGAACGAGGGGTTCAGCGAGGCCAGGGTCTGCATGGTGGTAGAGGCGCGGACGGTCTCGTCGTGGCTCAGGATGTTGAGGCCCAGCTGGTCCTTCACCGGCACCACCGACTTGTTGAAGCGGCCCTCGGCCCACGACTGGGCGGCGCGGCGCTGGCTCTCGACGGCGTAGGCGTCGACGTCGTCGCGGCTGAAGCCGTAGAGGGTGGCGATCAGGTCGGCCGACACGCCCTGCGGCATGAAGTAGGTCTTGAAGGCCGACGACGGATCGGTCGGCCAGGCGCCGCCGTCGCTGCCCATCGGCACGCGGCTCATGCTCTCGACGCCGCCGCCGATGGTCAGGTCGGCCTCACCCGAGATGACCTTGGCCGCGGCCATGTTCACGGCTTCCAGGCCCGAGGCGCAGAAGCGGTTGATCTGCACGCCGGCGACGTTCTCGGCGTAGTCGGCGGTCAGCACCGCGGTGCGGGCGATGTCTGAGCCTTGCTCGCCGACCGGGGCCACGCAGCCCAGGACGACGTCGTCGACCTTGGAGGTGTCCAGGTTGTTGCGGTCGCGGATGGCTTCCAGGACCTGGCTGGCCAGCGACAGGGCGGTGATCTCGTGCAGAGAGCCGTCCTTCTTGCCCTTGCCGCGCGGGGTGCGCACGGCGTCGAAGATGTAAGCGTCGGCCATTGAATGGCTCCTTCCTGCGATCTTTTTAAGTCAGTTGGCCCAGGTGGGCGTTTTCGAGCGCCGGCTCGACGCGGACATCCGTCCGGACCGAGTTGGCGATGAAACAGGCGTGGTGGGCGGCCTCGTGCAGGGCCGCCAGCTTGGCTTCGTCGGGCGCGTCGCCCTCGAAGACGATGTCAGGACGCAGGGCCACATGGCTGACCCAGTGAGCGCCGTGCTCGTTCCTGGTCATCGTGCCTTCGGCCCTGTCGCGATAGGCGCTGATGAAGAAGCCGGCGCGGCGGGCAAGGTCGAGGAAGGTCAGCATGTGGCAGGACGACAGCGCCGCCACGAACATCTCCTCGGGATCGACGCCCGCCGGGTCCGACCAGGGCAGCGGCACCACCGACGGCGAGGCCGAGCCGAGCGCCGTCACCCCGCCGTCGAACGACAGGGTATGGGCGCGGCTGTAGCGCCCCCTGGGAAAGTCCGCCCCAGGCTCCAGCTTCCAGTCGACGATGGCGACGTGGGTCGACATGCTACTTCTTCCAGGTCCCGATCGGCGACTTGTGGATCGGCGCGCAGGAGAGACCCCGGGCGCTGGCCTTGGCCGAATAGACGACCCGCTGGCCGAACTCCGGAGCCGGCAGTCGGCAGGGCGTGAAGCCCGGCGTGTTCACCGTCAGGGTCCAGGTGGCGATCTTGGAGCGCAGCAGGTTGTTGCACTGCTCGGCGCCGGGCTTGAGCGGCAGGTCGAAGGCGCCGGGCTGCGGGCGCTTGCCTTCCAGCTTGCCCGAGAACTGCAGCGGGCGGCGGCCCTCGGCCTTGACGCAGACCACGGCCGAGCGGGCCGCATCGTTCGGAGGCGGGGGCGGAGCGTCGGCGAACATCATCAGAGCGTCCTCGCGATCAGCAGCTTCATGATCTCGTTGGTGCCGCCGTAGATGCGCTGGACGCGGCTGTCCTTGTACATCCGGGCGATCGGGTACTCGTTCATGAAGCCGTAGCCGCCGAACAGCTGCAGGCAGCGGTCGACGATCTTGTTCTCGAGATCCGTCACCCAATACTTGGCCATCGAGGCCGTCGAGGCGTCGAGATCGCCCTTCAGGTGGCGCTCGATGCAGTGGTTGACGAACACCTTGGCGACGGTCGCCTCGGTCTTGCACTCGGCCAGCACGAACTGGGTGTTCTGGAAGGCGATGATCGGCTTGCCGAACGCCTGGCGCTCCTTGACGTAGGCGATGGTCAGCTCCAGCGCCCGCTCGATCGTCGCCATGCCCTGCACGGCGATGTTCAGGCGCTCCTGCGGCAGCTGGGCCATCAGCTGGAAGAAGCCCTGACCTTCCTCGGTCCCGAGCAGGTTCTCGGTCGGGATCTTCACGTCGTTGAAGAACAGCTCCGAGGTGTCCTGGGCCTCGTGGCCCAGCTTGTCGAGGTTGCGGCCGCGCTCGAAGCCCTCGGCCCCGTCGGTCTCGACGACCACCAGGCTGGTGCCGCGCGCGCCGCCGGCCGGGTCGGTCTTGGCCACCACGATGATCAGATTGGCCGTCTGGCCGTTGGTGATGAAGGTCTTGGAGCCGTTGACGACATACTGGTTGCCGACCTTCTTGGCGCTGGTCTTGACGCCTTGCAGGTCGGAGCCGGCGCCCGGCTCGGTCATGGCGATCGCGCCGACCAGCTCGCCGGTCGACAGGCGCGGCAGCCACCGCTGCTTCTGCTCCTCGGTGCCGTAGTGGAAGATGTACGGCATGACGATGGCGTTGTGCAGGCTGGCGCCGAAGCCGTCGACGCCCTTCTTGCCCAGCTGCTCCATCAAGACGACCTCGTGGCGATAGTCGCCGCCGGAGCCGCCGTATTCCTCGGGCGTGGAGAGGCCGAGCAGACCGGCCTCCCCCGCCTTGTTCCACATCGAGCGATCGACGCAGTGGTTCTTGCGCCAGGTCGCCACGACGTTTTCAGGCGCGTGCTCGTCGAAGAACTTGCCCACCGCGTCCTCGAAGATCGCGATGTCTTCTTCGGCCATGAAGGCGGGTTTTGCGACGTCGAGCACGCTCATGATCAGAAAGCCTCCGCGGGCAGCGCCATCAGGGTCGCCGAGCCGGTCTTCAGTTTGGCCAGATGCGCCCCTGCGTCAGGCAAGACCCGCTCGATGAAATAACGCGCGGTGGCGACCTTGGTCGTGAAGAACGGGTCGGTGGAGCCTTCGGCGATCTTGGCGTTGGCCGCCTTGACCATCAGCGCCCACATGTAGGCCAGGCCCGTCAGGCCGAAGAGGTGCATGTAGTCGGTCGAGGCCGCGCCGGCGTTGTCGGGGTTCTGCAGGCCGTTCTGCATCAGCCACATGGTGCCGTCCTGCAGCTGGGCCTTGGTCGCCGCCAGGGCGTCGATGAACGGCTTCAGCTCGGCGTCGCCGTCGTTCTCGCCGACGAACTGGTCGATTTCCTGGAAGAAGGTCATCACGCCGCGGCCGCCCTTGGCCGCCAGCTTGCGGCCGACCAGGTCGAGGGCCTGCACGCCGTTGGTGCCTTCGTAGATCAGGGCGATGCGGCAGTCGCGCAGGTACTGGCTGACCGGGAAGTGCTCGGTGAAGCCCGAGCCGCCGTGCACCTGCACCGCGTTCGAACAGACCTGGAAGCCGCGGTCGGTCAGGTAGCCCTTCAGCACCGGCGTCAGCAGGCCCATGTAGTCCTCGGCCTTGGTGCGCACCGCCTCGTCCGGGTGGGCGTGGGCCAGGTCGCCGTGCAGGGCGGTCCAGAACAGGAAGGCGCGGCCGCCTTCGATGATGGCCTTGTTCTCCAGCAGCAGGCGACGCACGTCCGGGTGGACGATGATCGGGTCGGCCGGGCCTTCGGCGTTCTTCGGGCCCGTCAGCGAGCGGCCCTGCAGGCGGTCCTTGGCGAAGGCGACGGCGGCCTGGTTGGCCGCTTCGGCCTGGGCCACGCCTTGCAGGCCGACGCCCAGGCGGGCCTCGTTCATCATCACGAACATCAGCTTCAGGCCGCTGTTCTCTTCACCGATCAGATAGCCCTCGGCGTCGTCGTACTGCATGACGCAGGTGGCGTTGCCGTGGATGCCCATCTTCTCTTCGAGGCCGACGCACTTGGCGCCCTCGTTGCGCGCGCCGACGCTGCCGTCGGCGTTCGGGAAGAACTTCGGCACGATGAACAGGCTGATGCCCTTCACGCCGGCCGGGGCGCCCTCGATGCGGGCCAGCACCAGGTGGACGATGTTGTCCGACATGTCGTGCTCGCCGGCGCTGATCCAGATCTTCTGGCCGGTGATCTTGTAGCTGCCGTCGGCCTGCGGGACGGCCTTGGTGCGCAGGAGCCCGAGGTCCGTGCCGCAGTGCGGCTCGGTCAGGTTCATGGTGCCGGTCCACTCGCCCGTGATCATCTTGGGCAGGTAGGTCTCTTTCTGCGCGTCGGTGCCGCCGGTGTGGATGGCCGAATAGGCGCCGTGGGCCAGGCCCGGGTACATCGAGAAGGCCATGTTGGCGCTGCTCGACATTTCCGAGAACGACAGGTTCACGACGTGCGGCAGGCCCTGGCCGCCGTAGGTCGGATCCGAGCCCAGGCCCGTCCAGCCGCCTTCGCACAGGGCCTTGTAGGCTTCCTTGAAGCCCGGCGGGGTGGTGACGGTGTTGGTGACCGGGTCCAGCTTGCAGCCGGTCTTGTCGCCGACGCTGTTCAGCGGGGCCAGGACCTCGCCGGTGAACTGGGCCGCGCCCTCGACGATCTGCTCGACGACGTCGATCGAGGCGTCGGCGAAGGCCGGCAGGTTACCGTACTGCTCGATGTTGAGCACGTCGCGCAGCAGGAACATGTGATCGCGAACGGGCGGCTGGTAGGTCATTTAAAGCAGTCCTGATGGGTCGGATCGGGGAGGTGGAACCAAGGCCCGCCCAACCCGCCGGTCTTGGCGGAAACAGGCGCGGCCTTGAGTGTTTGAGGCCTTACTTACCCAAGGCCTTACTTGCCGAGCGCCATTTCGGCGCCGTCGAGGCGGGCGCGCAGCAGCTGTTCGTAGTCGGCCGAGCGCGGCAAGAGGTCGGGGCGGATCTCGGCCAGGCGCTTCTCCAGGCGGTCGCAGGCCTCGCGCAGCTCGATCAGGGCGCCGTCGATGTCCTCGCGCTGCTGCTCGAGGGCCGAGGCGCGCTCGCGGAACTTCTTCAGCGACCGGGCCATCTGGGCCGCGCCGTCGTCGTTCTCGTCATAGAGGTCGAGCAGTTCGCGGATTTCCGACAGCGACAGGCCCACGCGCTTGCCGCGCAGGATCAGCTGCAGGCGGACGCGGTCCTTGTGGGAATAGACGCGGTTGAGGCCTTCGCGGGCCGGCGTCAGCAGGCCCTTGTCCTCGTAGAAGCGCAGCGCCCGGGGCGTGGCTTTGAATTCGTTGCACAGCTGACGGATCGAGAACGTGCGCTCGGGACGTCGAAGATCGGCTGCCATCGGTACCCTCCCAGGGTGCGGCCGGCCTTCCCGGCCGGGTCATTGGTTATCGCCGTTCACGCTAGACCGGACCTTGCGGAACGTCAACGCTTACGTAAACGTCAACCTTGACCTTGGGGCATAGGTTTACATTCCTATGGCGGGGGCTTAATTTCCCTGCGGTCCCGTCACTTGGACGTGTGGAGGACCCGATGCTCTCGCACGCCGAACTGTGGACCGCGATCGACGCCCTGGCCAAGCGCTTCGACATGAGCCCCTCGGCCATGGCCAAGCTGGCCGGCCTGGACCCCACCGCCTTCAACCGTTCCAAGCGCGGCGACGTCGACACGCGCCCCCGCTGGCCCTCGACCGAGAGCCTGGCCAAGGTGCTGGAAGCCACGGGCGTTGGGTTTTCCGAGTTCGCGGCCCTGACCGAAAGCGCCCAGGGCAAGCGGGCGGGCATTCCGCTGATCGGCCAGGCCCGGGCCGCGCCGGGCCTGTTCGACGAGGCGGGCGCGCCGCGCGGGGCGGGCTGGGAGGAGATGGAGCTTCCGGGGCCGCGGGAGGACGGGCTCTACGCCCTGGAGGTCGAGGGCGACGCCCTGGCGCCGGTCTATCGCGACGGCGACCGGCTCCTGGTCTCGGCCACGGCCGAGCCTCGGCGCGGCGACCGGGTGGTGGTGATGACCACGAACGGCGAGGTGCTGATCAGGGAACTGGGCCGGCTGACGGCCCGGACGATCGAGCTGACCTCGGTGCTGCGCGACGGCGACGACCGGACGCTCGACCGCATGATGGTGGCCTGGGTCGCCTGCGTGCAGTGGGTCAGCCAGTAGCGGCTCGACCCGGCCTTTGTTTCGAGCATTCCGTCATCCGATAGCCGCTTCGCACCTATCGGGGAACGCTCGCCTCAGGTGCGCGGGCAGTCGGCGTGGTGGCCGTTGAGCCAGTCGCGCAGGGCGGCGGCGCGGGGATCCTCGCACGACACGTCGACCCGGTAGGAGGCCCAGGTGTCGTTGTGGGCGGCCTCGATGCGGGCGCCGGGGAACTGCGAAGCGATGCCGCCGATCAGGGAGTCGAATTCCGAACGGTCGTGCGGGCGAAGGGTGAAGGAAGCCATCGGACTATTCCTGGTTCTGATGGTTCCCAGGCTAGACTCCGAAGTTCGCACAAACCCTTAATTCGAAATTCAGATTCCGTTCATGAAACGAGGCACGGTGTCGCAGGTCACACCGTGACTTCGCCCAACGGTTCGAAGCCCGCGTTCGTCTCCAGCCGCAGGCGATAGACCCCTCGCCGCAGGAACAGGACCGCCCGCCCCTCGCCTTGGGCCAGCACCTGCTGATCGGCCGGGACCGCCAGCGCCGAGTCTCCGGCGTGGACGGCCTGGACGATCACCGCCTCGCCGGCCGCCCGCGGCCGCACCTCGACCTCGAAGCGGCGCCGGACGGGATCGGCCGCCAGCCAGCCCGGACGGCCGTCGACGTCGGGCAGGTTGGGATGAAACAGCGCCAGGTCGGCCCCGGCGAACACGGCGCCGACGCTCTCGCCGCCGCTGCGGACCACGACCGAGGCCTTGGGCGAGAACCGCTCCAGCACCGCGCGCGTCGGAGCCGGGTCAACGCCATGGGGACCAAACGAGCCGGTGTAGGCCTGGCTGACCGACAGCGGATCGATCCCCGTCGCCTCGGCCAGCCGCTGGGCCACCCAGACATTGCCCCGCTTGTCGGGCGTCTTTCGCAGATGGGAGAAGCCGCAATAGACGAGGATCCGCTCCCGCGGGCCGGCCGCCGCGATGGTCTTGGCGAGGTTCTCGGCCTGGGCGGCCTCGCGCGCGGCGATGCGCCCGGCCGCGTCCTGCTCGCCCTGCCCCCGCTGATCGGCCCGCTGCTCGTACGGAGCCAGCCGATAGCCGAGGTCCAGCGCCTCGCGCAGGGCCTCGGCGAACACCGGATCCCAGGTGTAGTAGCCCGTCGACGGCGGGAAGGCGGAGCCGCGCTTCAGATTGCGGGCATCGCGCTCGCCCTCGCCGTCGTTGGTCAGGGTCTCGACCGCCAGCACCGAAAAGCCGTCCGGCCGCAGGGCTCGCAACAGCTGGGCCAGAAACGATCGATGGCGCGAAACCGAGTGCCCTTCATTGAGGAACACCACCCGCCGGCCCGCGGCGGCCGCGCGGATCGCCGCCACGGCGTCCTGCGCCTTCGCGTCCGGCGCCAGGGTGACCTCGGCGGCCGGCGACCGCGAGGCCAGAGCGACGGCCTCGTCACCGAAGAAGGATGCGATCTGGCGGTTGTTGCGCTCGTCCGGCGCGGCCAGGACCGCCGCGCGCAGGGGCAGGTAGCGCCCCTGGGTGAACAGCATTTTCTGCGGGTCGGGACCGGCCGACGGCAGAACCGTTCCCTGAGCGAGCGCCGGCCCGGCTCCGGCCGCGAAGGCCAGACCCGAAACCAGTGAACGACGCGACAGCATGCGACCTCCCCCTCGATCAACTCGAGGAAGAAGTCGCATCCCTAGATTGTCCTGCGCAAGGCAAAGCTTGCAGGAAGCCTCAGCCCAGCTTCTCTTCGATCAGGGCGATCGTGCGGTCGATGCCGAAGATCGCCGCGAACGAGCCGAAGCGCGGGCCCTGGCTCTGGCCGAGGAGAACCTCGTACAGAGCCTGGAACCAGGCGCGCAGGGGGTCGAAGCCGTGGGCCTTGCCGACCTCGAACACCTCGTTCTGGATCAGCTCGGCGTCCTGGGTGCCGGCCGGCATCGCCTTGAGCTTGGCCAGCAGGTCGAGGATCGCCGCGCGCTCGACGTCGGTGGGCGCGCGGAAGGTCTTCGTGGGCTTCACGAAGTCCTCGTAATAGTTGATCGCGTAGCCGGCCAGGCGGTCGAGCAGCGGCTGGGTCTCGGCGGACGCGCCCGGGATGTAGCGCGACAGGAAGCCCCAGAGGATCTCCTTGGTCGAGGCGTCGGCGGCCGACACCAGGTTCAGCATCAGGCTGAACGACACCGGCGAGCCCTGCTCCGGCGGCTTGCCGGCGTGGATGTGCCAGACCGGATTGTCGAGCTGCTTGGCCGGCTCCTGGCGGCCGAAGGCGTCCAGTTGCTGCAGGTACTCGTCCGTCGCCTTGGGGATGACGTCGAAATAGAGCTTCTTGGCCGACTTGGGGCTCTGGAACATGTAGTACGACAGGCTTTCCGGCGCGCCGTAGCGCAGCCAGTCCTCCATCGACAGGCCGTTGCCCTTGGACTTGGAGATCTTCTGGTTGTTCTCGTCCAGGAAGAGCTCGTAGTTGAAGCCTTCCGGCGGAACCCCGCCCAGCGCCTTGCAGATGGCGCTGGAGGCCTTGACCGAGTCGATCAGGTCCTTGCCGCTCATCTCGTAGTCGACGCCCAGCGCCGTCCAGCGCATGGCCCAGTCGGGCTTCCACTGCATCTTCACGTGGCCGCCGGTGACCGGGACCTCGACGCGCGAGCCGTCCTCGTCCTCGAAGACGATCGTGCCCTTCTCGACGTTGCGCTCCAGGGTCGGGACCTGAAGCACCTTGCCGGTGGTCGGGCTCACGGGAAGGAACGGCGAATAGGTGGCGCGGCGCTCTTCGCCCAGGGTCGGCAGCATGACCTTCTGGATGGCGTCGAAGCGGGCCAGCGCCGTCAGCAGGGTCTCGTCGAACACGCCGCCCTTGTAGCATTCGGTCGAGCTGACGAACTCGTACTCGAAGCCGAAGCCGTCGAGGAAGGCGCGCAGGCGGGCGTTGTTGTGGGCGCCGAAGCTGTCGTGGGTGCCGAAGGGGTCGCGGACGACGGTCAGCGGCTTGCCCAGGTCCTCGATCAGCGGCTGCTTGTTCTCGATGTTGTCGGGAACCTTGCGCAGGCCGTCCATGTCGTCGCTGAAGGCGATCAGGCGCGTGGGGATGTGGTCGTCGACCAGCGCGCGGAAGGCCTGGCGCACCATGGTCGTGCGCGCCACCTCGCCGAAGGTGCCCAGGTGCGGCAGGCCGGACGGGCCATAGCCGGTCTCGAAGATCACGGCCTTGGAAAGGGCCGGATAGGCTTTCACCGCCTCGTCGGTCTTGCCGGCGTCGATCAGGGCCTTGGCGGCCTCCTGGTCGGCGCGGTCGGGGAGGCGCACGCGCAGGACGCGGGCAATGGTGGCGCGCGCCTGCTCGAACGGCCAGGAGCGGGCTTCACGGGCGAGGGGGGAGAGGCCTTCAAACATGGCCGCGCGTATAAACCCTGGCGCGGGATGAGGCTAGGGCGTGGGGGTCACAGCAGGCGGCGGCCGTCAGAACAGGCGGGGGTCGAACTGGAACGGCTCCTCGCGTTCGACCCGCACACCGGCGAAGGCCGGATGGCGTGGATTGATGAGGGTGTTGATCTCCTGCGGCACGACCTGGCTGGGCACGCGCAGGCACAGGGCCTCGCCCGCGATCAGGAAGGCGTCGCCGATCGCCACGCTGTCTCGCGGGACGGCTTCAAGCGCCAGGCTCGGCGCATCGTCCGGCACGTGGATCCAAAGCAGGCGATAGTCCAGCGGCAGCAGGTCGGGTTGCAGGTCCAGATGCACCAGCACCTCCAGCACGGCCAGGCTCGGGCTGGCGGCGGCGTAGAGCATCGGCCGTCCGGGCGAGTTCCAGCGACCGCCGTAGAGCCGAGCCCCCTCCCCGTCCAGGCCGACATTGGCGGCCTTGGCTATGCGGTGGACGATCAAGCCGCCAGGCCGTGCGCGATCTGGCCGAGCAGCCGCTCGACGCCCTGGGCGCCGAGATCGGTATCGGCCATCGAGATCGGCGTCTGGCCTTCCAACGTGCGATTGGGCCGCTCCAGCCAGCGCCAGGCCCGTTCCTGGTCGCCCAGCACGTCCTCGGCGGCCGCCACCATGCGGGCGATCCGCACCATGCGGTCGGACTCGGCCGGATCCAGCGGCTGGTCGGCCTCGCGGCGACGGTTGAAGGTGCGCCGGGGCATCACATAGGGCTCGATGGCCGAGAACGGCTGGTGGGTGGCCGCCAGGAAGCCGTCGACCGCCGCCACCGACAGGCCCTTGCGGACCAGCCGGACCACGTCGAACTCCGTGACGAGCGGGCCAGTCACGGCCTCGCCGCCGAGCAGTTCCTGGATTTTCACGACCAGGGCCATGCGATCCCAACCAAACGCCGCCACCTTGGCGGCGTTTTGAATATAGACCGATGGCGGGTTGTGGACAAGCTGGCGACCGCCAAGCGTGGTCCTCGTCCTTCGACAGGCTCAGGATGAGGACCACGGAACGGCCGTGCAGTAGAAAACCTCACCCTGAGCTCGTCGAAGGGCGAGGTTTTCGCATCCCCTAAGCCGCCTTCGCGCCCGCCCGGTTGCGCACCAGGTCGTCCACCACCGACGGATCGGCCAGGGTCGAGGTATCCCCCAGCGCGTCCACGGCGTTCTCGGCGATCTTGCGCAGGATGCGGCGCATGATCTTGCCCGAGCGGGTCTTGGGCAGGCCCGGCGCCCATTGCAGGACGTCGGGCGCGGCGAACGGGCCGATCTCGTGGCGGACCCAGAGGACGAGCTGCTTGCGCAGTTCCTCGGTCGGCGTCGCGTCGGCCTTCAGGGTGACATAGGCGTAGACGCCCTGGCCCTTGATGTCGTGCGGATAGCCGACCACCGCGGCCTCGGCGACGGCCTCGTGGGCCACCAGGGCGCTTTCGATCTCGGCCGTGCCCAGGCGGTGGCCCGAGACGTTGATGACGTCGTCGACCCGGCCCGTGATCCAGTAGTAGCCGTCGGCGTCGCGCTTGCAGCCGTCGCCGGTGAAATACTTGCCGGGATAGGTCGAGAAATAGGTCTCGAAGAAGCGCTGGTGGTCGCCATAGACCGTGCGCATCTGGCCCGGCCAGCTGTCGGTGATCACGAGATTGCCCTCGGTCGCCCCCTCCAGCACCGCGCCCTCGGCGTCCACGAGTTGCAGCTTGACGCCCGGCAGCGGCTTGGTGGCCGAGCCCGGCTTGAGGGCCGTGGCGCCCGGCAGCGGCGATACGAGGATGCCGCCCGTTTCGGTCTGCCACCAGGTGTCGACGATGGGGAGCTTATCCTTGCCGACCACGCGGTGATACCAGAGCCAGGCTTCCGGATTGATCGGCTCGCCGACGCTGCCCAGCAGGCGCAGGGACGAGAGGTCATTCTTCAGGACGTGCTCGTCGCCCTCGCGCATCAGGGCTCGCAGGGCCGTGGGCGCGGTGTAGAAGATCTCGACCTTGTGCTTGTCGACCACCTCCCAGAACCGCGACGGGGTCGGATAGTTGGGCACCCCCTCGAAGATCAGGCTGGTCCCGCCATTGGCGAGCGGCCCATAGACCACGTAGCTGTGGCCGGTGACCCAGCCCACGTCAGCCGTGCACCAGAACACTTCTCCTGGGCGATAGTCGAAGACGGACTCGAAGGTCCAGCTGGCCCAGGCCAGGTAGCCGCCGGTGGTGTGCAGCACGCCCTTGGGTTTACCCGTCGAGCCGGAGGTGTAGAGGATGAACAGCGGATCCTCGGCGTTCATCGGCTCGGGCTCGCAGACCGGCGAGGCGGCGTCCCTGACGTCGTTCCAGACCACGTCGCGGCCTTCGACGATCGGCACGTCGGCGCCGGTCCAGCGGACCAGCAGCACCTTCTCGACCTGCGGGCATTGCAGCAGGGCCTCGTCGATATTGGCCTTCAGCGGCACGGTCTTGCCGCCGCGGCGGCCCTGGTCGGCGGTGATGACCAGGCGGGAGTCGCAGTCCTGGATGCGGCCGGCGATGCTGTCGGGCGAGAAGCCGCCGAACACGACCGAGTGGATGGCGCCGATGCGGGCGCAGGCCAGCATGGCGATCGCGGCCACGGGCGTCATCGGCAGGTAGATGGTGATCCGGTCGCCCTTTCTGGCGCCCAGGTCCTTGAGCACATTGGCCATGCGGCAGACCTGGTCGTGCAGCTGGCCGTAGGTGATCTTGTCGGAGACGCCCGGCTCATCGCCCTCGAAGATCAGGGCGACGTCGTCCTTGCGGTGCGGCAGATGGCGGTCGATGCAGTTGGCGCTGACGTTCAGCACCCCGTCCTCGTACCAGCGGATACGGAAGTCGTCCTTGGCGTAGGAGACGTCCTTGATCCTGGTGGGCGCCTTGATCCAGTCGAGGCGGGCGGCGAGATCGCGCCAGTAGCCCTCGGGATCGCTCTCGACCCGGGCCACGGCGGCCTCATAGGCGGCGGCGTCGATATGGGCCTTGCCCGCCCAATCTTCCGGAACCGGAAACAGCTGTCCGTCGCTCACCACGCGTCTCCCTAGGTCTTTCCACAGTCGATCTTGTCGTCGCCGGCGGTCTTGCCGCTGCGTCAGTCGTCGTCTTGCGAGCGGGAGTATGCGAAGCACCGCCTCCCGCGCAAGAAGACCAATTCTGTTTCGTGCGGCAGAATTCTGGTCTTGTTCGATTTTGAGGTGGTGCGTCCTTCGAGGCCCGCTGCGCGGGCGCCTCAGGATGAGGAATCCGGTGCACTGAAGTCCTCATCCTGAGGTGCGCGCCGAAGGCGAGCCTCGAAGGACGCAGGGACGGTCCGCCCCTAGAAGAAGCCCAGCGCCTTGGCGCTGTAGCTGACCAGCAGGTTCTTGGTCTGCTGATAGTGGTCGAGCATCATCTTGTGGGTCTCGCGGCCCACGCCCGACTGCTTGTAGCCGCCGAAGGCGGCGTGGGCCGGATAGGCGTGGTAGCAGTTGGTCCACACCCGGCCGGCCTGGATGCCGCGTCCGAAGCGGTAGGCGCGCGAGCCGTCGCGGGTCCACACCCCCGCCCCGAGGCCGAAGGCGGTGTCGTTGGCGATCTCCAGCGCCTCTTCTTCCGTCTCGAAGGTGGTCACGGCCAGGACCGGGCCGAAGATCTCCTCCTGGAAGATCCGCATCTTGTTGTGGCCCTCGAACACGGTGGGCTCGACATAGAAGCCGTCGGCCAGCTGGCCGGGCAGCACGGTGCGCGATCCGCCGGTCAGCAGGCGCGCGCCCTCGTTGCGGCCCACATCCATGTAGCCGAGGATCTTGTTCAGCTGCTCCTCGGAGGCCTGGGCGCCGATCATGGTCGAAGGATCCAGCGGATTGCCCTGCACCACCGCCTGCACGCGCTTGAGCGCCTTCTCCATGAACTTGTCGTAGATCGACTTCTGCACCAGGGCGCGGCTGGGGCAGGTGCAGACCTCGCCCTGATTGAGGGCGAACATCGCAAAGCCCTCTAGCGCCTTGTCGAGGAAGTCGTCGTCCTGCGCGGCCACGTCGGCGAAGAAGATGTTGGGCGACTTGCCGCCCAGCTCCAGCGTCACCGGGATCAGGTTCTGGCTGGCGTACTGCATGATGAGGCGGCCGGTGCTGGTCTCGCCGGTGAACGCGATCTTGGCGATGCGCGGGCTCGAAGCGAGAGGCTTGCCGGCCTCCAGGCCAAAGCCGTTGACGACGTTGACCACGCCGGGCGGCAGGAGGTCGCCGATCAGCTCGAACAGCACCATGATCGAGGCCGGGGTCTGCTCGGCGGGCTTCAGCACCACGCAGTTGCCGGCGGCGATCGCCGGGGCCAGCTTCCAGCAGGCCATCAGCAGCGGAAAGTTCCACGGGATGATCTGGCCGACCACGCCCAGCGGTTCGTGGAAGTGATAGGCGATGGTGTCGTGGTCGATCTCGGAGATCGCGCCTTCCTGGCTGCGCAGGCAGCCGGCGAAATAGCGGAAGTGGTCGATGGCCAGCGGCAGGTCGGCGGCCGTGGTCTCGCGGATCGGCTTGCCGTTGTCCCAGGTCTCGGCGTTGGCCAGGACCGCGAGGTTCTCCTCCATCCGGTCGGCGATCCTCAGGAGAATTCGCGAACGCTCGGCGACGCTCGTCTTGCCCCAGGCGTCCTTGGCGGCGTGGGCGGCGTCCAGGGCGCGCTCGACGTCGACCGCCTGCGAGCGGGCGATCTCGCAGATCTTGCGGCCGGTGATCGGCGAGGCGTTGTCGAAATAGCGGCCGTCGGCCGGGGCGACCCACTGGCCGCCGATGAAGTTGTCATAGCGCGCCTTGAACGGCGGGCGGGACAGCGAGTCGATGAACTCGGGCTTGGTCATGGTTTCCTCCGTCGCGCCGTGTTCGGCGTCTGGAGGCAGGTTGCGCCTGGATTCTTGGTGTGGAGCGGGGTGGGGGCGGAGACGGGCGCGGGGTGTCTCAGGTTTGCGACAGGTAGGGCGGCCTCTTAGGGACCCTCTCCCAGAGGGAGAGGGAGGGGCCCAGGCGAAGCCTGGGAGGGTGAGGGGTTTCAGCGTGTCGGGTTGAAGCGCGGGACAGTGGTCTTTTTGGAAAGGGTGTAACCACTCACCCTCCCACCGCTTCGCGGCGGGCCCCTCCCTCTCTCTAAGAGAGAGGGTTCAGCTACACCCGCCCCAGCCCCAATCGGTTGATCTTCCGGTGCAGGGTCGCGCGGCTCACCCCCAGCGCACTGGCCGCGGCCGAGACATTGCCCCCAGCAGCCCCCAACGCCCGGCGCACGGCGGCGCGTTCGGCGTCTTCCAGGTCGGCGCCGCGATCGGGCGACGGCATCCCCCGCCGCAGCTTGTCGTCGGTCAGGTCCAGCGCCTGGCGGGCGGCGCGGGTGGCGCCGATGACCACGTCGTCGGCGTCGACGGCCAGCATCGGGGTCGAGGCGCGGTCGGCGCGGCCGTCGGCCAGCAGCACGATGCGCGCGCCGGGGAAGGCCTCGCGGAAGGCCTTGGACTCGATGCGGCGCGCCGCGTCGTTGACCACCGCCTCCATCAGCCCGGTCATGCCGTCCAGGCCCGGTCGGCATGACGAGACGTCCAGCGCGCCGGCCAGCCGCCCCTGCGGATCGAACAGCGGCGCGACGGTGCAGCTAAGGCCGATATTGCGCGTGTGGAAATGCTGGTCGCGATGAATGGTCAGGGTGCGCTGCTCGGCGATGCAGGTGCCGATGCCGTTGGTGCCCTCGCGCGCCTCGCTCCACACCGCCCCGGTCCAAAGGCCCCAGCGGTGGAACACCGGATCGTCGGCGGCCGCGCCCCGGCGGTCGACCGGCACGCCGGCGCTGTCGGTCAGCAGCACGCAGGACCCCTGCGCCCCGACCGTCTGGAACAGGGCGTCCAGGGTGTCCGACGCCGCCGCGCGCAGGGCGCCCATGCGTTCCTGGACCTGCGAAAGCTCGCGTTCGGTGAGGGTGTCGGGGGCCTTTCGGTTTTCGGGGTCCAGGCCGTGCAGGACGAGGCTGCGCCGCCACGAGGCCGCCACCGGCGACAGGGCGGGTCCCGCGCCATCGAGCACGGCCAGCACGTCCCGGGCGTGGGCTTGAGCCATCAGCGGCCTCCTCGCCGGCGTTCCGCGTGACGCCGGGCAGGCACCTTGCGCGCGGCAGGCGCCCCTGGGCAAGCACGCGCAGGTCGAGTGCGCCGTCGTCCGGCCGCACGCCGTTTCGCCAGATTGGGGGTCGGCGAAGCCCGACTTCGGGCGTAAAGCGCTGGAAAAGCCGGTCGCAACGCCGGCCGCCGACGTCTTCCGGAGTACCCCGCCATGCTGCTCGCCCTCTCGACCTGGCCCGAGATCGAAGCCTTCCTCCAGCGCTCGAAGACGGTGATCGTGCCGATCGGCTCCAACGAGCAGCACGGCCCCACGGGCCTGCTTGGCACCGACTGGCTGTGCCCGGAGATCATCGCCCACGAGGCCAGCAAGCGCTCGGACGAGGTGCTGGTGGCGCCGACCTTCAACGTCGGCATGGCCCAGCACCACCTGGCCTTCCCGGGCACCATCTTCCTGCGCCCGTCGACCTTCATGGCCGCCATCGGTGACTGGACCCGCTCGCTGGGCGCCCACGGCTTCGAGAAGATCTATTTCCTCAACGGCCACGGCGGCAACGTCGCCACCATCGAGGCGGCGTTCTCGGAGATCTACGCCGAATACAGCTTCCGCAAGGAGCGCTGCCCCTTCGCCATGAAGCTGAAGAACTGGTGGGACCTCGACGGCGTCAACGCGCTCGCCATGCGCCAATTCCCGGTCGGCCACGGCAGCCACGCCACCCCGTCCGAGATCGCCGTCACCCAGTGGGGCTATCCGGACAGCATCAAGACGGCCGAGTACGAGCCCAAGATCGCCCCCACCGGCCCGATCCGCGAGGCCCTGGACTTCCGCGCCCGCTACGCCGACGGTCGCATGGGCTCCGATCCCGCCCTGGCCACGCCCGAGAAGGGCGGCGAGCTGGTCGAGCAGGCGGTCGTGTCGCTGATCAAGGACCTGGCGGCGTTTGGCGGCGAGGTGCGGCCGTAATCTTTTACCTCCCGTCATTCCCGCCCTTGTGGCGGGAACCCCTGGTTCCGATCGCACGTGAAGTCGCAAGCGGACTGCTTGGCAGTCCGCCCCATCCGCCCTTGCGGCTGACAGAGGGGTTCCCGCCACAAGGGCGGGAATGACGGGAAGTTTGGGCGCCGCCTAGATAACCCCCGCCCGCAGCAGGTCGTGCACATGCAGCACGCCCACCGGGCAGCCGCCCTCGACGACGAACAGCACGGTGATCCGGCGTTCGTTCATCACCTTCAGGGCCTCGGCGGCCAGGGCGTGCGGGCCGATCACCAGCGGGCTTTTGGTCATCACCTCGCCGGCGGCGTGGGTCATCAGGCCGTCCATGTGGCGGCGAAGGTCGCCGTCGGTGATCAGGCCTACGAGGGCGCCGGCGGCGTCGATGACGCCGACCGCGCCGAAGCGCTTCTGGCTCATCACCAAGAGGGCCTCGCTCATCGGCGCGCCCTGCCCGATCAGCGGCAGTTCGCCCTGCCCGTGCATCAGGTCGGCCACGGTGCGCAGCATCGCGCCCAGCTTGCCGCCGGGGTGGAAGACGCGGAAGTCGCTGGCGGTGAAGCCGCGGCTTTCCAGCAGCGCCACGGCCAGCGCGTCGCCCAGGGCGATCTGCAGGGTCGTCGAGGTGGTCGGGGCGTTGACCTCCGCCGTCGCCTCCGGCGCGTCGGGCAGCAGCAGCAGCACGTCGCCGGCCTGGCCCAGCTGGCTGGTGGCGACGGCGGTGACGGCGATCAGCGGGATCGAGAAGCGCTTGCAGTAGGCCAGGGTGTCGGCCAGTTCGCGCGCCTCGCCCGACTTCGACAGGGCCAGCACCACGTCGTCGGGACCGATCATGCCAAGGTCGCCGTGGCTGGCCTCGGCCGGATGGACGAACATCGCCTGGCTGCCGGTCGAGGCCAGGGTGGCGGCGATCTTGCGCGCCACGTGGCCCGACTTGCCCATGCCGGTGCAGACGATACGGCCCTTGGCCTCGTGCATCACCTGGACGGCGCGGGCGAAGGCTTCGCCCAGCTCGTCGGCCATCTGGGTCAGGGCCTGGGCCTCGATGCTCAGCACCCGGCGGCCCACGGCCACGGCGTCGGAAATCGTATCGGTCATGTGGTCAGAAACTCCGTGCGCAGCCCATACCAGCCCGCGCGCGGTTGATCGACCCCGAGGCTTGGCCCTAGCGCGGCCCGACATTCGGCGCTCGAGAAAAACCTCGTCCTTCGACAAGCTCAGGATGAGGTTTTTCTACTGCCGCGGCCTTCCAATGGTCCTCATCCTGAGCCTGTCGAAGGACGAGGGCCACGCACTACGACTGCCCCCCGATCCACGCCTAGCGCGGGATCTCGGCCGTCTTGACCAGGGCCACCTGGCGATAGACCGCCGCGACCTCGAAATAGCGGCCGAAGGCGGCGTGGAAGTGGTCGACGGCCTGCTTCACGCCCGGGCCGCCGATCTCGCTGATGTCGTGCCAATAGTCGTCGAGCACCATCATGCCGCCCACTTCCAGCAGGCTGGCGCAGCAGCACAGGTCGATCATCACCGCCAGGGCGGTGTGGCTGCCGTCGACATAGATCAGGTCGAACTTGTCGCCCGCCTCGAGCATCTTGGGCAGCTCGTAGGTCGAGAAGCCCTTGTGCGTCGCCACCTTGCCGAAGGTGGTGCGGGCCATGTTGCGGTGGAAGCGCGGCTCGACGGCCAGGTACTTCTCTTCCGGGTTCAGGCCCTCGTCGAACCAGGGGTCGATCACCGTCACGTCGAGGCGATCGGGGAACATCCAGTCCATGAAGGCCAGGTTGCGGCCCTCATAGGCGCCGATCTCCATGTAGCGCGTCTTGGGGCCGCCGGCCGGGCGTTTGGCCATGAAGTCGCGCAGCAGCGGGGCCACGAAGGGAATGTTGTTGGCGGCCCAGGCCGAGGTGAACTCGAAGCCCTTGGTCTCGCAATAGGTCGAGAAGGCGCCCGCGCTGTCGTTGTCGCGGGCCTTGCCCAGCATGGTGCGGGCCAGCTGCGGGGCCAGGCGCGGATTGATCTTGCCCAGCGAGCGCAGCTTGGCCCCCGCGCCGCGCGCGTCGACGGCGTCGGTCAGTTCGGCGTCGAAAGCAGGGGTCGATCCGTCGGCCATGGCGGCGCGCTCCTCTCGTCTGGGGCGTGGCGGTCGCCGAAACCGGCCTCCACTTTCGGCTGCCACGCCCTAAGGTCGAGAGACGTTAGCCGACCATCGGTTAAGGAAGGGTCAGGCCGCCAGGACCTGGCCGTCCTCGACCGTGATGGGCCAGACGGTCAGGTGCTTGCCGGCGCAGGGGCCCGCCACGCAGGCGCCGTCGGCGATGCGGAACAGGGCCGCGTGGCCGGCGCACAGGATCAGGTCGTTCTCGCGGGTCAGGAAGCGGCCGTTGATCCCGGCCAGCGGCCAGCCGGCGTGGGGGCAGCTGTCGACATAGCCGAACACCCCGCCGTCCTTGCGGACGACGAAGCCGGCGAACATCGCCTGCCCCTCACGGTAACGGAAACCCGCCGCGCCCGGCTCGGGGATGTCGGCCAGGGCGCAGATCGCCTGGCCGGGCGCGGGGCGGGCGGGATTGTCGTCCATCAGGGGCGTCAGACCGAGCCGACGGCCAGGCGCCAGGGATTGATCTCGACGCTCTCGAAGACGCCGGCGGCGGTGTAGGGGTCGTTGTCGGCCTGGGCCTGGGCCACGGACACATCGTCGGCCTCGACCACCAGGATCGAGCCGATCGGATTGCCCTCGTCGTTCAGCAGGGCGCCGGCCAGCTTCAGATTGGCCGACTGGGCCAGGTATTCCAGGTGCTTGGGGCGCACGGCCAGGCGGGTTTCGAGCGCGCCGGGCTTGTCCTTGCAGACGATGGCGTAGAGCGGCATGGGCGGGTTCCTTCCAGAAGATGAGTGGATCCTCCCCCTGTGGGGGAGGTGTCGGCGCAGCCGACGGAGGGGGGAGTGACCGCCGAGACGGCCAGCGCCTCGAAAGCTGAAAATGCCCCCCCTCCGGCGCTTCGCGCCACCTCCCCCATAGGGGGAGGATCTTGATCGCTTACTCCGCCTTCAGCGGGCGGGAGAGCAAACCAAGGATGGCGCTGTCGACGTCGACTTCGCCGGCCAGGATGGCGGCGACGGCTTCGCAGATCGGGGTTTCGACTCCGAGCTTGCGGGCCAGGGCGCGGACGGCCGGGGCCGAGGCGACGCCTTCGGCCACGCTGACCTTGCCTGCCAGGGCCTGCTCCAGGGTCTGGCCCGCGCCCAGCGCCAGGCCGACGCTCATGTTGCGCGACTGGCTGGACGAGCAGGTGAGCACCAGGTCGCCCAGGCCGCACAGGCCCGCCACCGTCTCGGCCTTGCCGCCGGCGGCGACCGCCAGGCGGGTCAGCTCGGCGAAGCCGCGGGTGATCAGGGCGGCGTGGGCGTTGCGGCCCAGGCCCTTGCCCTCGGAAATGCCGCAGGCGATGGCCAGGACGTTCTTGACGGCCCCGCCGGCCTCGGCGCCGATCACGTCGGCGGCCCAGTAGGGACGGAAGGTCGGGATGGCGATGGCCTCGACGATCGCCTTGCCCAGGGCCTCGTCCTCGCAGGCCAGGGTGGCGGCGGCGGGCAGGCCGCGCGCGACCTCGCCGGCGAAGCTGGGACCCGACAGCACGGCGATGGCCACGCCCGGCAGGGCCTCGGCCGCCACCTCGGTCATCAGCTTCAGCGAGCCCTGCTCGACGCCCTTGGAGCACAGCACCACCGGAACGCCGGGCTTTAGATGCGGGGCCAACGCGGCCATGGCCGAGCGCAGGTGCTGGGCCGGCGGCACGGCCAGGATCAGATCGCAGTCGGCCAGGCCCGCCATGTCGGACACGGCGGTGATCGCCGGCTCCAGCGTCACGCCCGGCAGGAACAGGGTGTTCTCGCGCTGGGCGGCGATCGAGGCGACGACCTCGGGCTCGCGGGCCTGCAAGGTCACCTCGAGGCCGGCGCGCGTGGCCACCTGGGCCAGGGCCGTGCCCCACGCCCCGGCGCCGACGACGCCCGCGTGCTTGAAGCTCATGCCTTGGCTCCCTTTCGACCGAAACTGTTGCTCGGATTGGATAACGCCGCGGCCTCGTCGAGGGGCCAGCGGGGACGCGCCACGGCGTCCAGATCGTCGGAAATGCCCGCCGCCAGGCGCTCGGCCCCGGCCAGGGCGATCATGGCGGCGTTGTCGGTGCAGTAGGCCAGAGGCGGGGCGTCGAACGAAAAGCCGTTGTCCTCGCACACCTTCAGCAGCGCCGCGCGAACCGCGCCGTTGGCGGCCACCCCGCCGGCGACGACGAAGCGGCGCTCGCCGGCCGCGTGGCCTTCGGCATAGAGCTTCATGGCCCGGTCGGTGCGCTCGGAAAGCTGGCGGGCGATGGCGAACTGCACGGCGGCGGCGAGATCCGCGCGCTCCTGGTCCGTCGTCAGGGTCGCGGCGATGCGGGCGGCCGCCGTCTTCAGCCCCGAGAACGAGAAGTCGCAGTCCTTGCGGCCCAGGAGGGCGCGCGGCAGCTCGTACTTCGACGCATCGCCGGACTTGGCCAGCTTTTCCAGCGCCGGACCGCCCGGATAGGGCAGGCCCAGGCTCTTGGCGATCTTGTCGAAGGCCTCGCCGGCCGCGTCGTCGATGGTGGTGCCCAGGCGCTTGCAGGCGCCCACCCCGCCGACTTCCAGCAGCTGGCAGTGCCCGCCGGAAACCAGCAGCAGCAGGAAGGGATAGGCGATCTCCGCGCCCAGGCGGGCCGACACCGCGTGGCCTTCCAGGTGATTGACCGCCACCAGCGGCAGGTCGCGGGCCAGGGCCACCGCCTTGCCGAAGGCCAGGCCGACCATCACCCCGCCGACCAGGCCCGGACCAGCCGTGGCCGCCACGCCGTCCAGCGCGTCATAGCCGATGCCGGCCGCGCGCATGGCCTGGGCGGCGACGCTGTCGATCACCTCGACATGGGCGCGGGCGGCGATCTCGGGCACCACCCCGCCGAACGGGGCGTGCTGCTCGAACTGGGTGCCGACGATCGACGACAGCACCTCGACGCGGCCGTCCGCGCTGCGGCGCACCACCGAGGCGGCGGTCTCGTCGCAGCTGGTCTCCAGTCCGAGGACCGTGAGGCCCGAGTTCGTAAGGGTTGTCATTCGGTTGCGGGGTTCCCGCCGCTCCTGTAGCAGCGAAGGCTTGTCTTTCGCATGCAGGTAACGTCCCGACCGTGTCCCGGCAACCCATCCGCATCGGCGCGCGCGGCTCGAAGCTCTCGCTCGCCCAGTCCGGCCACATGCAGGCGCGGATCGCCCACGCCCTCGGCGCGCCGCTGGACGCCGGTCCAGAGGAGATCGCGAGCTACGCCCAGCTGATCCCGATCGTCACCAGCGGCGACCGCATCCAGGACCGCCGGCTGATGGAGATCGGCGGCAAGGGCCTGTTCACCAAGGAGATCGAGGAGGCCCTGCTCGACGGCCGCATCGACTGCGCGGTGCATTCGCTGAAGGACATGCCGGCCGAGCTGCCGCCGGGCCTCGTCCTGGCCGCCACGCCCGAACGCGAAGACCCCCGCGACGCCTTCATCAGCAAGGTCGCCCAGCGGCTGGAAGACCTGCCCCACGGCGCGCGCCTGGGCACCGCCTCCCTGCGTCGCCAGGCCCAGGCCCTGCACGTGCGCCCCGACCTCGACGTCGTCATGCTGCGTGGCAATGTCGACACGCGCCTCGCCAAGCTCGAGCGCGGCGAGGCCGACGCCATCCTGCTGGCCCAGTCGGGCCTCAACCGCCTGGGCATGGGCCACATCCCGCAAAGCTGGCTCGACCCGCTGGCCGCCCCGCCCGCCCCGGGCCAGGGCGCCCTGGCCATCGAAAGCCGGGCCGAGGACGTCGACGCCCCCTGGCTGGCCGCCATCCGCTGCCGCCCGACCACCATCGCCGTGGCCGCCGAGCGCGGCGCGCTCTACGCCCTCGAAGGCTCGTGCCGTACGGCCGTCGGCGCCTATGGCCGCCTCGACGGCCCGCGCCTCTCCCTGCTGGTCGAGGCCCTCAGCCCCGACGGCGTCCTGCGCGTCCGCCACGAGGGCGAGGTGGTGCTGACCGGCGACGACGACGCCGGCCAGGCGCTGGCCCTGGGCCTGTCGCTGGGCGCGGCGGTCAAGGCCGAGGGCGGCGACGCCATCATCGCGCCGACGGAATGAGCCCGGACGCGCGCCGCGTCTGGATCACCCGCGCCCGGCCCGGCGCCGAGGCCACCGCCGCGCGCCTTTCGGCGCTGGGCTTTTCGCCGCTGATCGACCCGCTGCTCGAGGTCCGCGACCTGCCGTGGACGGCGGACCTGGCCGGCGTCGGGGCCCTGGCCTTCACCAGCCGCAACGGCGTGGCCGCCTTCGCCCGGGCCAGCGCCCAGCGCGGCCTGCCGGTGTTCGCCGTCGGGGCCGCCACCGCCGACCTGGCCGCCGAGGCCGGCTTCTCGCGCATCGAATCGGCCGAAGGCGACGTCGCCGCCCTGGCCGCCCTGATCGCCGCCCACCACACGGGTTTCGAAGGGACGGTGCTGCATCCGGCCGCCGCCGAACCGGCCGGCGACCTCGTCTCGCCCCTGGTCCGCGCCGGGATCGAGGCCCGCACCGTCGCCGTCTACGAAAGCGTCGTCCGCGCCCCGGCCGCCGAAACCCTGGCGGCGCTCGAAGACCTTCGCGCCGTGCTGCTGCACTCGCCCAAGGCCGCACGGGCGCTGGCCGCCCTGCTGATGGCGCATCCCGCGCCGGGCCTGCGGGCGCTGTGCCTGTCGCCGGCCGTGGCCGCGCCGCTGGCCCCTCTCTCCGCCGACGGACGTCTGGGGCCTGTGGCCGCCGCGCCGCGCCCTCGCGAAACAGCGTTGTTCGAGCTCATCTCGCCTTAAGGCGAAGTTGCACCCAAATCGCGCGTGGGGCACGAATGGGGATCATGAGCGCAGCCCCCGACCCCGCCGAAATCGCCGCCCCCAGCGACCCGGCCCTCTACGCCCGCCAGCCCCTGCTGGGCCCGATGTTCTGGGTGATGATCGTGCTGTGCATCGCCTGCGTCGGCGCGGGCGTCGCCATCGCCCGCTTCGGCCCGACCTGGTTCACCAGGAAGGACGCCGCGCCGCAAACCCCGCCGGCCGCCCAGCAGCCGGTCGCCGCCGGCTTCGCGGCGCCCGCCGCCGACGCCCCGGTGGTCGCCGCCCCGCCCGCTCCCTCCCCCTCGGCCGAGGTCGACCGGCTGGAGGCGCGCATCGCCCTGCTCGAATCGGGCCAGCAGCGCACGCTGGACTCGGCCGGCGCGGCCCTGGCCGCCGCCAGCCTGGCGCAGGCCGCGCAGGGCGGAGAGCCCTTCGCCGACGCCGTCGCCGCCCTCGAACGCGTGCTGCCGCCGTCATCGGAGGTGCGCGCCCTCGAACGCCTGGCCCGCCAGGGCGCCCCGACGCTGGCGGGCCTGGCCGCCGGCTTCGACGACCTGGCCGGCCGCGCCTCGGTCGCCGCCCACGAGCCGGGTCCCGACGCCGGCGCCCTGGCCAAGCTGCAACACGCCCTGTCGCGCGTGGTCACCATCCGCCAGGTCGGCTCGACGGTCGGAAGCGGCCCCGACGCCGTGCTGGCCCGCGCCGAGGCCCGGCTCGACGCCGGCGACCTGACCGGCGCCCTGCGCGCCCTCGACGCCCTGCCGCCCAGCGCCCGCCCCGTGCTCGCCGCCTGGCGGGCCGAGGCCGAGCGCCGGGCCGAGATCGACCGCCTGGTCGCCGCCGTTCGTGACGAGGCCCTGGCCGGCCTGATGCAGGTCTCGCGCGCCCAGCAGAACGCCCGCCTGGCCGGGGCCGCGCCGGCGACCTCCCCCGAGACCTCCACCCCCGCGCCCCCCCCCGGGGCCTCCCGATGATCCGCGCCCTCCTCGCCCTGGTCCTGATCGCGGTCATCGCCGTGATCGTGGTCTCGCTGACCGGCGAGCCGGGCGCGGCCAGCCTGGAATGGCTGGGCTGGCGGGTCGAGATGACGGCCGCCGCCGCCGCCCTGCTGACCCTGCTGCTGGCCCTGGTCGCCGCCGCCCTGTGGCGCGGCCTGCTGTGGATTATCGAGGCCCCCCGCCGCGCCGCCCGCGCTCGCGCCGAGGCCCGCCGCAAGCAGGCGACCGAGGCCCTGTCGCGCGGCTTTCTCGCGGTGGCCGCCGGCGACGGCTCCGAAGCCCGGCGCCTGGCCCAGAAGGCCGCCGATCTCAACGACGACGCCCCCGCCCTCGTCCGCGTGCTGGCCGCCCAGGCCGCCGAGGCCGCCGGCGACACCGCCGCCGCCCGCCAGGCCTGGAACGCCATGCTGGGCTTTCCGGAAATGCGTCTCGCCGGCCTGCGCGGCCTGATGCAACTGGCCCTGGCCGAGGGCGACCGGGTCCTGGCCCTCAAGCACGCCGAGACCGCCTACGGCCTGGCCCGCTCGGCCCTGTGGGCCTGGCGCGCCCTGCTGGAGGCCCGGCTCGAGGCCGGCGACTGGGCCGCGGCCCTGCAACTGGTCCAGGGCGGCCAGGAGCGCAAGATCGTCTCGCCCGTGGTCGCCGAGCGCGCCCGCGCCGCCCTGCTGGCCGCCTCCGCGGCGAGCCTGGAGGAGAGCGACGATCCCAAGGCTGTCGACCAGGCCCTCGACTTCGCCCTGCAGTCGGTGAAGCTGAAGTCCGACTTCGCCCCCGGCGTGGTCATGGCCGCCCGCCTGCTGGCCGCCGACGGCAAGGCCGCCAAGGCTGGAACCCTGATCGAGACCGCCTGGAAGGGCTCGCCCCACCCGGCCCTGTGGCTGGCCTATCGCGACCTCAAGACCAGCGAGACGCCCAAGGCCCGCGCCGCCCGCCTCGCCGCCCTGGCCCAGCTCAAGCCCGAGGCCCGCGAGAGCCGCATCCTCAAGGTCGAGAGCGCCCTGATCGGCGGCGACCCGGTCGCCGCCCGCGCCGCCGCCCGCCTGCTGCCCGAGGAAGCCTCCCCCACCGCCCGCCTGGCCGGCCTGATGGCCCGCGTCGCCTTCGCCTGCGCCGAGCCCGACGAAGCCCGCGCCTGGGTCGCCCGGGGCGTGGCCGCCCCGCAGGAGCCCGACTGGAGCGATCTCGACCCCGAGGGCCAGGCCTTCGCCTACGGCCGCGAGGACTGGGCTCGCCTTGCCGCCAGCTACGCCGAGACCGGCGAGCTGATCCACCCGCGCTTCGAGCGCCGCGAGCGCACGATGAGCGACCTGCCGCAGCTCCCCTCGGCCTACGCCCAGTCGACCCTGGCCGAATCCACCGCCTTCGTGCACGCCGCCGAGACCGGCGGGGCCCTGATCCCGTTCCTCGACCACCCGGCCCTGGACGACCCCGGCGAACTCGACGACCCGCCCTCGCCCGACGCCCCCGGCCCCGCTCCGGCGCCCCGTCGCAACACAGGCGCACGACGACGCTTGGCAAGCGGCCCGCGCCCCGCTAAATAGGCCGCTCCTCGCGCCCGGCGATTCTGCCGACGCGCCGTGGGCCGCCTTAGCTCAGCCGGTAGAGCGGCGCATTCGTAATGCGTAGGTCAGGTGTTCGAGTCACCTAGGCGGCACCATTTTATGCTTAGCTGGGAATGCTCAGCAAAATCAGCAGGTCGCACAACCTCGCCACTTCCCCCTGCGTGAGCGAAACGGTGCATATGTGCCGCGGCACGAACAAAGAACGTCGCTTCAGCAAATCTCTTGCGCACGCTATACTCGAACAGATCGTTGCAATAGCGCGAGCAGTTGCCTGTGTTGCTGGGCGATCTGTCAACCGACCGCGTCGAGCGCGCCCTAACGCTGCAAGATTTACTGATCAGCAAGGCGACCAGCGAGCATGACGCCGCCTCTAGGACCCTTCGCCGGGTGCTCATCGAAGACACGACAACACGACGCTGAGCTAAACCAATGGTTAGGTGGGACCGTTCCGAGGTAAAGCATGACGATGATAGCCTTGTTGCTGGCCGCCGGCGCGATCGGAACTGCGGGTTCTGCTGCGGATCATGAGGCGCGGGTCCGCCAGTCGCGATGTGACGCGGCTGTGGCGGCCATCCCGGCCCCTCCCGCAGGTGATGTCTACTATAGCCCTGAGGCGACGCGCCCGTTCAGCATTGCGTTAAGGCCCGGGGTGCTGGGCATCGAGTGGCGGGGCGAGCGGCCACAAACCTCCACCCTCTCCACTTTCGAAGCATCGCGAGGTCAGTCAGCTCTCGTGTGCGAGAATGCTCGCCAAAAGGCGGCAGCGGGAGCGACCCTAATATCCGCTGCCCAGGCCCAGGACCTTCTCGCCACTGCTGGCTTTGAAGGTAAGCAGAAATTCGTTCAACGCATCTCCCTTCCCGCCTTGAATGCGACCGGCGACGAGGCGCTGGTCGAAATAGTTACCTCCACCAATCGGTTTGGCGGCGGCGCGTATCTGGTGCTTCTGCGGAAAATCGATGGAGAGTGGCAAGTCGTCGGGCGAAAGGCCCTCATCGCAAGCTAACTCCCTGGATATCATCGCAATCGCCGACCAAGCCGGGTGAGCGGTGCAGTCGTACGCATCTGTTTCGTAGCGGACAGGTCATGCGTTCGAGCCACCCAGGCGGCCGCCCGCCCTTCCCCTGAGACCGGCCCCGTCCTTCAGGCCGCGTTCGCGCGCCCGCCGGGCGGGAGGAGTGCGACCCTCGCCGCGCCTCGCGCGCAACCGTCAATGGTCAAGCTTTGGCTGCACAACCTTTCCACAGCTTCCCCGCCGGTCGAACAAGCAACGGTCACAAGCCGGCCCTATCCCCCTCGATCCAAGGTTGACGTTGACGCGCGGGGGCGGGACGCGCGCGATCGGCCCAAGACGCGATCGGCCCAGTATCGGCGCCACGGGGATAGACGGATGCAGTACCGCAAGGACATCGACGGCCTGCGCGCCGTGGCCGTGCTGCCGGTGGTCGCCTTCCACGCCGGCTTCAACCAGCTGCCCGGCGGCTTCGTCGGGGTGGACGTGTTCTTCGTCATCTCCGGCTACCTGATCACCGGCAACATCTTCGCCGAGCTCTCCCGGGGCGACTTCTCGCTGCTGCGGTTCTACGAGCGGCGGGTCCGGCGGATCGCCCCGGCCCTGCTGGCGGTGCTGGTCGCGGCCACGGCCCTGGCCTATTTCACCCTGCTGCCCGGCGAGATGCTGGAATACGCCCGCAGCCTGATCGCGGCGGTGTTCTCGGCCTCGAACGTCTTCTTCTGGACCCAGGCCGGCTATTTCGACTCCGACTCCTCGACCAAGCTTCTGCTGCACACCTGGTCGCTGTCGGTGGAAGAGCAGTTCTACATCGTCTTCCCGCTCTTGCTGTCGTTCCTGCTGCGGGTGTTCCCCACCCGGCTGAAGCCGATCATCTGGGGCCTGATGGCCGCCTCGTTCGCCAGCGCCGTGGCCAGCGTCGCCCTGGCGCCCAGCGCGGCCTTCTACCTGCCGCACAACCGCGCCTGGGAGCTGATGATCGGCTCGGTGCTGGCGCTGGGCATGGTTCCGAAGATCCGCGCCACCTGGCTGCGGGAAGCCGCCGCCCTCTCGGGCCTGGCCATGATCGGGGCTGCGGTGCTCTTCTACCGCGAGCAGATGCCGTTCCCCGGCGCGGCCGCCCTGCTGCCCTGCCTGGGCGCGGCGCTGGTCATCGCCGCCGGCGAGACGGGGCCGACGCTGATGGGCCGCCTGCTGTCGTGGCGGCCGGTGGTGTTCGTCGGCCTGATCTCCTACTCGCTGTACCTGTGGCACTGGCCGGTGATGGTCGGCGCCCAGATGAACAGCTTCCTGTTCGGCGGCGCTCCGGCCATGGCGATCAAGGTCGGCACGGTGCTGGTCTCGCTGGTGCTGGCGACGATCTCGTGGTGGCTGATCGAGCGGCCGTTCCGCGTCGGTCCGCTGAAGCTGCCCCGCAAGGCGCTGTTCCAGGCCGCCGGCGCGGCCGCGGCCGTGCTGGTCGCCGTGGGCGTGGCCGGCCAGGTCGACCATGGCCTCTCCTTCCGCTACTCGCCGCGCGTCCAGCAGATCGCCGACCTCTTGACCGACAAGAGCCACCGCCAGATGCGCGAGGGCACCTGCTTCCTGCCGTCGGGCTCGACCGTCGACGACTTCGACATGGCCTGCGTGAAGCAGGATCCCAGGCGCCGCGACTACCTGCTGATCGGCGACAGCCACGCCGCCCACCTGTGGTACGGCCTGGCCAAGGCCATGCCGGGCGTCAACGTGATGCAGGCCACCGCCTCGGGCTGCAAGCCGACCCTGACCCACCCCGGCTCGGCCGAGGAGCGCTGCGTGGCGCTGATGGACCGGATGTTCGACACCTACCTGCCGGCCCACAAGGTCGACACCGTGGTGCTGGCCGCCCGCTGGAAGCGCGAGGACCTGCCGCGGCTGGAGGCCACCCTGACCCGCCTGCGCGGCCAGGGCCTGGACGTCATCGTGTTCGGCCCGATCATCGAGTACCGCTCGCCCCTGCCCCGCCTGCTGGCCGTCTCCGACCGCCTGCACGATCCGGACTTCGTCGACGAGCAGCGCATCGACGTCAGCGGCGTCGACCGCGAGATCGGCAAGCTGGCCCGCACGAAGGGCGCCCGCTACGTGTCGCTGGCCTCGGCCATGTGCCCGGCCGGCCACTGCCTGGAGATCGACCCCAAGGGCTATCCGGTGCAGTTCGACTACGGCCACCTGACGGGCAGCGGCTCGGAGATCCTGGCCCGCCGGGTGATCGCCAGGGATCCGACCCTGAGCCAGGGCCCGATCGCCGCCGCGCCGACGACGGCGAGCGCCAAGGGGGTCTGATCCCTTCGGTTGCAAGCCGCGCCGGGCCGCGCGAAGGTCGCGCCCTCGCTTGAGAGGGGCCTTCCATGCAGTTGATCAGCCTTCCGGCCTCGCCCTTCGCGACCCGGGTCAGGATCGCGGTCCGGGCCAAGGGCCTGGACGTCGAGATCGTCCCGCCGCCGTCAGGCTGGCCGAACGATCGGCGGTTTCGCGACGTCAGCCCGACGGGCCGCGTGCCGGTGCTGATCCTCGACGACGGCGAGGCGGTGTGGGAGTCGGCCGTCATCCTGGAGCTGCTGGAGGAGCTCTTTCCCCAGGCGCGCCCGCTGCTGCCCGCCGACGTCCTGGAGCGCGCGCGGGCGCGGCAGCTGGTGCGGGTGGCCGATCTCTACCTGATGCCGCCGATGGTCGCCCTGGCTGCGCCCCAAAGCCCTTCCCAGAGCCCGACGGAGAACCGCCGGCTGCTTGAGCAGCTGACCGACGCCCTGTCCATGCTCGACGACCTGCTGGAAGACGGCCCCTACGCCGTCGGCGGATCACTGTCTCACGCCGACTGCGCGATCGCGCCAGCGCTGCTGGCCGCCCGGATCACGGGCAGCCGTCTCGGGATCGATCCGATCGAGGCGCTGCCGCGCGTGGAGGCCTATGCGCGCGCGATGATCCGCGACCAGCACGTCGTCGAGGCGCTCCTAGAAATGCAAGAGGGGATCCGGCGGCTCGTCCCGAGCCGCTGAAGATCCCCTCGCACAGGCAGCTTAGTGCTGGCTTTCCGGCAGGCGCACGACCAGGCCGTCCAGCGCGTCGCTGACCTTGATCTGGCAGGACAGCCGGCTGTTGGGCTCGACGTTCTCGGCGAAGTCGAGCATCGACTCCTCCATGGCCGACTTGTCGCCGGTCTTGTCGGTCCAGGCGTCGTCCACATAGACGTGGCAGGTCGCGCAGGCGCAGGCGCCGCCGCAGTCGGCGTCGATGCCCGGGACGTTGTTCTTCACGGCGCCTTCCATGACCGTCAGGCCCGGCTTGACCTCGAGGACGTGCTCGGTCCCGTCGAATTCGATGTAGGTGATCTTGGCCATGGTTCCCCTGCGTAGCTAGCGGGCGGCTTTCAGGCCGCCACTTCCTTCATGGATATCGCCGGATCGGACAGCTTTGTCTTAGACACGGGCGTCCGCTTGGCGATCAATTGTTTGCCGGCCATGAACTCGGGCGGCGCGTTGACGGCTTCCACGGCCTGGACGAGGTCGCCCTTGAGGTGGAAGACGGCGAACCTGGCGGCGGCCACGTCGCCGCGGACGATGGTGCTGTCGGCGTCGAACGGCAGGCCGGCGATCTGGAGCTTCAGGTCGTACTGGTCGGACCAGAACCACGGCACCTCCGGCGCGGGGCCCGCGCGGCCGACGATGGCGGCGGCCGCCTGCTTGGCCTGTTCCAGGGCGTTGGGCACGCTTTCGAGACGGAACTGGCGCTCGTACAGCGGCAGCGGCCGGTGGGCGACGTCGCCGATGGCGAAGACGCGCGGGTCGCTGGTGCGGGCCTCCAGATCGACGACGATGCCGCCCGTGCACTCCAGGCCCGCGTCCTGGGCCAGCTCGACATTGGGATGGGCGCCGACGCCGACCAGGGCCGCATCGCAGGCCACGACCTCGCCGCCCTTCAGGCGCACGCCGGTCACATGGCCGTTCTCGCCTTCAAACGCCTCGACATTGGCGTTCAGCTCGAACTTCACGCCGCGCGCGCCGTGATAGTCCTGGAAGAAGGTCGACAGCGTGTCGCAGGCGACGCGGGCCAGCACGCGGCTCTCGCGCTCGATGATCGTGGCCTCCGCGCCCAGGGCGCGGGCCGAGGCGGCCGCTTCAAGGCCCACATAGCCGCCGCCGACCACGGCCAGGCGCTTGCCCTCGCCCAGGGCGGCCTTCAGGCTTTCCGCGTCGGCCGCCGTGCGCAGGGCCAGCACGCCGGCCAGATCCGCGCCGGGGATCGGCAGTTCGCGGGCCCGGGCGCCGGTGGCGAGGATGAGGAAGTCGTAGGTGATGACCTCGCCCGAGGCGAGGCTCACGGTGCGGTCGCCGCGGTTGAGACTGGTCGCCACGCCTTGCAGGCGCAGGGCGACATTGGCCTCGGCGTACCATTCCTGGGGTTTCAGGGCCAAGCTGTCGGCGTCGGCCTCGCCCTTCAGCCAGGCCTTCGAAAGCGGCGGGCGCTGGTAGGGCAGCAGCGGCTCTTCGCCGATCAGCACGATCGGGCCCTCGTGGCCGTACTGGCGCAGGAAGGCGGCGGCCGAGCCGCCGGCATGGCCGGCGCCGACGATCACCACCTTGGCCTTCGGATCGCTCACGACCGCTTCACTCAACGCGTTTGTCTCCCGCACGGAACAAAATTGACGACCCCGTCATCTTTTGCAAGCCGGCGCTAGCCGGGACGGGTCATCCAGAACCAGCCATAGAACAGCACCCAGCCCGTCGTGAAGACGGCCAGCGCAGTCTTCGGACCGACCCGGCCCCGCATCATGGCGCCGATCAGCGAAAACGCCGCCGCCACGAGCAGAAAGCGCGGCAGGCGAACAGGCAGGGCCGCGGCGGCGAAGGCCGGCAGGCTCGCGCCCGCCTGCGGGGCCAAGGCCGCATAGACCTTGTAGGGCGTCGAGGTCAGCGGCCCCTTCAGGCTGGCCAGGACCCAGCCCTCGCGGGCCATGTCGCCCCTAGCCTTGTCGATCATGGCGTCGGAGACCGACGGCACGGCGGCCACCGCCTTCAGCGCCGGGCCGGGCGCGCTAGCGCTCCACAGCCACATGGCCGCCCCGCCGACCATCGCCCCCAGGGCCGTGGCCAGGCTGGCCATGGCCCCCATGCGAAAGCCTCGCCGCAGAGCGACGAGGCTTATGAGCACGTCCGGAACGACGAAGAACAGGAAGCCCTCGGCCGCGCCCCACAGGAATGCGGCGAGACCGAAGGCCCGGGCAGTCCTCAGACCACCCGCTCCACCAGCATCTTCTTGATCGAGGCGATGGCCTTGGCCGGGTTCAGCCCCTTCGGGCAGACCTGGGCGCAGTTCATGATCGTGTGGCAGCGATAGAGCTTGAACGGGTCCTCGAGGTCGTCGAGGCGCTCGCCGGTGGCTTCATCGCGGCTGTCGATCAGCCAGCGGTAGGCGTGCAGCAGGGCCGCCGGGCCCAGGTACTTCTCGCCGTTCCACCAGTAGCTCGGGCACGAGGTCGAGCAGCAGGCGCACAGGATGCACTCGTACAGGCCGTCGAGCTTCTCTCGGTCTTCCGGGGCCTGGCGCCATTCCTTCTGCGGCTCGGGGGTCGTGGTGTGCAGCCACGGCTCGATCGAGGCGTACTGGGCGTAGAACAGCGTCAGGTCCGGGATCAGGTCCTTGACCACCGGCACGTGCGGCAGCGGGCTGATCTGCACGGCCTTGCCCGGGGTCTCCGAGTGGCCGTGCGTGCAGGCCAGGGTGTTGCGGCCGCCGATGTTCATCGCGCACGAACCGCAGACACCCTCGCGGCACGACCGGCGGAAGGCCAAGGTCGGGTCGATGGTGTTCTTGATGTAGAGCAGCGCGTCCAGGACCATGGGACCGCAGGCGTCGACGTCGACGTCATAGGTGTCCCACCGCGGGTTCATCCCGGTTTCGGGATCGTAGCGGTAGATCTTGAACGAGCGCACGTTCTTGGCGCCGGCCGGAGCGGGCCAGTGCTTGCCGCTCTGAACGCGGGAGTTCTTGGGAAGAGAGAGCTGGACCATCTGCGTTCCCCTAGTAGACCCGTTGCTTCGGCGGGATGTAGTCGATGTCCTGCGACATCGTGTAGTTGTGCACCGGACGGAAATCGATGCTGACCTTGCCGGTCTCGTTGTCGAGCCAGGCCAGGGTGTGCTTCATCCACTCGGTGTCGTTGCGCTCGGAGAAGTCCTCGCGGGCGTGGGCGCCGCGGCTCTCGGTGCGGTTGGCCGCGCCGTTCACCGTCACGACCGCCTGGCCGATGAGGTTGTCGAACTCCAGGGTCTCCATCAGGTCGGTGTTCCACACCAGACCGCGGTCGGAAACCTTGACGTCGCCCTTCTTGTCCCAGACGGCCTGCAGGCGGGCCACGCCGCTGTCCAGGCTCTCGCCGGTGCGGAACACGGCGGCGTCTTCCTGCATCGCCTTCTGCATTTCGAGGCGCAGCTCGGCGGTCGGGGTCGAGCCGTTGGCGTTGCGCATGCGGTCGAAGCGCGCGATGTGCGCTTCGGTCTGCGAGGCCTTCAGTTCCGGCTGCTTGGCGCCCGGGACCAGGGTCTCGGCGCAGCGCAGGCCGGCCGCGCGGCCGAACACCACGAGGTCGATCAGCGAGTTCGAGCCCAGGCGGTTGGCGCCGTGCACCGACACGCAGGCGGCTTCGCCCACGGCCATCAGGCCCGGGATCACCTGGTCGGGGTTGTCGCCGGCCTTGGTCACCACTTCGCCGTGGTAGTTCGTCGGGATGCCGCCCATGTTGTAGTGAACGGTCGGCAGCACAGGGATCGGAGCCTTGGTCACGTCGACGCCGGCGAACACCTTCGCCGTCTCCGAGATGCCCGGCAGGCGCTCGGCCAGGATCTTCGGATCCAGGTGGTCGAGGTGCAGGAAGATGTGGTCCTTGTTGGGACCAACGCCGCGGCCTTCGCGGATTTCGATGGTCATCGCGCGGCTGACCATGTCGCGGGGCGCCAGGTCCTTAACCGACGGGGCGTAGCGCTCCATGAAGCGCTCGCCTTCCGAGTTGGTCAGGTAGCCGCCTTCGCCGCGGGCGCCTTCGGTGATCAGGCAGCCGGCGCCGTAGATGCCGGTGGGGTGGAACTGCACGAATTCCATGTCCTGCAGCGGCAGGCCGGCGCGCAGCGCCATGGCGTTGCCGTCGCCCGTGCAGGTGTGGGCCGAGGTGGCCGAGAAGTAGGCCCGGCCGTAGCCGCCGGTGGCCAGGATCACGGTCTGGGCCTGGAAGCGGTGCAGGGTGCCGTCGTCGAGCTTCCACGCGGTCACGCCGCGGCAGGCGCCGTCTTCCATGATCAGGTCGAGGGCGAAGTACTCGATGAAGAACTCGGTGTCGTGGGCCAGCGACTGGCCGTACATCGTGTGCAGCATGGCGTGACCGGTGCGGTCGGCCGCCGCGCAGGTGCGCTGGATCGGGCCTTCGCCGAAGTTCTTGGTCATGCCGCCGAAGGCGCGCTGGTAGATCTTGCCCTCGGCCGTGCGCGAGAACGGCACGCCCCAGTGCTCGAGCTCATAGACCGCCGCCGGAGCGTTGCGGGTCAGGTACTCGATGGCGTCCTGGTCGCCCAGCCAGTCCGAACCCTTGACGGTGTCGAACATGTGCCAGCGCCAGTCGTCCTGGCCCATGTTGCCGAGCGAGGCCGAGATGCCGCCCTGGGCCGCCACGGTGTGGCTGCGGGTCGGGAACACCTTGGTGATGCAGGCGGTCTTGAGGCCCGCTTGCGCGGCGCCGAGCGCGGCGCGGAGGCCAGAGCCGCCGGCGCCCACGACGACGACGTCGAACTTGTGGTCGATGAACGTGTAGGCCGACATCAAAGGGCTCCGGTGAAGGCGATCTTCAGGATCGAGACGATCCCGGCGGCGCCCGCGAGCATGCAGACGAAGAGGTTGCCGATGACGAGGGCGGCCTTCGGCGCGAACGCCTCGACATAGTCCTCGATGACCACCTGGATGGCGTTCTTCAGGTGAACCAGCAGCGCGATGAACAGCAGCGACAGCAGGACGGCGTTGATCGGGATCGCCACCCAGGCGGCGACCGTGTCGAAGTCGGCGCCGGCCAGGCGGATGCCGGCGAAGGCGCCCCAGATGAACAGCGGCACGAGGGCGAGGCCCGAGACGCGCTCGGAGATGAAGTGACCCACGCCGTGGTGCGAGGCGCCCAGGCCGCGCGCGCGCGACAGCGGGGTGCGGAATTGGCTCTTGGAGGTGCTCATGGTCAGATCGCTCCGGTCGCGAAGGCGATGATCCAGGTGACGACGGCGGCGACGATCGCGAAGGCGATGACCACCACGCCGGTCAGGTTGGCCGTCTTCGGATCGAAGCCCTTGCCCAGGTCCCAGAAGCTCTGACGGACGATGTAGGCGACGTTGTAGAAGACCGCGACCGTGATGCCGAACAGCACCAGCTTGCCCAGCACCGAACCCAGCACGTCGGTATAGCAGGCGTAGTGCTCGGGGCCCGAAGCCAGGGCCAGGGCCCAGCCGGCCAGCAGCAGGACGCCGACATAGAGGGCGAACAGGCTGGCGCGGTGCAGGATCGAGCACGCCATGGTGATGTGCCAGCGCCAGACCTGGAGGTGCGGCGACAGCGGACGCTCAGGGAGCCCCCGGCTCGTCTCGGTCATTTTTACGTCCAACCTGTGGATTTGTGCGTTGCGGGACGCTTTTAAGCGCGAGCGCCGGGGTGTCAACGAAACGGCCGTTACTTGAGATACGTTCGCATTTCACCCGACGGGAGAATGAAGGAACCTCTCTAGCAAAGCTTGCGTTATCGCTGGCTGTTCAACGGGAGATGACCTTCAGGCGATGACCGGGCCGATCGATTTCGCGGCGGTGTTCGATCGTCTGCCGACCCCGTACATGATGCTGGACCGCCAGCTGCGCTACGTGGCCGCCAACCAGGCCTATCTGGACGCCGTGGCCCGCGCCTGGGGCGAGCTCGACGGCGCCTTCCTGTTCGACGCCTTCCCCGGCCAGGGCGAGTCGCGCGAGCGGCTGGAAAGCTCGCTGCTGCGCGCCCGCGACCTGGGCAAGGTCGACCACCTGCCGCTGATCCCCTACGCCATCGAACGCCCCGACCATCTGGGCGGCGGCTTCGAGGACCGGATCTGGAGCGCCACCCACACCCCGATTCCCGGTCCCGACGGCAAGACCGCCTACATCGTCCAGCACACCCAGGACGTCACCGCCATCCAGCGCCTGAAGGAAGTCGCCTTCGGCCGGGGCGAGATGGCCATGCTGCAGGACGACGTGCTGCTGCGGGCCGGGGCGGCCGGCGCCCAGAACGACGACCTGCGGCGCCTGTTCATGCAGGCCCCCAGCTTCATGGCCGTGCTGCGTGGTCCCGAGCACCGCTTCGACCTGGTCAACAACGCCTACGGCCAGCTGATCGGCTGGCGCGACGTCGTCGGCCTGCCGCTGCGCGAGGCCCTGCCCGAGGTGGTGGAGCAAGGCTTCGTGGCGCTGCTCGACCGGGTGACCGCCACCGCCGAGGCCTTCGTCGGCCGCGAGATCAAGGTCGCCCTGCAGCGCACGCCGGACGGGCCGCTGGAGGATCGCTTCCTCGACTTCATCTACCAGCCGATCGTCGAGCCGGACGGCGCGGTCTCCGGCGTGCTGGTCGAGGGCTCGGACGTCACGGACAAGGTGCTGGCCGGCGAGCAGCAGCGGCTGCTGCTCGACGAGCTGAACCACCGCGTCAAGAACACCCTGGCCACGGTGCAGGCCATCGCCCGCCAGACCCTGCGCGGCGTGGAGAAACCCGAAGCCTTCGTACGGGCCTTCGAGGCGCGGCTGCTGGCCTTGTCACAGACCCACAACGCCCTGACCGACAGCCAGTGGGCCGGCGCGGGCCTGCGCCAGATCCTCGGCAAGGAACTGGCGCCCTACGATCCGGCGCGCATCGTCATGGACGGCCCAGACCTCAACCTGCCCGCCCGCGTGGCCCTGTCGCTGGGCATGGTGTTCCACGAACTGGCCACCAACGCCGCCAAGTACGGCGCGCTGAGCATCGAGACCGGCCGCTTGCTGCTGACCTGGCGCGAGGAGCCGCCGGGCATGCTGTCCTTCGAATGGCGCGAGGCCGGCGGCCCCAGCGTGATCGCCCCCGCCCGCCGCGGCTTCGGCTCGCGCCTGATCGAACGCAGCATCGGCGCCGAACTGCGCGGACAGGTGGCGATCGACTATGCGCAGGCCGGGCTGGCCTGCCGGTTCACGGTGTCGCTGGATAGGGTGTTCTAGAGGGCCCCTCTCCCACCCTGATCTCCCGTCATTCCCGCCCTTGTGGCGGGAACCTCTGGTTCCGCTCGCAAATGAAGCGCAAGCGGACTGCCCCGCAGTCCGCCCCTACCGTCCCAACGGCTGACAGAGGGGTTCCCGCCACAAGGGCGGGAATGACGGGAGTTTAGTGGGTCTTCAGTCCCGCACCCGCCCCACATAGTCCGCCGAGCGCATCTCCTGCAGGCGCGACACGGTCCGCTCGAACTCGAACGAGCCGTCGCCGGCCGGATACAGCGCCTCGGGCTCGCCGGCGGCCAGGGCCACCAGCTTGGCGTCGGCCTCGTAGAGGGCGTCGATCAGGGTGTTGAAGCGCTTGGCCGCGTCGCGCTTCTCGGGGACCAGCAGCGGGATGTCTTCCAGGAAGATGGTGTGGAAACGCTCGGCCAGGGCCAGGTAGTCCTGCGGCCCCAGCGCCTGCTGGCACAGGCTGGCGAACGAGCTGCGCACCAGGCCGCCGGCGGCGCGCGGCAGGCGCAGCTTGCGGCCCATGACCTCCAGCGTGGAGCCGGTCTCCTCGGCGCCGTCCAGCATGTCGGCCCACAGCGTGTCGAACTCGGCCTCGGTGGCCTTGTCGACCGGCGACAGCCACGTGCGGCCGGCCCGCAGGCGGTCCAGGCGGAAGTCGACCGGCCCACGCACGGCCACCACCTCCATCTTCTCCTTCAGCATGGCGATGAAGGGCGTGAAGAGCTGGCGGTTGAGGCCGTCCTTGTAGAGGTCGTCGGGCGGACGGTTGGAGGTGGCCACCAGCGTGACCCCCTCGGCGAACAGCGCCTCGAACAGCCGGCCCAGGATCATGGCGTCGGCGATGTCGGTGACCTGCAATTCGTCGAAGCACAGAAGCCTCGCCTCGCCGGCGATCAGCTCGGCCGTCGGCGCGATCGGGTCGTCGCCCTTGTGGCGGCCGAAGCGCGCTTTCCGCTCGGCCGCGTCGCCCTTGCGCCAGGCGTCGATGTGGGCGTGAACCTCGGCCATGAAGACGTGGAAGTGGACGCGGCGCTTGCGGTGCACCGGGGCGCTGTCGAAGAACAGGTCCATGACCATCGACTTGCCGCGCCCGACCGGACCCCAGATGTAGAGCCCGCGCTGGCTCTTGGGCTTGCGGCCGAAGAACGAGAAGCTGGGCTCGCCGGCGTTGTCGAGGTCGGACTCCAGGCGGGCCAGAGCGTCGATGGCGGCGGCCTGGGCGACGTCGGGGCGGATCTCGCCGGCGGCGAGGCGCTCACGATAGGCGGTGCGTACGGACTGGGGCATCGGGGATGCGGGTTAGCGCGGGAAGCCGCGCGGGGAAAGCGTTAGCTGCACGGCTCGGGGCTACCGGCCTCGGTCGTCGGCTCGCTCTATCCAGTGGCGGGCGCCATCCTTGACGAGGCTGAAGTCGGATCGCCGACCGCATCCCTGGTTGCTGACGTCGACCCCGCCATCGTTGGCCGTGACCAGCTTGTAGGATCGCGCGACCCGGCAACCGTCCATCACGAAGGTGATGTTGGTGTCGCCGCTCACGTAATAGAGCGGCACGCTGCGCAGCCAGACATTGCACCGGGACAGGCTCCCGACCTTGGCCTCCGACACGACCATCCGGAACTGGTCGGCGGCGGTCGAAAGCCACTGCTCCCCCGCGTCGTCCGGGTTCACCGTGCAGATGATCTGGTCGGCCGGCGTGGCGCCGAGGAACTCGTGGGCGTCGCGCTTCGGCTCCTCGACGAACGTGCAGCCCGACAGCACGACCGCGCCGCCGAGCAGCGCCACGGCGTTGGCCGCCCACCGCAATTTCCTGATCATCGCACGCCCCCATGCCCTCCCGGACCATAGGCGCTGGATCCGTTGGTGCAATCGCGGAGAGGCGGGTAAGGGCGTTTCGAAGATTTGCTGTTTCAGCGGAAGCTGAGAACGCCCCCCTCCGGCCCTTCGGGCCACCTCCCCCAGAGGGGGAGGATCAAGGAAAAAGCCCCGGCCTTTGGGGCCGGGGCTCTTCTGAAATTCGATGCGGCGGCGATCACGCCACCCGGGCGACCTTCTTGGCCTTGGCCATCGCCCGGTCGCGGCGCAGGCGCGACAGGTGGTCGATGAACAGCACGCCTTCGAGGTGATCCATCTCGTGCTGGATGCAGACGGCGAACAGGCCCTCGGCCTCTTCTTCCACCTTCTCGCCCTGGTAGTTCAGGTAGCGCACCTTGATGCGGGCCGGGCGTTCGACGGCGTCGAAATATTCCGGCACCGACAGGCAGCCTTCCTCGTAGACGAACAGCTCTTCGGACGGGTCGAACAGCTCGGGATTGATGAAATAGCGCGGGGCCGGCTCTTCTTCCTCACGGGCCAGGTCCATGACGATGATGCGCACGGGCTCGCCGATCTGGACGGCGGCCAGGCCAATGCCGGGCGCGTCGTACATGGTCTCCAGCATGTCATCCATCAGGGCGCGCACCTCGTCGGTGACGGCCTCGACGGGCGTGGAGATCTTCTTCAGCGTCGCCAGGTCGGCGGCATTATCGATGGTGAGGATGCGACGGATAGCCATAACGGGACTCAGGTAGGCGTCCCGTTTCCAAGGGTCAAGGCGGGGTTTTGTCCCACCCCGTCGCCAGAACCGTTTGAGGCGTCTGAGATTTCCAGCTTGGTGACCGGCCGCACGGCCGTGTCGACGGCCGCCAGCTCCTCGATGCCCTTGCCGCCGTGCTCGACCTTCAGCTTCTCGAACTCGCGGGCCTTGGGCAGCACCCGGCTCTCCAGCGAGCCGACGAAGGCGTTGTACTTGTCGACGGCGGCCGACAGCGAGCGGCCCATGCCGGCCACGTGGCCGCCCATGTCGGCCACCCGCTTGTAGAGCTCGCGGCCCAGGGCGGCGACCTCGACGGCGTTCTTGGCCTGCTCTTCCACGCGCCAGCCGTAGGACACCGCCTTGCAGAGGGCGAACAGGGTCGAGGGCGTGGCGATGATCACCCGCTTTTCCATCGCCTCGGTCATCAGCTCGGGGGCGCGCTCCAGGGCGGCCGCCAGGATGCCGTCGCCGGGCACGAACATCGCCACGAAGTCGGGCGAGACCTCCAGGGCGTCCCAATAGGCCTTGGCCGACAGCGACTGGATGTGGGCGCGCAAGCTGGCGGCGTGGCGCAGATAGGCCGCCTCGCGGGTGACGTCGTCGGGCGCGTCCTGGGCTTCCAGATAGGCGTTCAGCGAGCACTTGGCGTCGATGACGAAGGCGGCGTTGCGCGGCATGCGCACCACCACGTCGGGGCGGACGCGGCCGCCGTCCAGCTGCACCTGCTCGGTGAAATCGACGCCGTGCTTGAGGCCCGCCATCTCCAGCACGTTGCGCAGCATCTGCTCGCCCCAGCGGCCCTGCACCCCGGCCCCGCGGCGCAGGGCGGCCGAAAGCTTGCGGGCCTCGGCCTGGGTGGCGGTCGAGGCCTCCATCAGGGCGGTGATCTGGGCCTTCAAGCCGCCGGTCTCCTCGGCGCGGGTCTTCTCGACGGCGGTGACCTGGGCCTCGAACTTGGCCAGGGTCTCGGCCACCGGCTTCAGCTGGGCCTCGAGGCGGGCCTGGGTCAGCTGGTCGCGGCTCTTGGCGTTCTCGTCGGCGCGCTTGATCAGTTGCTCGGCAACGGCCTGGGCGCTCTTCTCCGCCTCGGCGCGAACCAGCTCCATATTGGTCCTGGCCTGGTCCTCCAGCATGCGGTGGCGCTCCAGCGCCTGCTCCAGCTGCGAGGAGAGCCGCCAGGCCTCCTGCTGGGCGGCGGCGGCCTTGCGCTGCGCCACGATCGCCCACACCACCGCGCCGGCGGCGGCGAGCAGGAACACCAGGGCGAGGATCAGGTAGGGGTCGACAGCGTCGTTCATGCTCCGTTCTTAGCCGGAGTCGAGGGCGCAAGGAAGGCGGGCTTCAGCCGACCACCCGCCAGCCCTCCAGAGGAACCACGGTGGCGCAGGCCGGGCCGCCGTCCTTGGCGCGGCCGGGCAGCAGCACCTCGAGCATCGCGCCCTCCAACGCCCGCGCCAAGAGGTCTTCCGGGATGGTGTGGATGTCGATCTTGGCCCGCCTCGTCCAGGTCGAGCCGTGCTGGCCGGCAGAGGTTCCGATGGCGATGTAGACGAACCGCCGGCTGGGCCCCTCGCTGCGAACGAACTCGCCCAGGTACCGCGGCCCCGGCGCCGCGCGCACGGATACGTCGAAGGCCAGCGGCCCGTCGCCGGCGATCACCGGCCCCACGGGATGGTTCTTCTTGTCCTGCAGGCTGTAGGCCACGCCCGGAACCGGGTCCTGGATGCGCAGCCTCAGCGTGATCGACTGACCGGTCATGGCGTTCCTCCCGGGGCGCAAGAACGGATCGACATTCCGAACTTGAGACGAAAACCTCGTCCTTCGACAAGCTCAGGATGAGGTTTTTCTGCCGCTCGGGCCTTTGAAATGATCCTCATCCTGAGCTTGTCGAAGGACGAGGATCATTCGCCAGGCGTGAATGCGATCCCTCTAGCCGACGCCGCGCCCGGGGCAAACGCCCCCTACTTCGCGTACCGCGCCGCCACCGGCTCGTAGCGATCCCAGACCTGGCCGTCGGCCAGCGAGCGCAGCAGTTTCAGGTACTCTGCGTGCGACCAGGCGAGCGGCGTCGCCGAATCCGTGCCCTCGCCGGTCACGTACGGGTGGCGGGTCTTGGCGCCGACGCCGTCCCACACCTGTTCGGGGATCAAGAGGCCGTCGTTGGCGAAGAGCTCGATGCCCTTGACGTAGCGGGCGCGGATGGCGGCGATCTGGGCCTTGGAAGGCTTGCCCTTCTCAGCCGCCCCCTTTTCGAGAGCGAGGGCCAGTTCGTAGTGGCCGCGCTCGCCGGTGAAGATCGGCCAGACCCGGCCGCGCTGGCCGGGGCTCATCTCGCCGCCCTCGCCATAGTTGCCGCCGGTCTTGGCGTCCTCGCCGTAGCCGTCGACGTCGTAGCGCCGCCAGCCGGGGAAGCTGCCCTTCACGCCCGGGAAGCTGAAGTCGTAGCGCACGCGGTACATGTCCTCGCGGGCGGTGTCGTCCAGCTCGGGCAGGCTGCCGACGATATGGCTGTCGTCGGCCCGGCGCACGCCGTAGCGCACCAGCTCCAGGAAGCCGCCGTCGACGACCTCGTCCTCGGGCGGGGCGATCTGGCCGTTGGCCGCGCCGATCGGCGCCTTGTCGTTGGGGTCCTCGTTCTTGTTCAGGCGCATGAAGTAGCTGCCATCGCCGAACTTGCCGCTGGTGGTGAACATCCGCGCCTCGACCTTGGCGGAATAGCCGTCGGCGGCGGCGCGGTAGCGGTCGCCCGACTTGGCGTCGCCGGCCAGGTCGGCGATCTCGCCGGCGGTGACCAGGCCGGCGATCACCGCGGCCGTGGTCGAGGGCGAGTGGCCGTCCTGTTCCTCCCAGCGCTCCTGCTGGGTGTAGGGCGGGACGATCGTGGCCTTGTTCCAGCCGATGCCGACCTTGCCGCCGTCGACCAGGAAGTCGGCGGCCGGCTTGATCATGCGGGCGTAGTAGGCCTTGAGGTCGGCGTCCTGCAGCCAGCCCAGCTTCCACAGCTTCCAGCCCAGCATGATCGGCATGGCCGTCTGGTCCAGCTGGACGCCGACCCATTCGGGCGTGCCGTCCACCTCCGACTTCTGCAGGAACCAGCCGCCGGCGCCCTTGTTGCCCGGGGTCTTCTCGCCGACCTGCACGGTGGGCAGGTAGTGGAAGGCCGCCAGCGGCGTCTCCTTGTCGCCCAACGCCGCCAGGGCCATGGCGCACTGGTAGAAGTCGCGCGGCCAGACGGCCTTGTAGCCGGTCGAGGGCTTGGAAGCGTCGACCGTGTCGCCCCAGGGGTTGGACAACGAGGCGATCAGGGCGCCGGCATAGGTGCGGTCTTCCTGCACCTTCAGCATCAGGGCGCTGGCATAGGCAAGCTTGCCGCCGTCGGCGCTTTCCTTGGCCACGCGCGGCAGCTCGGTCAGCGAGGCGATGTAGTCGGCCCAGCCCACATGGGCGCCCTCGCCGTTGTAGCGGGCCAGCACCTCGTCATAGCCGGTCTTCAGGCTGGCCATGGCCGTCTGGGCCGAGGCGCCCGGATCGGCGCCGAAGCCGATGGCGAAGTCGTAGGTGGCGCTGCCAGAGGCCTGGGTGGGCAGCTGGGCGGCCAGCACGATCGCGCCCTTGGCCTCCGAACCGCCGGCCAGCACGCCATCGTCGCCGAGGATCTTCAGGGCGTCGTCGCCTTCCAGCCTGGCGGCGGCGGCCTTGGCGAAGGGGCGGTCGCCGCGCAGGGTCAGGTACACCTTGCCCTCGCCGGCCGTCAGGGCCTGGGCGCCAGCCGAGCCGACGTCGTTTCCGCCGGTGTTGGCCATGTGCGGCTCCAGCACCAGGAACGGCGTCACCGAGCCCTTCAGCGCCTTGACCGTCACCCGCAGGAACAGGGCGTGGCGGTCGGGATCGGTGAAGATCCGCTTCTCGATGACGAAGCGGCCGGCCTTGTCGGTGGTGGTGATCCTGTAGGCCGGCGACAGCGGGCGACCCTTCTTGTCCGTATACAGATATTCAGTGCGAGCGGTCGTGTCGCGGCCTTCGACGGCGACGCCATCAGAGGTCTTCACGGCGATCCGCATCTGCTTGATCTGGGCCTCGTGGATCAGGCCGTACATGGTTTCGGTCAGCACGCCGTCGGCGACAGAGAACCAAACCTTCGACACCGCGCCGGTCGGGCCGCCGTCCTTGTAGGCGCCGTCGACATAGGCCTCATACGAGGCGCCGACGGCGGTCTTGGCCGAGTAGGCCCAGGTGGTGGCCGGTTCGGCGGCCTGGGCGGCCGACGCAACGGTCAGAGCCGAGGCGGCCAGGATCAGGGTCTTGAGGGTACGCATCAGGGGCCTCACGAAAGAGACTTGGCCAGCCGCTTGGGCTCGCCCGGGTCGTTGACGGCGAAGACGGAGACGGCGGCGATCAGGAACGAGGCCGCGCCCAGCACGAGCGCGTAGATCGCCTGGCCGCCGAAGAAGGTCTTGAGCAGCAGGCCCAGCACCGTGGCGGCCAACAGCTGCGGAATGACGATGAAGAAATTGAAGATGCCCATGTAGACGCCCATCTTCCGCCCCGGCACCGAGCCCGACAGGATCGAATAGGGCGACGACAGGATCGAGCTCCAGGCGAAGCCCACGCCGACCATGCCGATGATCAGGAGCTTCGGGTCGCGGATCACGAGGAACGACAACAGGCCAAGCCCGCCCAGCACCAGGCAAAGGGCGTGGGCGACGCGGCGGCTCGCAGCGCGGGCGATGACCGGGATCAGCAGGGCCGCCAGGGCCGCCACGCCGTTATAGACCCCGAACAGCACCCCCACCCAGTCGGCGCCGGCGTTGTAGGCGGCCGAGGTCGCGTCGGTCGCGCCGTAGTGGAAAGCGGCGACGGCGGGCGTGGTGTAGATCCACATGGCGAACAGGCCAAACCACGAGAAGAACTGCACCACCGCCAGCTGCTTCATCGTGGCGGGCATGGCGAAGAGGTCCTCGACCACTTCGGAGAAGCCGTTGCCAGTCCGCCCCGCCCGCTTCAGCTGCCCGGCGGCAAGCTGCGCCAGGCCAAAGCCTCCGATCAGGGCGGCCAGGACGTAGAGCTCTTTCTCCAGCTTGGAGGCATAGACGCCCGCCGCGACGGCGAGGCCGGCGACCGTCCAGATCGCGCCGCCGGTCAGGTAGGCGGAAACCGCGCGCCCCGAGCCGGCCTCGGCCGCGACGGCCTCGCCCTTGGCGGCCGCGTCGGCGGCCTCGAAGGCGGCCATCTGCTCGGGCGAGTATTCGCGGGTGGAAAAGACGGTCCACAGCACCGAGGCCAGCAGCGCCGCCCCGCCCACATAGAAGGCGATGCGCACCGAAGGCGGGATCTGGCCGGCCGGGGCGGTGTTGGCCACGTCCAGCCAGTTGGTCAGGATCCACGGCAGGCACGAGGCCAGCACGGCGCCGATGCCGATGAAGAAGCTCTGCATGGCGTAGCCGGTCGAGCGCTGCTCGTCGGGCAGGTTGTCGCCGACGAAGGCCCGGAACGGCTCCATGGTGATGTTGATCGAGGCGTCCATGATCCACAGCGCCGAGGCCGCGATCCACAGGGTCGGCGAGTTGGGCATCAGGACCAGAGCGGCCGTGGTCAGGATCGCGCCCCAGAAGAAGTAGGGCCGCCGACGGCCAAGCTTGCCCCAGGTCTTGTCGGACAGGTGGCCGATGATCGGCTGGACCAGCAGGCCCGTGGCGGGCGCGGCGATCCACAGGATGGCCAGGTGATCGATCTCGACGCCGAGGGTCTGGAAGATGCGGCTGGTGTTGGCGTTCTGCAGGCCAAAGCCGATCTGGATCCCGAAGAACCCGAAGCACATGTTCCAGATCTGGAAGAGGCTCAGCCTGGCCTTGGTCATCGCTTCCCCGCCTTGACACCGCCGGTTGGCCCGGCCGTTTGCGCAAATATTTGCATTGCGCTTTACGGCGTGCATTTGCGCATGGGGAGCGGAGCGATGCAACGGCGAAGTGGGATTATGGCCGGCATCATGGGCGAAATTGGCGCCGAAATGGATCTTCCACCTGGCGTCAGCCAGGCCTCCCCGAGATGAAGACCGCCCGCGATCGGCAATGATTCTCATAAATTTGCATCACTCCCTCTCCCGTCACTCCCGCCCGCGCCTCCGCGGCTGAAAGAGGGCTTCCCGCCACAAGGGCGGGTGTTGATCGAAACAGACACTTGCTCGCGACGCCGATTTGACCGCCCAGAACAGGCGGGGGACCAACTTCGGTTCACGCCCCATCCCCGCCGCTCCGGAGGCCTGCCGAAGCGCCGGCCTCAAATCCCCCGCGACGGCGGCCCGCCCAGGGCTTAAACAGCCGCCTCGTTCGAAAGGCCCGACCATGTCCCTCCACATCGCCCTGCTGCGCGGCGTCAACGCCGCCGGTGGTCGTCTGATCACCGCCGACGAGTTGACCGGCCTGCTGACCGATCTCGGCCACACCGAAGTCCGCATGGGTCCCAAGGTCGGCGACTGGGTGTTTGAGAGCAACGAGCGCACCGGCGCGGAACTTCAGACCCAGATCGAAACCGAGCTGATGGCGCGCCTGGGCCTGCGCACCGATGTCTATGTCCGCACCGCCGAGGCCTGGCGGGCCCTGGTCGCGGCCAACCCGTTCCCGGACTTCGCGGCGGCCGATCCGGGCTGGCTGATGACTCTGTTCTGCAAGGACACCCCCGACAAGAAGGCCATGGGCGCCCTGCGCGCGGCGATCCGCGGGACCGAGCAGGCGCGGGCCGAAAGCCGCCAGATCTATGCGATCTATCCCGACGGCGTCGGCGGCTCGAAACTGACCACCAGCCTGGTCGAGAAGACTCTCGGTACGCGGCTCACGGGTCGGACGTGGACGGCGGTGCTGGCGCTCGCCGAGATGCTCGAGCCGATCTAGTCCTCACTGTCTTTCCTGTCGCCATCGCCCCGCCCCTCTCCAACCGCGCTGGCCTCGGCGAACGGCGAGAAGCCTCATCGGTAGCGGTGGATGCCCCCGCCACGGGGGCGGGAATGACAAGAGGAGGCGGGAGCCCCCCTTGCATCCCGCCCCATCACGTAACATGTATAATTACATGAAACGGAACAGCCGCCTCTCCGTCGCCCTGCACGTGCTGCTGCACATGGCCGAACAGGCCGACAAGGCCCTGACCTCGGACGTCCTGGCCTCTTGGGCCGCGACCAATCCGGTGGTCATCCGCCGCACCTTCGCGGGGCTGCGCGACGCCGGCATCGTCGGCTCGACCAAGGGCCACGGCGGCGGCTGGACGCTGCTGAAGCCGCTCGACGCCGTCAGCCTGGCCGACATCCAGGCGGCGCTGGACGAGCCGCTGCTGGCGCTGGGCAAGGCCGAGGAAAGCCCCGGCTGCCTGGTCGAACTCGCGGTCAACGCCGCGCTGGACGACGCGGTGGCCGAAGCCCGCCGGCTGCTGGACGAGCGGCTGTCGAAGATCACCCTGGCGGACCTGGCCGCCCAGATCGGCCCGCGCCGCGTCGTGCTGCAGGCGGCGGGCTGCAAGGACCCCCATCATGAACCATGACGTCATCGTCGTCGGCGGCAGCTTCGCCGGCCTGTCCGCCGCCATGCAGCTGGCCCGCGCCCGCCGCGACGTGCTGGTGGTCGACGCCGGCCTGCCCCGCAACCGCTTCGCCGACGCCTCGCACGGCTTTCTCGGCCAGGACGGCAAGGCCCCGTTCGACATCCTGCGCGAGGCGCGCCGACAGCTGGCGGCCTATCCCACCGTCTCGTTCGTCGAGGGCGAAGCCCGCGACGCCGGGGTCGAGAGCGACGGTTTCGCCGTGGCGCTGGGCGACGGTCGCACGGTGCGCGGCAAGCGCCTGGTGCTGGCCACCGGCGTCGCCGACCAGCTGCCCGACATCCCGGGCCTCAAGCCTCGCTGGGGCGCGACCGTTCTGCACTGCCCCTACTGCCACGGCTACGAGGCGCGCGACCAGAGGCTGGGCGTGCTGGCCGGCGGTCCGATGGACCTGCACAAGGCCCGTATGATCCCCGACTGGGGCCCGACCACCCTGTTCAGCCAGGGCCTGCCGATCGACGCGGCGACCCGGGGCCAACTGGCCGCGCGCGGCGTGGCCATCGAGGAGGTCCCGGTGGTCGAGCTGCTGGGCGACGAGCCGGCGCTGTCGGGCGCCCGCCTGGCCGACGGCCGCATCGTGGCCATCGAGGCGATCTTCGCCTCGCCCACCGTGCGCATGGCCAGCCCGCTGGCGCAGCGGCTGGGCTGCGCCTTCGAGGACGGCCCGCTGGGGCCGCTGATCACCGTCGACGACTGGAAGGCGACCAGCGTGCCGGGCGTCTTCGCCGCCGGCGACGCGGCGAGGGCCAACCACAACGCCACCCTGGCCTCGGCGGATGGGGTCTTGGCGGGGGTGGGCGCGCACCGGTCGCTGGTGTTTGGGTGATCCCCAACCCGTAAAACCCCCGCGAAAGCGGGGGCCCAGGCTTTTTCTGCAACGCCCGGCGCTCGACGATAAAACGCCTGGGTCCCCGCTTTCGCGGGGATTTTACGGGAGGGAGAGATCTAGCGCTTCCCGAGCGCCACGAAGCGGATCGCCTGGCCGCCGCCAGGGGCCAGTTTCAGCTCCAGAATGTCGGCCGCCGTCACCTCGCGGGACTCGATGACGATGTCCTGCGGGGCGGTCTTCCAGTCGGCTTTCTCGCCGTCGCGATAGATCTCGGCGCGGTACTTGCGGCCCGGATCCAGGAACGACAGCGGCGCCGAAAGCACCCGGCCCTGCTCGTCGCTGATCGCGCCCAGGTACCAGTCGTCGCTCTTGCGGTCCTTGCGGGCGATGGTGACGAAGTCGCCGATCTCGCCGTTGACCACGCGGGTGTCGGCCCAGTCGACCGGCACGTCCTCGATGAACTTGAACGGCTTGGGGTTGGCCTCGTAGTTCTCGAGCAGGTCGGCGGCCATCTGGATCGGGCTGTAGATCACCACGTACAGCGCCAACTGCTTGGCCCATGTGGTGGCCACGCCGTCGGGAGCCTTGGTCTTCATGCCGAAGATGCCTGGCGTGTAGTCCATCGGCCCGGCCAGCAGGCGGGTGAACACGAGGTTGGCCTCGTGCTCGGGCGGATTGCCCGGTTGCCCCCAGGCGCTGAACTCCATGCCCCGCGCCCCCTCGCGGCTGATCCAGTTAGGATAGGTGCGGCGCAGGCCGGTGTCCTTGATCGGCTCGTGGGCGTTGATGGCGATCTGGCGCTTGGCCGCGGCCTCCAGCACCCGCAGGTGATGCTGCGCCATCGGCTGGCTTTCGTGCCAGGCGAAGTGGGTCTTGCCGTCCGGGCCGGTCACCTGGGCGCCGCCGGCGTCGGCCACATAGCCGGTCTTCACGGCCGGCACGCCCACCGACTTGTAGAGATCGAAGGCGGCGTCCATCTGGCGTTCGTAGACGACGGTGTTGCCGGCCGTCTCGTGGTGGCCGATCAGCACGACGCCCTTCTTGCGGGCGTAGTCGGTCAGCTTCGCAAGATCGAAGTCGGGATAGGATTCGGTGAAGCTGAACTCCGAGCCGTCGGCGAACCAGGCGCCGTCCCAGCCCTTGTTCCAGCCCTCGACCAGCACCCCGCCCAGGCCGTGCTTGGCGGCGAAGTCGATGTGACGGATGACGTTCTCGTTGGTCGCGCCGTGCTTGGGGCCCGAGCCCCAGGTCTTGTGATCCAGGTGCATCTCCCACCAGACGCCGACATACTTCATCGGCTTGATCCACGAGACGTCGCCCAGCTTGTTGGGGTCGTTGAGGTTCAGGATCAGGCTGGAGGTCACGAGGCCTCCGGCGCTGTCGGCGATCTGCAGGGTGCGCCAGGGGGTGGGGAACGGCAGCGTGCGCTCGACCTTGGCTTCGTTGATCCCCGGCGTCAGGCTGGCCTTGAAGCGGCGATCCTGGGCGCGGGTCAGGTTCATGCCGGCATAGTCCACGAGCGAGGCCTCGTGGATCGAGACGTGCAGGCCGTCCTTGGTGCGCAGGGTCATCGGCGTCTGGGCGACGCTGACCTCTTCGACCGGCGTGGTGTTGTAGAGATATTCCTCGCGGTTCCACTCATAGGCCGGGATCCACCAGGCGGTGGCCTCGTCCACCAGGGAGAACTCGGTCAGCTCCTCGCCGATGCGGGCCGTCTTCAGGTTGGCCTGCTCGGGGAACTCGTAGCGGAAGCCCAGGCCGTCGTCATAGAGGCGGAACACCACGTCCAGCCGGCGGTGCAGCGGGGTCTTCTCGACCAGGGTGACGCGCAGCTCGTTGAAGCGATTGCGCACGCTCTTGCGCTCGCCCCAGGGCAGGTCCCAGGTCTCGTCGACGCTGCGGGTCTTCTGGTCGGTCACCTCGAAATTGCGTTGCAGCTTGGGGGCGTCGACCAGGATGAAACCCAGCTTCGACGCGGCCACCACCGGCCGGCCCAAGCGGCTAACGGCGTAGGTCGGCTGGCCGTCGTTGTCGGTGGTCACCGTCACGCTCAGCACCTTGTCGGGCGAGGTCGCGGTGGCCGTGACGCCCGCGAGCGCGGGCGAGGCCGCCAGGGCCAGGGCGGCCACGGCAAGAAGGCGCAGGATCATGCTTCTACTCCGGAAAACCTCGCCTTGCCGCACTTGCCAAGCGCGGCGGGCGATGCGTTAAACAGGTCAGTGAAAAAGTTTGCGGCAAATTTTGCGCCCACCACTTCGGGCGCTACGGACGACGGGGACGGAACACCGTGAGCAAGGGGGCGACGCGTCTGGAAGACCTGGCCAGGATGGCCGGCGTCTCGATCTCCACGGCCTCGCGGGCGCTGAACGACAGCCCCGCCGTCAACCAGCGCACCAAGCAGCTGATCTGGAAGCTGGCGCGCGAGATGGACTATCCGTTCCGCCGCTACATGCCCGCCGGCCCGATCGGCGCCGAGGGCACGATCGCCATCGTCGTGCCGCGCCCGCAGCACCGCGAGGGACGGCTGTCGGACCCGTTCTTCCTCGAGCTTTTCGCCGGCGTCGGCGAGGCCGCTCGCGAGCGGGGCTGCGACATCCTGGTCAGCCACGTGGCGCCGGGCAGCTTCGAGGACCTGTCGGCGGCCATGACCACCAGCCGCGCCGACGGGGTGATTTTCCTCGGCCAATCCTGGCTGCACACCGCCTTCAACCGCCTGGCCGAGACGGAAGCCCGCTTCGTGGTCTGGGGCGCGCAGCTGCCCGACCAGGCCTATTGCTCGGTGGGTTCGGACAATCCGCTGGGGGCCAAGCGCGCGACGCTGCACCTGGCGCGTCTCGGTAGAAAGCGCATCGTCTTCCTGGGCGACACCGAGGCGCCCGAGGCCATGCAGCGCCACCGCGGCTATCTCGACGCCGTCGAGCAGTTCGGCCTGGGCGTCGATCCCGACCTGATCGTGCCGGCCCACTTCGAGGTCGAGTCGGCCGAGGCCAGCATCGACTCCTTGATCCAGCGCGGGGTGAAGTTCGACGGCGTCGTGGCCGCCTCCGACCTGATCGCCCTGGGCGCCATCCGCGCCCTGCAGCACGCGGGCCTGTCGGTGCCCGGCGACGTCTCGGTGATCGGCTACGACGACGTGCCCTTCGCCCGCTATTCTCGTCCGGCCCTGTCGACGATCTCGCAGGACACCGCCAAGGCGGGACGGCTGATGGTGTCCAAGCTGCTGGACGCCAGCGGCCAGGGGGCGAGCCGCAGCGAGCGGGTGCCGACAGACCTGATCATCCGGGAAAGCTGCGGGGGGTAGGGCGTCCCCCACGCCTTCCCTTTTCTTCCCGTCATTCCCGCCCTTGTGGCGGGAACCCCTGGTTCCGCTCGCAGGTGAGCAGCAAGCGGATCGCCGGCGATCCGCCCCACTCGCACGTGCGGCTGACAGAGGGGTTCCCGCCACAAGGGCGGGAATGACGGGAGATGAAAGAAGACTCCCTTCCCCCTCGATGGGGGAAGGGTCGGGGATGGGGGTGACGCGGCGCTGGCCGGGCCAACCGGCTGGCGTGGGTTCACCCCCACCCAACCCTCCCCCATCGAGGGGGAGGGCTTTGAGGAGCGTCCTCACCCCCGCTTCGCCAGCAGGCCGCCCAACGGCGGGACCGTTCCCGGCGCGCCGAGATTGACGCTGTCGACCAGCGTCCAGCCCTGCGGCGCCTCCCACGGAACCGCCTCGAAGCCGAGGTTGAACACGCACAGCATCGCCGCCTCGCCCTCGCCGCGCTCGAAGACGAGCAGCGGGGTGTTGGTGTCCACGAGGTGCATGCCGCCGGTCTTCAGGGCCGGCCATTGCGCGCGCAGGCCGATCAGGCGGCGGGCGACGTGCAGGGTGGCGGCGGGGTCGGCTTCCTGGGCGTCCACCGCCAGGGGCAGGTGGGCCGGATCCACCGGCAGCCACGGCTCGACGGTGGAGAAGCCGGCGTTGAGCGCCCCGGCCGTCCACGGCATCGGCGTGCGGGCGCCGTCGCGGCCCAGGGTCTGGGGCCAGTTGGCGATGGCCTCGGGATCGACCAGGCGCTCGAACGGCACCTCGGCCTGCGGCAGGCCCAGCTCCTCGCCCTGGTAGACGAAAACGTTGCCGCGCAGGGTCATCAGCAGCAGCAGGCCCATCTCGGCGAAGGCCTTGCGGTCGCGGCCGCGGGCCCAGCGCGACACCGCCCGCGGGGCGTCGTGGTTGGAGAAGGTCCAGGACGGCCAGCCCTCGCCTTCGGCGCCCGGCCACGAGGTCGCGCCGAAGCGGACCAGCTCGTCCTTCAGCGCGTCGGCATAGAGGTAGAGGAAGCTGTAGGCGCTGTTGAGGCGGTCGTTCCCGGCCGTGAACAGCTTCATCTCCTCGTCGGCCCGGTCGCCGCCGATCTCGGCCACCGAGAAGCGGCCCTCGTACTGGTCGGTCAGGGCCCGCAGGCGCGACAGGAACTTCGGGATGTCCGCGTGGCCCTGGTTGAAGACCTTGTCCTGGAAATCGAACGGCCGCGAGCGCTTGCCGCCCGGCGGCAGGGGCGGATTGTCCCGCAGGGCCGGGTCGTGCATCGAGAAGTTGATGGCGTCGAAGCGGAAGCCGTCGACCCCGCGCTCCAGCCAGAAGCGGGTGATGTCGAGCAGGGCTTCCTGGACCTTGGGATTGTGCAGGTTCAACTGCGGCTGCGAGGCCAGGAAGTTGTGCATGTAGTACTGGCCGCGCCGGGCGTCCCAGGTCCAGGCCGGGCCGCCGAACACCGACTGCCAGTTCGACGGCGGCGAGCCGTCCGGCTTGGCGTCGGCCCAGACGTACCAATCCGTATACGGATTATCTCGGCTTTCACGGCTCTGGACGAACCAGGCATGTTCGTCGCTGGTGTGCGAGAAGACCAGATCGATGATGATCTTCACGCCCAGGCGATGGGCCTTGTCGATCAGGGCGTCGAAGTCGGCCAGGGTCCCGAAGATCGGGTCGACGTCGCGATAGTCGGCGACGTCATAGCCGAAGTCCTTCATCGGCGAGGCGAAGAACGGCGACAGCCAGATCGCGTCCACCCCGAGCGAAGCGATGTGCTCAAGACGCGCCGTGATCCCCGGCAGGTCGCCCACCCCGTCGTCGTTGGAGTCGGCGTAGCTGCGCGGATAGACCTGATAGATCACCGCCCCGCGCCACCATTCGGCGGGCGTGGCGAGGGAGGCGTCGGCGGGCTTGGTCAAGCTTTCGGTCGTCACTGGCGCGCGCCCTCCGAGACGCAGATCTTGTAGTCGAGCGGCGCGATGGTCACGCGATAGCTGCCGGGAGCCGCGGCCGCCGGGGCGCAGGCCCCGACCGCCGAGCGCCAAGCCGCCGAGGTCGTCTCGACCTCGACATGGGCGTCCACCGGCGCCGCGCCGGTGTTGAACAGGACCAGGGCCTCGCGGCCCTGGTGGATGCGGGAGACGGCCAGCAGGCCGGGCTTGTCGCCGGCCGCGCGCACGATCTGCCGGCCCGAGCGCAGGGCCGGCTCGGCGGCGCGGACCTTGGCCATGCCGGAAATGGCGCGATAGAGCGGCGCGTTCGTGTCGTAGCGGTCGGCCGAGCCGACCTTGCCGCCGATCAGGCGGTTGTCGTTGTAGACGGCGACCTGGCTGGCGAACATGTCCTCGCGGGCGTCCTTGTCGTCGCCGTCGCCGGTGAAGCCCTGCTCGTCGCCGTAATAGAGGGTCGGGGCGCCGCGCAGGAACATCAGCATGGCGTGGGCCAGCACGTTGCGCTGGACCAGCTCGGCGTCCGGCGCGACGGGATGGCCGACCAGCAGCCGGCGGCCGAAACGGCCCATGTCATGGTTGCCCAGGAAGGTGGGGATCTGCGGCCCCGCCGCCTCGCCGCCGCGATAGAGCGCGTCAGCGGCGTACAGCCTGGCGAAGCGGTCGGTCCCGGCCTTGCCCGCCACGGTCTCGGTCACCGCCTGCTGGAAGGCGAAGTCGAGCGCGGCGGAAAAGCCGTCGACCACGGTCGAGCGGGCCAGGGCCACGGGATCAGGGTCGGCGACCTCGGCGAAGATGTGGAAGTTGGGGATGCCGCGCTTTGCCGCCCGTTCCTGCATGGCCGGCACGAAGGCCTGCCAGAACTGCGGATTGACGTGACGGGCGGTGTCGACGCGGAAGCCGTCGATCCCGAACTCGTCGATCCACTGGCCGTAGATGTCGATGAAGCCCTGAACGACGCGCGGATGCTCGGTGTAGAGGTCGTCCAGCCCCGCGAAGTCGCCATAGAGCGAGCTCTCGCCGACGAAATCGCTCTCGCCGCGATTATGGTAGAAGATCGGGTCGTTCAGCCAGTCGGGCTTCTTGATCCCGGCCTCGGCCGCCGGGACGTAGGGCGTATAGGCGAAGTCGGGCCGGGTCAGCTTGGCGAAGTTCTCGGCCGAGCCGTCGGCGTCGCCGGCGAAACCGGCGTTGATCGCCGTCCCCGAAACCCCGCCGCGCCGGCTGACCGGATAGTCGGCCTTGCCGCGGTACTCGCAGCGGCGACCCTCGCATTCCTTCAGCTTGATGACGTCGGCGGTGTGGTTGATGACGATGTCGAGATAGACCTTCATCCCCCGCGCATGGGCGGCGTCGACCAGGGCCTTGAAGTCGGCCTTGGTTCCCAGGTGCGGGTCGACGTCGGTGAAGTCGGTGATCCAGTAGCCGTGATAGGCGGCGCTTTCCTGGCCCTTGGGGCCCTGCACCGGCTTGTTGACGAAGATCGGCGCCAGCCAGATCGCCGTCGCGCCCAGGCCCTGCACATAGTCGAGCTTGCCGGCCAGGCCCTTGAAGTCGCCGCCGTGGAAGAAGCCCTTGTCGGCCGGATCATAGCCGGTGGCCAGACGGTCACCCTTAAGGCCGCCGCGATCATTGGACGGGTCGCCGTTGGCGAAGCGATCGGCCAGGACGAAATAGATCACCTCGTCCTGCGGAGGCCTGGCGCGGAACGCTTCCGAGGCCGGCGCCGACAGGGCCGGCGCGGCGGTCAGGGTCATGCCGGCGCAGCCGAGCGCGGCCGCCAGCCGCCCCCACCGATTGCGGGTGTTCATCCCCTGCCCCTCCATCCCTAGCGTCGCGATCCTGAACGATGCATCGCCCAGGTCAATTTTGCATAGATTTGCAAAGCCGCTTGCAGGCTGTCAATCCATTCGCCTCGCGATCAGCCCATCAAGCCCGGTCGCACTGTGGCCAAATAGCCGCAAAAACCCTTTGAAACGCGGGCTTCACCAGGCCTGACGTCACGTAACATGACAATCCGTCCATTTTTCAGTTGCAAAAGTCGCAATGCGTTTGCAGTAATTTGCGCAACACGGCGCGGGAGAACCGCGCGGACCAACTTGCGGGAGGGAACACATGGACATCCGATTCAAGCTGCGCCGCGCGGCGCTGATGAGCGGGGCCGCCACCGGCCTGGCGCTGCTGCTCGCCGCCGGAGCGGCCCAGGCGCAGACCCCGGCCGCCGGCCAGACCACCGAAGACAACGCCGTCGAGGAAATCACCGTCACCGGCATCCGGGCCTCGATCGAGAACTCGATCGCCCTGAAGAAGGCCTCCAGCTCGATCGTCGAGACGGTCTCGGCCGAGGACATCGGCAAGCTGCCCGACACCTCGATCGCCGAATCCCTGGCGCGCCTGCCGGGCCTGACCGCCCAGCGCCTCGACGGCCGCGCCCAGTCGATCTCGGTCCGGGGCCTGGGCCCCGACTTCAACACCGTGCTGCTGAACGGCCGCGAGCAGGTCTCGACCAGCGACAACCGCGGCGTCGAGTTCGACCAGTATCCGTCGGAAATCCTCAGCGGCGTGGTGGTCTACAAGACCCCGGACGCCGGCGTCGTCGGCCAGGGCCTGGCCGCCACGGTCGACCTGCGCACCATCCGCCCGCTCGACTACGGCAAGACGGTCATCTCGGCCAACGCCCGCTACGAGATGAACGGCGAGAAGAAGCTGAACCCCGACGCCAAGGACAAGGGCGGCCGCTTCAGCGCCACCTTCGTCGACCAGTTCGCCGACGACACCGTCGGCGTGGCGCTGTCGGTCTCGCACATCTCGTCGCCGACCCAGAGCCGCCGCTTCAACGCCTGGGGCTATCCCACCACGGGCGCGGCCAACGACCTGGTGATCGGCGGCGCCAAGCCCTACAACCAGTCCAACAACCTCAAGCGCACCGGCGTGATCGGCGTGTTCGAGTACAAGCCGAACGACAAGTTCCACACCTCGCTCGACGCCTACTATTCCGACTTCAAGGAAAAGCAGATCCTGCGCGGCATCGAGCTGCCGCTCTACTGGAGCTCGGCCACGCTGCAGCCCGGATACACCGTCACCGACGGCTTCGTGACCGCCGGGACCTACACCGGGGTCAAGGGCGTGATGCGCAACGACCTCAACACCCGCAACGCCAAGCTGGCCTCGCTGGGCTGGAACACCGCCTACACGTTCGACAACGGCTGGACGGCGGTCGCCGACCTCTCCTGGTCGCACGCCGAGCGCAAGGACGTGATCTTCGAGTCCTATTCGGGCACCGGCCCCAGCGGCAGCGGCGCGACCGACACCTTGAGCTTCCGCACCACGCCCGGCGCCGGCACCCTGTTCAGCTCGACGCTGGACTACACCAACGCCGCCCAGATCGTGCTGACCGACCCGCAAGGCTGGGGCGCGGGCGCGGCCGGCGGGGCCCTGACCCAGGCCGGCTTCTACAACACCCCGGAAATCGAGGACGAGCTGAAGGCGATCAAGCTGGCCGCCAAGCGCGACCTGTCCTGGGGTCCGATCAACAGCGTCGAGTTCGCCTACAACGGCAGCCTGCGCGAAAAGTCCAAGGAAGTGCACGAAAGCTTCCTGACCTTTGGCGGCCGCATCGCCGACGGCGCCCCGACCAGCCGCGCCATCCCGGCCGCGGCGATCCTGGGCACGGTCAGCCTCGACATGATCGGCATCAAGGGCATGCTGGCCTATGATCCGATGTACCTGCTGAAGAACGGCGTCTACACGCTGATCGCCGACCAGAACCCCGCCGTGCAGACCCGCAACTGGTCGGTGAGCGAAGAGGTCCACCTGGCCTACGCCAAGTTCGGCATCGACAGCACCGTCGGCTCGATCCCGGTGACCGGCAACGCCGGCGTGCAGGTGGTCTATACCGACCAGTTCTCGACCGGCGTGGCCGTCGACCCCAACAACGTCGCCAACCCGATGTCGACCGACGACGGCGACAAGTTCACCTACGTGCTGCCCAGCCTGAACCTGACGTTCGACCTCAGCAACGAGACCCTGCTGCGCGTCGGCCTGGCCCGCACCCTGGCCCGCGCCCGGATGGACGAGCTGCGCGCCAGCCAGTCGTTCAACCAGAATCCGGCCTACCTGACCTCGACCAATCCGAGCCAGTCGTACTTCAGCGCCAACGGCGGCAACCCGCGCCTGCGTCCGTACATCGCCGACGGCGTCGACCTGTCGCTGGAGAAGTATTTCGGCCGCTCGGCCTATGTCTCGGTGGCCGCCTACTACAAGAAGCTGTCGAACTACGTGAACTCGAACTCCTCAAGCTACAAGGACTTCGCGGCCTTCACCTACCTGCTGACCCCGGCCCAGCAGGCCGCGCTCGGCACCACCGTCGGCCTGGTCACCGGCCCCGACAACGGCAAGGGCGGCTTCATCCGCGGCGTCGAGTTCTCGACCTCGCTGCAAGGCGACCTGCTGTGGGAGCCCCTGCGCCACTTCGGCCTGCAGTTCAGCGCCTCGCTGACCGACAGCGAAGTGAAGCTGGAAGACAACATGGACCCGATCGACATGCCCGGCCTGTCGAAGAAGGTCGTCAACACCACGTTCTACTACGAGAACAACGGCTTCAACGCCCGGATCAGCAACCGCTATCGCGGCAAGTTCCTGGGCGAGGTGGCCGGCCTGTCGGCCGCTCGCATCTACCGCACGGTGGACGCTGAATCGGTGCTCGACGCCCAGATCGGCTACGAGTTCCGCGAGGGCCGCTTCGAGGGCCTGTCGCTGATGCTGCAAGCCAACAACATCACCGACGAGCCGTTCAAGACCTACGAGAACGGCGATAAGCGCCGGACCATCGACTACCAGAAGTACGGCACCACCTACATGTTCGGCGTCGCCTACAAGTTCTAGGCCCGCCCCGAAGAGCCCCGCCGGTCCGCCGGCGGGGCTTTTTGCTTTTCACAGGGAGAGAAGGACTTAAAGGCCATGGCGGACAACCGCATCGGCAGGATCGTCATCGTCGGCGGCGGCACGGCCGGCTGGATGAGCGCGGCGATGCTGGCCCGCGCCCTGGGCCCGGCCGCGAAGATCAGCCTGGTGGAGTCCGAGGCGATCGGCACGGTCGGAGTCGGCGAGGCCTCGATCCCGCAGCTGCGCAACTTCAACGCCTTCCTGGGCCTGGACGAGGACGCCTTCCTTCGCGCCACCGAAGGCACGATCAAGCTGGGCATCGAGTTCGTCGACTGGCTGCGTCCCGGCCACCGCTACATGCACGCCTTCGGCCCGGTCGGCCGGCCGCTGGGGACCACGCCCTTTCACCACTACTGGCTGGACGCCCGCCGGCGCGGAACCGCCGGCGACGACTTTTGGGCCTGGTCGGCCAACGCCCTGGCCGCCCGCGCCGGACGCTTCGGCCGTGTTACGCCGGGTGGGGCCGAGCCCCTGACCTGGGCCTTCCACTTCGACGCCGCCCTCTATGCCCGCCACCTGCGGACCTATGCCGAGGCGCGCGGGGTCGTACGCGTCGAGGGCCGCATCGTCGGCGTCGACCAGGATGGCGACAGCGGCTTCCTGCGAGCCGTGGCCCTGGAGGACGACCGCCGGATCGAGGGCGACCTCTTCATCGACTGCTCGGGCTTCCGCGGCCTCCTGATCGAGGAGGCGCTGAAGACCGGCTACGAGGACTGGCGCAGGTGGCTGCCGATGGACAGCGCCTGGGCCGTGCCCAGCCGCGATGACGCCCCGCCGGTTCCCTACACCCGCGCCTGGGCCCGCGACGCCGGCTGGCAATGGCGGATCCCGTTGCAGCACCGCACCGGCAACGGCCACGTCTTCTCCAGCGCCTGGACCGACAAGGACGCCGCCGCCCGCGTGCTGATGGACAATCTGGAAGGCGAGGCCCTGGCCGATCCGCGCCTGCTGACCTTCGTCACCGGCCGCCGCAGGAAGAGCTGGAACCGCAACGTCGTGGCCCTGGGCCTGGCTTCGGGCTTCATGGAGCCGCTGGAGTCGACCAGCATCCACCTCGTCCAATCGGGCCTGGCGCGCCTGCTGGCGCTGTTTCCCGACCAAGGCTTCGACCCGCTGCTGGCCGACGAGTTCAATCGCCAGACCGAGCAGGAATACGCCTGCATCCGCGACTTTCTCGTCCTGCACTACAAGGCCACGCAGCGCGAGGACACGCCGTTCTGGGCCAGCCGCAAGGCGATGGAGATCCCCGAGACCCTGGCCGCGCGCATGGCCCTGTTCGCCAGCAGCGGCCGGGTGTTCAGCCGCGACGAGGACCTCTTCAAGGAAAGCAGCTGGGTTCAGGTGCTGCTGGGTCAGGGCGTCACGCCCGCCGCGGCCCATCCGATGACCGCCGTGGTCGCCGACGCCCAGGTCGACGGCTGGCTGGACGACCTGGCCCGCATCGCCGGCCGCGCCGCCTCATCGCTGCCGAGCCACGCCGCGTTCCTCGCCCGCGCCGAAACCCGCCTGGCGGGCTGATCCCCTTCCCCTGACTGACCCTCGCCGGAACCTGCGCCGGCGGGGGTCGACTTTTCGGGGAAGATCAGCCGACCGGCTTCTTGGCCATCAGGTCGGTGACCTTGAGGATCGCCGGACCCAGGATGACGATGAACAGCACCGGCAGGAAGAACACGATCATCGGCACGGTCAGCTTGGGCGGCAGGCTGGCGGCCTTCTTTTCGGCGGCCGACAGGCGCAGTTCGCGGTTTTCCTTGGCCATCACCCGCAGGGCCGCGCCCAGCGGCGTGCCGTAGCGCTCGGCCTGGATCATGGCCGTGGCCACCGACTTGATGCCCGGGTGGTTGGTGCGGCGCGCCAGCCCCTCGTAGGCTAGGCGCCGGTCGGGCAGGTAGGACAGCTCGGCGGTGAGCAGGCTGAGTTCCTCGGCCAGCTCCATCGAGCTGCCGCCGACCTCGTTGCTGACCTTCTGGATCGCCGCCTCGATCGACATGCCGCTCTCGACGCAGATCAGCAACAGGTCGAGGGCGTCGGGGAAGGACGCGACGATCGACTCCCGGCGCTTCTGGGCCGCGTTCTGGATGTAGAGGTTGGGCGCGTAGTAGCCGACCGTCAGGGCGCCGACGCAGATCGCCAGCTTCTGGGTCATCTGCAGGCCGAAGCCGTTCATGCCGAACAGATAGATCGCCGCCAGCAGGGCGAAGGCGAACGGCATCACGAAGCGGAAGAAGTAGAAGGTCGACACCGGCCTGGGGCCGCGGAAGCCGGCCTGGGCCAGCTTGTCGACCACCTTGGGATCCTCCAGCAGCTTCGACAGCTGGAGGCGGTCGACGATGGTCTTGTAGACGCCCTCGTCGGTGTGGCGCAGGCTCGAGCCCGTGGCGCCCTTCTGGGCCATGGCCGCGCGCGAGCGGCGACGCAGCTCCTCGCGACGGTTGGCCACCGACTTCAGCCGGCTTTCCAGCCCGTTATCGTTCAACACCGGCGCGGCCAGGGTGATGATGGTGGCGAACACCACCAGCGCCACGAAGGCGGTCAGCAAGTTCGAAGGATCCGTCAGCATCTGGACCATGCGCGTCTCCCTAGAACTTGAAGTTGATCATGCGGCGCATGATGAAGATGCCCATGCTCATCCACACCGCCGCGACCAGCAGCATCAGGCGGCCGCGCAGATCGGTGAACAGGGTGCTCATGTAGTCGGGGGCGATGATGGTGATCAGGATCATCACGCCGGGCGGCAGGCAGCCGATGATGAAGGCCGAGGCCACGGCTTCCGCCGACAGGGCCTTGATCTTCTCGGCCATCAGCTTGCGCGAGCGCAGCACGGTCGACAGGTTGCCCAGCGCCTCGGCCAGATTGCCGCCGGTCTTCTGCTGGATGTTGAGCACGATGGCGAAGAAGCGCACCTCGGCCGTGGGCATCCGCTCGTACAGCCGCTCCAGCGCCGCGTCGATCGGCATGCCCATGGCGATGTTCTCGGTCAGGGTGCGGAACTCGCCGGCCAGGGGCTCGGGGCTCTCCTTGCCGATGATCTTCAGGCAGTCATGCACCGGCAGGCCCGACTTGATGCCGCGCACGATGATGTCGATGGCGTCGGCGAAGGCGTCGATGAACTTCCTGGTGCGCTGCTTGCCCAGGAACCCGATCACCCAGCGCGGCAGGCCCAGCGCCGCGGCGAAGCCGCCGGCCAGGGCCACCACCGGCATCTGCCGGACGGCCAGCAGGATCACGGCGACCAGCACCCCGAGCACCGCGCTGATGATCCAGAACAGCTTGACGTTCTCGCCCAGGCCCGCGGCCCGCAGGCGCGCGGCGATCGTCAGGGTGGCCTTCTTCTGTTTGCGGTCCTGTTCCTTGAGCGTCTTGAGGATCTGCTTGCGGCGGGCGTCGGGAGTGTTGGCCGCGACCTTGGCCCGCGCGGCGACCTGGCGCTCGCCGCCGCCGACGATCACCTGGGCGCGCTTGGACGCCTTGGCGTTGGCGCTCTCGCCGCCGCCCGTCAGAACAAAGCCGAGCCCCGCGATGGTGATGAAGCCCAGGACCGCGATCAGGATGAACATGACCCCGCCCTACTCCGCCGCGTCCAGCGCCTCGGCCAGCTCGCGCTCGAGGCCGTAGTAGCGGGCGCGGTCCCAGAAGCGCGGCCGGGCGATGCCGGTCGAGCGGTGCTTGCCCAGCACCTTGCCGTTCTCGTCCTCGCCGGTGATCTCGTAGACGAACAGGTCCTGGGTGACGATGACGTCGCCTTCCAGGCCGACGACCTCGGTGACGTGGGTGATGCGACGCGAGCCGTCGCGCAGGCGCGCGGCCTGGATGATCACGTCGACCGAGCCGACGATCATCTCCTTGATGGTCTTGGAGGGCAGGCCGTAGCCGCCCATGGTGATCATGCTCTCGACGCGGCTGATGGCCTCGCGCGGGCTGTTGGCGTGCAGCGTGCCCATCGAGCCGTCGTGGCCGGTGTTCATGGCCTGCAGCAGGTCGAAGGCCTCGGGACCACGGACTTCGCCGACGATGATGCGTTCGGGACGCATCCGCAGGCAGTTCTTGACCAGGTCGCGCATGGTCACCGAGCCCTGGCCTTCCAGGTTGGGCGGACGGGTTTCCAGGCGCACCACGTGCGGCTGCTGCAATTGCAGCTCGGCCGCGTCCTCGCAGGTCACGACCCGCTCGGTGGGGTCGATGAAGGCGGTCATGGTGTTGAGCAAGGTGGTCTTGCCCGAGCCGGTGCCGCCCGAGATGATGACATTGCAGCGGCAGGCGCCGATGACGCCGAGGACGCGCGCGCCCTCGGGGCTGATGGAGGCGTACTCCACCAGGTTCTTCATCGTCAGTTTGTCCTTCTTGAACTTCCGGATGGTCAGGGTGGGACCATCCAGCGCCAAGGGGGGCGCGATGACGTTGACGCGGCTGCCGTCGGGCAGGCGGGCGTCGCAGATGGGCGAGCTTTCGTCGACCCGGCGGCCGACCTGGCTGACGATCCGCTGGCAGATGTTCATCAGCTGCAGATTGTCGCGGAAGCGGACGTTGGTCAGCTGCACCTTGCCGGCGACTTCGATGAACACCCGGTGCGCGCCGTTGACCATGATGTCGGCGATGTCGTCGCGGGCCAGCAGCGGCTCCAGCGGGCCGTAGCCGAGGACGTCGTTGATGATGTCCTGGACCAGGTGCTCCTGCTCGGACACCGACATCGAGACGTTCTTGATCGCCACCAGCTCGGCGACGATGTCGCGGATCTCCTCGGCGGCGGCCTTCTGGTCCAGTTGGGCCAGCTGCGACAGGTCGATGGTGTTGAGCAGCGCGTTGAAGATCGTCGTCTTCGTGGCGTGGTAGTAATCGCTCTGCTCACGGACGATCGTGGCGGTCTGCGGCTGGCCCTGGGCCGCGCGCAGCTGCTCCAGCCCCTGGGTGGCCTTGGGCGCGGTCGCCGGCTTGGCCGGCGCGGCCGGCGCGGGCGCGGCGGGGTCGACGCGCTGCGGGCGCGTGGCGATGGCCGTCCCGCCGGTGGGGGCGGGCGGCGGCGCCTGGCGCTCGGTGACGGTGGCCTGATCGCGCTTGCCGAACATTCGCCCCTACTTCTTCTTGAACAGGCCCGACAGGATCGACGCCGACTTGGTCGCCGCCGGCGCCTCGCGGCGGCTGATCAGCCGCGCCAAGTGATCGACGCCCTCGGCCGCCTTCGACTTGGGCGCCACCTCGGCCACCATCTGGCCGTTGTTGGCCGCCTGGCCGAACAGCTTGGGATCGAACGGCAGCACCAGCGACGGGGTCACCCCCAGGGCCTCGCCGAAGTCCTTGACCGGGATCTCGGGACGGCCCGGCACGCCCACCTGGTTGAGCACCAGGCGCGGCGGGATGTCGTTCGGACGCGCCTGGCGCACCAGGTCGACGATGTTCTTGGCGTTGCGCAGGGACGCCAGGTCGGGCGTCGCGACGATCACCAGATCATCGCTGCCGACCAGCACCTTGCGGGTCCACGGCGCCCAGGCATGGGGCAGGTCCAGCACCACGAACGGGGCGGCGCCGCGCATCTTCTGCGTCACCTCCTCGTAGGCGTCGGCGCCGATGTCGTAGTCCTGCTCCAGCGTGGCCGGGGCGGCCAGCAGCGACAGGCGGTCGCCGCAGCGGACCATCATCCGGTCCATCAGCACCGGGTCCAGGCGCTCAGGCTGGCTGAGCGCGTCGAACACGCCCTGCAGCGGGTCCTGGTTGAAGTCGAGGCCGGCCGTGCCGAACGGCAGGTCGAGGTCGACGATGACGGTGGCCGCCTCCATCCGCTCGGCCATCGACCAGGCGAAGTTGTGGGCCAGGGTCGACGAGCCCACCCCGCCCTTGGCGCCGACGAAGGCGACCTGGCGGCCGACGAACGGCGCCGACGGATCCGAATAGAGCGCGGTGACCGCGCGGATCACCTGCAGCGGGCTCTTGGGCTGGGTCAGGTATTCGCTGACCCCGCGGCGCATCAGCTCGCGATAGAGGGCGATGTCGTTCGTCTGGCCGATGACCACGACCTTGGTGCCGGGGTCGCAGACCTGGGCCAGGCCGTCCAGCAGGGCCAGCATGCGCTGGGCCGAGTCCATGGTCTCGACCAGCACCAGCGAGGGCGTCGGCTGGTTCTGGTAGAAGTCGACGGCCGCCTCCAGCCCGCCGTGACGGGCGACCACCGAGGCGCGGACCATGCGGCGGTCGGCGGCGGCGGCCTCGATGACCGCCAGGGTCTCGGCGCGAACGCCGAAGGCGTGGATGGCGATGCGCGGCACGCTGGCCTCGCCGACGCCGGCGTCGACGCCCGGCAGGACGTCTTCATGGGCCGAGGTGTTCCAGTCCATGGCCGGCGGCGCGGGCGCGGCGACCGGCGCGGGGCGTGGCGGCTGCGCGACCGGCGTGGCCAGGTCGGCGAACGGATTGGAGGCCAGGCTCGCCAGCCCCGGAGCGACGGCCGAACGGGCTTCCGGCCGGCGGGCCAGCGGAAAATCGGCGAAGGGGTCGCCGGCCGCCGCCGCGGGGGCGGGGGCCGTACGCCAGGGATCGTCCCCGGCGGGCGCGGCGAACTCGTCGTCGGCCTCGAAGCCCAGGTCGAAGGGATCGGGATCAGTCGTCCGGAAGGTCGTCATTTCACCACCCGAGAAACGGCGCCGTCGGACTGCGTGTCCTTCTGCGAGGCGGTCATCTGGCCGGCGCGATACTTCTCCAGCACCACCCCGCGACGCATGGCGTCGACCGGATCCTCGCGGCGCGGGCCTTGCAGGTCGGCGGGATTGGCCACCTGGGCGGCCATGTTGGCGGTCACCGCGCAGCCGAAATTGCCGTAGGCGTCGTTGTTGCGGGTCGCGGTCAGGTTTTCCCAGGACCCGCAGCGCGGGATCTGGGCCGTGTGCCGCAGATAGCCGACGCGCAGCGGCGGGGCCTTGTCGCCGTCGGCAGGGTAGGAGTCGATACGGACGGCGAAGCGCGGCGCGCCCGCGTCGATCAGGTAGGCGCGCGCGACGGCGGCCATGCGACCCGCGGCCTGCGCCTCCGGCCCGCCGACCGGCGCCAGCACGACCAGCTCCTTGGCCTCGGCCTCGTTGAACCGGGCCAGCAGCGCGTCGAGCGCCTGGACCTGGCGGGGCGAAAGCCCCTCGGCGTGGATGGCCAGCAGCACCTCGTCCGGCGCCGCCGTAACCTGGACCTTGTCTTCCCATTGCGCGGTCGGGGTCGCCGGGGCGGGGCCCTGCCCGCCCGTCGTGGCGCAGGCCGCCAGGGCCAGCAGGCCAGCGCCGGCGAGGATCGCGCGAAGGGTCTTGGCTCGCGTCATGGTCCGCGTCCTCATTCGATCACGTAGCCGACCGGACCCTGGTAGGTCCGTTCGGAGTTGGCGCCCGGCGGGGCCTTGACCACCTTGTTCAGGCGGCCCAGCAGCACGGTGCTCATGTCGCCGGCGATCTGCAGGCCGTCGGCCGGCGTCTGCTGGTCCTGCGGACGGGTGGGGTCGACGATGTAGGGGGTGATGATCACCACCAGCTCGGTCTCGCCGTTCAGGTAGTCGCGCGACCGGAACAGCGAGCCCAGGACCGGCAGCGAGGTCATGCCCGGCAGGGAGTCGATGTTCTCCTTGGTCTGCTGGTGCAGCAGGCCGGCGATCATCAGGGCGCCGCCCGAGGGCAGCTCGACGGTCGTCTCGGCGCGGCGCACCGACAGGCCCGGGATCACCAGGGTCGAGGAGGTTCCCGACCCGAGGGTGAAGGCGCCCAGGCTCGACAGCTCCGACACCTCGGTCGACAGCTTCAGCGAGATGCGGCCGCCCGACATGACCACGGGCGTATAGCCCAGGCCCACGCCGTAGGGCTTGAACTCGACGGTCACGCGGCCGTCGCTGTCGCTGCCGGTCGGGACCGGGAACTCGCCGCCGGCCAGGAACTTGCCGGCCTCGCCCGACACGACGGTCAGGTTGGGTTCGGCCAGGGTGCGGATCAGGCCCACGCGCTCGAAGGCCTGAAGACAGGCGTTGAGGTTGTTGCCGGTCGCCATGCTGTAGGCGGTGCTGGCGGCGCTGGAGATCAGGCCCGTCAGCGAATTGCTCGCGCCGGTCGTCGACGTCGGGCCAGCGCTCGTGGTGGTCGTGGTGGTCACCGTTCCGGTCAGCGGGTCGGTGGATTCCACGGTCGTGGAGACCGAGCTGCCGTTGGACGTCGTGTTGCCGCTGGTCACGCTGCCCTGGTTGGTGACCGACGCGTTGTTGGTGTAGTTCGTCGTGCGGACGTTGTTGCGGCCGTAGCAGGCGTTCAGGCCGCCGACCATGCCGCCGTTGACGGCGAAGGTGTTGTCGCGGCCCAGGCTGTAGGTCTTGAAGCCGTCGTTGAGCAGGTTGTTGGTCGAGACGCCCAGCTGCTTGATGATGTTGCGCTGGACCTCGACGATCCGCACCTTGAGCATCACCTGGTCCTTGCCGGCGATGCTGAGCATGTTCACGACCAGCTCGGGCTTGCCCACGAACTGCTGGGCGACGAGGGCGGCCTTGCTGGCGTCGCCGGCGCTGGCGACCGTGCCGGTCAGGATCACGCTGTCGCGCACCGGCTGCACCTCGATGCGGGAATCCGGCAGCACCTTGCGCAGGGTGTCCTGCAGCAGGCCGGCGTCCTCGTCGACGCGGATGGCCAGGGTCAGCAGCTTGCGGCCGGCGGCGTCGAAGAACACCGCGTCGGTCGAGCCCTTGCCAACGCCCAGCACGTAGATGCGGCGCGGACTGCGCAGGACGGCGTCGGCCACCTGCGGGTTGGTCACCAGCATGTCGCGCACGTCGGCCGGCAGCTCGATGATCGCCGACTTGCCGCGCGGCAGGTTCAGCACCCGGGCGTCGGGACCGGCGGTCAGGTCGACCCGCAGCACCTGGTCGGCGACCGGCGGGGACGCATAGGTCACGACCGGGGCCGGCGCGCGCGGCGCGGCCCGGGCCGGACGGTAGACGCGATCGCCGGCGTAGCCGTCGGCCAGAGCCGGCGCGGCGGGCGCCAGGGCCGTCAGGACGGCGAGCGAGGCCGAAAGCGAGAGGGAGGCGAACCGGCGGGTCATTGGCGCACCGCGATGCTGGAGGTCTGTCCGCCGCGATTGATGCGGATGACCGTGGAATCCTGGGTCGGGGCGGCGACGCCGGAGGGGCCGCCCAGGTCGGTGTAGGCGCGCAGCGCCAGGGTGACGGGGCCGCTGGCCTTGGCGCGGGTCAGCGCCTCGGCCTCGGCCGGGCGCACCTCGAGGGTGGCCGTGGCGGCGACGATGGTCTTGGCGTCCTTCTCGGCGGTGGTGGCCTGGTCGAGGGCGAGGACGCGGATGTTCTGCAGCACGGTCTCGGCGACGACCTGCTTGCCGCCGCCGCCGGCGTCGCCGGTGGGGGCGTCGCGGCTCATCAGCACGTCGACCCGGTCGCCGGGCAGGATGAAGCCGCCGGCGGCGGTCTCGGAGGTGACCGGAACGGCCATGGCGCGGGCGCCGGGCGACAGCACGACCGACAGGTAGCCGCCCTCGCCGCCACGGACGATCTTGCGCGGCACGATGGGCTCGCCGGCCAGCAGCGGGTCGCGAACGATCGCGCCCTCGACGGCGGCTTCGGGCGGAGCGCCGCCCAGAACGCTGGTGGCTTCGGCGGCGGTCTTGACCACCTTGGCCGCGCCGCCCTGGGCTTCGGCCGGGGCCGCGCCGTTGGTGATGTAGACGGGGCTGACGGCGTCGGCGGGCCAGGCCTTCCAATCGACGTCGTCCTTGGTCAGGCGCGTGCCGATCGCCAGGTCGCGCTTGGCGACCAGGACCAGGGTCATGGGCTTGGCGTCGAGGGTCGGCGCGCCGGGAGCCGAGGCGACGACCTCGGATCTGGCGGATTTGCCGCCCACGGCTTTCTGCATCAGCATGGCCAGGCCGATCGCCGAAGCGGCGGCGACCAGGACGATGATGATTCTCACAGGGTTCATGCGCGGCGAGGCTCTGGCGTCGGCAGGACGGGTTCGGCGCGCCTGGAGAGCTTCACTCCGCCGGACGCAGGGGTCGAACAGCCGTTCTGGCCGCATCGCAAACTGCGGCGCCCATGGTTAACAGCCGCTAAAGGAAGCCCCGTGCAATGCGGGTTCCGACCGCGACAGCCTGACGCGGACTCCCGAAAGCCGGGAGCCGCTCGCAATCAGTTGAGCAAAGCTTGGCCGATGATGCTTTGCGGCAGGGCCGCCAGCGCCCCGGCGGCGATCGCCACGCCGTAGGGAATGTCGCCCTTCTGGTCGCCCAGGCGACGCACCCAGGCCGGTCCCCCGGCGATCATCGGCGCCAGCCATCCCGAGCGCAGGCTCATCAGGCCCAGGGTCAGGGCCCCGCCGGCCAGGGCGGTGGTCAGCAGGAACGGCGCGACGCCGGGAACGCCCATCCACAGGGCGCAGGCCGCAAGCAGCTTGGCGTCGCCGCCGCCGACCCAGCGCAGGGCGAACATGACCATTCCGATCAGCAGCAGGCCAAGGCCGACGGCCAGCGACAGCCCCGCCTGCGCCCAGCCGACGCCGCCGACCAGGGCGGCGACGGGAAAGGCCGCGATCAGCGCCAGCGAGATCCAGTTGGGAATGGTGTAGCTGGTGACGTCCTTCAGGGCGGCGACGACGGCCAGCCCGGCGAAGACGATCAGCGGAAGGATTTGCAGGCTTTGCATGGCGGCTCTCGATCCTGGATCGTTCACCAGTCTAGTCGCCGCCGATGAAGCAATGGTTTCCAGACTAGACCGTCGGAGACATGAGAAGACGCTGGCCGGCAGGCAAAGAAAAAGGCCGCGACATCGAAATGTCGCGGCCCTTGACTTAGCGGCCTCTCGGCTTGTCGCCCTAGTTGCCGGCGCTTTCGAGACGGCCGACCGCCCCTTCGAAAAGCGCCTTCAAGGGCGGCCCGAGCAGGGGGACGACGGCGACGACGACAACACTGATCAGCGCGGCGATGAGGCCGTACTCGATGGCAGTCGCGCCGCGATCGTCCTGAAGGAAGCGACCAAATAGCCGAGCCATTGGACGTCTCCCTTTCCGATCGGCGTCTTACGGGCTCGGGCTCGAGCTCGGGCTCGGGTTCGAGAGGGTGTCGGCGGTGTTCTGGAAGGCCGTTTCCAGGCCGCCCTTCAGGAAGCCGAAGACGGTGACGATGATGACCGAGATCAGAGCGATGATGAGGCCGTACTCGATGGCCGTGGCGCCCGACTCGTCCTTCAGGAAGCGCGTGACAAACTTCGACATGACTTGATCTCCTGCTGAGAAAACTTGGCTGGGCCGGCAAGCCATGGCGACTTGTTCACCCCCGAAAACACGATCAAATTCGCCCAACTCGATTAATCGCCAGTAAACATCGAGATTTTCTCGTGATTTTTCTTTTGGTTTATTTGAGTTTACCATTACCAACGCTTAACTACGTGGCAATTTGAGAGCAGAAATCCGTTATTGCTCAAGGGATTCGAGAATGCGCAGCTTGTCGCACCCTGACCGATCTTAGTTCTTTATTGACCATTCTTCGTCAGGGTGAGGTCACAGATTTCGCTCCGACAGGACCGCCATGCGCCGCCTCTCGCTCGCCATCGTCGCCTTTTTCAGCCTCTGCGGCGCCGCCGTGGCGGCCCAGGCGGCCGCTCCGACCACCCCCGCCCCGCGCACCATGACCGTGGCGGCGGGCCAGGCGACCACCATTCCGCTGGGCGGATCGGCCCGCGAGATCGTCGTCGGCGACCCGCAGATCGCCGATGTCAGCGTCGTCAACGACCGCACCCTGGTGATCCTGGGCAAGCGCGTGGGCGTGACCACCCTGTTCGCCTTCGACGCCCAGGGTCGCCCGCTGGCCGGCGGCCAGGTGCTGGTGACCGACGTCTCGGCCGACGCCGTGACCGTCCAGCGCGGCGCCGCCGCCTCGGCCTACGCCTGCGACAACCGCTGCATCGCCCTGACCGCCAGCGAGCCGACGACCTCGCAGCCGGCGCCCGGCCAGCCCTGACAAGCCAGCCCTGACACGATAGGTCGCACGTACGCGTACGTGCGCGCGCCCAGCGGTTAGGGCGCGGTTAGGGAGCCGCCGCTATGGTCCCCCAAGTCGCAAACTCGGACCGCCGCATGGGGAAGCCTCCCGTTTCGCTGAACGCCCGCCTGACGCTGGCCGCCCGTCGCCGGCTGGGCCGCTTCGCGCGCGCGCAGGACGGCGCGACCGCCGTCGAGTTCGCCCTCGTGCTGGCGCCGTTCCTGATACTGCTGTTTGGCCTGATCGAGCTGGCGCTGATCTTCTTCGCCTCCATGGTGCTGGAGAACGCGGTCATCGACGCCGGCCGCGAGATCCGCACCGGCCAGGTCCAGACCTCGGGCGCCAATTCCGCCAGCGCCTTCAAGGACAATGTCTGCGCGCGGATGAGCTGGCTGCAGAGCGGCTGCGCCGGACGCCTGCGCGTCGACGTGCGCACGGTCTCGACCTTCACCTCGACCAGCAACCTGACCACGCCGGACACCCCGTGCTGGGATCCAGGCGGCCCCAGCTCGCTGGTGATCGTGCGCGCCTATTACGACTGGCCGCTGATCACGCCGCTGATGGCCTCGGTCCTGCAGAAGAGCAACGGCAAGGCCAACCTGGGCTTCACCACCGCCTTCGCCAACGAGCCCTACAATAGCAGCTCGGCCGCCAGCGTGAGCTGCTCCACATGACCCCGCGCCGCCCCCTCCCCACCCGGAAGCGTTTCGCCCGCGACGTCCGCGGCGTCGTCGCCGTCGAGTTCGCCCTGCTGGCGCCGCTGCTGCTGCTGTTCTACTTCGGCCTGGCCGAGTTGACCCAGGCGATGATGGCCCAGCGACGCCTGTTCCACGCCACCTCGCTGATCGGCGACATGGCCGCCCAGAACGGCCAGATCAACCAGGCGCGGGTCGACGACATCTACAACATCGGCCAGGCGGTCATGAAGCCGTTCCCGGCCACGCCCATGCGCCTGTGCCTCTACAGCGTGACGTCCGACAGCAAGGGCAAGGACACCGTGGCCTGGAGCACGCCCAAGAACAGCCCGACCAACTGCCCGACCCTCGGGGCCGTGGTCACCGACGTGCCCGACAGCGTGCTGCCCATCAGCAGCAGCGTCATCATCAGCACGACGAGCTACGACTACAAGCCGACCGTCAGTCTCAACGACGCCTCGTTCACCTTCCGGCGCACCTACTATCTGCGCCCCCGCCGCACCGAAACGGTGGAGTTGGTGAAATAGAGGCCTAGCCGGCCGCGACGGCCAGGGCCGCCACGCGCGGGTCCTCGCCCAGGTCGCGACCGTCCAGCTGGACCAGCGGCCGCACCCCGGTCAGGCTGTTGGTCAGGAAGACCGCGTCGGCGCTCGCCAGCGCTTCGAGGCCGACATGCACCTCGCATGCCTCCAACCCGAGCCCGGCGGCCGCCGTCATCACCCGCCCGCGCGCCAGGCCGGCCAGCACCCCGCAATCCAGCGCCGGGGTGAAGAGCACCCGCCCCTCGAGCCAGAACAGGTTGCCGGCCGAGGCGCAGGCCAGATGGCCCTGGTTGTTCAGCATCAGGGCTTCGTCGGCGCCGGCCGCGCGCGCCTCGCGCCGGGCCAGCACGTTGTCGAGATAGGACAGCGTCTTCAGCCGCGAGGCGGGCGAGCCTTCGTTGCGGCGGACGGAGGCGACCACCGCCCGGGCCGGCGCGCCGGCCGGCGGCGCGGCCGCGCACGACGCCAGCAGCACGCAGGCGGGCGCCTCGGGCCGGTCCAGCCCCCGCCCGCCC
>NZ_QDKO01000010.1 GCF_003094615.1 Caulobacter radicis | reverse complement strand
GGAGGCCTGGATCCAGACCTCGCGACCGCCCTTGCCGATGCGCAGATATTCACGCGCATCGAACTCGCCTTGGCCGAGCTTGGACCAGAAGTCGCGGTAGTCTTGACTCGCCGCATACTCAGGCTCGACGAACAGGCTGTGGTGCTTGCCGACGATCTCAGAGAGCCCATAGCCCATGGCGTCGCAGAAGTTGGCGTTGGCGGCCAGGATCTTGCCCGACAGGTCGAATTCGATCGTGGCGAGTGAACGATCCAGCGCCGCCAAGGTATGGGCCGGATTGCCATTCAAACGTTTGCGTAACCCAATCACCGCGCTTCCTCCGAGGTCAAGCTTTCGCCCAAAGGAGGCGAACCGGGGTCAACGAACGGTAAAATTCGAAGGTGTGGTTTGTCGCGGTCTTAGAAAATTGAGCCCGATTTGGGTTGCTTGTTCTCAATTAAAGGTAGCTATTTTCTGTTCAGAGAATTTGATGATGGAGAATATTGACCTGATTTCGCGCTATGCGGGAAACCCGCGATACGAACGAGAAGATTTCTAGCGACGATCTGCCGCATCGCATCGAGCCTGAGAAACGACCGGCCGATTTGACGACATCTACAGAGGAAGTTTGGCGCGCGGCGCGATTGGATCCTCTTGGCCCGAGGCGCGTGCGCCACCTGAGCGCTAAAGTCGTGTTCTTGGAGGTGATCCAGAGTCGGCTATTGGCACGCCGGGCCCAGGAGCGTCGTGTTCCTGGCGCTGAACCAATGTCCGCAAATGATGCTGTGGACGGCTCTCCACCCCACCGGCAGCCTTGGCTTCCGGTTTGAGCTGGAGGAGAGCCATGGGTCAGGTTGTCACGATCGGTTTGGACATCGCCAAGTCGGTGTTCCAGGTGCACGGGGTCGACGCGGAGGGCGCCGTCGCCATTCGGCAAAAGCTCCCGCGAGTGCGGCTGTTGTCGTTCTTCGCCAAGCTGGAGCCTTGCCTAGTCGGCATCGAGGCGTGCGGCGCATCCCACCACTGGGCGCGTTAGCTGATCGGCCTGGGTCATGAGCCGCGGTTGATGCCGCCCAGTTACGTGAAGGCCTATCAGTCTGGTGTCACCGCAGTCCTGATCGGCATCCTCATCGCGCGGGGCGTGATATAGCGAGAGAAGTTCGCCTGAGCGTTCGATCGTCTCGAGCACGCGCGACGATGGGCGCCTTCGCGGCCTGTTCCGGACCCTGATCGACAACCTTCTGGTGCGACGAGGCGTTCGACCTGTTCGCGCCATTTCTCCGCCTCGAGGACCGTAACAATGTTGCCTTCCGAGATCTCTGGCAGAAAGTCTCGCAGACTGCAGAGAAGGTGCTGGATGTCGCTGCGACGAACCTCCTCCGGTAGCGCACGCTCATACAGAGGGTTTCATTTACGCCCCTGATCGACGACAGCTTCCACTGTGTGTTCGATCCTAAGGTCTGGTTAGCTGGCCGGGCCGCGCCATGAACTGCCGCTTGTGCGCCTCCATAAACAGGACGTTCAGCGCCAGCCCGGCAACGGCAGCGCACGACCCACCTACGACATTCAATATGTCCGGTGTCTTGCTCCATATCCGCCTTAATCCTCCACCCCGATTTGAGAGGGAGGTTTTTGACCAGTGGCCCCTTCGACCATTCCGAGGAGGAAGCCGCAAACCTTGATAGCGACACCTGCAAGCCGCTTCATTTGAGGTTCGGCATCGAATTCGCCAAGACCGAGGTTCTTGGAACCCATCTGGCAAATGCGATCGATCGCTTTCTCGATCACGGCAGGCTCATCGCCGTGCGCGATTTGGTTGCGGGTTGTGTTTATGGTGCGGGCCGCCGCAAGTATTTCGCCCTGCCTTTGACTGGGCGAAAAAAGGCTTTCGAACAAGGCGAGCTTCATCGCGAAGCTAGGGTCGCGCTCAAGAAAAGGGCGCGGGTTCGGTAGCATTACCTTCAGGCAATCCTCTATAGTGGCTTCAATCAAAAGGTGCAGGGCGAGCAATTCCCCGTATGTGCCGCGCATCGAAAGGCTTAATCGTTGATAACGTTCAATGGTGTCACGATTTTCAGGCGAAACAGACGACATATCTTCATGTGTCATGCAAAAATCCGTCAACACTAGCGGGTGCTATTTTCAGTCGCCGATATTACTCGGGACCGCTAGGGATTTCCGCCAACCGCCCATAGCGGAGATTAAAGCCGGACGATCTCCGGAGATGCACCAGCGGCTCCGTCGCCCAACCATGCTGTCGCGAAGCTGATCACGCGATCCAGAGGCTCGTCGGGATGAGCGGTTGTGACGATGAACCGATCCGCATCGGACCCGTCGCCCACTACTAACCAGTCGATCTGATCTTCAATCTCTTCGGCCATCGGCCCAGCGACGCAGATCAGCTCGACACGATCTGCCACGCATTGCTCCACAAACGCCGGGAGTTTATCGGGCGCGCTCAAGGGCGCTTGGAGAACGACTTTCAAGGGATACGGCATGCGCGAAACCTATCCTGGCACGTGTCCGCTCACCACCCTCGTCAGTCGATCCGAATGTCTGCGCTGCCGGCCGGGTCGCGCCAGTTGCTGCCATTGGCGCACCTCCAGGAACACGACGTTCAAGGAGGGCGTAACATTGACGGGCGCCAGATCGGACGAACCGACTAGCCAACCTCGAGTTGAGGCCCTCTCAACTCCGATACCGGCCAAGTCCCACCATAGCTTGCCCTGGCCAGCGTGGCGTTGAACGCCTGATGCCGTGTGCTGAGCGGTATCTTTTCCAGCACCTGACCGTAGAGCCGCTCGACGAGTTGCTGGACCGTATCGGCCTGGGACTTGCTCACTGACCTTTTGCCGGTGTGGACCAAGCTGGAGCGAGCCCCGTAGAGGCCCCGGATCTGAGCCGCCAAGTCAGCGCGTTCGTCCGGGTCCTGCGCAAGGATCACGGCGGCGTGGCGGGCAATCGTCTGGGTTACGGGCGCGGTCTTGTCGTCATTGCTCAGCAGGGCCTCGATGGCGGTGAAGAAATAGAGCAGACGCTCAGCCCGGTCGATGGCGCGCCGCCCCCGGGTCATCCAGCCCAGACCCTGGGCGAACCGCTCGCCGACGGTGCCGCGCGCCGGATCGAAGACGGCCCCGGCGTGATTCAGGAAAGCTTGGCTCTGGGTAATGGCCACGAGCCCGCTACCGATGCGGTAGTAGCCGCGAAGTTCGCCGCCGTCCCCGCTCATGGAGCTGCCGTCAAAGACCAGAGCCATGTCCTGGGCCTCGCTGGCGGCCAGAGGGTGGGCTTCTTCGTCGCCGATGAGCGGGAAATAGACGGTGACGCCCTCGTGCAGCAGCCGCAACAGGCTCAAAGCGACGTCGATCAACCAGGCTGCCTGCTCCTTAACAGTGCGCGGCGAGGCGTCGAGGGCCACCGACCAGACCACCTCGCTCATGTTGAAGGCGACCGGCCCGTTCTCGAACAGCGTCAGAGACCGCCCACCAACACCCAGGAGCCATTGCCGATCAGGTTCACGGGCCTGAAACTCGGCGTCGAGCACGCGCGTGCGGATGGCGCGAACCGGACCGATCCTGATCTCGTCAACGTTTTGTTCGAGCACCATCGCGTAGTTGCGATCGACATAAACCAATGCCCTGGCCGCGCCAGCTTCCAGCGCTTCTAGGAAGCTCGACACCGTGGCCTCGATGGCGGTCTCATGCCCCTTGGCGGCGCGCGCGCCGGCGAACCGCCAAAGAAGATCATGCACGTCGGAGTCGTGGCAGACCACAGGCCCGAGAACCTTGAGGGCCCGTTGGACGACGGCATCATAGGCAGCCTGTGTAGTCTGGGTAGTGATGAACGGAATGCCATCTTCGACGTGGCCGCCAGGATGATTGATCAGGGCCGCCCAGTTGGTCGTGAGCGGTTGAACGTCGGCCTGCGCGCCTTGGAAAAACGCGCTCGCCGCGCTGCAAAGCTCTCTGTCGCCCTTCAGCGCCCCCGCCATCGGCCTCTCCCCTCACGCCTGACCCGCGCCCGCGGCCAATCGGGCTGCCCCAGCGGTCCTGAGTGCTGTCCCTATCGGCGTAGTGCTGCAGGTGGTCGCCAATATGCGCATGAATTAGTGCAAGGGCTAACCTCGGTCTCGCGCCAGTTGCTGACGTTTGGACCCCGCCGTCAGTCCACGGTGATGCCGTCAAAGAAGAATTTGACGACGAAGCGATCAAACCGGCTCAACTCTTGCGCCGCCAGGACCTTTTCCTCCCCAAGCTGCTTGAACCGCTCCAGGGCGACCAGCAGGTCCATGTCAGGATCTTCGAAGTTGATTAGGCCTGCACGGTGAATCTTCTTCGAGATCATCCTCGGAAGACCGTACTCCTCCAGGTGGTAGACCGCGCTTGGCAGGAACGCGCGGCTCATCCGGCCCACGAAGCCGGAGACGTCCACGGACGGGTTAATGATCAACTTGTGCAATTCGTTCGTATCGCTGAGCAGCGCCGACAGCTTGAAGGTTACCGCCCGTTCGAGCTTGAAAAATTCCTCGATATCGATCCCGGATTCTTCCAAAGAGCGGATAATCTGAGAGAGGTCCTGCTTCCAATTGTTGGCAATGGCCTTCGTTACGGTGACGACGTTGCTCCACGGCGCGTCCCAGCCATTCGGCTTCAACTTGAGCACCTTATACAGCGTGCTTTCCCAGTTGGACGAATTGCTGGAATTGAGGAAGGCGAACCCTCTCCAATCTTCTGGGGTGTCCCGCATGTCCGTCGCCAGACGCAGTAGAAAATCGGCATCGCTGTCGTGGAGCAGGTTTTCACGCTTGATCCGCGCGAAGTTCTCCTCGCCGACAATCGACGACATCTGAACTTTGTACTCGATGATTTTCTCAACCTGACGGTCAGTCAACTGCTCGGCGTCACCGGTTTCGTCCAGAGTCCCGAGAATTTCCTCGGGAAATTCGATCTCAAGCTGCGCGTCCTCCGATACCGGTGGCGCATCGAGCAAATGGATGTTTCCCACGAAATATTTGAACATCCGGCCGCCGCGACCGATGATGTTTTTGTAGGTGAAGTCTTTTAGATTGTTCTTTCCAATTTTGCTCCGCCACAGAATGACGTTCTCGGCGGAGGTGTTGACGCCCTCGATAATTGATGATGTCGAGACGATATTGTTGAAGCCATTATCGTACTCAAACAGCTTAACCTGAAGCTGACTTATGCAGCGGTGCATGCGCCCGTTATGAACGCCCACACCACGGTCCGCCAGGTCCGCCAATATCCAATCGGGTTTATAGTTATCACGAAGCCATTGCGCGAAAGGTTTGGTGTACGGGTTATCCACCTTTGGCAAATGATCAATGACGAGGTCGGAAACTCTCTTAATATCAGCGTAGGTTCCTGCATAGATGAGCGCCTTCTGATCCCCTGCCGAAATCAGCTCGATCAGCTTTTCGCCCTTCTTCTTTTCATCCCCCGCGATTGCGCTGTAGTGATCTTTGATATCCAGATATACGGTGTTGAAATCTAGAAGTTCAATGAAGTCCATGCCCTTCGTGAACGCATTTTCACCGAGCTTCTTGATGTTCGGCGCTAGATAGTACCTCTGCGTTGCCTTTTTTGAGAGTTTCAATATCGCCTTGATCAGAGAAGGCGCACGCTCCTTGTCGTGCTTTTGGCTGGCCTTGTAAAATTCATCGACAACGAGCAAGTCGATCTTATCTAGAACATCTAAATACCCGAACGCACGCTCCTGCGGGAATATAAGGATATTTTTCGCGCTAAGTGCTGTGTCTGGCGCTGTGATCACCGTATAGTCTTTGGAGAATTTCTTGAATATCCGCCGACGCGTCTCATCCATCAGCGCGATGGTCGGCACGATGATCACGACGGTGTCGGGCTTCTTCGCCGCAATGAACGCATCAATGATGAAGCTTTTGCCAAAGCTGGTGGGCGCGCTAACGGCGATGCTTGTGCCGTCCAAGAGCTTTGCCAGAACGCTCGACTGCTCGCGATGCAAGGTTGCGACGCGACGACCGACGTCGACCTCGAAGGCCTGATGGACGTATTTGACGTCCCAAGACGCGCCATCGAGCTGAAGGTAGGGAAACAGTCCGGTCTCCCGGATCATGTGGTTCACGACCTGCGGATACGGCGTTCCAGCTTGCTCAAGGTCAGCCAGTAAACGAATAAGAAGGTTTCGCGCCGCAAGTTCATTGCGGGCGGTAAGAAGGTTGTTGATCTCGTGGCAAGTTTCAAAAACCTCCATCAGCCCTGCTCCTTATAGAAGGCGACAGTTTTGACAAAGGCGTCGACGATGCCCTTCTTGTTCGGAACCGGAAATAGAATGATATGAAAGCTTATATCGTCATATTTATGGACGTTGCTCGCCTTTGCCATCTGCTTGGCGAAGTACGCCTCCGCCCCAGCCTGATGAGTTAGCTTTATCTGCGCCTTATATTCATTCGAATAATCCTTGGATTTTGCGGTGTCATCGCATTCGTGCAGGATAAGGATCGGAATATGAATTTTGGATTTTAGGTTATCGATCGACTCTCTGTTGCTAAGAGCCGCTCGTATATTTTCGAGTAACGTTGGATCTATCTGCAGCCCGTCCAGATCGGACACGCTCGTGATGATCGCGTTTTCCTTTTTCAGCTTGTCCGTCGAGAGGGACGCCATGACGGACGCAACGATGGCGTCGAGGCGATAGTCCTCGATGGAGTTGTAGAACTTCGCCTCCCCGAACCAGAGTGTGAAGTCATCTCCATTAACGACGATGTGGACGCTATCGGCACCCTTGGCGTTGTCCTGAACGTTCTGCTTGTAGAATATTTTCGGAACGACCGGCAGCGCTTTATATTGGTGCCGCATGATCCCATAGAGGAAGACTTCAGCGATCTCGCTGCCCTGCCCGACCTCATCCTTGTCGGTCAATCGCAGGTTCTTGGCCGCAGCCACCAGGCTGCTATGGCTTTGATCAACGAGCGAGGCGCGCTCCCTTTGGGACAGCGCCGTCTGGGCGATGTTGTCCCAGAGAAAGTTCTTGAACTTAGGATAGCGCCATTTCGCGTCCTCGAAGTCGTTCACCAGACTGAGAACGCGCTTTTTCACCAAACCCTTGAGCTGCGCAGCCGAGGTGATGTTGGATAGCGCATCGTCGATAAGGACGTCGAACACTAGTCCCGTCATCGACACGGGCTCCGCTTAAAGATCGATCGCACCGATGGCATCCAAGCTTCAGTTCGCAAAGGAGTTCCCCGACTCCTTGCGGAAAGGTGCAGCTTGCGATGCAAGGTTGCAAGCACCTTGGCCGTCACGCGCGTCGCGCTCTATCTGCGTGTCCCCACCCGTCGCTAGGCCGAAAGCGACCTGTCGATCCCGGGCCAGCAGCGGCAACTCAACACCTAGTGCGTCACCAAGGGCTAACCATGCGCACGTGCGGCAGGCATGGCTAGCAGTGCCGGCATCGGATTAGTTAGCAGCCAATGCCCTCTTGTGGCTCATTGTGTCCGATCGGCTTCTGAAGTTCCTGGTAAGCGAAGTTCTCAACACGAATGAATGTAAGGCCGCTCACCAGCGACCTACCGGCCGCCTCAATCCCGGCCAAGGTCGGCTCCGGCTTGAAATCCGCCAGTTCCGTGGTCGTTAGAAACCGCCGCATACAGCTCTCGATCTCCGGCCGGTTGTTGTGGGCGAGCGAGTTTCGCAGATGGTCTAGCGCGATGCACGACGAGGCAAAGTGGTCCAAGTACGGATCGGGACAGACGGCCTGAAGCACCCGCACCTTGTGGCCAAACTTGAGTGCGCCAAGCTTGTCGGGGCGGGCAAGGAAGTGGGCCAGACAAACGTCCAGCTCCTGCTCAACGGCGAAATGAACCGCCAGGACCGCGACCGTTCGCGGGTCAGCGGCACGGAAGGCGTCGACGTAGCGCTGGAAGGCGTCGCGCCACACATCATGGTCCGGTCTTGGCTCTGCGGTATCCATCATTGATCTTTTCCGCCGCCCCTATCTCGTCCAATCGATGTCGTTGAACTGCGCATAGAGCTTCGCCCCGTAGGCGCGATCGACCTGATGTGCGAATGCGATCAGCCCCTCAATATGCCGCCTCATGCCGATGCTTGAGGCGAATCCGCGTTTCGCGCGGTGCGCTGCAGCGCCGATTTTAGGTGAGGTCAGCGCATAGAGATGCGTCTCGACGTTGTTGCGGAAAGCTCGAGTGAGCGCAGGTCGAGTACTGTCGACCAGCACTCCCAACAAGACCTTCCGTGCGCCCGGCGGGACCACCGATGTTTTTGCCCGATGACTGACGAGACCAAGCAAAGCCAACTCATGCTCAACCGCCTTTGCCAGGTGCATTGCAGCTCCGCGGCTTGAACCGTCGCGGCGTGAGAATGCCAAGTCGTCCGCATAGCGGGAATAGCCCCACCCTGTGCTCTGCGCCAACGCCTCGACGCGACGATCGAAGGACCTCATGACCAGGTTCGCGAGCATGGGGCTGGTCGGCGCACCCTGCGGCAGGTGGCCTTGTGGATGTTGCCAGTAGGGTAGACCAGTGTGGCCGCGGCCGGCGGCTCGTCTCGGGTCGGCAACGCCATGCTGGGTCAATCGCGTACACAGCCGAGCCATTTGGAAGCTTAGCAGCGCTGTGTAGCCGAGCGTTCTGAACACCCAATAGGCCTGCCGCTCTGAGATCGACTCGAAGAAGTGGCGGACGTCCATCTTCAGGAGCCACCTCGCCTCGGTGTGCCGCCAGGCTGCGCCGACGAGGTTGCGTTTGGGCGTGAAGGCGAAGCTGGCGTCGTGAGGCGCGACCTCGTTGAGGATGTTCTGCGCGATCCACCGCTGCAACCGCATAAGCTGCGGATGCGGGACACAGATTGTCCGATATTTGCGAGGCGGGGCAGCAGCGCCGTTTGGCGTACCGCGCTTCTTGACCCTGTAGACACGGTACGGATCGATCTGCCGGAAGATGATCTTCTGTAGCGGCTCGATGGGAACGTCGACCAAATGGGCGAGATGGTGCAGGGTCAGAACGACCGGCAGGTTCTCGTTCCGCCGCTTGATGTCCCGCGCGATAGATTCCGCCGCGGCGATGATCGCTTCGGAGCGACCGGCCGCCAAGGCGCCCAGGCGAAATTGCTGAGAGCTCCACGGGTGTCTCATCTACTTGAACCCAGGCCTGGCGGCGTCGCTTCGTCCTTCGAACCGAGCCTCACGAGGAGGTTCCTGAAAGGAACGAAGGAGGAAGCGACGTGGACCTGCGATCGGCAGCTCTAACAACGGCGACCGGAAACCCGATCACCCACGATAGCCGGTTCGTACCGACCATCACGGCCGCTCCGAAGAGCGGCGGGCGCTAAACAAGAGCCGTGGAGCCCTCAGTTGTGTTGGATAGTACGGTTCGGCTTCCGTGGGAATGGTGGGGCGTTCGCGCTCGGAACGCTGACCAGCCTCGACCATGGCATAACCCGCGTCGGTTAGGCGGCCATCCCCGCGCAACAAGCCATTCCTCAGCGCTCGCCTCAGCGCCTCCATGACGGTTGGCACTGGAAGACCCGTTCTCTCCGCCAGCGCTACTTCCTTCCCCGGACGCCAGCGACCACGCATGATCGACAGCAGTAGGACCGTCGTGGCGTCGGCGGGCGAGAGCGCCGGGGAGAGCGCGACGCCAGTCGCTGACGCGGCGGCGGCGACGGCCTGATCATCCGAGCGTAGCCCGAAAGCAGGCCGAAGATCGTTCGGCGCCGCGCCAATGTAGAGCGCGCGCCACCCGCTTTCCGATTTGTGCAACAGCGCTGGGGTGTTGTTGGGGAGGCGATAGCTAAACGCGATCAGCGCCCCAGATTTTCCGAAGCCCCACCGGCTAGCGCCTCGCCCAGCATCCGGACCGTACTTCGACACTAGGTCGTGCCAGTCCCACTCCTGCCGCCATCCCGTCCCTCCCAGGCTGGGCGCGATGTGTTCGGCCATCACTTCCGGCTGGAGCCTGTGGCGTCGGACACGGGTCATGCCCGCAGCGGTTCCGGCCGCCGCTACGACATGGAAGGTGACGAGGCGTAGGGACCGCCAGGCCTTAACGGTTGGCACGGCCCACATCGCGTCAAGGATGTCGCGCACTCGCTGACCGGAACCGATGAAGTCTGTGACGATGACAATCGCCCCAACCGGTGCCGTCTTGCCCCGGATTCGGTCCGGTCCCGGATGGTTCAGGAAGATTTCCGGTCGGGTCTCGACGACGGTGGAAACGGCCAGGGCGACTAGGCCTTCACTGCCCACGCGCGTCCCACCGCGGACGGGTTTGACGGCGGGCGGCCCCACACGTCCAACAGCGCGACGATGGGCGCGACCACGCGCGTTAATGATCGTCTCGCTCTGGAAGAACTCCTTCTGGGGAAACTCGCGCTCCGCATAGAGCGCCACGCGCCGATGTCGGCCCTTCCGTCCATCGGCGAACCTGTAGAGCTGACTGCGGATGGCTGCGCTGACCTGCTCCTCGTTGAGCAGGAGCATCGTGTCGAGCATGGCTTCGGCCGCCGTCCTGTCAGCCTCGCTTTGGTCGAATTGCGCCAACCATGTCTGGGACGTTGGATAGGTCGACAACGGCGCCAGCTTGAAGGAAGCCATCTGCGATCAGCCGAGGAAGTGCGCGTTGTCAGCGCCAAACAGCTCGCGCACCCTTTGATCCTTGGTCCCAGACCGGGCAGTCAGGTCGATGACCGCCAAGTTGGTCTTCGCTCGCGAGCAACAAACATAGAAGACATTGCGGCTGCGGTTCCAACGCTTCTCGTTGGCGACGGTGTCCTCGCCGCTGAGATACTTCGAGAAGGAGTAGAGGTTCCAGCTGGCCCCTCCATCATCAAGCACGACGAGCACGGTATCGAACTCGTCGCCCTTTACCCCATGCTTGGTGGCGAACGGTGTGTGCGCCGCGAAGAAGTCCGCAAACGCCCGAACCTCCCGATACGGCAGCGCAAACAGTCCCGCATAGAAGGTCTGTTCGCGCGCCTCGCGTTCGGCGGCCGGCGCGTCCTCACTGGCGACCTCGCGCTTACCGCCACCCAAGCGGAAGGCCAGATCGTCGAGCAACGGGAACAGGCCGCTGGCCCCGATGTGGCCCGTCAGCCCGCCGATCGTTCCTTCGTCACGTAGCCGGACCAACTCGTCCAGCGCTTGGCGCGCCGTGCGCTTGTCAGCGTTGCTCGACAGCTTGTGGCCGTTGGCGCGAAGCAGGGACAGCGTGCGGCCCTGGTCGCCCTCAGTCCATGCCGCCGCGAGCGGTTCGACGCGCTTGAGGAAGTAGGCGATGGACGGGTCCTCTCCGTCCATGAGTCGGTCGCGGGCGAAGCTGCCGCGCTCGGCGTAGAGCGCCAGCAGATCGCCGTAGCCTGCCTTGCCGGCAATGAGGCGGTGCGTGAGGAAGAGTTCGCGGCACGCTGGTGCCTTCCGCGACCAGCCAAGCTTCTCGTCCACGAAGGTGTGTGCCGCAGCTAGGCCAGCGTCGCCATCATGGCCCGGGTGGACGTAGACGGCGGCGCCCGGCGCATTGTCCGCGGCCGGGAACTGCTCGATGTCCGTGCGAATCCGGTTCAGGACTCGGATCACGGCCTCGGAGCACCGGCGGTTCTCAGCCTTCACGATCGGGCGAAGCTGGGCGGCCAAGGCGGCGGGAATCTCGCCGACGCCGGGGTGCTCACCACCATGATAGATGTTCTGCAGCTTGTCGCCGAACAGGCCGACGACGAAGCCCTCCGTGGCGCCTGGAAGCAGGTTGCCGAGCACAATGTCGATCACCGCCGGGCTGGTGTCCTGATACTCATCCACGAACAGAAAGGGATGGCGCGCGGTCGTCAGGCGGCAGAGCAGAGGGTTGTCGGCGAACATGATGCGCGCCACCCCCAGGAGGTCATCGTGGAATAGCCGACCTTTGAGGAAATTCGAGCCCGTGTCCGAGTAGGTCACGGCGAGATCCGGCAACGCGGCGACGAGTTCGCCTGGGTCCTTCTTCCGGCTACTGCGATCTCCCAAGGCCGCGTTAAACTTCAGCAGCGCTGCCTTGAGCGCCTTCTGATGCGGGGCGATCACCTCCCACAGGAAATCGTGGATGGTCGAAACCCGCACCACCGCGTCATGACCGATCCGTTCAAGGATTTGGTCCTTCGCGACATTAGTGAAGGTGATGCAAGCGATGGTCTGCCCGTTGGCCGCGAGCTGTCGACGGTGCTCTTTTAATACGGCGCGCAAGGCCTGCACTAAGGAGTAGGTCTTGCCGGCCCCGGCGCCGGCGTCCAGCAGAAAGCTTATCCTGGCCTTCAGGCACTCGGCAATCTCTTCGTCGGCCTTGGTCATGACGGTTGCGCCGCCAGCCAGACCAGACCGTCGGCGATGTATTTCGGCGTCGACCATCCGCCGTGGACGAGAAGGTCGAGCGCGAAGTCGACCTTCGGCAAGCTGGTCGTGAAGGCCTGCGCGCGCAGTTCGTCAGCATTGGCCCCAGGCAGAAGCTCGCCCGTGCCGATCAACTTCGCCTTCTCGGCCAGGAGCCAGTCGGCATTCGCATAGATGAACGACTCCTCGAAGCTCCGGGCGCAGGGCAGATGCCCCGCCTCGGCGACTTGATAGGCGACTTGGATTCCGTCCTCCGTCTTCTGTTCCGCCGTCGCGCCCAGAAGCTCGCCGAGCACCGACTTCCCCGGCAGCCACTTCTTGAGCGTCGCGTTGCTCGTCGAAACGCCGCCCGCCACCGGGCACTTCTTCCGGTCGCCGTCGATGGCGTCCAAGTCGGTAACGATCAGGGTCGGCACCTCGATGAAGCGCACGAGGTTCTTGAAGGTGTGGGCATAGGCGCCGCCCACCTCGATAACCGCGAGATAGGTGCTGGTCAGATCGCCGATCCCGTCCACCGCCGCCTTGGCGATCATCTTGGGCAGGAGTAGGCGCTCGACGGCTCCTTCGATCAGAATGGCCTTGTCGCAGAAAAACAGGTCGCAGCGGGTCAGGGTGAGGTACTGTGAGAGGAATTGCAGCGCTGCCCGCTGCTCCGGTTCTGTCTGCGTCGCCTGGAAGGCCAGGAGGTCTTTGACGACGACCTTTGCCCCCCGGCGCCGGAAATAGCGCACCGGCGAGAAACCGCAGTTCGCCACGATGTGCGGCGAGTGGGTGGTGAGAATGAGCTGGGCGCCACCGTTACCGCCGGGGTTGATGAACTTGTCGGCCTTGTCGATGAATACCGCCTGCATCTGCGGGTGTAGATGCGCCTCCGGCTCTTCGACGATGATAAGGTGGACACGCGGACGCGGACCGTCGCCGTTCTCGACCTCGTCGCGATAGGCCTTCAACTGGAGGACCATGTAGATGAGATTCTTGAAGCCGAGACCGTTGTACCGCTCCGGCAACTCGTAGGCGGGCTGCGGAGCGCCGCCAGCCGTGGCCTCGATCTCTGCTTCGTAATAGACGCGGGTGTTGTCCTTGAAGATCGCGCTCGCCGACAGCTCGGCCTTGATGGTGAGCTTGGGCGTGCGCGGATAGCCGAACTGGCCGAGGCTATCCTTAAGGTCCTGAAAGGCGGCCCCGTACTTGTCCGTCAGATCGACGGACTGGGCTTTCACCGCCTTCTCCAGCTCCTCGTAGCCCGCCGGCTCCGCCACCTTGTAGCGCCGCTCGTAGTGGACGTTCAGGAGGCGTGAGAGTCGCGTCGCCTGCGCCCCCTCCTGGTCCTCCATGTGTCGCTGGGCTGGCAGGAAATCGATCTTGAGCAAACGCTTCAGCAGGCCGCCGTCGTCCAACAGCTCGCCAACCCGCGTTTCGGGATGCACCTTCGAGAATGAGACTGCGTAGACGTCGCTCAACCGCCCGGCCAGGAAGTCAAGAAAGGAGACCGGCTCCTTGGCATATTGCTCGCGGTAGTCGGCAGCGAGTTGGATGGGGTCCTGCGCGCCGAACTCGATTCGCAGGGCGATGGCGAAGGCCTGGTCATCCAGATCCATCAGCAACTCGCCGACCACCGCCAAATCCTCGGCCGTCTCTTGGTATGTGAAGTCGAGCGTCATCGCCATGGCCGGCAGCGCCGGTGCCGCGTTGGCCTCGCCATCTTCCGCAGCCTCGGCGTCCTTATCCTTCAGCGCCCAATTGCCGAACGCCTTAAACGCGGCGTGGGTGACGACGGAAAAGTCGCTGATGGAGAAGGCCTTGCCGGAGCCCGCGACAAATAGGTCGAGCGCCTCGGCCATTGAGGTCTTGCCGCTGTTATTAGGACCGACGAGCACAGTCGTCGCCTTCTCGGCGTCCAGGGTCACCGCCACGTCCGCAAGGAGTCGGAAGTTCTCGACGCCTACCTTGGCAAGTCTCATCCACTCCCCCGAGGCGGACATTTGCCGCGAACGCCACAATCTCGCACGCGCTCCGAATTACAACAACTGTTGGTTGGCGCGCCGAAGCCTCTACTACTTGGCGCGGTTGTTGACCGTCGCAGAGACCAGCTCGCCGTTCCGCTCGGACGCGCCCATTCGGGGAGCAGACCTTTCCAAGGTCAGCGATGAGTCAGCTAGCGGCATTCGCGGTGGCCGCAGGTCGCGTCAGCGATCGTCACCCGAATGGGCCGAGACCGCGTAGCGGGCTGGGCGGCGTCCGGCGCAGCCGGCGCCGTAGAGCGCGGTCGCGCGCGCCAGCGCGCGAGACGTCCAGCTAGATCTCGATCTTTCCTGGAATACGCGTGAGGAGATCTGCGAACAGCGCCTCCGGCCGTTCGTTCATCGCCCGCGCCAGCGCGATGAACTCCAGCACATCGACGCGCCGTTGCGACCGCTCGATCAGAGATATGAACGTTTGGTCCTTGCCGAGCCGATCGGCCAAGTCAGCCTGCCTCAGACCGGACCTCTTACGGGCTTCGAGAAGGACTTCGACCAGCATCGAATGGGCACCGTCGAAGATAGTTTTGGGCATTGTGGCCGACCAAGACTTTGATCGGCCACCCAGCTATATGGAAAATCACCGTATGCATTTTTTCCGTATTTCAACGGTGCTGCTCTAGCTCTGAGCCGCCTCATCAAATTGGACAAGGCGCTCGAACATCTGCTCAGGGTCCTGATCCAAGGCGCGGCACAAAGCGACAAACTCGATCACATCGACCCGTCGCTGGTTGCGTTCGACCAAGGAAATAAGGCTTTGGCTCCTGCCAACGCGTCGAGCCAATTCCGCCTGGGTAACACCTGCGCCTCGGCGCACTGAAACAAGGAGCGCGGTCATCCGGCGGTGCGTTTCGTCGAAGATGGAACTTGCCATGGAGACGGCCGATCGTTGATCGGCACACCACCTATACGGAAAATTCGCGTATGCAGTTTTTCCGTATTTGGCTAGAATTCGGCCCCGCACCACCGGTTTGGAACGGCGCCCATGTCCCCGCCCGACGGCCACATCGCCGACCCCGACGCCCAGGCCTTGCTGGATGAGGCGGCCCAGGCCGTCGAAGCGCCGCCCTCGCCCCGTGCGCTGGCTAGCGCCTATCTCGACTACCGCGACTGGCTGCGAGGAGTGCTGGCCCTGCGCTATGGCCAGGACGTGGCCGATGATCTGGCCCAGGACACCTATCTGCGCGTCCACGCCTACGAGCCGGCCGCCCCGGTGCGCAGCCCCCAACGGCTCCTGATGCGCATCGCTCTGAACCTGGCCTCCAACCGCAGGCGCAAGGCCGACCGCGAGATCCCCATCGCCCCCGACGACAAGGTGCTCACCCGCCTGCCGTCCCCCAGCACCCAGGAAGAGGCGGCGCACCTGACGAAGATGTTGCTCGCCTTGCCGCCTAAGTTGCGCGATGTTTTCGTCCTAAACCACGTCAGGGGCCTGACGTATCGCGAGATCGCCGCTTTGCGGGGAATCTCCGCAAAGGCGGTGGAAAAGCGGATGAGCCAGGCGATCGCGCGCTGCGCAAAGCTGATGCGCCCCTAGAACACGGGGGAGGCGATGGACAAGGACGGGGCGATGGCGCGGGCGGTCGACAAGAACGCCGCAGAAAGGGACGCCGCCGACAGGGAGGCCGCAGATTGGTACGCCAGGCTCTCGGGCGGCCCGGTCAGCAACGGCGAGCTCAACGCCTTCTTCGCCTGGCGCTCCAAGACCCTCAACGACGCGGCCTATACCCGCATCGAGGCCCTGACGACCACCGCACGCGCCCTGGCCGACGCCCCGGCCCTTAGGGCTTTGGCCGACGAGGCCGTGGCGCGCCGGCGCGAAAGGCCAAGGACGCGGCCAAGACAGGGCGCCATCGCGCTCATGGTCGGCGCGGCCCTGACGACCGTGGCGATCGCCGGCGCGGTGGCCTGGCGGCCCTGGGCGGGCCAGGTCTACAGCACCCCGGTCGGCGAACGACGGGCCGTCACCCTGGCCGACGGCTCCAGCATCGAGCTCAATACCGATAGCCAGGTGCGGGTGCGCCTGAGCAAGACCGAGCGCGCCCTGACCCTGATGCGCGGCCAGGCGATGTTCTCGGTCCATCATGATCCTGTCCGGCCGTTCGTGGTCACCGCCGGCGACACGCGGGTACGAGCGATCGGCACCCGGTTCGAGGTCTATCGCAGCGGCGAGGCCGTACGCGTGACCCTGGCCGAGGGGCGCGTGCGGGTCAGCAGCACGGGCGCCGCCGCGCCGATCGAACTGAAGGCCGGCGAGCGGGTGGAGACCGCGCCCGCGACGCCGGCCCTGCCCACCAAGATCGACGTGGCCGCCGCCACCGGCTGGACGCAAGGGCGCCTGACGTTTCGTGAGGCGCCGCTGGCCGAGGCCGTCGCCGAGGTCAATCGCTACAGCCGCCGCCATGTGCGGCTCGGTCCGGGGGCGCCGCTAAACCTGCCGATCAGCGGCGTGTTCGACGCTGGCGACACCGAGGCCTTCGCCCTGGGAGCCGGGGCGCTGCATGGCTTGAAGACCACGCGCCTGGCCAATGGCGACATTGAGCTCAGCGCCGCCACGCCCGGCTAGGCGTCACAAATCTTTCGTATCGCGGTAGGGTAAAGCGCCCTCTGAGGTGTCTCCACCTCGCAAGCGCTCCGGCAGCGACCGCCAAGACGGCGGCCCCGGCGCGTGGAGGGGGACTAGAAGGATGGGCGCTCGACTTGGACTTGGGCACTTTGGACGCGAGCTCTTCGGGCTCGGGCTCTGGGGCGTGGGGACCGCCGCCCTGGCGGCGGCCGTGGCCGGACCGGCGATCGCCGCGCCGCGCATCGACGAGGCCGCGGCGGTGGATCTGGCGGCGGGCCCGCTGAACGCCTCGCTCTACGCCTTGGCGCGACAGACCGGCGTGCAGATCATCTTCGCCGGCGAGGTGGTCGCGGGCCGGGCGGCGCCGGCGGTCAAGGGCCGGCTGTCGGCGAGCCAGGCGCTCGAGCAACTGCTGGCCGGCAGCGACCTCCTGGTCCATCGCGCCGGGACGCGGGTGCTGGTGGTGCGCACGCGCGGCGGCCTCCTGCCGACGGCCGGTCCCGGCGCTGGGCCGCCCGGCCCCTCGCCCCGGTCGCACGACCAAGCCGCCGCCCAGCTTCCCGCCGAGGCGGCCCCGGCGGCCGTCCAGGACGACCAGGTGACGCAGCTCTCCGAAATCGTCGTCGGCACCCATCTTCGCGGTGTGAAGGACACGGCTTCGCCGGTCATCGTGCTTGATCGCGCCGCCCTCGACGAAGCCGGCCGGACCAGCGTGGCCGACGCCCTGTCGGCCCTGCCCCAGGCGTTCGGAGGCGCGGCGACCGAGGACACCGCCTCGACCGGGGCCGATCCGAGCAGCACCAATTCCACCCAGGCCACGGGCGTGAACCTCCGGGGCCTCGGAACCGACGCCACCCTGGTGCTGGTCAACGGCCGCCGACTGGCCGGAACGGGCCTGCGCGGCGAGTTCGCCGACGTCTCCTCGATCCCGATGGCGGCGGTCGACCGCATCGAGGTGCTGCTGGACGGGGCCTCGGCCCTCTATGGCTCGGACGCCGTCGGCGGGGTGGTCAACATCGTGCTGCGCCGCCGCTTCGACGGCGGCGAGACGCGCCTGCTCACGGGCGGCGCCACACGCGGCGGCGCGACCCAGTGGTCGTTTGGCCAGACGCTCGGCAAGACCTGGGACGGCGGCAGCTTGGTGGCCTCCTACGAGCACGCCAACCGTGATCGTCTTCGGGGCCGCGACCGCGACTTCGCCGGCCAGACCGACCTTCGCCCCTGGGGCGGGACCGACCAGAGGCGGTTCTACGCCAGCCCCGGCAACATCCTGCGCCCCAACGCCGCCGGCGTGCTGGCCCCGGCCTATGCGATCCCGCCGGGACAGGACGGCACGGCGCTGACGCCGTCGAGCTTCCTGGCTGGGCAAGTGAACCTGGAAAACTGGCGGGCGACCTACGACATTCTGCCGCGCCAGCGACGCGACAGCGTCTACGCCTATGTCGCCCAGGACCTGACCGCCGCCATTGAGGTCTCGGCGGACCTGCGGGCCAGCCGCCGCCACTACACCAGCGTCGGGACCGCGCCGCTGACCGTGCTTTCGGTAACGCGAGCCAATCCCTACTTCGTCTCGCCGACCGGGGCGTCGTCCGAGCGCATCGCTTACTCGTTCCAGAGCGAGCTGGGCGGCCAGAGGCTGAACGGCGTCGCCGAAAGCCTGGGTGTCTCCCTTGGGACCCTGGTGCGTCTGCCGGCCGACTGGCGCCTGGACGCCTACGGCGCCTATGGCCTCGAGTATTCGGTGGCCGACACCACCGGGCTGCTCAATTCCAGCTACCTGAACGAGGCGCTGGGAACCACGCCCGACAATCCCGCCTCGACCTTTAGAACCGCCGCCAACGGCTTCTTCAACCCGTTCACCGGCACGGCCTCCAATTCCAGAGCGGTGCTGGACTTCATCGGCTCTGGCTATGTCCACCGCAAGACCCGCGGCGAGACCGCTTCGGGCAACCTCAAGCTCGACGGGACCCTGTTCAACCTGCCCGCCGGCCCCGTCGCCCTGGCGGTCGGCGGCCAGGTCCGGCGCGAGGGCTTCAAGGCCGGCGGCACGAGCCAGCTTTCGGGCTATGTCCCGGTCCCGGTCACCCGGCGCGACGCCGAGCGGACGGTGCGGGCGGTTTTCGCCGAACTTCGCGCGCCGCTCTTCGGCGGGGCGGTCACGCGACCGGGCTTCAAGCGCCTGGACCTGTCGGCGGCCGTCCGGCGCGAGGACTATGGCCATGGCCTTTCCAGCACCGACCCGAAGTTCGGTCTGATCTGGGAGCCCATGACCGGCGCGACGATCAAGGCCTCCTACGGCACGAGCTTCCGGGCGCCGACCCTGATCGAGCTCAACCAGCCGCAGTCGATCGCCCCCACCACCATCACCACCGACGGGGTGTCGACCATCGTCATGATCCTGTCGGGCGGCAACACCGAGTTGAAGCCCGAGACCGCGACCTCGAAGACCATCAGCGTCGAACTGGCGCCGCCAGCCTGGCCGAGGTTCAAGGCCACGGCGAGCCTCTTCGACACCACCTTCGAGGGCCGCATCGGCCAGCCGGGCTCGGACAACCTCCTGCGCGTCCTGACCGCGCCGGAGTTCGCGCCGTTCGTCACCCGCGTCTCGCCAGCCAGCAACCCCGCCGACCTCGCCCGGATCCAGGCGCTGATCGACGATCCGCGCTCCCTGGCCCAAGGCGTGTTCGCCCCGACCTCCTATGGGGCGATCATCGACGCGCGCTACGTCAATACCGGCCAGGTGCGCGCCCGGGGCCTGGATGTCTCGGCCAGCTACAGGGCCAAGGTCGGCGCCGACCCGCTGATCCTGGCCGCCGACCTCACCTGGCTGATGGACTACCAGCGCAAGGTCACGCCGCTGTCGGCGACGGTCGAACGCGCCGGCTTCGTGGGCGAGCCGGCCGACCTGAGGGCCCGGGCCAGCGCCACCTGGCTGCATGGGCCGATCGCCACCACGGCGGCGGTCAACCGGGTCGGCGACCTGGCCACCGACAAGGGCGACCGGGTGAAGGCCTGGACAACGGTCGACCTCAATCTGCGCTACCGCGCGAACGGCGGACGCCTGGCCGGAACCTCGCTGTCGCTGAACGTCCAGAACCTCTTCGACCGCGACCCGCCGTTCTACGACTCCCCGCTGTCCCTCGGCTATGATCCGGCCAACGCCGATCCGCTCGGACGGGTAATCACCCTCCAGCTGACCCGCAGCTGGTAGCCGCCAGAGCCGCCACCTTTCCACAAAATCGGAGACCTTCATGCGCCGCCTCGCGCCGCGCCTGCTCGCCTGCGCCCTGATGGGCGCCGGCGCAGCCAAGGCCGACCCCTTCACCGTCGAGCGCTACCTGGACCGCCAGGTTCTCGGCCGGATCAGCATCGATCCCTCCCAGCGCTGGATCGTGGCGCCGGTCACCGGGCCCTACCGGTCCGCGCCGCGCTGGGACCTCGAGGAAACCTCCCTCAAGACCATCAGCCAGCTACGGGTCTTCGACCTCGCCGGCGACGGCCCGCCCAGGATCTACCCATCCAGGGTCGGCGGGGCCGAGGACTGGGGCTACACGCCGGGTCCCTATTCGCCGTCCGGGGCCAAGATGGCCGTGACCCGGGCGCGCGGCCGCACCCTGGAGGTCGGGGTGCTGACCCTGGCGACCGGCGAGACGGTGTGGAGCGGGCTCTATCCCGTCGCCGACCAGATCGGCCGGGCCGTGCAATGGCGCTCGGAGGAGAGCCTGCTGGTCATCGCCCAGGATCCGGACGCGCCGATCATGAGCGGGATCCACGGCTGGCAGGTCGAGGAGCGCTGGATCAAGGCGTGGCGGGCCGCCAACGAGGGCCGCGTCTCGGTGACGGCGAGCGGCAGCGGCCGGTATCTGGCCTCCAATCCGACCAGCAAGGCCACGCGGCTGGTCTTGGTCGACGCGGCCAGCGGCGCGACCCGCGTCCTGGTCGAGGGCGATTTCCTGGATCTGGAGATCGCGCCAGGCGGCGCCCACGCCGCGCTCTTCGCCAACGGCGAGCCCTTGGCGCTCGACCCCGCCGCGCCGCTGTCGACCTCGACGACCTTCCGCCGACATCGCCTGGTCATCGTCGACCTGGCCAGCGGCGAGTCCTGGTCGTCCTGCGTAGACTGCGACGTTGCCCCCTACCTGATGGGCTGGTCGCCGGACGGCCGCTCGCTCCTGGCCTATGCCCGCCAGGACGGCGCAGGCTGGGAGGCGGCGCGCTACTGGCGGATCGACCCGCGCGGCCGCGCCGCCGCGCCGCTGGACACCGCCGGCGTCTTGTCCGCCCCCGGCCGGACCGCGCCCGGCGTGCTGGCCCCGCTCGGCGACTGGATGGGCGCGCGTCCGCTGATCCTCGGCCGCCAGGCCAGCGCCCCAGCGCAGGCCGACGCCGACTGGTTCGCGCTCGACGCCAAGGGTCCGGTCAATCTCACCGGCGGCCTGCCGCCGGGCCCCCGCAGCCTGGAAGCGGTGTCCCCCAAGGCGCTGGTCGTCGCCGTCGGCGAGCAGCTCTTTTCCATCGACGCGGCCGGACGCTCGCGCCCCCTCGGGGCAGGACGCCGGGCCAGGGGCGCGGGCGCGGCGTGGTCCGAGCGCCTGAGCCTCAACAACCGCCCGTCCCCGGAAGCGCTGATGATCGCGCAGGTCCGGTCCGGCGGGACCGCGCCCGCTGTACTGAAGGCCGGAGGCCTCCGCGCCGTCGCCCCGCCGGTCCCGAGCTCGGCCCGCCTTGCGGCGGCGTCCGCCGGCGGCGCGGCCGTCACCGTGGCGCGCGACGACCATGGCGTCGACACCGTCGCCCTTGAGCGGACCGGCAAGCCGCGCCGGATCCTGGCCACCGTCAACCCCGAGCTGGCCCGCGTCGACCCGGCCGTCCCGCGGGCGATCGCCCACGCCGGTCCAGGCGGCCGCGCCCTGAAAAGCTGGCTCTACCTGCCGCCGACCCTGCCTGCGGGATCCCGCGCGCCGCTCATCGTCATCCCCTACCCTAGCGCGGTCTACGAGACGCCGCCGCCCCACCATGCCCTGCCGACCAGCAGCGCCGACTCCAACGCCCAGCTCCTGGCCGGCCATGGCTACGCGGTGCTGGTCACCAGCCTGCCGGTCGACGAGCGCCGCGAGCCGGCGCAGGGGCTGGCCGACGACATCCTGGCCATCGTCGATGCGGCCGCGGCGGCCGAACCGAGGATCGATGCGGCGCGCCTGGCGATCTGGGGCCACAGTTACGGCGGCTGGACGGCGCTGATGGCGGCCACCCAGTCGCCGCGCTTCAAGGCGGTGATCGCCGGGGCCTTCGCCGCCGACTGGATCGGCTTCTACAGCCGCACCAGCCTGCTGAGCTCGATCGCGCCGGACGCCGGCCTCGTCCAGTCGGTACGGGCCGGCTACATGGAAGGCGGCCAGGGCCGGATGGGCGCCGCGCCCTGGGTCGATCCCCAGCGCTACCTGCGCAACAGTCCGCTGATGGCCGCCGACAGGGTCTCCGCGCCGGTGATGATGATCATGGGCGACCTCGACGCCGATCCTGGCCAGATCGACCGGATGTTCTCGGCGCTCTTCCGCCAGAACAAGGACGCGGTGTCGTTGCTCTATCACGGCGAGGGCCATGGCGTCGTCGGTCCCGCCAACATCGCCGACCTCTATGGCCGGGTGTTCACGTTCCTGGACGAGCATCTGGGCGTCCCTCCCCGGTAGCTCGTCTCAGGCGCCGGTCGCGCCCACCGACCTCCCCTCCAAGCTGGCGCCGAAGACCAGCCTGGGGTCGGGCGCGGCGCGACCGGCAAGCTTGGCCTCCCAGACGCGGACCCAGGCTTCGAGATAGCCGGCCAGGAAGATCTCCCCGACGCTGTCGCGCCAGATCATCGCCTCCGGATCCATCAGGTCCTCGAGCCGCTCGCGAACCACCAGCCCCCTCGCCACCAGCCGCCCCTCGAGCAGGAAGTCCCGCAGGGCTGGCAGGCTGGCCGTCAAGCTGCAGGCGAAATACTTGGTCACCGCCCCCTTGGAGCGGCGCGCCAGGCTGGCAGGCGGCAATCGATCGGCGAAGGCGGCGCGGGCGAAGGGCCGGTCGACCGGCCCGATCGCCAGCAGCGGCGCGGAGATCGAAAAGCACAGTTCCATGACCGGCTGGCTCATCAAGGGATAGCAGAGGCTCGCCGCTCGTCCGCGCAGGCTGTCGCCGAACGCGGCCTGGGCGTTGGCCAGGCCGCGGACCTGGATGCGCTTGGCCGGCGAGATGTGGCCCGCGTCGCGGATCCAGGCGTGGGGCCCGGGCCTTGGCCCCTGGCCGCCGAGATAGGGCGGCGGCGGGACGTCGGGCATGACGCGGCCGCGCCTGGAGAGCGCGGCGGCGCAGAGCCCGAAGATCGTCACGCGCGCGCGGCGGGCCAGGGTCGCCAGGGCCGCTATGCGTCCGCCGTCGACGGCATGTCCCAGCATGATGTCGCTGGCCAGGGCGGCGGGGACCATCTGGTAGAAGACGCCGTCGCCGCCCTGGCCCGAGAAGAGAGCGTCGGCGCCGAGCGCCTGGGCGCGACCGGCCAGATCCGCGTCGAGATCGGGATCCTGGGCGTTGAAGCCCGGCCTTGGGCCATGGGCGTGGCGCATCAGGACCTCGGCGTCGAGCCGCAGCATGTCGCGAGGGACCTCCGTCAGGGAAAAGCCGCAGACCTCGGCGATCTGGCGCGCCCAGATCCGCTCGTCGCCTTCGGGCTGGGGCCAGTAGTAGTTGATCGCCCCCGCGACGGGCGCGCCGCAGCGCGCGAGGCTCGTGGCCACGATCGCCGAATCCAGGCCGCCGGAGATCTCGGCCAGGATCGCTCGCCGGTCCCGGGTCAAGGCCGCGACGACGGCGTCGATCGTCACCGCCAGCTCGGCCGGATCGGCGCGGCGGGTCCTGCGCGCGAACCAAGCGGGGCTCCACAGGCGCTCGCGGCGTCCACCACGGCCATCGCGAAGCTCTCCAGGTCCCACGACTTCGACGCCGGCCAGCGGGCAGATCTGGCTGCCGACGCCATGGCGAGCGATCAGGCCCCTCACCGCGGCCCAGTCGATCGCCAGGCCCTGGGGCGCGACCGCGCCGGTCGCCGGAACGTCCGAGGCCACGATGGTCACCGCCTCGCGCGTCCAGGTCAGGCATTCCAGGGCGCCCGTCGGATCGCGCAACACCGTGGGCGACGCGTCACGGTCACGCAGGACCGCCACGTAGCGACCCCAGGCTCGGCCGCACAGGCGTCGGGCGGCCTCGTCCGGTTCTAGCCCTCTCAAGCCCTCGAGCGCGAAGTCGGCGACCTTGCCCTGGCGCGTGGCCGAAAGATCGAAGACATCGCCGATGATCACGCCGCCGCGGTCTGCCAGTATCCGGACCATTGGCGGGTGGGCGCCGCGGACATAGACAGCGACGCAGAACGCCGCATGGGCCAGGCGCCAGCCGCTGGCGCGATCGGCCTCGATCTGGCCCCGCATCGCCTCGGCGGCGAGGCTGGGCATGCCCGGCGGCCAGGTCATGACGAGGTAGTCGCCCATCAGACACGCAGGATCGGCGTGTAAGCGGCCAGCCGCTCGGCGTCGTCGTCCAGAGCGACCTCGCCCGACTGGAGCCAGCAATGGGCGCGGAACGGCCAAGTGCGCACGCCGATCACCCAATCGGCATCCAGCCCCAGCCGTCGCAAGTAGGCCAGCAGCAGGTAGCTTCTTTTAAGGCACTCGCCGCCGATCGGCATCCAGGGTCGGGCGCGGGCGAAGGCGGCGGCGGCGTCGAGCAACGGCTCGGAGGCCAAAGCGCGCTCGCGCCCTGCGCCGAGCGTTCGCGCGTCTCCGAGCAGTTGCAGGAAGGTGCGGGTTCGAAAGGCCAGAGCGGTGTGGACGATCGCCGCGCTCGCGGCGGCGATCTCGCGGCCGCTCATGGCGCGGCCGTTCCAGGGCAGGTCCCGGCTCGGCTTTGCGGGCAGCGCGGCCGCGGCGGCCCGATGCGCGCGGCTCGCCAGACCGGCGGCCATCAGGGCTTGGGCGTCTTCGTCGCCGGCGGTCATGCGTCCGTCGCCCCGGATGCCGATGCGGTCAGCCGTGCCCACCAGGCAAAGGTAGCTGTCGGCGCGCGCGTCTAGGAAGACGATATCGGCGTCGATCGCCACGGCATGGACGTCCGACGCTAGCCAAATCGCATTCGATCCAGAGCAATGCGACTCAGCCGTTGATGTCGCTGCCAACGTCATGGCCAGCGGTCCATTGAGACGGAGGGCTCGGGCTCAACACCCGGCCCCGTGGCGCGGGTCAGGCGGGACGCGCGACAGAGGGCGAGCACCCTGGGCGAGGCGGGCGATTTTACGGGCTTCATTTAAAGCTCCGGGAAGCGCGGTTCAGAAGATCCCTTGCCCGCCGACGCAAGGCCTGGCGGGCAAGGTCGAGGCTCAGGGCCAGTAGTGCATGGCGACCAGCGGTTCGCGGTCGCCGAGATCCATGACCGCGCGGGTCAGGCCCGACGCCTTACCCAGGTGAACCAGGCCCAGGCGAACCAGGCGCTGGCGATGACGACCAGATGAGAAGAGCATCGGAAGCTCCTTGTCGAAGGCGCCGCCATGCTCACGGACGCCAGGCGGCGGAGCGGGGCGGCGGTGAAGGCTTCCGCCCCTGGCGAAAGAGCGCCTTGCCCGGACGCCAGCGCCATCCGGGCAAGGCAGGCGGCCCTTACGGGTACTTGTCCTGGGTGACGAACGACTCGCGCTCGCCGCCTTGGATGAGCGCCTTGGTCAGGCTGAAGGCGCGACCCAGACGCAGGAGGCGCAGGGGCGCGCCGGACTTGTTGGTGGTCATGACAGGACTCCTGTCTTCGAGTTCGCCGCCGATCGCGGCTCCTCAAGCCAGCGCCCCCGTCGTTTGATATTCAAACGATATCCGGCCGATATTTCGAGGCGGCGATCCGTACGAGGGCTGGGGCGGCGGCCATCCGTCGCCGGTGATAGGATCTCAAGGCGCGGCGCAGCTCGGCATGCGGCCCGACATCGTAGAGACGCGCCAGGTCGAAGGCTTCGGTCGTCGGATCTCCAAACAGTTCCGCCTCCGCAAACTGCAGGGGCGCCAAGCGCTCGCTCGCGCGCCTGAAAGCCTGGGCAAGGATCAGGTCGTCAGCCTTCAGGATCCAATCGAGCATCATGGCGTCGACGACGTCGCGGGCTTCGCCAGGTCTCTGCGCTAGCAGCGACGAGAACACCAAGCGTGGTCGATGCGGGAAACGGCCAACGCCCGGCTTCGCGGCCGGACTCGATCCAACGCGGGCGAGGTATAGCCAACGCAAGTTGTAGAGCTCGGCCAGCGCAGCCCCATCGAGCATGGGGCGGGTGTAGGCGTGCCCCTGCTTCTCGACCAACTCCTCTCCCGCCAAGCGCGAGAGCGCCTCTCTCACCGGCGTGGGCGACAGGCGCAGCTCCTGGGCGATCAGGTTGATCGGTATCGCCGCGCCCGGAGCGTCGATCGCTTGACGCAGGCGGCTGCGAAGGGCGCTGAGCGCCAGAGCGAAGGAGTCTCGAGACGGCGGCACGGACGAACTCACACCAGGTTCGCCCAGTTTGCCCACGGTGAGCGCAATCGACAGGAAGCTGCCGCGCGCAACGCGACGAGCTTGCACTCGGACGACCGATTGGGCGGCAAAGCGGCGCTCGCCAGCGGTTTGGCCGCACGCCTCGTGCTGGGGTCATGCACAGCCGCGACAAGCTAGAGGTACAGGTTGTGCGTTGCGAGATCGGGCCGAGCAGCGTGTCGCATTATCTATGGCCGACCCGCGCAAAATACGTACGGTTGCAGAAAGATGAGGCGGTCGCGCCGCTTTTCGTCTGGTCCGGCGGTGTCGAGAAGACTTCGTCTCTTGTTCGGATTGGGTTTTGGACGACCGTACAGCGGCAGAGTTGGAGCAGCAGAGAGCCATGATCTCCAGGACCCTGAAGCTGGTCCGGGAGGTCACGCGGCTGAGCGCTCCCAAGATAGCCAACGCGATGGGGATGGCGCGTCGGACCTACTACAGCTTCGAAGCGGGAAAGGGCGAATTCTCCTTCGCGAGGATCTGGCGTTTCGCCGAAGCCACGGGCGCTGATCCCATGGCCATCATCTACGCCGTCATCTACGGCGAGCCCGAAATCGCGGTCCGCAGCATGGAAAATCAGGGCGCCTCGATCGGCGCGGCGTCGTTCAAGCGTTTCAACGATCGCGTCGGTGATCGAATGACGAACATCGCCTCTTCGATTTGGATCGAGGCTCTCAAGCGCCCGTACGACTGCCTCGAGGAACATCTGGAGAAGCGCGATCAGAGCACCGAGCGCTGGCTCGCCGAGAATATTCCAAAGCTCTTTCCCCGTGACGAGGACTAGCGGTCGTCATAGGCGCAAGGCGCCACGCGCCGGCGGGCGGCGTCTCCAGGTCAGGATCCACCGCTCGCGTGAGGCCCCAATGATCGGGCAGGCCGTCAGCCTCGCCCGCCTCGATCTTCGCGACATCGGCTTGGTAGGCGGGGTTGCGCCGCAGAAACTCCCAGGCGGCGGCTTGGGGGTCGCCGAGCCGACTTTGCGCAGGAACGCGCGCAGCGGTCACGCCGTCGTCTGCATGGGTCACACGGTACTTCGCCATACCAGCGATTGAGCCCGAACACGGAACGCATCGGAATTGGGAGCGTGACATGCAGCCGCATCAATCGCCTCGGTGGCGGCGAATGAACTGAGGTCGCGCCAGCAGTGCGTCCAAGCGTGCCGGAATCCGGCACAGCGTGTGACGGTATCAAGCATATCTTGGGCGCCTTGGGACCCCAGCCCCGAACCATCCACAGACATCGCCGGAGGACCGCACCGCCGCTAGGCGGACAGCCAGATCGCCACCGGCCGTCCTGGGCGGCTCCCTAGAGGTCGCAGTCCGAACACCGCGCGATAGCGACCTGCCGCCATTTGTTCAGCCGAACGCACGAGCCGTTGGACCCTCATCCGCATATAGTCCGACGCCCCGCTCCAGTCCTGAGCCACCCGGCTATCGCCAAAGAGCAGGGTCGCGATCTGCCTCTGGCTGGCCCCTGCGCGGCGGGCGTCCAGTGCCTGGAGCGCTCGCAGCCAGCGCCTTTCCCGCTGAGATTCGTTCCGGGGCGGCCGTGGAAGTCGTCCGGTGTCACGCAGAACCAGCAAGTCGCGAACAGCGGGCAGGCATGCCGCGCCAAAGCCCCGCGACGGCAGCTTGAAACTCAAGAGGACCGGGCCTGCCAGAACATCACCGTGCGTCACGGCCAAGCGCAACCGGCGCGCGCCGTCGGCGATCAGGACGTGCTGATCGCCCAGGTCGCTGGTGACCACCAAGGCGGTGAGGCCCAGGGCGCGCACATCGAGCGCATCGCTATCCGCGGCGTCGGCCGGTCGCGCTTCGAAAGCGGGGATGCTCGGGTCGGCTTCGAAGCGCCAAATGGCCAGCGGCCCTTCCGCAGCGCCGACCGCAGCGCCCGCGAAGCAGAGATCTGGAGGGGCTGCGGCTTCGTCACTTCCGGCTGCGACGCCGCGACGAGCGAACTCCCATGCCCAGGACGAGGCGTCGGCCGACAGGAGCGGCCGATAGGTTTCGGCCGCACGCCAGTCCCCGCGTTGCTCCTCTTGTTGCGCCATGGCGACCCGCAAGCAGGCCCCCCAGCAAAGTGTCCACGCGGCTGAAGCCTATGTCGAGCCGACCACGCGGCTTGCATCGGCGACGCCCAGGGGCTTGTCTGGCGAGCGCCCGGCCGACGGGTCCACCACGGATAGGCTTCTTGGAACTCGAGCCCGACATCGCCGACGAGGTCGTCTGGTCGGAGACCTTGACCACGTACGACCAGGATCATCTTGCGGTCTATCTGCGCCTTCTGGACGCTGATCGCGACGGCGCGGAGTGGCGAGAGGTCGCCAGATTGGTGCTCGATCGCGATGCCCGTGTTGATCCCGACGGCGCTCGACGCTGCTGGGAAAGCCATCTGCGCCGGGCGAGGTGGATGACCGAAGTCGGCTACCGGTTCCTCCTTGCTCAGGCCCGGTCCGAAAACTGAACTTCCGCGATCAGTGCCGTGTCGGCGTTGGGAAATGCTCGTCCAGGAACGACCGGATGAGGTTTGCGCCCTGCGCCCAGAGCGCTTCGGCCGCCTCACAGTCAGGCGCTAGATCCATGCAGCGCGTAATACGCTCCACCTCGCGGCCGAGCCTTGCATAGAGCCGCACCTGCCTGGGCGTCAGCCGGCCCGCAGCGAGATCCTCACGGACCAGTCGGATCCGCGCCAGCAAATCATCCGCTTCCGCTTCCATGTCCATGGACGGCATTCAAACCGGCGACCACCGGCCTTGTCCACGGCAACCAGATGCGTCGTAGCGGATCCTAGCGCGTCGCCGAACTGAGCGACGATCTCAACCGACCCAACTGTCGAAGCAGCGCCTGTCTGTTCGCGCAGCTTACGAAGAGTGGCCACGTCAGACTTGAGCGCTGAATTTCGTCCGCAAATGATGGATTTCTGGGGGGCATTCTGGGGGGCGCCGCAGATAACCACAGACAAGTTAAGCGCGATTACTTGCGCTAAGTCATTGATTTCATTGAAGAAAGGGAATGGTGGACGCGACAGGGATTGAACCTGTGACCCCTACGATGTCAACGTAGTGCTCTCCCGCTGAGCTACGCGTCCGCCGAAGCGATCCGAAGCGCCTTGGTGAAGGCGTCCCGGCCGGGAAGGTGTGGGGGTATAGCGGCGGCTTGGCCGGGGCGCAAGCCGCCTCGCAAACTTTTCCGAGAAGTTTTTCTCGAACCTGTGGAGCCCTTACGCCGCCATCATCTTTTCGACCTCGGAGACGAGGTCGCGCAGGTGGACGGGCTTGGACAGCACCTTGGCGCCGGCCGGCGCGCGGTCCTGGGCCGAAAGGGCGACGGCGGCGAAGCCGGTGATGAACATGATGCGCAGGGAGGGGTCGCGGGCGGCCGCCTGGCGGGCGACCTCGATGCCGTCCATGCCGGGCATGACGATGTCGGTCAGCAGCAGGTCCCACGGATGCTCGAGGTGGCTGACGGCCTCTTCGCCGTCGGCGCAGGCGGTGACTTCGAAGCCGGCCCGTTCCAACGCCCGGGCGAGAAAGCCCCGCAGCGAGTCGTCGTCTTCGGCGAGGAGGATGCGGGCCATGTCGCTTACGTTTCCGTTGGAGCTCGTCTCTGGAAGGCCGAATCTTATGTCCAGGACGGTAAATCGCCGGTGAACCGGCGCGGACCGTCCACAGATACGACAGGGCGCGAGGCCATTTGACCGCAAGCCCGGCGCCCTCGACTATGTGACGCATGAACGCATGGGACCCGATCACGCCGACGACGGCCTCCGCCTCGAGCAGCGCCGGAGCCGCGCCCGGCCGCGAGGCGGCGTTCGAGGCCGTGCGGGCCGCGCCGGAGGGCTCGCCGCCGCCGACCCCCCTGGTGTTCGCCTCGCCCCATTCGGGGGCGCTGTACCCGCCGGAGATGATGGCCGTTTCCCGCCTGCCCGAGGCGGTGCTGAAGGGCTCGGAGGACGCCTTCGTCGACCGGCTGATCGCCGGCGCCCCGATGCTGGGCGCGGCGACGATCCGTTCGCGCCTGGCCCGGTCCTACATCGACCTCAACCGCGATCCCTGGGAGCTGGATCCGGCGATGTTCGAGGACAACGCCCTGCCGGAGTTCGCCCGCGGCCGCACCGCCCGCGTCGCCGCCGGCCTGGGGGCCATCGCCCGCGTCGCCGACGGCCGGCCGATCTACGTGCGCAAGCTGACCTTCGAGGAGGCCAAGGCCCGGGTCGAGTACGGCCACCGCCCCTATCACGACATGCTCGACCGCCTGCTGGCCCAGGCCCGGGCCGCCCACGGCCTGGCCGTGCTGATCGACTGGCACTCGATGCCGGCGGCGGCCACGCGCGGCACGCGGGCCAGGGTCGGCGGTCCCTGCGACATCGTGCTGGGCGACCGCTTCGGCGCGGCCTGCGCCCCGGGCCTGACCAGGTTGGTCGAGGAGGCGCTGGAGGGCATGGGCTATCGCGTGGCCCGCAACAGCCCCTATGCCGGCGGCTACACCACCGAACACTACGGCCGCCCCGCCCGCCGCACCCACGCGCTGCAGGTCGAGATCAACCGCGCCCTCTACATGAACGAGACGACCCGCGAGCCGACCGAGGGCCTCTCGACGCTGACCGCGCACGTGGAGCAGCTGACAGCCCTGCTGACGAAGACGGACTGGGCGGCGCTGAAGTAGGGGATAAGGCGGGCCGAGCGCCCCAATACGCCCGCAAACCGCCGCAAAGGCCTGCAAACTCGCGGCCGCCCGGGCTCGGGCCAAAAAAAAGCCCGGCGGTAAGGCCGGGCTAGTTCATTAGGGAGGAAACGCCCAGGAAGGGCAGAGGCGGCAGCGCCGCCTCACCCCTTGCTTATAGGGTGCGCTGCGAAATCGAGCAAGCGGAAAGTTGGACAACGTTGTCGAATTTTCTGCATCAACATGAAGCAACCCTTTGCACAGCAAGGATCGGAGAACGCCGATCTTCAAGCTTGACCATAAAATAGGCATTGCTGCGCCGCAGCATTAGTTGCCCAAGAAACGACAACCGCCAGAAACCACCTCAAACCCGGTAGGAATAAGGGTTTGCGAGATGACACCGGTAACCGCGACATAAGGCGCCTTACGCACGGGGTGGATAAACGCAGCGCAGTCGCGTAAAAGCCGCGCGCCTGACGCGCGCAGCGTCTCATCCGATTTTCTCCGAAAGCCCGCCGTCCTCCCATGTCCATGCGAAATATCGCCATCATCGCGCACGTCGATCATGGCAAGACCACCCTCGTCGACCAGCTGCTGGCCCAGTCGGGCGTGTTCCGCGCCAACGAGGCGACGACCGAACGCGCCATGGACTCCAACGACCAGGAGCGCGAACGCGGCATCACCATCCTGGCCAAGTGCACCAGCGTCCTGTGGAACGGTGAAGCGGGCGAAACCCGCATCAACATCATCGACACCCCCGGACACGCCGACTTCGGCGGCGAGGTGGAGCGGATCCTGGGCATGGTGGACGGCTGCGTCCTGCTGATCGACGCCGAGGAAGGCGTCATGCCGCAGACCAAGTTCGTGCTGACCAAGGCGCTGAAGATGGGCCTGCGCCCGATCCTCTGCATCAATAAGGTCGACCGCGCCCACGCCGATCCGGACCGCGTCCACAACGCCGCCTTCGACCTGTTCGCCGCCATCGGCGCCACGGACGAGCAGCTGGACTTCCCGCACATCTACGCTTCGGGCCGTTCGGGCTGGGCCACGCTGGACATGAACGTGCCCAGCGACAACCTCGCCCCGCTGTTCGACCTGATCGTCCGCCACGTGCCGGAACCCAAGCAGATCGCCAAGAAGGACGAGCCGTTCCAGATCCTGAACGTGCTGATCGAAAGCGACCCGTTCCTGGGCCGCCTGCTGACCGGCCGCATCGAGAGCGGCCGCGCCGTCCCCGGCATGGCCATCCACGCCCTGGACCGCAACGGCAAGGAAATCGAGCGCGGCCGCATCACCAAGGTGCTGGCCTTCCGCGGCCTGAAGCGCCAGCCGATCGACGAGGGCGCCGAAGCCGGTGACATCGTCGCCATCGCGGGCATGTCCAAGGCGACCGTGGCCGACACCCTGTGCGCCATGGAAGTGACCGAGGCCCTGCCGGCCCAGCCGATCGACCCGCCGACCATCTCGATGACCGTCTCGGTCAACGACAGCCCGCTGGCCGGCCGCGAAGGCGACAAGGTCCAGTCGCGCGTCATCCGCGACCGCCTGCTGAAGGAAGCCGAGAGCAACGTCGCCATCCGGGTGACCGAGAGCACCGAAGGCGACGCCTATGAAGTGTCGGGCCGCGGCGAACTGCAACTGGGCGTCCTGATCGAGAACATGCGCCGCGAAGGCTTCGAGGTCTCGATCTCGCGTCCGCGCGTCGTGTTCCAGGCCGATCCGGAAACCGGCAAGCGCCTGGAGCCGATGGAAGACGTCATGATCGACGTCGACGACGAGTTCTCGGGCATCGTCATCGAGAAGCTGTCGCTGCGTAAGGCCGAACTGCGCGACATGGGTCCGTCGGGCGCGGGCAAGACCCGCATCCAGCTGACCGCTCCGTCGCGCTCGCTGATCGGCTACCAGGGCGAGTTCCTGACCGACACGCGCGGTTCGGGCGTGCTGAACCGCGTGTTCAGCCACTACGAAGCCTACAAGGGCGCCATCGACCAACAGCGCAAGGGCGTGCTGATCTCGAACTCGGATGGTGAAACCGCCGCCTACGCGCTGTGGAACCTGGAAGAGCGCGGCACGATGTTCGTCGGCGCCGGCGAGAAGACCTATCAGGGCATGATCATCGGCGAGAACAGCCGCCAGGATGACATGGACGTCAACCCGATGAAGGCCAAGCAGCTGACCAACGTCCGCGCCTCGGGCAAGGACGAGTCGATCCGCCTGACCCCGCCGCGCAAGATGACCCTCGAGCAGGCCATCGCCTACATCGAGGAAGACGAGCTGGTCGAAGTGACCCCGAAGAACATCCGCCTGCGCAAGCAGACGCTGAACCCCTCCTTCCGCAAGAAGCGCGTGAAGGAAGACTAGTTCTTCGCATCCTTCGGGATTTGAAACGGGCCGCCGACCTCCGGGTCGGCGGCCTTTTTCGTGGGCGGCGGCAAGCTCCTCCCCCGTGCAACGGGGGAGGGGGACCGCGAAGCGGTGGAGGGGGCGGCCGCGCGTACTGCGCCCCTTCCCTCGCCCCCTCCGTCACGGCGCGTATCCGCGCCGCGCCACCTCCCCCGCTTCGCGGGAGAGGATCCAAAGAAAAGGCCGCCGCCCGCGAGGGCGACGGCCTTTCCGGCTTTCAGGCTTGGACGCCGCTTACCAGCTGCGCTCGATGCTGAGGAAACCGCGACGGCCCCGCAGCTCATAGCCCCAGATTTCCGAGTTGCCGACGCGATAGCTGCTCGAGATCGAGGGCGGGGCCTCGTCGAACAGGTTCTGCACGCCGAAGGTCATGGTCGTCTTGTCGTCGATCACCTTGCGGGCCGAGACGTTGTGATAGGCCATGAACTCGGTGTGGTACTTCACGTGGACGTACTTGTAGTACGTCGAGCCGACCACGTAGTCGTAGCTCGTGGAGGTGGCGTACTTGGCGCTGCCCACGGTGTCGCCCAGGATCTCGGCGTCCGAGGCCTTGCCCGTGATGGTCGACGACCAGGTGTAGGTCCACGGCCCCTTGCGGTACGACAGGCTGGCCTTACCCGAGAAGTCCGGGCCGTCGTAGATGTAGGTCGTGCCGTTGTAGTCGTCCTCCTCGGTCTCGCCGAACAGGTTCGAGGTGTCCTGCAGCTGCCAGCTGAACTGGCTGTTGAAATAGAGCTGCCCGCCGTTGTCGAAGTCGTGGCGGTAGTCGGTCGTCAGGTCGATCGCGCGGCTCTTCTGCGAAGCGACGTTGACGTAGTCGTTCTTGACCAGGGTCAGCAGGTGCGTGGTCGGGTCCCGCGTCACCAGCTGGCAGAACGGGCTGGAGAGACCCACCGACTCGTAGCAGCGCGAGGCGATCTTGGCGGCGCCGAACTGGGTGATCTCGTTGCTGATGTCGATGTCGGCGTAGTCGACCGCGACCTTCAGGTTGATGAAGCTCGGGGTGAACACCACGCCGATGGTCTTCGACTCCGAGGTCTCGGCCTTCAGGATGCCCTTGCCGCCGCCGGCCGTGACCAGGGTGGAGTAGCTGGCCTGGGTGGCCGACACGCCCTGGGCGGCGCAGTTGGTGACGATGGTCTGGCTGGCGCCGCTGCTGCCGTAGAGGATGCAGGGGTCGGCGACGCTGTAGCCGGTCTGGTCGGCGAGGTAGAGCTCGTACAGCGACGGGGCGCGGAACGAGGTGCCGTCGCTCATGCGCAGGCGCCAGGTCGGGGTGATCTGCCAGTTCAGGCCGATCTTGTAGGTGTCGCTGTCGCCGTAGCTGTCGACCTCGGTGTGGCGGCCCGAGACCTGCAGGTCCAGGCTCTTGACCAGGAACAGGTCCTTGAGCACCGGCACGTCGATCTCGGCGAAGGCCTCGGTCGTGGTGTCCGTGCCGAAGGTGTGGCCGGCGCGGGTCAGGTTCCAGTTGTTGTTGGTCAGCGACGCCGTGCCCGGGCTGTCGTCGAAGTCGTCATGGCGCCAGGTGAAGCCGAAGGCGGCCCCGACCTTGCCGGCCGGCAGGCTGAACAGCTCGCCCGAGAAGCTGGCCTCGACCAGCGACTGCTCGTAGGTGGTGTGGCCGACGTCGACGCCGAACAGGAAGGCCTTTTCGGCGTCGGTGAACTGGCCGGCCATGACGCGCGAGCTGAACCACGGGATGCCGTTGGGCAGGGTCGAGCAGTCGCCGCCCGAGATCGTCACCAGCGACTGGTTGCAGTACGAACCGGCCGAGGTGGTGGCGGCGATGGCGTCGCTGTTGATCGAGCTGACCGAATAGGTCCCGTCCGACTTGCCGTACTGGCCGTAGACGTCCCAGTCCCAGCCCCTCAGGAAGCCCAGCTTGGAGCCTTCCAGGAACTTGAAGTCGCCGCGCAGGCCGCCCAGGCCCCGATAGTAGTCGACCTTCTGGATCGAGTCGTAGGCCACCGCGATGACCGGATAGGCCGTGCCGCCGGCCGCGCCGAAGATGTTGTTCGGGTTGGTGGTGCTGACGGTCGGGAACAGCTGGCGGGCGCCGTTCTGTTCGGAGTTGCGGCGGTTGTAGAGCAGCTCGCCATAGGCCTCGACGCCCGCGCCCAGGTCATAGCCGCCGGTGACGTAGAAGCTGGCGCGCTCGACCGGGCTGATGACCGTGGCCCGCTGCCAGACCGACGAGTCGTAGTTGGCGACCCGGTAGGTCTCCGGATAGTTGGCGCGCGCCACGCGGGCCAGGTTGGCGAAGGCGGCGTTGCTGGCCACGAAGTTCGGCGCGGTGTTGCCGGTGTACGAATAGCTCGTGCCCGGGACCATGTACTGGAAGTAGCCGCCGTAGCCGCTGGTGTAGGCGACGTTGTTGATCTGGTTGAAGCACTTGTAGTCGCCGGTGGCCGGATCGGTCAGGTCGACGCGGGCGCCGGTGGTGGTGCTGTAGTAGTTGTCGGCCGAGCAGCTGGTGTAGTCGCGGTCGCCGCGGCGCAGGGCGTTCTGCTTGTAGTAGCTGGCCGAGGCGCTGAGATAGCCGCGCTCGAAGGTCTTGCCCCACGAGGCTTCGGCCGAATACTCCTGGCCGCCGCCGCCCTTGGCGAACGGCGCATTGCCGTAGACCCGCACGCGGCCGCCGTCATAGTCGGTCTTGGTGATGTAGTTGACGACGCCGGCGACGGCGTCCGAGCCGTAGATCGACGAGGCGCCGTCCTTGAGGATCTCGACGCGGTCGATCATGGCGTTGGGGATGGTGTTCAGGTCGACCGGGCCGACCGTGCCGCGCACGCCCGACGGCGTCAGGCGACGGCCGTTCAGCAGCACCAGGGTGCGGTTGGCCCCCAGGCCGCGCAGCGAGATGGTGTTGACGCCCGGACCGCCGGTGACGTTGTAGCCGGTCAGTTCGTCGGCCACCTGGAACGAGCCGCTGGCCAGCGACGAGCTCTGGATGATCTCGGTGGTGTTGACCAGGCCCTCCAGTTCACTCTGTTCCGAAGTGATCACCTGGATCGGCGAGGCGCTGTTGTAGGCGTTGCGCTTGATGCGCGAGCCGGTGACGACGATGGCCTCGACATCGACGGCGTCGTCGGCGTTCGAGGCCGCGGCCTTGTCGGACTTCGTCTGGGTCTGGGTCTGGGCCTGGGCCCACGCGCCGACGGGCGCCAGCCCCAGGCCGGCGATCACCGACGAGGCCAGCAGCAACTTGCGATCAAGCATCTAGAATATGCCCCCATGGATAGGTTTGCGTGGAAACTTCGCCCCTCGCGAAGCTCCTGCCCTGACGGGGTCTTTAGGACGCGGAAGCCGCCGAAGAAGCGCGAACACGCCTCGCCGATCGACTTTCCACCCAATTTTCCCGGCAAAGCCGCCTTCGACAGCAATAGTTGGCCGCCAAAGATCATGGGTCGGACATTAGTTCGTCACAGTTCGGTCGTTATCTCCCGACCGAAAGACATGTATTCTATTTAATAGTTTTATAGATTCAATTTTGAAACACGCCGATACTGGCGGTTATGATTTCCATCACTGTAGTTGTGAATGACAACGCCTCGCCGCTGGAGCCGGATCGGAGGCTCCGGCGAACGCCCGGCTTTTGGGCGCCGCAGGCGTTTCCGGCGGAATCGGATCAGCGCCGGGAGAGCCGCCAGATGACGTTGCCGACGTCGTCAGCCACCAGCAGGCCGCCGTCCATGTCCATCGCCACTCCCACCGGCCGCCCCAGCGCCTCGCCGTCTGCGTTGAGGAAACCCGTCAGGATGTCGCGCGGCGGTCCCGACGGCTTGCCGCCGGCGAAGGGCACGAACACCACCTTGTAGCCGCTGTGAGGCTTGCGGTTCCACGACCCGTGCTGGCCGATGAACGCCCCGCCGCGCGACGGACCCAGGAGGGCCCCGCCGCCGTCGAAGGCCAGGCCCAGCGAGGCGGTGTGGGGTCCCAGCGCGTAGTCCGGCTTGATCGCCCGGGCCACCAGGTCGGGCCGCTGGGGCTTCACCCGCGCGTCCACGTGCTGGCCGTAATAGCTGTAGGGCCAGCCGTAGAACCCGCCGTCCTTCACCGAGGTCATGTAGTCGGGCACCAGATCGCTGCCGATCTCGTCGCGCTCGTTGACCACGGTCCACAGGGCGCCGGAGGTCGGCTCCCAGTCCATGCCGTTGGGATTGCGCAGGCCGGTGGCGAACAGGCGCTTGGCGCCGGTGGCCACATCGATTTCCCAGATGGCGGCCCTGCCCTCCTCCTCGGCCATGCCGTTCTCGGCGACATTGCTGTTGGAGCCGACGGTCGCATAGAGCCGCGTCCCGTCGCGGCTGGCGATCAGCGACTTCGTCCAATGGTGGTTGCGCGGACCGGCCGGCAGGTCGGTCACCCGCCGGCGCGGCGCGGTGATGGCGGTCTCGCCTTCCTTGTAGGCGAAGGCCAGCACCGCGTCGGTGTCGGCCACGTAGAAGGTATCGCCCACCAGGGCCATGCCGAAGGGCGAGTTCAGGCCCGACAGGAAGGTCGAGCGCAGGTCTGCCACCCCGTCGCCATTGGTGTCGCGCAGCAGGGTGATGCGGTTGGCGCTCTTGGTCACCGCGCCGGCGCGCTTCATCACCAGGCCCTGGATCCAGCCCTTCAGGCCCTTGCCGTCCTCGGGCTTGGGCGGGGCGTTGGTCTCGGCGACCAATACGTCGCCGTTGGGCAGCACGTGGATCCAGCGCGGGTGGTCCAGCTTGTCGGCGAAGGCCCGCACCTGCAGCGCGTCGGACGCCTTGGGCGCGCCGCCCGCCGGCCAGCCCTTGGCCGGCGCGATGTTGATCGTCGGCAGCAGCGTCTTCTTCGGGGCCGGCAGCTGCGGGTTGGCGCCCGTGCCGGCGGCCACGTCGAGCTTGGCCCGCTCGCCGCAGGCCGCCACGCTCAAGGCCGCCGCGCCCGCGGCGGCCAGCAGAAGACGCCGCATCAGGCGCGTCGGCGGAACAGGCCCAGCAGGGCCAGCAGCACCACCGCGCCCACGGTCGAGACCACCAGGCTGCCGATCCAGCCGGTCGCGCCCAGGCCCAGCATGCTGGCCAGGAAGGCGCCGATCAGCGAACCGACCAGACCGACCACCAGATTGGTCAACAGCCCGTGGTCGCGCTTCATGATCTTCTCGGCCAGCCATCCGGCGAAGATACCGATGATGATCGCGCCGATGAAACCCACGCCGTTCATGCCGTCGTCCTCCTGTAGTCCTTGGCGGTGAGGAAAATGCGCGGGATGCGGCAGAGGTTGCTTGGGCTGTCAGGAACCTCCCCCTGTGGGGGAGGCGATCGCGGAGCGATCGGTGGGGGAAGTCGGCCAGCCGTTCGGCAGCTGAAAACGCCCCCCTCCGGCCCTCCGGGCCACCTCCCCCAGAGGGGGAGGATCTATTGCGCCAAGATGCTCCCCCCTGGGGGAGCTGTCGCGGAGCGACTGAGGGGGCCGGCCCGGCGGAAAGTCTTGGCGGTTCGGCGGAGCCGCGCCAAGGTCGCCGGCCACATCACGAGTCTCCCATGGTCCACCCCGTCTTCGCCGACCTGCCCGTCACCGTGTTCGAGGAGATGAGCGGCCTCGCCCGCGAGCTGGGGGCGATCAACCTGGGCCAGGGCTTTCCCGACGACCAAGGCCCCATCGCCCTGCGGCGGAAGGCGGGCGAGGCGCTGATCGAGGGCTCCAACCAGTACCCGCCGATGCGCGGCCTGCCGCAGCTGCGCCAGGCCGTCGCCGCCCACTATGGCCGCACCCAGGGCCTGGACCTGGATCCAGACCGCGAGATCATCGTCACCTCCGGCGCCACCGAGGCCCTGGCCGCGGCCTTCCTGTCGCTGATCTCGCCCGGCGACGAGGTGGTGCTGTTCCAGCCGCTGTACGACGCCTACCTGCCGATGGTGCGGCGGGCAGGCGGGATCCCGCGCCTCGTGCGCCTGTCGCCGCCGCACTGGCGGTTCGACCGGGCGATGCTGGAGGCGGCGTTCAGCGAGAAGACCAGGCTCGTGGTGCTCAACAGCCCACTCAATCCGGCCGGCGTGGTCATGGCCGACGAGGATCTGGCCCTGCTCGCCGAGTTCTGCGTGCGCCATGACGTCATCGCCGTGTGCGACGAGGTGTGGGAGGCCGTGGTCTTCGACGGCCGCGCCCACAAGTCCCTGATGACCTTCCCCGGCATGCGCGAGCGGACGGTCAAGATCGGCTCGGCCGGCAAGCTTTTCGGCATGACCGGCTGGAAGGTCGGCTTCCTGTGCGCCGCCCCTCCCCTCGCCAAGGCCCTGGCCGGCGCCCACCAGTTCCTGACCTTCACCACCCCGCCCAACCTGCAGGAAGCCGTCGCCTTCGGGCTGGACCAACCGGGCGACTGGTTCGAGGCCATGCCCGCCGGCCTTCAACGCTCGCGCGACAGGCTGGCGACGGGCCTGCGGCAGGCTGGCTTTTCGGTGCTGGACAGCGCCGGCACCTACTTCCTCAATATCGATCTGGCCGCCTCGGGGATCGACCAGCCCGACCGCGCCTTCGCCCTGCGGACGGTGCGCGAGCACGGCGTGGCGGCAATACCGGTCTCGGCCTTCTACGCGCAGGATCCGGTGACCAGCGTCCTGCGCCTGTGCTTCGCCAAGGGGGATGACGTGCTGGACGCGGCGGTGGAACGGCTGGCGCGGGCGAAGTGCGGGTAAAGCACCCTACACGCTCCCTCATCGTCATCCCGGACGGGCTTTGGGGGCGAGAGGAGGCTCACGGATGCGCCGCGGCCCAGTCCATCACCTCTTGCAGCGGCGCGACCCAGACCTCTTTCGGATTGGCCTTCAGCCAGGCCAGAAGCTCCTGGTGCGCCGGATTGGAGACCTGGAGGTAGTCGCCGCCCACGCCGTGGAACAGGAACACCGCCACGCCGCCGCCGGCCGAGGCGCTCTTGGCGAAGTCGATCAGCTGGGCGCCGGTGACGCCTTCGGGAAAGCCGCGCGAGGGTGCGTGCATCGGATCGATCCGGCGGCCGGCCAGATCCTCCGGCGTCGTCACCACCCCGCGCGCATAGGTGACCAGGTTCGAGGCCCGCAGCGCCTCCAGATAGTCGACGCCGCCGGCCTTGCTGGCCCCGCAGGGGGTGGCGAAGCCGTGGCGGGCCTTGCCGTCGATGGCGGTCAGCAGGACGTTCTGCTGCTCGATCTCCTTGAGCAGGCTGGCGGGCGTGTAGGCCTCGGCCACGTAGCGCGGATCGGCCGGGAAGTTGGCCGCCGGACAGGCGTGGAAGATCGTGTGGTTGGCCAGTTCATGGCCCTGCGCGGCGGCGGCCCGCCAGCGCGGAATGTCGGCCGCCTTCACACCCGACAGGAAGAAGCTGCCCTTGAAGCCCGCCGCGTCGAGCGCCGGGATCGCGTTGTCGAGCTGCGAGGCCAGGGCGTCGTCATAGGTCAGGGCCACGGCCGCCTTGGCCCCGTTCGGCCACTGGGTCGCGTAGGCGGCGGAGACTCCGCACGCCAGGCTCATGACGATCGCCAGCAGCGTCTTCATCGGTGCGTCCCTCCCCCTTGTTGTGCGTGGGACGCTAGGGGCGGTTGGGGATGCTGGCAACGCCCATCCCTCTTCTCCCGTCATCCCGCCACAAGGGCGGGAATGACGGGAGAAGAGGGTGAGAGGTGGGGGTTAAGCCGCCACGCGCTCCTCATCCCGCACGCTGCGCCTGAAGTCGCGCGGCGAGCAGCCGTACTGGTCGCGGAAGGCGCGGCTGAAATGGGCGCTGCCGTTGAAGCCCCAGCGAAAGCAGATCTCCGAGATCGACAGCCGCGCGAACTGTGGGCTGGCCAGGTCGTTGCGGCAGCGCTCCAGCCGGCGGGTGCGCAGGTAGTGGCTGAAGGTCTCCTCCACGCCCTCGAACAGCTTCTGCACATAGCGCGGCGAGACGCCCTCCTCGTCGGCCACCCGGCGGATGGTCAGGTTCGGATCGGGCAGCAGGGTCTCGATCGTCTGGCGCAGGCGCTGCAAATGGGCGCTGCGGGCGTCGGTGGGCCAGGCCGCGCCGCGCTCCTCGCCAGCTTCCAGCAGGCACAGGCCCAGGAACTCGGCCAGAGCCAGCTCGACGGGCCGCAGCTGGTCGACGGTCAGGTCCTCCAGCGAGTCGGCCGTCGAGCGCAGCAGGCCCGACAGGATGTGCTTGACCCCGCCCTCGCCGCGCAGCCTGCCCACCCGCAGGGCGCGCGGCGCAACCAGGCGATGGTTCAGGGCCACGCGCGGGGCGCGGACGAACATCAGCCGGCAGCGGGTGGCAAGGCGCAGGGCCGCCGCCTGGCCGGTAGGACCAAAGGCGATGTCGCCCACCGTCAGGTCCTCGGCCAGGTCGTCGCTGACCACCGCCGCCTGGCCGTCGAGCAGCACGGCCATCCACACCGCCGCCGGCTGGTTGGTCAGGCGGCCCGAGATGGTCTGGGCCCCGGCGTTGACCAGGGCGAACTCGATGCCCAGGGGGCTCGTCAGGCAGACCACCGAGGTCGAGGCCGGCTCCAGCTCCGACAGCCCCTCGACCGGCAGGCCCAGGCGCGACATGGCCTCGCGCCAGGCGTCCGAACGCTCGGCGCGAGGATAGCTGTCGGTGCTGAACGACCAGGCGCGCAAGACCTCAGGTTCTCTTCGGGAATATGTCGCGCGGGATGCGCACGTGGCAGCCCTGCTTGCCGTCGACCACCTGGGTCACCCCGAAGTCGGAGGCCACGCTCATCAGCGAATAGGCGTCGTTCTTGCTCAGCCCCACGTGATCGGACAGCAGGCTCAGCATGTTGAGGGAGGCTTGCTTCATGGCCACGTTGAGGTCCTCGTCGAACCCGTGGACGATCCACCACTTGGGGGTCTCCAGCAAAGGCCCGGGGGTCTCGAAATCCTTGCGAAGGACGATCTGCATCAGGACGTTGAGCGAACTTTCGATCGCGGTGCCTGAAAGTTCGCCATCGCCCTGGCTGACATGGGGATCTCCGATGGAGAACAGGCCGCCCTCCACCTGCACGGGATAATACATCGTCGCCCCCGCCCCGATGCGCCAGTTGTCGATATTGCCGCCGTGCAGGCCGGGCGGGATGGTGCTGACGCGACCGTCGACGGCCGGTGCGACGCCCGCCGTGCCCAGGTGCGGGCGGGCCGGGATTCGCACGCCCGGCAATGCGCTCTGGCGGTCGCATTCGGGGCAGTTGGTGATCGTGCCGGGCGTCAGGTACTTGCCCGGGAAGTCGTAGGCATAGAGGGCGCTGGCGGTGTTGAAGTCGGCGTCCAGCTCGTAGATCGTCACCCGCTCCTTCTCGCCGAACTCCTTGTAGAGATAGCCCCAGTTGGCCGCGAGGTTGGAGCCGTAGCGGTTGCGCGGAACCATGCGCAGGTAACGCACCTCCAGCACGTCGCCGGGCTTGGCGTCCTCCACATGGATCGGGCCGGTCATGATGTGGACGCCGGGATTGCGGTCGTCCTCGGGGACCTCGGTGAAGATCCGCGTCACCGCCTCGTCCATCATCAGCTCGGGGGCGTCGCCGGCGTGGTGGGTGATGGCTTCGGCCTGGATCAGGTCGCCGCTCTTGATGCGCAGGGCCGGCTTGATCGACGGATCGAAGTAGCCCCAGTGGATGGTCTCGGGCGTGGCCCTCAGATGGTGGAGGGCGCCGGGCGCGACGTCGGGACGGACCTGGCCGGGTTCGCAGATGAAGGGCATGGGAAAGTGTCCTCTCAAGCGGCAGCCAGCGTCACGCTGGTCATGCTCAGCGAGCCGTGCTCGATGTGGTCGGGGGAAAAGCGGGCGACGTCGCCGGGCAGGCGCGCGCCCAGCACGTAGAGCAGCGGCCAGTAGTGGTCGGGCGTCGGCACGGACCGGCGGGCGTCCTCGCCCAGCTTCTCGAACTCGACGGCGGCCAGCGGCTGGTCGTCGACGATGGCCGCCTTGATCGCCTCGTTGAAGCGCTGCGACCAGTCGTAGGGCGCGCAGTGCCGGTCGCCCCAGTCCATGGCCGGCAGGTTGTGGACGATGTTGCCGGTGCCGACGATCAGCACGCCTTCATCCCGCAGCGGCGCCAGGCGCTGGCCCATCTCGTAGTGCCAGGCGGGAGGCTTGGCGCCATCCATCGACAGTTGGATCACCGGCACGTCGGCGTCGGGCCAGGCCTTGCACAGCACCGACCAGGTTCCGTGATCCAGGCCCCACTGGCGCTCGTCCAGCACCACCGGGATCTCGGGCGACAGCAGGTCGCGCACCCGCGCCGCCAGTTCCGGCGAGCCCGGCGCGGGATACTGCACCTCGAACAGGGCGCGCGGGAACGAGGCGCCGAAGTCGTGGATGGTGCGGGGGCTGGTCATGGCCGTCACCCCGACGCCCTTGGTGATCCAGTGGGCCGAGACGCAGAGAATGGCCTTGGGCTTGCCGTGGGCGGCCTCGATGCCCTCGGCCATGGCTCGCCAGGTCTTGGTGGTGTCGTTGGTCTCCAGCGCGATCATCGGGCTGCCGTGACCGAAGAAGACGACGGGAAGGCGCGAGGTCATCTCAGGCGGCCTCCACCGGGGTGGAGGCCGCGGCGGGCGCGCCCTTCATCCGGTCCCACTGGGCCTGGTAGCGCGGGGCGAGCCAGCGGTTGAACTGCACCTGCGCCCCCTCCTGCCAGGAGTAGCGGCCGCGGATGGCGAAGCGCGAGCGCAGGCCCTTCTGGACCAGCTCGTCGACATGCATGTCCTGGGCGATGATCTGGCCCGCCGAGGTCATGATCATCTCCAGCCGCTCCTTGAAGCCGTAGGAGTCCCGCGCGCCGGGGGCGACCAGGATGCCGGTGTCCTGGGCCATGGTCTCCGGGCCCGTGGGCCGCAGGATCAGGTAGATGACCATGTCGCTGGTCATCACCAGCGACAGGGTCGGCGGGATGTTGGCGAAGGTCGCCCGGCCCCGGTCCTCGTCCGACAGCTTGGGGAAGATCGGCAGCACCGCCTTCTGGGTCGGGTTGAAACTCGCGTCCGGGTGCAGGGTGCCGTTGTAGCGCAGGAAGCCCGCATCGCCGGGCTCGGCCTCGGGAAAGCTGGCCAGCTCGCTGGGAATGAAGTCGTGCAGCACGCCGCGATGCAGCTTGCTGGCATGGTAGCCGTCGTTGTTGTTCTCGAACATCACCTTCCAGTTCCAGGCGAACTGGCCGGTCATGGGTTCGAGCGCTTCGGCGGTCTCGAGGTCGAAATTGGCGATGGCGCTCTCGACGGCCGCCAAGCGCGGGGCCAAGGGTTCTGCGTCCGCATCGAAATTGACGAAGATAAAGCCCAGCCAGATCTCGACCTTGAAGGCCGGCAGGCTGACCTTCTTCTTGTCGAAGCCGCAGGTGCGGTCCATGGCCGGGGCGTTCACCAGGTCGCCGTTCAGCGAATAGACCCAGTGGTGATAGGGGCAGACGAAGCCGCGGGCGTTGCCCTTGCCCTCGGCCACCAGCATGGCGCGGTGCTGGCAGACCGACGACATCGCCTTGATCTCGCCGGCCCGGTTGCGGGTGACGAGGATCGGCTCGCCGACGATCTCGGTGGTGAAGAAGTCGCCGGGCTCCCGCACCTGGTCCACCCGGCCCACGCACAGCCATTCGCGGTCGAACAGGGCGGCCTTCTCGAAATCGTAGAAGGCCGCGTCGGTGTAGCAGGCCGGCGGCAGGGTCTCGGCCGCGCCCACCTCGTGGGTGGAGCTGGACAGCCCGTCGAAGAAGGCGTCGCTGAACAGGGTCACGGCCGGGCGCTCGCTGAAGGGGAAGACCTCTCAAGGCTGGCGCCGCGACACGCCCCGGTCTTGCTCCAGCGCGCACGAAAACTTGGTCAGCGGCAGGCCCGCGCCGCACGGTCGCCCGCCGATCGGGCGCTGCTGTCGACGCGCTGCGCAAGGACCTTGCTTTTGACCGTACGCGCACGAGAGGCGGGCAAGAGACAGTGCGCGCTGAGGCAAGACCGTGGTTTTTCAACCGCCTAGGCTCGACGCCAGACAGTCACCAAAGGTCGCCGACATGCTCGCGCAAGCCCTGCCCGCCCTGGCCAAGAGACCCCTGAAGGACGACTTCGGCGCCGAGATCCTCGATATCGACCTGCCGACCGCGTCGAACGCGCAGCTCGACGGCGTGGTGGCCGCCTTCCACGCCCACGGCGCGGTGCTGGTGCGCGACCAGACCATGACCCCCGACGACCTGATGGCCTTCATCGGCCGGTTCGGCGATCCGGAGGACCACACCCAGACCCGCTTCACCCTGCCCGGCTATCCGAAGATCTTCATCCTCTCCAACCGCGTCGTCGACGGAAAGCCGATCGGGGCCCACAACGACGGCGTCGGCTGGCATACCGACTACAGTTACAAGCCGCAGCCGGTGATGCTGACCATGCTCTACTGCGTGGAGGCCCCGGAGGAAGGCTCCGACACCCTGCTGGCCGACGGCTGCGCGGCCTGGGAGGCGCTGAGCGCCGACAGGCAGGCCGAGCTCCTGCCGCTGCGGCTGCACCACAGCTACAAGCACTTCATGGCCACGCGCGAGTTCGGGGCCCAGATCCTGTCGCCCGAGATGGCGGCGGCCAATCCCGATGTCGAGCACCCGCTGATCCGCACCCACCCGGCCGACGGCCGCAAGGCGCTGTGGCCCTCGACCGGCACGGTGACCGAGGTGATCGGCAAGCCCGGGCCGGAGGGCCTGGCCCTGCTGGACGAGCTGGTGGCGTTCATGACGCAGGAGCGCTTCGTCCACGCCCACAAGTGGCGCGTCGGCGACCTGCTGATGTGGGACAACCGCTGCACCTTGCACACGGGAACGCTGTACGACGACAAGAAATACTTCCGGACGATGCACCGCCTGTGGGTGAAGGGCGACAAGCCGTTTTAGAGTTTCAAGATGCTCCCCCTGAAGGGGGAGCTGTCGCGGAGCGACTGAGGGGGAAGTTTCTGCTGAGACGGCCGACGCCTAGTCAGTTGATAACGTCCCCCCTCCGGCCCTCTGGGCCACCTCCCCCACAGGGGGAGGATCCTCTTGATCGGACTTCCCCATGACCCAGACTTGGCTGATCACCGGCGTGTCCGGCGGGCTCGGGCGCGAGATCGCCGCGGCCGCCTTGGCGCGGGGCGACGTCGTCGCCGGCACGGTGCGCAAGGCCGCCGACGTCGCCGCCTTCGAGGCCCTGGCGCCGGGCCGCGCTCATGGCCTGGTCATGGACGTCGCCGACCCGGTCGCCGTCGCAGAGGCCGTGAAGACCGCCGAAGCCCTGACCGGCGCCATCGACGTGCTGGTCAACAACGCCGGCTACGGCCTGGTGGGCGCGGTCGAGGAAGCCTCGCTCAACGAGGTCCGCGCCCAGTTCGAAACCAACGTCTTCGGGCCCCTCAGCATGCTCAAGGCCGTGCTGCCGGCCATGCGGGCCCGGCGTGCGGGCCGGATCGTCAACATCACCTCGGTCTCGGGCCTGGCGGTCTGGGCCGGCACCGGCGTCTACTGCGCCAGCAAGTGGGCGCTGGAAGGCCTGACCCAGACCCTGGCGGCCGAGGTCGCCGAGCTGGGGATCAAGGTCGTCAACGTCGCCCCCGGGGGCCTGCGCACCAGCTTCGCCAAGGGCTCCAAGACCATCGTGGCGAGCAAGCTGGCCGACTATGACGGCCTGGCTCGCGACGCCGAGCGGATCATGGCCGACCACGCCGGTTCCGAGCCCGGCGATCCGAAGAAGGCGGCGCTCGCGGTGCTGGCCATCGTCGATGCGCCCGAGCCGCCCCTGCACCTGCTGCTCGGCGAAGACGCCCTGAAATACGCCGCCTACGCCGCCGACGGCCTGAAGGCCGACATCGAGGCCTGGCGGGAGACCTCGCTGTCGATCGGCTTCGACTGAGAAGCCGGACCCCGCCCTTCGACGAGCTCAGGGTGAGGTCCGGAATGCTGCTTCAACAGCAGCCCTCATGCTGAGCCTGTCGAAGCACGAGGGCGGCCACCACCACCGCAACCAAGGACGCCCGCCCGTGACCAACACCCTGATCTTCGTCGACCTGGCCAGCGACGACCCCGCCAAGGCCGGCGAGTTCTATGCGCAGGTGTTCGGCTGGCAGAACGACGCCCGGCCGCAGGGGATCTATCACCGCATGGTGCCGGGCGGTCAGTTCAAGAACCCCGACGGCGCAGACAGCCAGATCGGCAACCTGCACCTGGGCATCTTCGACGCCGCCAACGCCCGCCCGCATCCGCAGGCCGCTGGCGTCGAGCCCCGCGCCCTGTCGACCGACGGCCGCAAGCCGCGCATCTGGATCCTGATCGGCGACGACGACAGCGCCGACCGGATCCTGGGAACCGCGCAAAGCCTGGGCGCGACCCTGCTCTGGCGCGACCACTACTGGGCCGAGTTCAACGGCTACAACCACGCCTTCCGCGATCCGTGGGGGAACGAGATCGTGCTGTGGGGCAAGGCGGGCCAGAATCCGGAAATTCCCGAGAGCTTCAGCCGGGAATGAAGATCCTCCCCCTGAGGGGGGAGGTGTCGGCGAAGCCGACGGAGGGGGACGTGTCTGCTGAACTCAGAGCGGGATGGGAGGCTGCGGTCTCTTCCCCCTCCGGCCCTCCGGGCCACCTCCCCCTACAGGGGGAGGATCTGAACTCGCACCTGCGAAGCCTCATATTGCACCGCACCCAACACGAGCGCATCATCCGGCGATAAACATAAAAGACCGCCGGGAGCGCGAGGATGTCGGACAAGGCCTATCAGCACGCGCCCGATCCGCCGTGGATCTTCCGCACCTATGCCGGCCACTCGACGGCCGAGAAGTCCAACGCGCTCTATCGCTCGAACCTGGCGCGGGGCCAGACCGGCCTGTCGGTGGCCTTCGACCTGCCCACCCAGACCGGCTACGACCCCGACCACATCCTGTCGCGCGGCGAGGTGGGCAAGGTGGGCGTGCCGATCAGCCACCTGGGCGACATGCGCGCCCTCTTCAGCGAGATCCCGCTGGAGAAGATGAACACCTCCATGACCATCAACGCCCCGGCCGCCTGGCTGCTGGCGATGTACGTCGCCCTGGCCGACGAGCAGGGGGCCGACCGCAGGCTCCTGCAGGGGACCACCCAGAACGACCTGATCAAGGAATACCTCTCCCGCGGCACCTACATCTTCCCGCCCGGCCCGAGCCTGCGGCTGATCGGCGACATGATCGCCTGGTGCTATCGCGAGGTTCCGAAATGGAACCCGATGAACGTCTGCAGCTACCACCTGCAGGAGGCCGGGGCGACGCCGGAGCAGGAGCTGGCCTTCGCCCTGGCCACCGCGATCAGCGTGCTCGACACCGTCCGCGCCGGCGGCCAGGTGCCCGAGGAAGACTTCGAGATCGTCGCCTCGCGGATCAGCTTCTTCGTCAACGCCGGGGTGAGGTTCGTCACCGAGCTTTGCAAGATGCGCAGCTTCACCAAGCTGTGGGACGAGATCCTGCTCAAGCGCTACGGCGTGCAGGACAGGAAGGCCCGGCGCTTCCGCTACGGCGTGCAGGTCAACTCGCTGGGCCTGACCGAGCCGCAGCCCGAGAACAACGTCTACCGCATTCTCATAGAGGCCCTGGCCGTCACCCTTTCCAAGGACGCCCGCTGCCGGGCCTTGCAGCTGCCGGCCTGGAACGAGGCCCTGGGCCTGCCGCGCCCGTGGGACCAGCAGTGGTCGCTGCGGCTGCAACAGGTCCTCGCCTACGAGACCGACCTCTTGGAATACGAGGACCTGTTCGCCGGCTCCCACGTGGTCGAGGCCAAGGTCGCCGAGCTGTCGAAGGGCGCGCTGGAGCAACTGGGCCTGATCGACCAGATGGGCGGGGCGGCCAGCGCCATCGACTACATGAAGGCCGAGCTTGTCGCCTCCAACGCCAAGCGGGTGCGGGCGGTCGAGACCGGCGAGCTGACCGTGGTCGGCGTCAACCGCTGGACCGACAGCGAGCCCTCGCCCCTGTCGGCGGGCGAAGGCGCCATCGAGACCATCGACCCGAAGCTGGAAGCCGAGGTCGTCGCCCGCATCCAGGCCTGGCGCGCGGCCCGCGACGCGGCCGCCGTCGAGGCCGCCCTGGCCGACCTGAAGGCCGCCGCGATCGATGGCCGAAACATCATGGAGCCCTCGATCACCGCCGCCAAGGCCGGGGTCACCACCGGCGAATGGGCCGGCGCCCTGCGCGAGGTGTTCGGCGAGTATCGCGGCCCGACCGGCGTGGCGATCGTGGTCTCGACCGGCGAGGCCGAGGATGTCGAGGCGGTGAAGGCCGAGGTCGAGCGGGTGTCCGAAGTGCTGGGCCGCACCCTGACCTACCTCGTCGGCAAGCCGGGCCTGGACGGCCACTCCAACGGCGCCGAGCAGATCGCCACCCGCGCCCGGGCCTGCGGCATGGAAGTGGTCTATGACGGCATCCGCTCGACCCCGGAAGAGATCGTCCGCCGCGCCAAGGAAAGCCGCGCCCACGTCGTGGGCCTGTCGATCCTGTCGGGCTCGCACCTCGACCTGGTGCAGGAGGTCGTGCGGCTGATGCGCGCCGAGGGGCTGGACCACGTGCCCGTGGTGGCCGGCGGCATCATCCCCGAGGCCGACGCCCTGATCCTGAAACAGATGGGCGTGGCGCGGATCTATACCCCCAAGGATTTCAGGATCACGCAGATCATGGGCGACGTGGTGCGGCTGGTCGAAGCGACCGCGCTGGAGCAGGCTTGAGTCCGCCCAGGCAAGCGCTACCTTTCCGCGCATGAACCCGCTTCGCAAGGTTTCGGACGGCATCCGCGTCCACATGTCCGCCGCCCAGCTGGGCCAGGAGATCGCGCCGACGGCGATCTGGAGCGGCCTGGCCCTGGGCGTCTGGGGCGGCTCGCCGGAGGTGCAGCCGCCGCTGTGGATCGCGGGTTTCGGCCTGGCCCTGGCCTTCTGGATCGCGGGCCGGCGCGAAGATGCGCCCGACCAGCCCGCGCCCGGCGTCTGGCGGACCAGCCGCAAGGCGCAGCTCGAGGCGCGCTGGAAGAACCGCATCCCCTTCGCCGGCCTGGCGATCGCCCTGCTGCTGACCGGCCAGTCCTGGTGGTACGGCGACCTCTGGGGCGTGATCTACGCCATGGCCCTGAACCTGGGCTTCGGCTGGCTGATCTGGCGACGCCCGCCGCTGGAGCCCGCCGCCGTGGAACTGCGGATCGACGAGGCCGGGATCTACGATCGAGGCCTGGGCTGGACCATCCCTTGGGCGGCCATCCAGGCGGTGCGTCCGCGCAGCCGCGACCGGCGCGGCAAGCTCGGCCTGCGTCTGGGCCCAAGCGATCTGCCGAACCTCAGCCTCGCCGACCGCACGGTGGGAACCGACATCGAGATCGACCTGGCGCCGATGGCCGTGGGCGTCGACACGATCCGCGCCGAAATCTTCAAGCACCGCCCCGACCTGGAGGCCGCGCCGCCGGCCGACCTGCCCGGCGGCCTGATCGTCGCCCCCATCGTCGGCGCGGCCACCGAGTCCGACGAGCGCGACGAGACGGCGCTGGGCGCGGTGGGGGTCATCCTGATCGCCCAGAACCCGGCCATCCTGCTGACGCTGGGCGGCAGCGAATAGAGCGGCTCTAGGCCCTCGCCAGCCGCCAGGCCGCGAGGCAGCCCACCAGGGCCAGCGGCGCGAAGGCGGCGAACAACCACGGCCCATGGACGAAGGCGGCGGCCGGATCGATGCCGTGGCCGAAACCCAGCAGGTTGGCCATGGCCCCGGCGGCGGCCGAGCCGGCCGCGCCGCCGATCAGCTGCACCGTGGGTACGGCGGACGAGGCCAGGGCCTGCTCCTCGACCGGCGCGCCGGCGATGGTGCGGCGGGCCAGGAACGCCCAGCAGAGGCCAAAGCCGCAGCCGACGGCCAGCAGCGACAGGCCCGTGCTCCACAGGCCGCCGCGCGTCACCGCCAGCGCGGCCAGCGCCACCCCGAGCAGGATCACCAGGGCGCCGGCGCGAATGGCCAGGGGCTCGCGCTTAGCCTTCAGCCGGGCCACCAGCATGGCGCAGACGGTCCAGCCCGCGGCGATGCCGCCGGTGACATAGCCGGCGACCAGGGGCGAGGCGCCGTGGCGAGCCTGGATGAAGGCGGGGCCATAGACCGTGAAACCGATGGCGGCGGCCTCGCAGGCGAACATGGTCAGAAGGCCAAGACCGGTAGCGGTCGACAGGTCGGCGGCCGAGCGCGGCAACAGGCGGTCGGGCGAGGCGTGGTTGACGGCCAGCATCGCGGCCATGGCCACGACGCCGAGGACGGCGCAGGCGCCCGCCACCGCCGGCGAGGCCACGACCCCGGCCGCGCCGATCAGGCCGACGCCGACGACCAGCAGCAGCAGCTGGCGGCTGGGAATGCGGGTGCGGCCAGCCTCGCGCTTCTCGCCCGGCAGCATGGCCAGCACGGCGACGACGAAGACGACGCCCTGGATGACGAAGGCCCAGAACGCCCCGCGCCAGAAGCCGGCGGCGGCGAACAGCCCGCCCAGCATCGGCCCCAGCAGGGTCGCCCCGCCCCACACCCCGGCCACCGCGCCATAGACGCGCGGCCAAAGGCTTTCGGGAAAGAGGGCCGTGATCGCCACGTAGCACAGCGCCACCACCGCCCCCGCGCCCAGACCCTGCACCAAGCGGCCGGCGACGAAGGTGACGAAGTCGGGGGCCAGCGCGCTCATGGCGCAGCCGATCGCATAGACCACGCCTGCGAAGGCCGTGGCCCGCCGAAGGCCAAGCCCTTGCGAAAACTTGCCGCTGCACGCGCCGGCGACGATCGAGCCGATCAGGTAGGCCGCCACCGACCAGCCGAAATACTGGTGGCCGCCGATCTCGCGGGCGACGCTGGGCATGATGGTGGCGGTGACCAGGGTGTCGGCGGCGTTCAGCCAGATGCCCAGGCACAGCAGGCCAAAGCGCGGCAGCAGGGCGCGGTCGAGCAGGACGATGCGGTCGGCGGACATCCAAGGTCTCTGGTGCGATCCCTTCGGACCGGGCAGGCGGTCATGCCCTGTTCAGCGCCGACCGCCAAGGCCATGCGCGCCGTCCTCGCCCTTCGGCGAGCACCACGTGGCGAAACCTCCGCTCGGGCGGACCGTTGCAGCCTGGGTGAAACCCGCTTCGCCCCAGTCCCTGGCTCTGGCCGAGATCGGCGGCCTGCTGCTCGACGCGGCCCTCGTCGGCCTGCTCGTCTTCGCGCTGGTCGACCGCATCGCGCCGCATCAGGACCTGGCCTGGAAGCCGTTCTCCATCGACCAGCCGCTGGGCCTGGCGACGCAGGCCAAGCTGGCCAGGGTCGGCGCCGATCCGGCCGCCTGCCGCGCCGCCCTGCGCGACGTCGGGATCGTCTCGGTCGACCAGCCCGTCAGAGAGGACGGCTTCTGCTCGACCCGCGACACGGTGCGGGCGCAAACCCGCCTCTCCCCAGCCGCGCCGGTGATGACCTGCCCGCTGGCGCTGCGCTATGCGGTCTGGGAACGGCAGGTGCTGGACCCCGCCGCCGAGCACCTGCTGGACAGCGATCTGGTCAGGGTCGAGCACCTGGGAACCTATGCCTGCCGGACGATCTACGGCCGCGAGGGCGAACGCCCCAGCCAGCACGCCAGCGCCTCGGCCCTTGATGTCTCCGGCGTGCGGCTGGCCGACGGACGCCGGCTGACCATCGCGGCCGATTTCCGCAAAGACAGCCCCGAGGGCCGCTTCCTGCGGGTCGCCCGGGCCGGCGCCTGCGAGCTGTTCGGCGCGGTGCTGGGCCCCGACTACAACGCCGCTCACGCCGACCACCTGCACCTGGACCTCAGTTCCTACCGCCTGTGCCGCTGACACCGCGACAATAAGCGCGCCCCCGGCGCGCACGCGGGGGTGCGACAGGCTCGCAACGCGCGCTATAGTTGGTCGAGTACCCGACGCGTAGATTCTGGAAATCCCGCCGATGCCGCACTCTGTCCTGGTGATCGACGACGATCCCCTGATCCGCGACTTCGTCGACCTGGTGCTGAGCCAGTCGGGCCACCGGGTCTCGGCCGCGCCCAACGGTACGATCGGACTGGAAGCCCTCAGCCACGTTCGCGCCGACCTCGTGCTGCTCGACATCCAGATGCCCGGCATGAGCGGGCTGGAGATGCTGCGGCTGATGCGCAAGCACCGCAAGCTGCGCACGCCGGTGATGATGATCACCGCCCGCGGCGACATCGACACCGTCAAGCTGGCCCTGAACGAGGGCGCCAACGGCTACATCGTCAAGCCGTTCACCGCCGCCGACCTGTCCAAGCGGGTCAACGCCCTGCTGAGCCACGAACCCAAGGCCGTGACGCCGCCGCCCGCGCCGGTTCCGGCGCCCGCCGCGCCGCGGCAGCCCGACACCTTCGAGATCGACTAGTCGCCCGGCCGGATCAGGACGCGTTGCAGGGCGTGCTGCCCTCCCGGCAACGCGAAGTCCATGACATGGCCGCCCTCCTGGTTGCGCAGCAGTCGCCAGCAACGGCGCGTCCCGGAGAGGGTGACGCACACCTGGTCACCCGTGACGACATAGGTTCCCGCCAACGGCGCCCGATTGAAGACGGTGTATGCGCCGCCAGGCCCGAAACTTTCGTCGCCTTCGCGCCCGCCATACGAAATCCTGGAGCCGACTACCGTCGCCTTCAGTTCCTCGCCCGTCAGGAGCTTCAGCCCTTGCGGCTCTCCCGCGACCAGCAGGCTCGCGAACAGGATCATCATCTGACAGCCCCCTTGATGACCCGACTATTCCAGGAGAAGGGTGAGGCGATCCAGACGCGATCGTCGCGTCAGGCGCCCGCCGCGACCTTGCGAACACGCGCGGCCGTGCGCGCCTGGGCGGCGACCACCACCTGGGCCAGGATGGTCAGCAAGTTGCGCATGTCGATCGGCTTGGCGACGTGGGCGTCCATGCCCGCCTCCAGGCAGGTGCGGATCTGGGTGCTCATCACGTCGGCGGTCAGGGCGACGATCGGCAGGTTGCGCCAGCGCGGATCGGCGCGCAGGCGGCGCGTGGCCTCCAGTCCGTCCATCACCGGCATGTTGACGTCCATCAGCACGATGTCGAAGGCTTCGGCCTCGACGGCCGCCAGCGCCTCCTGGCCGTTCTCGACCTCGACCAGCTCGCAGCCGAACGGCTCGAGGAACAGGCGGATGACCCGGCGGTTGACGGGATGGTCGTCGACCACCAGCACCCGCCGCCCGCCCAGCGAGGTCAGGGCGTCCAGCTCGAACACCGCCGTCGGCGCCTCGGCCGGAACCGCCATGGCCGGGGTCTCGGCCACGTCGGCCATGAACCTCAGCGTGAACAGCGAGCCCTCGCCCTCGCGGCTGCGCACATTGACCGAACCGCCCATCAGCTCGGCCAGCCGCCGGGTGATGTTCAGTCCCAGGCCCGAGCCGCCGTAATTGCGGGTGGTCGAGGCGTCGGCCTGGGTGAAGGCGCCGAACAGCTTGTCCAGCGTGGCCGAGCTCATGCCGATGCCGGTGTCGCTGACCGTCAGCCGCACGGCCTGGCGGCCGCTGTTCGGCTCGACGGCGCAGGCCAGGGTCACCTCGACGCGGCCCTCGCTGGTGAACTTCAGGGCGTTGGACACCAGGTTGGCGACGCACTGGCGCACCCGCACCACGTCGAACATCAGGCACGGCGGCGGATCGCCGTCGATGTTGAACGACAGGACGATGCCCTTCTCGCGCGCGGTCGGCTGGAAGCCGTTGACGAGGCGGCTCACCGTCTGGACCAGGTCGCCGGCCGTGGGGGCGATCTCCAGCTTGCCGGCCTCGATCTTCGACAGGTCGAGGATGTCGTTCAGCAGCACCAGCAGGGTCTCGCCGGAGTCGATCAAGAGGTCGACCTGCTCGCGCTGGCCCGCGCCCAGGTCGTCGGCGCGCAGGGCCTGGGCCATGCCCAGCATGCCGTTCAGCGGCGTGCGCAGCTCGTGGCTCATCACCGCCAGGAACGACGACTTGGCGTCGCTGGCGGCCTCGGCCCGGCCGCGGGCGTCCTTCAGGTTGGCCTGGGCCCGGCGCATGTAGAGCGCCCAGGCGATCCCGCCGACCACCAGCAGGGCCATCAGGGCGGCGATCACGCCGGTGGCCTGGGCCAGGCGCCGGGTCAGCTCGACCTCGGCGGTCAGGCGGCGGCTCTCGCTGCGCTTGGCGCGAAGCTCGGCCTCGAGGGCCGACGAAATCTGGGCGGCGGTGGCGGCCTGGGTGGCGCTGGCCTCGCGGGCGTGGGTGGCGCGCCAGCGGTCGAACAGGGCGAAGGCGTCCTTGCCGCGCCCCTCGGCGTTGGCGATGTAGGCCTCGACCAGCAGGCGGCCGATCGGATCGGGACGCGCGGCGCGCGGCGGCGCCTGGTCGAGCACGGCCAGATCCGCGCGCGCCCGGGCCGCATATCCCGTGCGCGCCAGGGCCTTGGCCCGCAGGCGCAGCATCGACACCGACACCCGGTCGCGCGGCGCGGCCAGGGCCGGTCCCGCGTCGACCAGGCAGCGCAGCACCGCGCGCGGGTCGTCGCGGGCGTCAGCGATCACCGCGCACAGGTTCTGGTCCCAGGTCAGCAGGTCCTGGTCGCCGGTGGCCTCGCTCATCCGGTGGTGCATGTCGGCGAACCGCTCGGCGGCCTGGATCTCGCCCAGCTCGGCGGCGGTGTAGGCGATGTCGTACAATCGCTCGATCTTGCGCATGTAGAAGGCGTCGCGCTCGTCCAGCCGCGCGGCCTCGGCCATGTGGTCCAGGGCCCCGTCCTTGTCGCCGATTTCCGACAGCGTGTAGGAGTGCACCTGGTGGGCCTCGGCCAGCAGCGGCCGGGCGATGGAGCCGCGCTCCTCCAGGTCCTCGAACAGCTCGCCGGCGAACTGGCTGGCCTGGGTCCAGCGGCCGCTGCGGGCCAGCAGGCGGATGCGCTCGACGCCAGCCATCAGGCCGATCTCGCGCCCCGAGCCCTCCAGGAACCGGGCCCAGCGGGCGTCGTCGACACCGCTCGGTCCGCGGGTCTCCAGCTCGTAGGCGGCCTCCATCATCTCGGCCAGTGTGGTCAGTTCGGCGTCGTCGTCGGCGCGGGCCGTGGCGCGCACCGTGGCGATCCAGTCCTTGAAGGCCTGGTCGACGTGATTGCTCTTGTAGGCGTACAGCACCCGCCACAGGGCGTAGAGCCGCGTGTCGCCACGCTGGCGCAGGGCCCGGCGGCCCGCCCGTTCGACGTCCTCGTTGGCTTGCGGCGCGGGTCCCGCCCGTTGGACGCCGATCTCGCGATAGAGGGTCTGCAGCTTGCTGGCCTGTCCGCCGACCTCAGGCGACGCGGCGCGAGCCGGCGCCACGCCGACCAGGGCGACGAGCGCGAGCAGCAGGGGCAGGATACGCTTCAAACGGCGGGTCCTCGATTGACCCGTATCTCCTAGCGGCAACCTCTTACGCTGACGGTTAATTTCCGGCGGGGCGCGTCTCTAGGCCGCACCAGAAACCGCCGTTATCGCGTATCGGTGGAGCCCGGCTCAGATGGTCGCCCCGCCGTCCACCACCAGGGCTTGCCCCGTCATGAAGCTGCCCGCGCTTGACGCGAGGTAGACCGCCGCCCCGGCGATCTCGTCCGGCTCGCCGATCCGGCGCAGCGGCACCCCCGCGGTCGAGCGCTCCAGGGTCTTGGGATCGTCCCACAGGGCCTTGGCGAAATCGGTCTTGATCAGGCCCGGCGCGATGCAGTTGACCCGCACGTTGTCGGGGCCGAACTCGTGGGCGAGGTTGCGGGCCAGCTGGAAGTCGGCGGCCTTGGAGATGTTGTAGGCCCCGATGATAGCGTTGCCGCGCAGGCCGCCGATCGAGCTGACGATGACGATCGCGCCATCCTTGCGCTCGCGCATCTCCGGCGCGACCATCGAGATCAGCCAGTGATTGCTGATGATGTTGTTGTCGAGGATCTTGCGGAACTGGTCGTCGCTGATCCCGGCCAGCGGGCCGTAATAGGGATTGCTGGCGGCGTTGCAGACGCAGACGTCGACGCGGCCGAAGGCGGCGCGGGTCTCGTCGACCAGGCGCTGCAGGTCCTCCTTCGAGGCGATGTTGGCCGGCACGGCGATGGCGGTTCCTTCGCCATGCCTGTCGTTGAGGGCCGCCGCCACCTCCTCGCAGGGACCGGCCTTGCGCGACGAGATCACCACCTTGGCGCCGTGCTCGGCCATGCGCTCGGCGATGGCCTTGCCGATCCCGCGCGAGGATCCGGTGATGATGGCCACCTTGCCGGAAAGGTCGAAGAGGCTCACGGCGCGCACCCTAAACGTTTGTTTGAATTTCCGGCACAGTGGCCCCCGGGAGGGAGCGGGTCAACCGGCTTCGAAAAAATGCGGGGCGCCTGTCGGGACGGGTCGACCCGGCGCGTCCTTGGGCCGAACACTGTTTCCAACGATACGGAGAAAACGCCATGGCTCTCGACGCCGCCGCCCCGCAGGCCGCCGCCCCGCAGGCCGCCGCCCACGAACTGGTCCTGACCCGGATCATCGACCAGCCGGCCGAAAAGCTCTTCAAGTGCTGGACCACGCCCGAGTTGCTGCCCGAATGGTTCTGCCCGCCGCCCTGGCGCGTCAGCCATGCGCAGATGGACGTGCGCACCGGCGGCTCCAGCCTGATCGTCATGAGCGGCCCGAACGGCGAAGAGATGCCTAATCAAGGCGTCTATCTGGAGGTCGTCGAGAACCAGCTGATCGTCTTCACCGACGCCTTCACCAGCGCCTGGGTTCCTTCCGACAAGCCGTTCATGGTCGGCGTCGTCCGCTTCGAGGACCTGGGCGGCGGCAAGACCCGCTACACCGCCATCGCCCGCCACTGGTCGGCCGAGGACAAGGCCATGCACGAGCAGATGGGCTTCCACGAAGGCTGGGGGATCGCCGCCGACCAGATGGCGGCCCTGGCGGCAAGGCTTTAGGTCTCACGGCAGGAATTTCGGACCGATGTGGTGAGGAAAAATTCGACCGATTATTTATTGGTTTATAGTTTTGTTCCGAGAGGACGAAAATTCAACGCCCCCCGGCGAAGCTGGCGCCTCATCAAACAGATGAGACGTTCCACGAAAAACCAGAAAAGATTGACGAGCCGCCTCCCTACGCTCCTCATCGTCGCAATCAAGAATGCCACTAATAATCATCAATGACCAGCTGCACACATCTATGTCTTTTATGGACATTTCGAGATCAAACTTATCAATAACCTTAACGCTTTTTATGAATTTTATGATTGCATCATAGGTGTATTGAGCGCCTGCATCTTCATCGTGCCATATCTTGCCTTGCGCCATTAGGAGTTTGGAATTCTCATCCAAAGTATGGAAAAGCACCTTGCTCGGAAAATCATCACTTGAGAACCATACTTCGTGGGAAAGAATATTTCTCAACTCATATAAATTACTAAAAATAGTTCTCACATAATCGAATACAATTTTTATTGTATTGTCGTTATTACTATACGGGTATGAGCACAGAAAATCGACTCTAGACTTTGGATTTGGAAAATTTTTAAGCGCCCTTTTCGCTCCCAATAACTCGCGACCATGAGTTCTGTATATTATCTGCTGTATTTGATCTTGAATAAATGAGCACTTAGAAACAACAATTGCGCTTAAAACATAAAAATCATGAGCAACAACTATAGATGAGCCTGATTTGTAATTAAGATTTGAGCAATTTTCAATATTTTTGAAATATTTTCTCACCCTTGCCCCCATCGAAGTGTATTTGCGATGATCGCTTACCTCGCGCCGATGGTCAACTTCTCGTAGTAGTCGGCCAGCACCTTGAAGGCGGCCTTGCGCCGGCCGGTGGGCGAGATCAGGCCCTTGCGGTTCCAGCCCTGCTGGTAGACCGGGTGCTGGCGGCGCGGCGAGCGGAAGTCCTTCAGGATCCACGGCGACATACCCCGCAGGGACGGCGCGTTGGCGGCCATGGCCAGGGTCTGGACGTAGTAGCGGGCCTGAAAGTCCTCGGAGAACTTGCGCATCAGCGCCGGGTCGCTGAAGCCGGCCAGGGCGTCGGCGCCGAACTCGGAGAACACCATCGGCTTGTCGGTGGGCCGCCAGGCGATCGCGGCCACCGCGTCCAGGCCATCGTCGGAATACCAGCCGGCATAGGTGTTGACCGCCAGCACGTCGAGCTTGGCGGCCAGCGGATCGTCGATGCCCATCACCTGCTTGCCGCCCTCGATCTTGCGGTCGGCCAGCAGGGCGGCGGTGACCAGGCGGGTATCGTCCAGCGCGCGGACGTCGTCGGCCAGGGTTCCCAGGAAGGCGTTGCGGGCGTCGCTGATCGGGGTCTCGTTGGCCACGCTCCACAGCGCGATCGAGGCGCGGTTGCGATCGCGGCGGATGGAGTCGGCCAGCATGTCGCGGGCCAGCTTCAGGGTGCGGGCGTTGCCGAAATCGACCAGCCAGTAGATCGGGATCTCGCTCCAGACCAGAAGGCCCATCTCGTCGGCCAGGCGCGTGGTCACCTCCGAATGCGGATAGTGGGCCAGGCGCACGAAGTTGGCGTGCAGGCCGTCGCGGGCCTCGGCCAGCAGGGCGTGGGCGGAGGCTTCGGTGATGGTGCGGGCCGGGTTCTCGCCCAGCTCTTCCTCATGCAGGCAGATGCCGCGCAGGAACACCGGCTTGCCGTTGACCAGGATCTCGCCGCCGCGCACCTCGACGGTGCGGAAGCCGACACGATCGGTCAGCACGTCGTCGCCGGCCTCGACGCGGACGTTATAGAGCACGGGCGCTCCCGGCGCCCAGCGCTTGAGGCCCTTGGGGGCGGGGGCCGACAGCCTGGCCACGCCATCCGAACCGGCCTGGCCGGAGAGGGTGAGGTTCAGGCCCGCGACCTTGACGCTGACCGTCTGGCCTGCGGCGGCCGGACCGTCGAGGCGCACGTCGGCGGCGATCGCCTTGCCGTCGCGGGTCAGGCGCACCCAGGCCTCGTCGACGAAGGTGGCGGGCGTGATCACCAGCCGCACCGGCCGGGTGATGCCGCCATAGGTCTCCCAGTCGGTGACCGGCGGCGGGGCGCCGTCGACGGCGGGGGTGGAGTCGACGCCGACCGTCACCTGGTTCTGGCCGGCGCGCAGCAGCCTGGTCACCTCCAGCGAGAACGGGGTGAAGCCGCCCTCGTGCTCGCCCACGGCCTGGCCGTTCAGATAGACCTTGGCGGTGTAGTTGGCGGCCTCGAAGCGCAGGAAGGCCCGCTGGCCGGGCTTCAGCGCCGGCGTCTCGAACCGCCGCTGGTACCAGACCAGGCCTTGATAGTGGCGCATCTCGGGCGCATGGGTCAGCCACGAGGCCGGCAGGGTCGCGGTCGGCGAGCGCTGCATGTCGTATTCATAGAGCGCCTTGGGATCGGCGCGGGTGACCTGCTCGACGTCGCTGTCGTCGTAGCGTCGGTGGCCGACGCCGGGCGGGCCGCGATGGAAGCCGGCGATCCCGTCTCGATAGGGGTCGACCGAGTAGTTCCAGGTTCCCGACAGGTCCTGGCCGTCGCGCCGGTCGGCCCGCGTCAGGGTCGGCCCCGCCTGCGCCGCCGACGCGGCCATGACCAGCACGGCCGCAGCCGCCAGAACGCGCTCGAACACCCGCCGCATCCGCCTCTCCCTGCCTTCGCAACGCTGGTAATGCCAACGTTGTCATTGGCCGGAATATTGGTCAGGCCGGTTGCGGGTTGTCTAGGCTGCCATCTCAAGTCTTCGCGTCATTCCGCCCTGGAACCGGGGATCTCCACCGCTATCGGCATAGCCCCCGGTGAACGAACACAATTGGTGTCAGCTAAGGGTGGAGGGCGGCCCAAAGAAACCCTCTCTCATGGAGAGAGGGTCAAGAAGCGTCCGCTGGAGGCAAAGGGTGAGGCTCGCGCGCTCCCTCACGCCTTCGGGCACTTGGCCCCGGTGTCGATCCAGGCCTTGATGATCTCGCCGAACTGAGCCTGCGTGCCCGGCGCCGGCTTGCGGCCTTCGCCGGGGTTCCAGCCCCAGCCGACCAGGTGGTCGCGGGCCATGTGCTCGTGGATCTGGGCCAGGGTCTTGCCGCCGTTGCGGGCCGGATCCTTCAGCTGGGCGCAGATCTGACCCAGCGACTTGCCCTGCCAGGCCATCTCGGCTGGAGCCAGCGCCCAGTGCGGGTCGCCGGGGATGCTTTTGACCTGCTGTCCGAAGGTCCTGACGTTGGCAGGGCCGTGGCACGACAGGCAGGGCATGCCGGTGGGACCATGGCCGCTCTGGCCGGCGACCATCGGCGGATTGTGCGGATGCAGGTCGTCGCCTTGCGTGGGCGCGCGCTCGACCGGGTGGCAGTTGAGGCAGCGCGGGCTCTGAATCACCTTGCCGGCCTCGGTGAACAGGGCGGCCGAGCGGGCGGCCGGATCCTTGATCGACTGGAAGCTGGCGACGGTCTTCAGGCCCTCGGCTGGCGGCGCGGCGGGCGCGGGACCGGCCGCGCCCTGGGTCATGGCGATCACGGCGCCGCCCGCGAGGGTCAGGCCGGCGGCGAGCATCACGGTGGCGAGACGCATGGCGTTGTTCTCCCGCTTGCCCAGCCGCAACGGCCAAGTCAGGCCTTGGTTGCTTTCCGCAAGAAGCTATCGATCCAGCCGGCGATGCGATTGCTGTCGTTGGGCGCGGCCAGCGAGGCCACGGCCGCGTCGGCCTGTTCCTCGGAGAAACGCGTGCCGCGCCGGCTCTCGATCAGGGCCGCGGCGTAGGCCGGATCGAACTCCGGGTGGAACTGCATCGAGAAGGCCTTGTCGCCATAGGCCAGCACGCCGAACGGGGTGAAGTCGCTGCCGGCCAGCACCTGGCCGCCCGGCGCCAGGGCCACGACCTGGTCCTGGTGCGAACCCGGCGCGCTGACATGGGCCACGTCGTCCATCCAGGCCGCCGGCTTCGCAACCGAATAGCTCTGCAGGCCGATGCCCCAGCCCTTGTCGGACTTCACCGCGCTGCCGCCGAAGGCCTCGGCCATCACCTGGTGGCCGAAGCACACGCCCACCAGCGGAACCTGGTCGCGGGCCGTGGCGAGAAAGCCCTTCAGCGGGTCAATCCACGGCAGGTCGTCATAGACCCCGGCCGAGCTGCCGGTGACGACATAGGCGTCGCAAGCGTCGATCGCCTTGGGCAGCGCCCCGGCCTGGACGTCGAAGGTCGCGTAGTCGTGGCCCGGCCCCAGCAGGCGCTGGAACATGCCGCCGTAGCGGCCGTAGTCCGAAATCAGGCTTTCGGGCGGTTCGCCCGTTTCCAGGAGGCCGATGCGCATCGAAGAGATCCTATCGCGTCGCGCCGGGCTTCCACAGCACGTCGCTCGCGCCGTCGGAATTGGCGCGCCGGGCGGCCACGAACAAGAGGTCCGACAGGCGATTGAGATATTTCAACGCCGGCTGACCGACGATCTCGCCCTCGGTCGCGGCCAGCGCCACGCAGGTGCGCTCGGCCCGGCGGCAGACGGTGCGGGCCACGTGCAGGGCGGCCGACAGCGGCGAACCCGCCGGCAGCACGAACGAGGTCAGGGGCGACAGGCGCTCGTTGATCAGGTCGATCTCGGCCTCCAGCCGCTCGACCTGGCTCTCGACCACGCGCAGCGGCTCCCACTCGGGCTTTTCGTTCTGCTCGGGGGTGGCCAGGTCCGCGCCCAGGTCGAAGAGGTCGTTCTGGATCCGCTCGAGCATGGCGTCCAGGTCGGGGTCGCCGCCGGCGTGCTGGCGGGCCACGCCGATGAAGGCGTTGGTCTCGTCGACGCCACCATAGGCCTCGACCCGCAGGGAGGCCTTGCTGACCGGCTCGCCGGTCGACAGGCGGGTCGAACCCTTGTCGCCCGTGCGCGTATAGATGCGGTTGAGCACGACCACGCCGTTACCTCCTGAAACAAAGCTGCAAAATCAGCCGGCTACAGCCTTACCGGTGGCTCCACCAGAAGGCGGCCACCAGGACCAGCACGGCGACGAACTGCAGCACCACGCGCAGGCGCATCAGCCGGTTGGAATAGGAGCGGCCGAAGTCGCCGCCGCGGAAGAGGGCGTAGATCCCCACGCACAGCGTCGCCAGCACGGCGAACAGGGCGACGGGGATGGCGATTTGGAACAGGTTGGCCATGCGGCGCAACCTAGGCCTCTCGTCTAGCGAACGCCAGCGCCGCCCCGCTCGCCTCAAAATCGCAAAACACGTTCGCCGAGTGTGTTCGTTGAGCGCATTTGCCGCATCGACGGATGAGCAGCGCTACCATAGAACGATTTCCAGCAAAGTTTGACAGACTTTGACACGTTTTGTGGGTTGAAAAGCCTTGTTTGCAAGGGTAGACGGCCCCACCTGAATTCACAGTGCGCGTTCGTTGAACATGATCGACGCCAAGCCGCGGATCGTTCAGCGCAGTTTGTTCCCGCGGCCGGCCTGGAGAGAGAAATCATGTCGCAGAGCGCACGGCTCGCCGCGGCCCCATCCGAGAGGGACGAAGCCCTCGCGGAAGTCCGCCAACTGATCATCGACCTTCGAGACGCCGCCCAGGACGGGCGCGATCTCGCCCGCCGCTACGCCGACGTCCTGCAAAACGTCGTCGACGAGTATTGCATCGAATTTGAGAAGCGCGCCGAAGCCGCGCTCGCCCGCCTGGAGGCCGCCGCATGAGCTTTGTTTCCGTCAACATCGAGTCCGGTTCCGAAACCCCGGTGAAGCTGACCCGCCGGGCGCTCGCCAAGCAGCGCACCCGCGAACGCGTCCTGTCGGCCGCCCGCCGCCTGTTCAGCGAGCGCGGCTATGAGGGCGCCACGATCCGTGACATCGCCCAGGCCGCCGGCATGTCGACCGGCGCGGTGTTCGCCAGCTTCTCGGACAAGTCGGAACTGTTCGACGAGATCCTGACCGCCGACTACGAAGTCATCTACGCCCAGATGAAGCAGGCCGCCCGCGAAGGCGAGACCGTCGCCGACGCCCTGATCGGCCTGTTCGGCGTCGCCTACAGCTTCCACCTGGAGCAACTGCCGCTGCTGCAAGCCAGCATCGCGGTCAGCTGGACCCGTTCGGACGCCGCCGAAAAGCGCGCCCGCACCGATATCAAGCACCTGTTCGCCCTGATCACCGACGCTCTGGAGCGCGGCGTGCAGGCCGGCGAGCTGAAGGCCGACGTCGACGCGAAACTCGTGGCCGAGATCGCTTGGGACGTGTATGTCGCCAACTACCGCCGCGCCGTCTACGACGGCTGGACGGTCGAAAACCTGGTGGCTCACCTGCGTGAACAGCTGAAGCTGATCCTCGCCGGCGTGCGCGCCTGAGGACGGTTCCGCCGGGGGGCGGAAGCGCCCCCCGGTCGTCCAGGTCAACGACAATAAGAACGAGACGAGCGCCCGTTGGGGTCGGGCGCGCGTTTCGATGTTTTGAAATCAGCGCTGCGTGTCCGGAGGGGGAACTGCGTGGGCGTACGCGACGAACAGAAACAGGCGACGCGCGAGCGCGTGCTCGAAGCCGCGCGAGACCTGTTCAATGAGACCGGTTACGAAGAGACCACGATCCGCGCCATCGCCGAACGGGCGGGCGTGTCCGTGGGCAGCGTCTTCACGACCTTTGCGTCCAAGGCCGAGGTTCTCAGCCACGTGATGGAGCGGCGCCTCGGCGACCTCTATGCCGAATTCGACCGGGTGCTGCCGTTCCTGCGCGGCTCCACGGCCGATCGGCTGTGCTCGATCTTCGCCATCCACTACGAGTTCGAGACCCGGCGGGTGCGGCTGTTCCTGGCCCACATCGCCGCCTCCTACAGCCCGAGCAACGACCCGGGGGTGACCCCCTACGGCCGTAACGAGCGGCTGTCGGACATGCTCGAGCAGGTGCTGCATGACGGCGTGGCGCGCGGCGACGTGCGCGGCGACCTCGATCTGGGCCTGACGGTGGAAGTGCTGAAGGCCTGCTACGCCTCCAACTACCGCCTGGCCGCCGCGCGCGGCGCGGGCGCGGAGGAGATGTCGGCGGCCATGGACAAGCAGGTGGCCCTGATCGCCGCCGGCTGGACGCCGCGGCCGTAAGGTCCTCCCCCTGAAGGGGGAGGCGGCCCGGAGGGCCGGAGGGAGAAGTCCCTGCCGACGTCGAGGCGGCTGCCGGCCCTGAAACCACATCCCCCTCGGTCGCTTCGCGACAGCTCCCCCTTCAGGGGGGCGCCCCTAGTTCCCGTCCTCCAGCAGCCGCCGGGCGATGACCTGGGCCTGGATCTCGCCGGCCCCCTCGAAGATGTTGAGGATGCGGGCGTCGGCCAGCAGGCGGCTGGCGGCGTATTCCATGGCGAAGCCGTTGCCGCCGTGGATCTGCAAGGCGTTGTCGGCCGCGGCCCAGGCCACGCGGGCGGCGACCAGCTTGGCCATACCGGCCTCAAGGTCGCAGCGCTTGCCCTCGTCCTTCTGGCGGGCGGCGAAATAGGTCAGCTGGCGCACGCCCATGATCTCGGCGGCCATCATCGCCAGCTTGTTGTGCACCCGGGGGAAGGCGAAGATCGCGTCGCCGAACTGCTTGCGGTCCAGCGCGTAGGAAAGCCCCACCTCGAGCGCCGCCTGGGCCACGCCCACCGCCCGCGCCGCCGTCTGGATGCGGGCGCTCTCGAAGGTGGCCATCAACTGCTTGAAGCCCTGGCCCGGGACGCCGCCCAGCAGGTTCTCGGCCGGCACGGAAAAGCCGTCGAAGGCGAGCTCGTATTCCTTCATGCCGCGATAGCCGATGACGCCGATCTCGCCGCCGCTCATGCCCTGCGCCGGAAAATCGTCGCCCTCGACGCCGCGCGGCTTGGGGGCCAGCAGCATGGACAGCCCGCGATAGTCGGCGGTGGCCGGGTCGGTGCGCACCAGCAGGGTCATGACGTCGGCGCGGGCGGCGTGGGTGATCCAGGTCTTGGCGCCCGTCACCACATAGGCCTCGCCCTCCAGCACGGCGCGGGTGCGCAAGGAGCCGAGATCCGAGCCGGTGTTGGGTTCGGTGAACACGGCGGTCGGCAGGATCTCGGCGCTGGCGATCCTGGGCAGCCAGTATTGCTTCTGGTCTTCCGTGCCGCCGGTCAGGATCAGCTCGCCGGCGATCTCCGAGCGGGTGGCCAGCGAACCGACGCCGATCCAGGCCCGCGACAGCTCTTCGGAAACCACGCACATGGCGGTCTTGCCCATGCCGCTGCCGCCGTACTCCTCGGGGATGGTCAGGCCGAAGACGCCCAGCTCGCCCAGCTCCTCGACGAGCTCGATCGGGATCAGCTGGTCCTTCAGGTGCCACTCGTGGGCGAAGGGCGTGACCTTCTCCTCGGCGAAGGCGTGGAACTGGTCGCGGATCATCTCGAAGGTCTCGTCGAGACCGGTGTGCTCCAGGGTCGGGCGGCCCTTGGCTTCGGCCAGGCGCTGGGCGATGCGGGTCTTCACCGCTTGCGTCCCGCCCTCGACCATCAGCTTCATGATCCCGTTGGAGAACAGGCGGTTCATCACCGCGCGGTCGGTGACCAGGTGGGCGGGGCGGACGATCTCGCCCTGGTTCATCGGCACGCCGCCGATCAGCTGGGCGGCGTATTCGGAGAACAGGAGCTGGGCCAGCAGGGCCTCGATCTCGCCGAAACGCCCCTCGCCTTCCAGCCGCTCGGCCCAGCCGGCGACCTGGTTCATCAGCTCGGCATAGGCGGCGTACCAGCCAAAGCCGTGGACGGCGTGCTGCTGGGCGTCGGCGAGCTTGCGGTCGATCCTGCCGTCGGCGCCGACGACGGCGGCCTTCACCGCGGGCCGGGCTTCGGCGACGAAGGTCTGGGCCGAAGTCGCCGCCTCGCGCAGCAGGCCCGTCAGGCCCGGCAGGATCAGGGACTTGGACTCCTGGGCGACCGCGTCGGTCATGCTCTCAAACTCCCCTGCGCCGTACTTATGTTTTCCGGCACTTTGATCCCTTTCGCACCTGCGAGCAATGCCGCGACGCAGCATGCGGTTGCGCGAGAGCCGGGATCGGGAGAGGCGCGCGCCCGCCCCCGAAGGGACGGGCGCGGGGTCGTCAGTTCGGGTCGGAATTGCCCGCCAGCGCCCACGAGAAGTCGGCGTGGGTGTTGCTGGTCGTGAAGTAGAGCGGGTCGCTGAAGAACGCGATCGGCTTCTTGTAGTCGGCCGGATAGGGCGCGTTGCCGGCGGTGATCACCGCCACGCCGTGGCAGCTCATGCAGTTGGAGGTGATGCCGGCCGGGATGCCGGTGCTGGTCTCCAGATAGGGGTTGAAGCAGACGGTCATGGTCGAGCCGCCTTGCGTGGTCGTCTGGTCGTAGGCCGTGCAGGTGGCGTAGTTGGTCCACGGACCGGTCAGGCTCGCCGGCTGGCCCTGCTTGCTGCCGGGGAAGCCATTGGGCGTGTCGGCGCCCGGCTGCCACCAGAAGGTCTGCCAGGTCCAGAACGGGATTTCCTTGCTGTTGACGTGCATGGCCTGCAGCACGGCGAAGTCGCCGGCCGCGGCCGCGTCGGCGCCGGTCAGGCTGTTGGCGGTGTTGTAGTCCTTGGCCTCGGCGGCGCTGAGCTTGACCGAGTAGAAGGTGCTCATCGGCGCCCACAGGAAGGTCTTGCAGGCGCCCGGGTCGCGGATGCTGGCGATCTCGCGCGGGGTGGCCGGACGCACCGGGCCCTGGCCGGTCGGAGCCACCAGCACGCAGGTGGTCCAGGTCTGGGGCTCGGGGTTCTGGGCGTTGGTCGAGGCCGCCGGCCCCTGCCACAGCGGCTGGACCGTCAGGCCCTTGGCGTGGACCAGACCGAACACCGGCTTCAGCTCGAGACCGCGCACCGGGAACTCCTGCACGCCGCGGTTCTGGGGCGTGGTGCCCGCCGGCCACGAGGTGTTCAGCTTCTGCATGTCGCTGGTGCTGGAGTAGCGATAGGAGACGCCGCCGGGACCCGGGTGCGAGGCGTCCAGGAAGGCCGCCGCCTCGGGGCTGAACTTGTTGAACGAGGTCACCGTGGTGTCGAACTTGGTCGGCGTGATGCCGCCGCGGCCGTGGTGGAACTGGTTCGGCTGCTGGAAGACGCGCAGCTTGCGCGGCGCGGCCACGCGCTGGGCGACAGTCGTGGTGGTCGCGGCGGCGGCGGCCCCGGCCGGCGGCGCGGGCGGGAAGACGTCATCGGTGCCGGCCCAGGTTTCCCAGATCGGCAGCGACTGGCCGTTGAACGACTGGCCCGAAGGCTGGGCCATGGCCTGCCAGATCTGCCAGGCGTGGTTGCGGATGGCGGCGGTGTCGGCGTTGGCGATCCAGCCGTTGATCGTGGCGGCGGCCACCGGATAGTTCGCCGTGGTCGGCAGCGGCACGGGCGTGATCACCGCCACGTCCAGCAGCGCCTCGGGCTTGGGCGCGGTGGCTTCCGGCGCCTTGTCGCAGCCGGCCAGGCCGGCGCACAGCGCGACGGTCGCGGCCGTCGCAATCGCGATCTTCCTCATGGGTCGGTCCCCTTCCCCGACGCGGGGTTGCGGGCCGCGCCATCAAAGCATCCTAACTCAACAATGCGTCCGATAGTTGTGTATTTGCGCACCACGACTTTCGAGGCGTCGCAAACCGGGTTTCGAAAAAATTCCAACATGAACGAATTCTGTCGAACGACCTGACGGCTCGGTTCAGCTTCGGCCTGCGATGTTGCGTCTCACGGGGCCGACGGCTCCGGACCAATTCAAAGGGACGAAGGATTATCGCCATGCACAAGACCAACAAGATCAAGACGATCGGCCTGACCATCGCCGCCGCCGCCACCGCCTTCACCATGGCTTCGGCCCCGGCCGCCAACGCCGTCGAACAGCGCCTGGGCGGCGTCGTCGGCTGCGACGCCTCGGGCAAGAAGCAGGAAGCGGGCGCCGTAATCGGCGGCCTGCTGGGCGCCGTCGCCGGCTCGAACCTGGCCAAGAACGAGCGCGGCGCGGGCACCGCCATCGGCGCCGTGGTCGGCGCGGGCACCGGCTCCTACGTCGGTTGCAGCATGCAGAAGAAGCAGGCCTCCAACGACGTCGGCGGCTCCTACAAGACCAGCAACGGCATCAAGATCTCGCACAACGTCGACTCCGCGCCGATGACCAAGATCACCGGCAAGTACGTCGCCCGCTCGACCCTGAACCTGCGCGCCTCGGCCTCGACCCGCGGCCAGCGCGTCGGCTCGGTCGTCGCCGGCGAGACCTTCCAGGCCCTGGGCCGCACCGGCGACGGCAAGTGGATCCTGGTCGGCCAGAACGGCGTCGGCGTCGGCTACGTCTCCAGCGCCTACGTCTACCGCGCCTAAACGAGGTTCGGGGCGCGCTCCCCAACCCCCGTCCCCGCGCGCTCCGTGCGAGCCCGCCTGGTCCCCCGACCAGGCGGGTTTTCGCGTTTGCCCCCTTCCACTCCCGTCATTCCCGCCCTTGTGGCGGGAACCTCTCTTTCAGTCGCAAGGGCGGATAGGGCGGCGCGCCGAGCACGCCGCTGGCGCTGCACGTGCGGGCGGACGCAGGGGTTCCCGCCACAAGGGCGGGAATGACGGGAGATAAAAGGAAGGCGGGATTGGAGCACGCCCTCCCTCACCCCAGCGCGCTGACCCCGCCCAGCCAGGTCTGCCACAGCACCACGAAGCCGCCGTGCAGCAGCACCGCCGGCCACAGCGAGCCGGTGCGCAGGCGCATCAGGGCGCAGGCAAGGCCCAGGATCGCGGTGCACAGCAGGAAGTCCCACCGCAGGAAGGTCGTGGCGTGCGGCAGGAAGGTCAGGGTCTCGAACGGATGCCAGGCGACATAGAGCGCGGTCGAGACGGCGACCCACAGCCACGGCCGGCGGGTCTCGTCGCGGCCGGGCAGCAGCAGGCCGCGGAACGGGATCTCCTCGCCCAGCGCCGGGACGATCCACACCGTCAGAAGCCGCAGCGGCAGGCCGGGCGCGGTTTCGGTCAGCCGATAGAGGCCGGTCGAAAAGCCGATGGCGGCCATCGCCGCGCCGCAGATCACGGACGCCAGGGCGCACCAGCGCCAGCCGGCCGCGTCGGGCAGGGTCGTCAGGACGGCGACGAGACGCCGCTGAACGACGCTCAGCTGCGCCACTTCAGCGTGGTTTCCTTGACCGGATTGACGAACGGCCGGCCCTCGGCGCGGCTGGCGGTCCATTCGCGCTTCAGCTGCTGGTACCACTTGGCCTGGGTGTCGGCGTCGTCGATCCAGATCAGGGCCGGGTCGTATTTCAGCCCCTCGTTCTGCAGGTTCACCATGCGGCCGTCCTGGCGCAGGAACTCGCGGGCGAAGGGGGCGATCAGGGCCCGCAGCATCATCACCGGATGGTCCGACCAGATCAGCTGGCTGATCCGCGTGCTGGTCTCGGTCAGCGGGGTCAGGCAGGTCAGGGCCAGCACCTGACGCTTGCCCACCACGATGTGCTCCCAGCGATAGCCGGGCAGGCGGAAGGTGATCTCGATCTCCGGCGCGCCGCCAAGGATGTCGTACAGGCGGTTGGCCTTGCTGCGGCCGTGACGGCGCATGACGAAGCCCTCGGGAGACGGTGCGAAGACCTTGGTCTTCTCCGACTGGCGCTTGGACGAGCGGGCCCACCAGGCCTCGTGCACATAGGGCGCGTGGGTGGGGTCCATCAGGCCGACCACCGCGTGGTCCATGTGGGTCTCGAAGATCATCGAGTCGACGATCTTGGCGTCGCCGCCGACCACGCCGGGGAAGGACGGCGGCGGCTCAGTCGGATCGCCGTCGAAGCGCGGATCGCCGCTGATCCAGACGAACACCATCCCCTGGCTCTCGGCCGCCGGATAGCGCCGCACGCGGATGCGCGAGACCTCGAGGCTCTGGTCGGAGGTAAGCGACGGGATCGAGGCGCAGACCCCGTCCGAGCCGAACCGCCAGCCGTGATACGGGCACTCGACGCTGGACCGGCCGTCGGCCTCCTGCGTCAGCTTGCCGCCGGAAAGGGGCGCGGCGCGGTGCGGGCAGACGTCGCGGATGGCGAACACCTTGCCGTCCTTGCCCCGGCTGACCAGCACCGGCTCGCCCAGGATCTCGTAGCGGACCAGCTTGCCGGTCTTCACCTCGCGCGACAGGGCCGCATAGTACCAGGCGTCGAACAGGAAGCCCTTGCCGAACTTGGCGGGCGGGGCCTTGGCGGTCTTGGTCGCGGCGGGAGCGTCGTCTGCGGGCATTGGGCGGTTCTAGCGTCAGTCCGCCCCGGTTTTAAGACCGTGAGACCCCTTACCCGTAAAATCCCCGCGAAAGCGGGGGTCTTACGGAATGGAAGTCATCGCCCCGCCGTCTCCACCAGCCGCTGATAGAACCGCACCATCTCTTCCAGGTTGGCCAGGGTCATGTGCTCGTTGGTGCCGTGGATCATCTTGGTGCCGTCCATCGACAGGGTGATCGGCTGGAAGCGGTAGATGTCGTCGGCGATCGGCGACATGAAGCGGCTGTCGGTGGCGGCGATGACGAGGCCCGGCGCGACCGGGGCGCCGCTCTCGTTCCCGGCCAGCGAGGCCAGGGTCTTCCAGCCCTCCGACGTCGTCGACGACACCGGCGAGGGTTCGTTCAGCTGCCGTTCCCAGGCCAATTGCACCGGCAGGTCGCCCACCGCGTCCTTGGCCCGGGCCATGACGGCGGTCGAGCTGTCGCCCGGCGCGATGCGGTAGTTGATCCAGGCCGTGGCGTCCTGGGGCAGCACGTTCTCCTTGGGCGAGCCCTTCAGCATGGTCGGCGCGATGGTGGTGTGCAGCATGGCCGCCCCGGCCGGCGACTTGGCCGTCTGCTGGACCAGCAGCGGCGAGAACAGCCAGCTGTTGGCGGCCGCCATCTTCACCGTCGGCGAGGCGCTGGGGGCCAGCGACTTCAGCATGTCGGCGCCAGGGCCCTCGAACTTCATCGGGTGCGGATGGTCGGCGATGGCCAGCACGGCGCGGGCCAGGGTGGTGACGCCGGTCTGCGGCGGAGGGGTCGAGGAGTGGCCGCCGGGCGCCGGCGCGGTGACCTTGAGCGTGCCATAGCCCTTCTCGGCGACGCCGATGATCGCGGCCGGACCTTGGGTGACCGGATTGTCGGCCACCACCACCATGCCCTCGTCGAGCACGAACCAGGCCTTGACGCCCCGGGCCTTCAGCGTGGCGGCCACGGCCCGGGCGCCGGCCCCGCCGACCTCCTCGTCATGACCGCTGGCGATGATCACGGTGCGCTTGGGCGAAAAGCCGCCGGCCGCCAGGCCGTCGACCGCCTCGAAGAGGCCGATCAGCGAGCCCTTGTCGTCGATCGCGCCGCGTCCCCAGACCGCGCCGTCGGCCACCACGCCGGCGAACGGCGGATGCTTCCAGTCCTTTTCGGTGCCGGGCGTCACCGGCACCACGTCCTGGTGGGCCATCAGCACCAGCGGCGGCAGCGCCGGGTCCGAGCCCTTCCACGTGTAGATCAGGGCGTGGCCGCCGACGACCTCGCGGGTCATGGCCTTGTGGGCGGCCGGATAGGTCGCCTGCAGCCAGCCGTGCAGGGCGTCCCATTGGGAAAGGTCGTTGTCGGCGGCGTTCTGGTGGCTGACGGTCTGGAAGCGGATCGCCTCGCCCAGGTGGGCGGCGGCCCGGGCGGCGTCGAACGGGCGCGCGGCGGCCAGCGGAACCTCGCCCGCCTGGGCCGGCGGCTTGAACGTGACGGTCCGCACGACCACCACCCCGGCCAGCACCGCGACCACGCCGACCGCGCCCAGCGCGACCTTGCTCTTCCACCCCATGACGCCCCTCCGCCGATGTTCAGGGCGACGACTGTGCGACGGGGCGGCGAGGTTGCCAAGAGCAATTTCGATACGTGACGGATCGAAAATAGAACCTGCCTATTCCCTACCCTCCCGTCATTCCCGCCCTTGTGGCGGGAAACCCTGGGTCCGCTCGCACGTGAAGCGCGAGCGGACTGCTCAGCAGTCCGCCCCATCCGCACTTGCGGCCGACAGAGGGGTTCCCGCCACAAGGGCGGGAATGACGGGAGACTGGAAGGGGAAGGGCCTCAGCCCTTCACGTGCGTTGTCGGACGGTCATGGCCGTCGGACAGCTCCTCGCGCCACTGGCCGCGGTCGTCCTCGTAGGTGATGCCGACCGTATCGCCCGCCACCTTCTGCTCGCCGGCCGCGCGCTTGGCCGCGGCCAGGGCGGCGTCGTGACTACGGAAGGTCTCCGAAAACACGTCGCCCAGCTTGTAGGCCCAGCCGCCGTCGTGCTCGACGATGGTGTAGGTGATGTCGGTCATGGCGCACTCCTTCGGTCTCGAAACTGAAGGGAAGAGACCCTGGTTCCGGGCCGGCGTCTTGCATGCAGACGCTGCGTTCCCCCGTTTCCATGCGCTCACCCCTCCCCGCTCAGCTCCTGCACCTCTTCGAAAGTGCGCAGGCCGGGCCGCTGGGCGCAGACCAGCACGCCCATGTTGCCGGGCAGGTGCTGGTTGGCCAGCATCTTCTCGTGGGCGGCGGGGATCTGGTCCCACGGGAACACTTCCGACAGGCAGGGATCGACGCGGCGGTCGATGACCAGCTGGTTGGCGGCGCTGGCCTGCATCAGGTTGGCGAAGTGGGACCCCTGCACGCGCTTCTGGCGCATCCACAGGAACCGCGCGTCCATGGTCAGGTTGAAGCCGCTGGTGCCGGCGCAGATGGCGACCATGCCGCCGCGCTTGACCACGAACACCGACACCGGAAAGGTCGACTCCCCGGGGTGCTCGAAGACCAGGTCGACGTCGCGGTTGCCGGTGATCTGCCAGATGGCTTTGCCGAACTTGCGGCTCTCCTTCATGTAGTCGGCGAACTCGGGGCCGTTGACCTTGGGCAGTTGGCCCCAGCAGTTGAATTCCTTGCGGTTCAGCACCGCCTTGGCGCCCATCGACAGCACGAACTCGCGCTTGTCGTCGTCGCTGACCACGCCGATGGCGTTGGCGCCCGCGACCGCCGCCAGCTGCACGGCGAAGACGCCCAGCCCGCCCGAGGCGCCCCAGACCAGCACGTTCTGGCCGGGCTTCAGCTCATGCGGCTTGTGGCCGAACAGCATGCGGTAGGCCGTGGCCAGGGTCAGGGTGTAGCAGGCCGCCTCTTCCCAGGTCAGGTGGCGGGGACGCGGCATCAATTGACGGGATTGCACCCGGCAGAACTGGGCGAAGCTGCCGTCCGGCGTCTCGTAGCCCCAGATACGCTGGCTGGACGAGTACATCGGGTCGCCGCCGTTGCACTCCTCGTCGTCGCCGTCGTCCTGGTTACAGTGGATGACGACCTCGTCGCCCAGCTTCCAGCGCTTCACCTTGGCGCCTACCGCCCAGACGATGCCCGAGGCGTCGGAGCCGGCGATGTGGAACGGATGCTTGTGGCCGTCGAGCGGGCTGATCGGCTCGCCCAGGGCGGCCCAGATGCCGTTGTAGTTGACGCCGGCGGCCATCACGAGGACCAGCACCTCGTCCTCGCCGATCTCCCAGGTGGGCACCACCTCGACCTGCATGGCCGAGCCCGGCGGGCCGTGGCGTTCCTTGCGGATCGTCCAGGCGTACATCGACTTGGGCACATGGAACGGCGGCGGGATCTCGCCGATCTCGTACAGGTCCTTGACGGGAGACGCGGCGGTCTCGAGGGTCGCGGTCGTCATCTCACTCCCCGGCTCTTCGGCGCTGCAACATGAACGCCGTAGTGGCTGTTTGCGCTCCGCGGTACGGTGCGACGCGTGGGAAAAATGCGCCGCCGGACCGTCGTTCTTATCGTGTTCTCCAGCCACGCTCGGCAGGCCGGTACGGGCGAGGCTGAGACAAGGCTTCCGATCTGGCAAGCGGAATCCTTGTGCGTCGCAACATGGTTGCGAATGAAACGACCCATCCTTCCACAGGTTGCGCGCTTCCCATTCTCGACGTGTCGGGCGAGGTTGCGTCCATGACGCCGACGATCCCGCCGATGCTTCACGTCTCGCGCCCCACGGGCTCCATCATCCTACTGGAGCTGGACGCCCCGCCGGCCAATGCGCTGGGCCTTGCCCTGCGCGCCCAGCTGGTCCGGGCGCTGGACGAGATCGCCACCGACGACGACGTGCGCGCGGTGGTGCTGACCGGCCGGGGCGGGGTGTTCTGCGCCGGCGACGACCTGCGCGAGGCGGCCGTGCGCGGCGACGGCGCCCTGGCGGCGGTCGAGGACTTCAACCGGCTGATGGACTGGGTCGAGGCCCTGCGGGTGCCGACCATCGCCGCCGTCGACGGCTGGTGCTTCGGCGGCGGGCTGGAACTGGCCCTGGCCTGCGACATCCGCCTGGCCAGCGACCGGGCGACCTTCGCCGCCTCGGGGGTGAACATCGGCCTGGTGGCCTCGGCCACGCGCCTGCCCCGGCTGATCGGCGCCGCGCGGGCCAAGGCCCACCTCTTGACCGGCGCCCGGTTCGACGCCGCCCGGGCCCTGTTCGACGGCATCGTCACGGCGGTCCATACGCCCGGCACGCTGCTGCGCGAGGCCATGAAGCTGGCCGAGGCCATATCGTCGCGCGCGCCGCTGGCCGTCGAGGCCACCAAGCGGGTGATCGACGGCAAGGCCTATGTGGAGGAGGAACTGCCGGCCCTGATCGCCAGCGGCGACCACCGGGAGGCCATCGCCGCCTTCATGGGCAAGCGCACGGCCGACTTCCGCAGGAACTAGGGCCTATTCAGAGGCCTTCTTGCCGCCCAGCTTGATCAGGCCAAAGCCGACCGCGAAGCCCAGGATCAGGCCGATGGCCATGTTGTCGATCAGCGCGCCGAAGATGATCCCGCCGCACACGCCCAGGACAAAGCCCACGCCACCCTTTTTCGTCATCGAAAGCCCCTAGAACCCAGGCGTGCATCAACGACGAGACGGATGGCCGGGTCAACAAGATCCTCCCCCTGAAGGGGGAGGTGGCTCGGAGGGCCGGAGGGGGGACGTTTTCAGCTTCCGCTGAAGCTGACCGCCTTCCCCCTCAGTCGCTCCGCGACAGCTCCCCCTTCAGACAGCTCCCCCTTCAGGGGGAGCATCTTTAAACCGGCCGGTCGCCCGCGATGGTCACCCGGAAGCCCGAGCGCACGTCGGGGAAATAGTCCCAGATCGCCTGGTGCCAGGTGCAGCGGTTGTCCCAGAAGGCCACCGAATTGGGCCGCCAGCGGAAGCGCACCTGGAAGTCCGGGTTGCCGGCGTGGTGGTAGAGATAGGAAAGGATCGCCGCGCTTTCGGCCTTGGGCAGGCCGACGATGTGGGTGGTGTAGGACGGATTGACGAACACGCTCTTGCGGCCGCTGACCGGATGGGTGCGCACCACCGGATGGGCGGTGCGGTTGTACTGCCGGTCGATGTCGGGAAACAGCGCCTTGTAGATCGGGTTGGCGTCGTGGACGGCGGTCAGCCCCTCCAGATAGGCCTTCATCCGGTCCGACAGCGTGTCGTAGGCCGCGTACATGCTGGCGAAGACGGTGTCGCCGCCGTCGTCGGGCACGATGGGCATGTGCAGGATGCTGCCCAGGGGCGGTTCGGGATCGCAGGTCAGGTCGGAGTGCCAGCTCTCGCCGGCCACGAACTTGGAGTTCTCGTCGGCGTGGATGGCCACGACCTCGGGGTGGTCGGCCAGGCCCGGCACGCCCGAATGGATGGCCAGCGGCCCGAACTTGCGGCCCAGCGCCTTGTGGGCGTCGTGGGTCATCTGCTGATCGCGGAAGAACAGCACCTGGTACTGGGTCAGGGCCCGGTGCAGCTCCTCGAACTGCCGGTTCGACAGCGGCTGGCCCAGGTCGACGCCGAACACCTCGGCGCCGATCCGGCGGGTCATCGGCTTCACTTCCAGCACGTCGTAAGCCATCTCACGCTCTCTCAGGATTTAAGGAACTGGCCGCGCACGTAGACGAGCGGCGGCTTGGACTCGTTGATGCGGACTGAGGCGACCCGGCCGACGAGGATCTCGTGGTCGCCGCCGTCGTGGGCGACGTGCAGCGCGCATTCGACCACCGCCACGCAGCCGGCCAGCACCGGGGCGGCGGTGGCGCCGGGCTCGAGCGCCGCCAGGGCGAAGCGCTCGTCGCAGCCCGACTTGGCGAAGGCGTAGGCCAGCTCGCCCTGGTCGGCGGCCAGGATGTTGACGCAGAACACCCCGGCCTCCTGCACGGCCGAGAGGGTGCGGCTGCCGCGCTTGAGACAGGCCAGCACCAGCGGCGGATCCATCGACAGCGACGAGAACGCGCTGACCGTCGTGCCGCTGAGCCGTCCGTCCAGCGCGGTGGTGACCACCGTCACGCCGGCCGCGAAGCCGCCCATCGCCTTGCGGAACAGGGCGGCGTCGGGAACCTCCAGGGCCTGGGCCGCGCCCATCACTCGCCCCCGAACGGGTTGTCGCCATAGACCGGCGGGGCGCGGTTGCTCGCCTCGCCCGTCTCGGCGCGGCCGCAGACGGCCAGGGCAGTCAGGGCGTAGACGAGCGCGCTGTCCACCAGGTCCTTCGGCGTCGGCCGCCAGCGGGCGAAGCCCGTGGTGATGGCCGGGATGCGGTGCATGTTGAAGACGTTGTGGTCGCGCCACATGCTGGAATAGACGCTGGCCGCGCGGGCCACCGGATGGCCCAGCGACAGCTGGGTGGCGACGTCCACCGCCCCGACCAGCGGGGCCACCTCGGCGGCGTCGGCCTCGAAACCGTGGCGCACGACCACCGGCTCGATCTCGATCCCCGTGACGCCGGTCTCGCGGACCATGGCTTCCAGCGAATGCTGGATGTCGGCCACCCGCTGGCGAGGGTTGAGGCCCACCTCCAGATAGAGGTTCACCCGCTCGGTGCCCGCCCCGAAGGCGTAGGGGATGCCGCCGCGGATCGAGGCCAGCTGCGACTTGGGCTGGGCCACGCCGCCGGGGCTCTCATAGAGGCTGGTCTTCTCCCACTGGCCGCTCCAGGCGTGGATGGCCTCCGTCAGCTTGCCGATCTTGTAGAGCGGGTTGGGGTGCTCGGCGGCCGTGGCCGGATGGGTCAGCAGCGGGGTGAACACCCCCTCGCCCCAGATCGTGATCCGAAACACCGCATAGCCGCAGCCCACCCAGGTCAGGCCGAAGTCGCAGCCCTCGGCGGCGATGGCGTAGTCGGGGGCCACCCCGCCGTGGTGGAACAGGTAGTGGGCGCCGATGTCCTTGCCCATGTAGGCGACGCCGCGATGCTCCTCGATCGGCTCGGGGCCGATCTCGCCGGGGCAGGCGGTCAGGTACATCTTGCCGGCCAGCTCGTAGCCGGCGGCCTTCAGCGCCTTGGCGGCAATGAGAAAGCAGGCCATCGGCCCGCGGTCGTTGGCGATCGGATAGCCATAGAGCTTGCCGTCCTCCAGCCAGCACTTCTCCCACTCGGGATTGGCCAGGGTGGCGGGGCTGTATTTGTAGGCGTCCAGGTCCGGGTTCCAGGTCGGCGCCTCGGTATCGAGGTGGGCGGTGAAGAGCAGGTTCTTGCCCACACCCTTGCCGCCGTGCGTGCCGATGACGTTGGGACGCTCGGGCGTGGCCCCGACCTTGCGCGGCGAGAAGCCCTCACGCGCCATCCAGTCGTAGACGTAATTCGCCGCCTCCAGCTCCTTGCCGGAGGGCGCGGGAATGTTGCCCAGCGTCAGGGCCAGTTCGACGATCTCGGCCTCGCTGATCGCAGCGGCGATGGCGGCCCGGTCGGCCTCGGTGACGACATAGGGGGCGGCGACGCCCGCGAGGTTGGCGAACCCGTCGGCCATCACGCGGCCTCCTTCCAGGCTTTGGCGACCTCGACGCTGTCGGTGAGGATCGCGGTGTTGAGCCCCATCGTCTTCAGAGCGACCTCGTGCAGGTCGGGCTCGTAGGCCGCGCAGGCGTCGGCGGCGACGAAGACGTGGTAATCGAGGTCGAAGGCGTCGGCGGCGGTGGCCGCCACGCAGCACTCGGTGGTCAGGCCGCAGACCACGAGCGTGTCGACGCCCATGGCCCTCAGGCGGGCGTCGAAGTCGGTGCCGACGAAGGCGCTGTAGCGGGTCTTGGCCACCACAAGGTCGCCCTCGGCCGGCTGGGGACCATGGAAGACGCTGCCCGGCTGGTCGACGCGGCACAGAGCCGCCTCGCTGTCGGGATCCCCGCCCCGCCGGCGCATGCGCTCGTTCCACGACGGGCTGTCGGTTTCCGGCGACGTGAACAGGCCGACGAACACGACAGGCACGCCGGCCGCGCGCGCCGCCTCGACCAGGCGACCGGCCGCGTCGACGGCCGGCGCGGCCATGCCCATGTCGACGCCGTACTGGCCCAGCAGGCCGTCGGGCGAGGCGAAGTCGACCTGAATGTCGATCACCGCCAGCGCCGTACGGCCCGGCGCGATCCAGGCCGGCAGCCCGCTCACGAGAACACCGAGCGCAGGCCCGGCAGGATCTCCGAGCCGAACATGGAGAGGCCCTCCACATAGTCGGGGAAGATCAGCATCAGCCCGTCCAGCTCGCAGTCGGTGACGAAGGCCTGAACCTGCTCGGCGCAGGTGGCGGGCGAGCCGACCACGGTGTGGGTCATGAACGCGCCCTGCTGGGCGGCGACGGTCGACAGCTTCTCGGCCGGCACGCCCCAGCTTTCCAGCATGGCCAGGATCGCGCCCATGTCGGCCCCGCCCTTGTAGCGCTGAACGAGGGCCTCGGCGCCGGCGTCGCTCTCGGCGTGGACGACGGTGCACATGGCGTAGGTCTTGATGGTCTTGCCCATGCCCTCGGCGGCGATCTTGGCCCGGCGGCTGGCGTCGCGGCGCTCTTCGGGCGTGCGGCCGCCGATGAAGCAGACGTCGGCCTCGCGCACCGAAAACTGGAAGCCCCGGTCGCTCATGCCCGCGCAGATCAGCTCCGGACGCGGCTTGGACAGCGGCTTGGGCTTGGACTGGCAGTCCTTCATCGTGAAGAACTTGCCGTCGAAATCGACACTGTCCTCGCTCCACAGGCGCTTGACGATCTTCGTCCACTCCTCGGTCAGGACGTAGCGGTCGTCGTGGGTCAGGGCGTCGTCCCAGGCCCCCATCTGGGCGAACTCGCCGCGATAGGCGCCGGCCACGATGTTGAGGCCCGCGCGGCCGCCGCTGATGTGGTCCAGGGTGGCGATCATCTTGGCGGCCACGGCCGGGTTCTGCAGCAGCGGGTGGATGGTGGCCCAGATGCGGACGTTCCTGGTGGCCTCGGCGATGCCGGCCATCATCGTCACCGACTCCAGGGCCGTGCCCCAGTGGTCGGTCTCGCCGCCGAAGCCGCGGAACTTGCCCATCGACATGACGAAGTCCATGCCGACCTCGTCGGCCTTCACGGCGGCGGCCTTGTTGGTCGCATAGAGGCCGTCGAGGACGGGGGTGGTCTTGGAGATGATCCAGCCGCCGTTGGCCACCGGCAGGAACACCCCGAAGTCCTTGTGCTTGGAAGGGCTGTGGAACATGGCGGGCATCCTCGGCTAGGCGGCGTCTTGCAGCAGGGTGGGAACGGGCTCGCCGACAGGCTCGGCCTCGACGGCCTTGCGCGGCGGGCGCATGAACAGGGCCGCGACGAAGATCAGGCCGATCACCGCGGCGAAGAGCTGGAAGGTGGGGGCGAAGCCGCCCAGCTGATCGCGCATCAGGCCGCCGATCACCGGTCCCAGGGCCGAGACGGCGCCGACCAGGCAGACCATCGCGAAGAGCTCGAGGTTGTTCTTCCGGCCGTAGTAGTTGAGCAGCAGGATGCTGACGGCCAGCACGGTCAGGCCAAAGCCGATCCCCACCCCGACGGCGAACACCATCATCACCGGCCAGCTGGTGGCGTGGGTCAGGGCCAGCAGGCCGACGGCCATCACCCCTTGCGCGCCCGCCAGCAGCCAGCGCGGGTCGATGCGGTCGCCGACGAGACCGCCGCCGGCCCGGGCGGCCACCTGCATCAGCGACTCCAGGCTGATCGCGGCGATGGCGACGGTGGCCGGCACGCCCAGCTCGCCGAAGTGGCTCGGCGCCAGGCTGACGGCGGTGACCCCGCCCAGCAGGTGGGCGAAATAGGCCGCCAGGATCACCCAGAACTGCGGAGTGCGGACGGCTTCCTTCACCGTCCAATCGACGGCGGTGCGATAGACCTTGCTGGTCGCCGGCGCGTTCTCGATCTCTTCGGCCACGGCCTTGTCGGTCTCGGCGGCGGCGGCGGCCAGCCAGGCCTTGCTGCCGACAAGGGCCGTGCAGACCAGGCCCACCACCAGCGAGGCGGCCGCCTGCATCCACCAGTAGGGCCGCCAGGCGCCGCCGGCGATCTCCATGCCCGACAGCGCCATCCACGGGCCGACGACGCCGCCCAGCGAGCCGATGGTGAAATAGATGCCGAACGGCAGGGCCCGCTTCTTGAACAGCATGCCCAGCACGTGGGTGCCGGGGATCAGGGCCATCATCTGGTAGCCGACGCCCAGCAGGGCCGTGCCGACCAGGTAGACCGCCAGGCCCGGCGTCGCGGCCAGGCACGAGAAGCCCGCCACCATCACCGCCGAGCCGGCGACTATGGTCAGCCTCACGCCGAGCTTGCGGATCAGCAGGGCCGGCAGCCACGACGAGCCGCCGCAGAACGCCCCCAGCAGGGTGAAGCCCAGGAAGGCCGGGCCAAAGCCCCAGCCCTGCTCCTTGATCATCGCCGGCAACACCACGCCCAGCGACGAGAAGGTCGAGGCGGTGATCAGGAACAGCAGCAGGGCGAAGACCGACAGGATCAGCCAGGGACGCCAGGGGGAGGTCGACATGGCAGGACTCCTTGGAGAACAGGACAAGGAGCGACGCGCCCGTTGCAGCGAGCGCGCCGCAGGGGACTAGAACTTCCGGGACAGGGTCACCCGCCACTCGCGGCCCTTGGACGGCAGGGCCGCCAGGTTGGCGTAGGTGTCGCCGACGGGCGTGAAGTAGAGCTTGTCCAGCAGGTTATCGACGTTGAGCGTGGCGGTGTACGGCCCGTACTCGTAGGCGACCGAGCCGCTGGCCACGGCGTAGTCCGGATAGACCACCGCGCCGGGAACCGTGCCCGAGGTCTTGGTCACCCGGGTCACGCCGAGCGTGGCCGAGACCTTGCCCCAGTCGTAGGCGTCGGAGGTGTAGGCGCCGTAGAGGCTGAGCACCGATTTGGGGATCAGGGTGTAGTCGTAGTCGCCCGGCCGGACGCTGGCGAAGCTCCAGACCACGTAGGAGCCGCCAAAGCCGTTGGCCCCGCCGATGCCGACGGTGTGGACCGGCACGTACTGGAACGAGGTGTCGGGACCCTTGACCGTGGTGTGCTGGGTGTTGCCCGAGAAGGTGAAGCTGAAATGCTCGCTGGCCAGCCAGCGGACCTCCAGCTCCACGCCCTTGGCGCGGGTGCCGGTCGGGGTCTGGGTGATGCCGGTCAGCTGGGTGCGGTTCTGGCGATAGCCGGCCAGCGAGCCGACCAGCGTGCCCTGCAACCACTGGAACTTCACCCCGGCTTCGGCCAGGTCGCCTTCCGACAGCCAGGCGTCGCCGGCGTCGGCCACCAGCCCCGGGGCGATGTCGCCGGCCTGGCTCATCTCCAGCGCGCTGGCCTTGGCGTAGGTGATGTAGGGCATCAGGCTGAACGGGGCCTTGTAGGTGGCGCTGGCGGTGTAGGTCCCCTTGCCCTTCGAGGCGTTCTGCTTGCCGGCCACGGTGTACGAAAGGAAGCCGGTGTCTTCCGAGGTGACGTCGTAGTCGTCGTAGCGGCCGCCCAGCATCAGGTTCAGCTTCTCGCCGACCATGATGTCGGTGGTGAAGAAGAGGCCGGCTTGAGTCCATTCCGAGCGGTTGTCGTTCTCCCAAGCCACGCCGTCGCCCGGATTGAAGGGGCTGCCGATCAGGTCGGTGGGGGTGGCGCCGAAGGCGATGTCGCGGCGGTCCAGCGCGATCAGGCCGCTGTTGTAGCTTTCGCGCCGGCGACCGTCGAAGGCGCGGTACGAGGCGCCGACGAACGACTTGGCCTTGACCGCGCCGTCGAGGAATTCGTTGGCGAAGTTCCAGGTCAGGCGGGCTTCCCAGACGTCGCTGTCGAACCAGGCCGGATAGCCGTAGGAGACGAAGCGCTTGTTCTCCAGGGCGTCGTAGAACAGCTGAAGCTTGATCGAGCTGTCGGCCGACAGCTCCTTGGCGACGTCGAAATAGAGCGTGTTGGTCTGCGTCTTCGAGAAGTCGGCGCTCGAGATGTAGACCGTGCGCGGCGACAGCTTGGTCGTGCCGACGCCGGTGTCCAGCGTGTGCTTGGCGTCGCTGTCGGGGAAGCCGTAATAGGCCAGGTACATGGCGCTGGCGTAGGGGTAGAAGCCGATCTCGCTGGGCGTCAGGCGACCGTTGCCGTCGGCGTCGACCAGGCTCGTATCCCGGCCGGTGATGTAGGTTCCGCTGTCGATCAGGTCTTGCGTCAGGCGGTTCCAGCCCGGCGTCTGCACGTCGCCCTTAGAGCGGTAGAGCATGCCGCCGATTGCGGTGCTCCAGCCGTTCCCCAGGTCGAAATCGGACGACACCTGCAGGGTCTGCCTGCGCGGATAGACGCCCTTGTAATAGCTGTGGCTGTCCTCGACCTCGCCATAGACGTGGACGCCACCGACCACGTCGCCGAGGTTCACCGGCAGGCCGACCTGGGCCGTGGCGTTCTTGCGGTTGTAGCTGCCGTAGGTGGCCGTGACCTCGCCCTGGGTTTCGGAGAGATAGCCGCCCTCGCCCTTCCCGGATTTCGGGATGAAGTTCAGCATGCCGCCGACCTTGCCCGAGCCGTAGATCGGGGTCGGCGGGCCGCGCACGATCTGGATCTGGTCGGCAGCCCCGATCGGCGTCGAGTAGGTGCCGCGGTTCTCGATGCGCTTGAAGCCGCGGAAATAGTTCTCGGCCAGGGTGCCGCGAACGTTAAGCGCGCCGGGCACGCCGTAGAAGCTGGCCGTATAGGTCCCCGGAGACACCGCCGTCAGGCCGTCGATGGTCTCGATGCCGTAGCGCTGCAGCGTCAGGTCCGACACGAAGCTGGCCGAGCGCGGCGTCTCGATCAGCGGCTTGTCGAGGCCGAAGACGGTGTTGTTGGGTTCCTTCTCGATCAGGCCGGCCTTGTCGCGGGCCCGCACCACGATCTCGTCGACGGCGTCCGGCGCGGTCGCGACGGGATCCGGCTCGGCCGCGTGGGCGGCGCCGGCCAGGGCGAGCAGAACGGCGGCGGAACAGCCCGCGAGCAGCATTCCTTGGTTCGACATGACGGTCCTCGTTCAAGGCCGTCGCACTCCCGCCCTCGGCGGTTATCCCCAGAGCGACGCCTCTTGGAGAAACCATCGCCTCGCCCCGTTCCCGGCGTCCGGGGCGGCATCTGTAATTTCACTCAAAATGTTCGAGACGCCCACGATTTGCCCCCCTCTGCGCGGCTTTCGCCCACGCCGGGACCAAGGAACTTGATCCAGAGCGAACGAGACCGCGACTCAAGCGCCGTGCGTCGCGACCCGCGTCCGTGGCGGCGGCAAAGCGGCGCGAACCAAACGGCGAGCACATGACGAAGATGTAATCTCCGGCTGAAAGGTGCAGCTGTTTACAAACGTATTACAACGCCCCACATTGCCACTCATGGTCGCACTGAACACGCCCTTGAGTGTAAGGTTGTCCGAAGAGGACGCCCTTTTTCTCGCCGGTCTCGAACTGGAGGGCGCCATCACGGCCAGCGACAAGGTGCGCGGCCTGATCCGCCAGGCCCGCCGCCGCGCCGAGACGCCGGCCGGCTGGGACGCCGCCCTGGCCGCCGCCCACGACATCGCCGCCCCGGCCCTGAAGGCCCTGCGCGCGGCCGAGCTGGCGTCCGACCGCCACTCCACCGTCGCCCTGGCCCTGACCACCGCCGTCGAGGAGATGCTGGCCGTGCTGCTGGCCGCTCCGGCCGAGCTGGCGGGCGCGGATCCACAGGCCCTGGCCCGCCACGAGGCGCGCCTCGTCGACTGCGCCGCGCGCCTGACCGAGCAGATGCTGCGCTGGGGCGTCACTCCCAGCGCCCCCGCCTACGATCCGACGATCGTCTCCCGCCGCGTCGCCGCCCTGGGCGAGCTGACCCGCCTGATCACCGCCACGGCCGACCGGCCGACGAACGCCTGACGAGGACCCGATGGCAGATACCCTGCGCGCCCGAGTGGGACGCATCGTCAGCGGCGGCGCCCACGCCCTGATCGACGCCCTGGAAGAGGTGATGCCCGACGCGCTGGGCCAGCAGGCGCTGCGCGAGGTCGACCAGGCGATCGACGAGGTGCGCGCCGAGCTCGGCCGCGCCATCGCCGCCCGCCACCTGTCCGCCAAGCGCCTGACCGAACAGTCCAGCCGCCATGACGACCTGTCGGCCCAGATCGAGCTGGCCCTGAGCCAGGACCGCGAGGACCTGATCCGCGCCGCGCTGGAGCACCAGCTGGACATCGAGGCCCAGGTCCCGGTGCTGGAGACCGCCGTGGCCGACGCCGCCCAGCGCCAGGCCGAACTGGAAGGCTACCTCGCCGCCCTGCAGGCCACCCGCCGCGAAATGGCCGAGGACCTGACCGACCTGACGGCCGCCCGCGCCAAGGCCCCGCAGCCGCCCACCGACGCCGAGCTGGCGCGCGGCGCCAAGCTGTCGGAGCTGGAACGCCTGGCCCGCGGCCATCGCGTCGACGAGCGCCTGGCCGCCCTGCGCGCCGCCCGTTCGCAAGACCTGAAGCGAGGCTGAGCCGATGTGGGGGTTCCTGTCGGCCGACGGCAACACGATCTTCCTGGCGGCCCTGCTGCTGATGCTGCTGATCGGCGCGGTCGAGGCCGCCGGCCTGGGCGCGGGCCTGGGCCACGACGGCCTGGACGGGCCTAGTCTCGATGGGCAGGGCGCCTCGCTGCTGAACTGGCTGAACGTCGGCCGCCTGCCGCTCCTGATGGTGATCGTGGTCTTCCTGTTCGCCTTCGGGGTGACGGGGCTCGTCCTGCAACAGCTGATCGCCGGCGTCTTCCGCCACCCGGCCCCGGCCTGGCTGGCCGGACCGCTGGCGGCCGCCGTCGCCCTGCCCTTCACCCGGGTGCTGAGCCGCGTGCTGGCCCGCATCCTGCCGGGCGACGAGACCACCGCCGTCTCGCGCGAGACCCTGGTCGGCCGCGTCGCCGTGATCGTCACCGGCGAGGCCACGGCCGGTTCGCCCGCCCAGGCCCGGGTCCGAGACGCCCACGGCCAGACCCACTACGTGATGGTCGAGCCCGACGAGGACGGCGAGACCTTCGCACAGGGGACCAGCGTCATCATCGTGCGCAACGCCGGCGCCCGGTTCCTGGCCATCCGCAACGAGAGCGAGGCGCTGCTGTGACGCCCGCCTTCGCCTTCCTGCTGTTCTTCCTTTTCCGCTTTCCCAAACTTCGGGGGTAAATCCGCATGCCTGCCCTGATCGAGATCGCCGTCATCGCCGGGGGGAGCCTCGTCGGCCTCCTCATCCTGGGCCTGATCCTGGCCCGCCTCTACAAGCGCGCTTCCAAGGAAACCTCCTTCGTCCGCACCGGCTTCGGCGGCGAGAAGGTCGTCATGAACGGCGGCGCGCTGATCCTGCCGGTGTTCCACGAGACCATTCCGGTCAACATGAACACCCTGCGCCTGGCCGTGGCCCGCAGCGCCGAGCAGGCCCTGATCACCAAGGACCGCATGCGCGTCGACGTGCTGGCCGAATTCTATGTGCGGGTTCAGCCCAGCGCCGAGGCCATCGCCAGCGCCGCCCAGACCCTGGGCCAGCGCACCATGCACCCCGAGCAGCTGAAGGACTTGGTCGAAGGCAAGTTCGTCGACGCCCTGCGCTCGGTGGCCGCCGAACTGACCATGACCGAGCTGCACGAGCAGCGCACCCACTTCGTCCAGAAGGTGCAGCAGGTCTCGTCGGAAGACCTGCTGAAGAACGGCCTGGAGCTTGAGACCGTGTCGCTGACGGGTCTCGACCAGACCGCCATGGAATACTTCAACCCGTCGAACGCCTTCGACGCCGAGGGCCTGACGCGGCTGACCGAGGAGATCGAGCTGCGCAAGAAGCTGCGCAACGACATCGAGCAGGACACCCAGGTGCAGATCCGCACCAAGAACCTCGAGGCCCAGCGCCGCACGCTGGAGATCAGCCGCGACGAGGAATACGCCAAGCTCGAGCAGGAGCGCGAGCTGGCCATCCGCCGCGCCGCCCAGGCCGCCGAGGTTTCGCAGAAGGAGGCCGAGAAGGCTCGCGAGGCCGAGGGCGCCAAGATCTCGGCCCAGCAGCAGATCGAGACCGCCAAGATCGACGCCGACCGGGCCGTGGCCCAGCAGCGCATCGCCATGGAGCAGGAACTGGGCGAGCGCGAGATCGCCAAGGAACGCGCCGTCGAGACCCAGACCATCGAGAAGGCCAAGGCGATCGAACTGTCCGAGCAGGACCGCGCCATCGCCGTCGCCGAGAAATCGCGGGCCCAGTCCGAGGCCCAGGCCGACGCCGACAAGGCGCTGGCCCTCGCGGTCGCCGCCGAGGAACAGGTCAAGACCGTCCGCGAGCGCGAGGCCGCCGACCGCCAGAAGATCATCGAGCTGATCGAGGCGACCAAGGAGGCCGAGCGCGAGGCGATCGCGGTCAGGGTCGCCGCCGAGGCCGAGAAGACCGCCGCCTCCGACCGGGCCGAGGCCCTGCGCGAGGAAGCCAAGGGCGCGGCCGACAAGACCCGCATCGAGGCCGAGGCGACGGCCGAAGCCGTCCGCCTGGCCGCCGAGGCCGCCCGCGTGCGCTATGGCGTCGACGCCGCCGGCCAGGAGGCCCTCAACAAGGCCGCCAACCTGCTGTCGGCCGACCAGGTGGCCATGGCCATCCGCATCAAGCTGATCGAGAACCTCGACCGGATCATCGCCGAGTCGGTCAAGCCGCTGGAAGCGATCGACTCGATCCGCATCGTCCAGGTCGACGGCCTGAACGGCGCGACCGGCGGCGCCCCGGCCAATGACGCCGGCGGCGGCTCGAACGGCGGCGGCAACCTGGCCGACCAGGTGGTCAGCGGCGCCCTGCGCTATCGCGCCCAGGCGCCGCTGCTCGACCAGCTGATGGCCGAGGTGGGCCTCAACGGCGGCGCCCTGTCGGGCCTGACCGCGCCGCTGGCCGACGTCGCCCCGACCGTCGCCACTGTGATCGACGACGTCCCCGCCCCGCGCCGGGTCAAGAAGGCCAGGCCCGCCGCCATCGCCGCGCCGGTCGCGGTCGAGGAAGAAGAGGAAGGCGACGAGGAGGCGTAAAGCGCCCTCCGCACCATCTCCTGAATGCAATGCGTGGTCCTCGCCCTTCGACAGGCTCAGGGTGAGGACCAAAGCAAATGCCGCAGAGGAAAACCTCTTCCTGAGCTTGTCGAAGGACGAGGTTTTTCGCCGCCTCAGATCCGGTTGTAGGGATAACGGTCGCGGATCATCCGCTGGAAGAAGCGTCCCTTCGACCGCGACCGCGCGAAGGCCGCCGTCACCCGCTCGGGCACCCCGACATAGACGTACTCGTCGCCGTCGATGAAGGTGACGATGAGCTTGCCGTGTTCGGGTTCGTAGTCGATCGCTCGGATCGCGGTGGAGTCGACGAGCATGCGCGAGACCTTTCTTCGGAAAGGGTTCGGAACGAGGGTCTACGAAGCTAGAAGCGCCCAGGCCGGGCCGGCGGTTCCGACCCGGGCCGTCACGGCTTTGAGCTTCCTGCAGGAATACGCTTAAGCTCCCCGCGCGCGGCCGTCATTGCGCCGCATCAAAGGTTCGGGGAGGACCGCCAAGCCCATGCAAACCCACGCTCTCGTGGCCATCGTCACCCTGGCGGCGCTGCTCTGCTACATCTGGATGATCCTGCGCGTGGGCGCCGCCCGCGCCCGCACCAAGATCGACGCCCCGGCCATGACCGGCCACCCGGACCTGGAACGGGCCGTGCGGGTGCAGGCCAACACCCTGGAATGGCTGGTGATCTTCCTGCCGTCGCTGTGGCTGTTCGCGATCTACTGGAACGACCTCTTCGCCGCCGCGGCCGGCGCGGTCTGGATCCTGGGCCGGATCATCTACGCCCTGTCCTACGCCGCCGATCCCAAGAAGCGCGGCCTCGGCTTCGCCATCCAGGCCTTCACCACCTTCGCCCTGCTGCTGGGCGCGCTGGGCCGGGCGATCTGGGTGGCGGTGAGCGTGGGGATGTAATCCCCCAACGCCCGTCATTCCCGCCCTTGTGGCGGGAAACCCTGTTTCCGCTCGCAGGTGAGACGCCAGCGGACTGCCGGGCAGTCCGCCTCATCCGCCCTTGCGGCTGACAGAGGGGTTCCCGCCACAAGGGCGGGAATGACGGACTGATAAGGGTGGGCTGACGCCCCTCAAAAGCCTATAGCCCCGCCATGGTCCTGCCCGTCGATCCCGCCCGCTACAGCGCCTTCCTGGCGGCCATGTTCGTGATGGCCATCACGCCGGGCCCGGCCAACCTGTTCGCCATCGCCACCGGCATGGAAAAGGGCAAGGGCGCGGCCCTGCTGGGCGTGGTGGGCATGAACACCGCCAGCCTCGTCTGGTTCGTGTTCGCGGCCCTGGGCCTGGGCGCGCTGATCGCCGCCTTCCCCGCCGCCTTCCATATCCTGGCCCTGGGCGGCGCGGCCTATCTGGTCTGGCTGGGGATCAAGTCGATCCGCGGCGCGCTGAAGCCGGCGGGCGCCGAGGGCCAGGCATTGGCCGGGGTGCGCATGTCGTCCAGCCGCTCGGCCTTCCGCGACGGCTTCACCGTGCAGATCGCCAACCCCAAGATCCTGCTGTTCTTCGGCGCGGTGCTGCCGCCGTTCATCGACGTGCAGCGGCCGCTGGTCCCGCAGCTGGTCATGTTCGCCGCCGCCACCATCGGCATGGACCTGATCAGCATGAGCGCCTACGGCCTGGGCGGCGCGGCCCTGGCCTCGCGGATGAACGAGCCTGGCTTCCGCAAGGGCTTCGGCATCCTGGTGGGGATCCTGCTGATCACCGCCGCAGGGCTGATCGTCGCCCGGGGCTGAAGCCCGGCGTTCTACAGCCGGCCGGCAATCTCTTTTTACATCGCGGCAACGTGTTCGCCTTGGCGAAACCGCAAAGCTCAGCCATGCATTGTGGTACGGGAGTATAGTGTCGTCCCAGAGGAACGCGTCATGCCCATCAAGAAGGCCAAATGGCTCGCGCTCGCGGCGGTCGCCGCCGTGCTGAGCGCCTGCGCCACCGCCACCCCCTATCAGCCGGCCATTCCGGGCCAGAAGGCCTCGGGCGGCTTCACCGAAATGCGCCTCGAGGGCGACCGCTACCGGGTCGGCTTCGCGGGCAACAGCCTGACCAGCCGCGAGACCGTCGAGCGCTACCTGCTGTACCGCGCCGCCGAGGTGACGGTCGAGCAGGGCTACGACTGGTTCGAGACCGCCGACCGCCGCACCGACCGCACGGCCCGCACGGTGATCGACGAGGACCCGTTCATGCGGCCGGGCTTCGGCTATGGCTACCCGTACGGCTACTGGCGCCCGTCCTGGCGCTATTACGGCCCCCGCTACGGCGGCTGGCGCGCCTGGGACCCCTTCTGGGGCGACCCCTTCTTCGCCAACCGCGCCGAGGTCCGTACGATCGAGAAGTTCGAGGCCAGCACCGAGATCGTCCTGCACAAGGGCGCCAAGCCCTCGGGCGACCCGCGCGCCTACGACGCCCGCGAGATCATCAAGAACCTCGAGCCGACCATCCAGCGGCCGGCTCCGGGGCAGTAGAAACGACGAAGGCCCTCTCCATCGGAGAGGGCCTTTTTCTTGGATCCTCCCCCTCTGGGGGAGGTGGCCCAGAGGGCCGGAGGGGGGCCGTTTTCAGCTTCCGCTGAACCTGACCGTCTTCCCCCTCAGTCGCTCCGCGACAGCTCCCCCTTCAGGGGGAGCATCTTCATTAAGCCACGCAGGCCTCGAAGCCCTTCTTCAGCTCGGCCTCGTCGAGGTCGCGGCCGATGAAGACCATGCGGCTGTAGCGGTTGTCCTTGTCGGTCCAGGGGCGCTGGAAGTCGCCTTCCAGGATCATGTGCACGGCCTGGAACACCAGGCGGCGCTCCTCGCCCTTCACGTCGATGATGCCCTTGGCGCGCAGGATGTCGACGCCCTTGGCCGCCAGCAGCTCGTTGAGCCAGACGGTGACCTTCTGGCCGTCCACCGGCTTGTCGAGCGTCAGGGAGATCCCCTTCACGCCGTCGTCGTGGATGTCGCTCTTGTGGTCGTGCCCATGAGCGTGATCGTGGTGATGATGGTCGTGACCGCAGTGCTCGTCGTGCACGTGGTCATGGTCGTGGTGATGGTGACCGTGCCCGTGCCCGTGATCGTGGCCGCAGTGCTCGTCATGCACGTGGCCTGGCTCGCCGTGGGCGGGGTTCAGGAAATCCGGCTCCAGCTCGGTGATCCGCTCCAGGTCGAAGCTGTGCTTGCCGATGATGGCGCTCAGCGGAACGTTCGAGCGCTGGGCGCGGTGGATCGGGGCCAGCGGGTTGATCTTGCGGATCCGGGCCTCGACGTGGCGAAGGTCGCCCTCGTCCACGAGGTCGGTCTTGTTGAGCACGATCTGGTCGGCGAAGGCGATCTGCTCGACCGCTTCCTTGCTGTCCGAAAGGCGCAGCATGATGTGCTTGGCGTCCACCAGGGCCGTGACCGAGTCGAGATAGGTGCGGGCCTTGACGTCCTCGTCGACGAAGAAGGTCTGGGCCACCGGGCCCGGATCGGCCAGGCCCGTGGTCTCGACGACGATGGCGTCGAAGCCGCCCTTGCGCTTCATCAGGCCCGACAGCACCCGGATCAGGTCGCCGCGCACCGTGCAGCAGACGCAGCCGTTGTTCATCTCGAACACTTCTTCATCGGCGCCGACCACCAGGTCGTTGTCGATGCCGACCTCGCCGAACTCGTTGACGATCACGGCGTAGCGCTTGCCGTGCTCCTCGGTGAGGATGCGGTTGAGCAGCGTGGTCTTGCCGGCGCCGAGATAGCCGGTCAGCACGGTGACGGGGATCTTGCCGGGGGCGGGAGCGGTCTGGGTCATGGCGGGTATTTAGGGCGGCTGGGTCGGAAGCGAAAGCGTCAGTGCGTGGCCCTCGTCCTTCGACAGGCTCAGGATGAGGACCAAGGCGCCGCCGTGCAGTCGAAAACCTCATCCTGAGCTTGTCGAAGGACGAGGTTTTCGCGCCCCCTACGTCTTCAGGAACGCCACCGCCAGGCCGACCAGCACCAGGGCGGCGCCCAGGATGGTCTCCTCGTAGCGCTCCAGCCAGTCGAGGTTCAGGCGCTTGACGCCCGCCAGGGAAAGGCCGGTGAACAGCAGCATGCCCGCCGCGGTGGCCGCCAGCAGCACCAGGCTCAGCAGCAGGAACGCGCCCCAGCCGTGCTTCATGCCGGCCAGGTAGTAGGGCAGGAAGGCCTCGCACGGCGACAGGGTCAGAAGCACCACGAGGGCCGTGATCGCCGCGCGGTCGGAGGCATAGGTCCGCCGGCCGGCCTCGGGCAGGGCGTGGCTGTGGCGCCCGCGCGCTATATAGAAGAGGCCGACGGCCACCATCAGCCCGCCGACGATCCAGTGGAACAGGTGGCCAAGGCGCGGCTCGAGCGCCAGGCCCGCGATCACCAGGACGAGGCCCAGCAGGATGGTCAGGGCCACGTGGCCCAGGCCCGCCAGCAGGGTCACGCCCAGGGTCCGCCCCGCCGACCATTTCTGCGCGCGGCCGACCAGCACGAACGGCAGCCAATGGGTTGGCAGGGCCGCGTGCAGGAAGGCCACCATGAAGCCGGTGGCCGCGATCGAGGCGAAGAAGGCGGACGTCACGCCCGCGCTATAGCCTGTTACAAAATAACGAGCTAGCGGAGTCATGCGGACGGCGCGACACAGGCTTCCCCTTGAATCCAGTCAAGGACTTTAGAGGCTCCCTTGGCCGTTGACTCACAGGCTTTCGGCGCTATAAGTGCGCCCCTCTCGCCCGCCGGGTTTCCTAGCGGGCGTTCCGTATTTTGCGAACAGCACGTTATTTAAGGCGCTAACCTATGTACGCGGTCATCAAAACCGGCGGCAAGCAGTACCGGGTCCAAGCCGGCGACCTGCTGGTCGTCGAGAAGCTCGACGGTCAACCTGGCGCGGAAGTCGCGTTTGGCGAAGTTCTGCTGCTGGGCGAAGGCGAGGCCGTGACGGTCGGCGCCCCCACCGTTGACGGCGCCGTCGTCAACGCCACCCTGATCGAAACCCGCAAGGGCGAGAAGGTGAAGATCTTCAAGAAGATCCGCCGTCAGGGCTATCGCCGCACCCGCGGTCACCGCCAGGCCGAAACGGTCCTGCGCGTGACGTCGGTCGCCGGCGCCGGCAAGGAAAGCAAGTGGGACGGCACGATCGACCTGACCCCGAAGGTCATCCTCGACGCCCGCGCCCGCGGTCTCGGCGACGCCGCCGTGCCCTTCACCATCCCGGAAGCTCCGGCCGCCAAGGCTGAAGCCGCCGCTCCGAAGAAGAAGGCCGCGCCGAAGAAGGCTGCCGCCCCCGCTCCGGAAGCTGAAGCTTAAGATCCGCCAGGATCTTTTTGGATTGATCTGACCCTGGTCCGCGCGTCGGAAACCGGGTCAAAGATTAGGAGAGCATCATGGCTCACAAGAAATCTGGCGGCTCGTCGAGCAACGGTCGCGACTCGGAATCGAAGCGCCTTGGCGTAAAGAAGTTCGGCGGCGAGAAGGTTCTCGCCGGCAACATCCTCGTGCGTCAGCGCGGCACCAAGTTCTACCCGGGCGCCAATGTCGGCATCGGTAAGGATCACACCCTGTTCGCCCTCGTCGAAGGCGCCGTGGGTTTCGTGACCAAGAAGCAGAACCGTACCTACGTGACCGTGGCCCCGGTGGCCCAGGCCGCCGAATAGTACGATCTGAAGTCTCTCTTCGGATCGTGCTTCCTAAACGAAGACGATCCGGACGCGACGAATACGAAGCGGGGAGTCCGGACGCCGGACTCCCCGCTTTTGTTTGTCCATGCTCCAGAAAAAGCCTCATCCAGGCAATTGGAGCGTCACGGTCCCGCACTATCTGAGGCGCGTCGCAGTATCGGCGCCTCGCGTGAAGAAGGGCCGGGAAAGGGAGACGCGCCATGTGCGTGATCGAAAGAAGTCCCGTCATCGAGACGCGGCGGCTCGCCCTGCGGGCGCCGGACATGTCCGACGCGCCCCGCATCGCCAGCCTGGGCGCCGACTACGCCATCCCCAAGATGACCACCCGCATGCCCTGGCCCTACGGCCAGGCTGACGCCGAAGAGTTCGTGGCCCGCGTCCAGGCCCAGGACTGGAACCGCAACGCCACCTTCGTCATCGACCTTGAAGACGCCGGCGTCGTCGGCGTGCTGGGCTTCTTCCCCAACGAGGACGGCCGCCTCGAGGTCGGCTACTGGATCGGCCGGCCCTTCTGGGGCCGCGGCCTGGCGACCGAGGCCCTGCAAGGCGCGCTGTCCTGGGCCGCCCACGACTGGCGGCGCAAGCTGGTCGTCGCCGGCCACTTCGCCGACAACCCCGCCTCGGGCCAGGTCCTGGTCAAGGCCGGCTTCCTCTACACCGGCGTCGTCGAGGCGAAGGATTCAGTCTCGCGCGGGGCCAGCGTGCCGACGCGGATGATGGTCTGGCTGGCCTGAGAAGCCTTCCCCCATCGCCCGTCATTCCCGCCCTTGTGGCGGGAAACCCTCTCTCCACCGCAAAGACGTATGCGGCGGCGTGCTCCGCACGCCGCTTGCACCTCACCAGCAAGCGGAACCAGGGGTTCCCGCCACGAGGGCGGGAATGACGGGAGGTAGAGATACGAACGCACATCATGTAAGATGCAAACCCATAATATGGGAGGCATCATGCATCGTCGCGTACTGGCCGGTCTGGCGCTGGCTCTGACCCTTACCGCGCCCGCCGCCGCGCTCGCTCAGGCCCAGAAGCCGCTCTATCGCGACCCGGTGTTCGACGGCGCGGCCGATGTCGCCATCGCCTGGGACAAGACCGACAAGCTGTGGCGGATGTTCTACACCAACCGCCGCGCCACCCTGAAACTGGAAGACCCCAAGGACGTCGCCTGGCTTCACGCCACCGCCATCGGCGTGGCCACCTCCAAGGATGGCCTGGCCTGGACCTACGCCGGCACGGCGAACATCCCCGCCGCCTGCACCGGCCAAACCCTCTGGGCGCCCGAAATCTTCACCGAGAACGGCGTCCACCACATGTTCCTGACCGTGGTGCCGGGGATCTTCCACCGCTGGAACCTGCCCGAAGCCGGCGCGAAGATCGTCCACCTGACCTCCACCGACCTCAAGGCCTGGGCCTGCGCCGACACCCTCGACCTCGGCTCGGACCGGGTGATCGACGCCGGCGTCATCAAGGCCCCGCAGGGCGGCTACCGCATGTGGTTCAAGGACGAACGCAAGGACAGCCGCATCTTCTTCGCCGACAGCCCCGACCTGAAGTCCTGGACCCGCCAGCCCGGCTTCGTCGCCGACTTCGCCGGCGAGGGCCCCAAGGTGTTCTTCTTCAAGGGATCCTGGTGGATGATCGCCGACGCCTGGAAGGGCCTGGCGGTGCTGCGCTCGAAAGACGCCGTGACCTGGGAGCGCCAGCCGGGCTTCATCCTCGACAAGCCGGGCAGCCAAGCCACCGACCGCGACCTTGGCCACCACCCCGACGTGGTCGTCAACGACGGCCGGGCGCTGCTCTACTACTTCGTGGGCCAGGGCAAGGAAGAGGAAGCCAAGACCGATCCGGTCTGGAACCAGCGCACGGTCATCCAGTTGGGCGAGCTGAAGGTCGACAAGGACGGCTGGCTGACGGTGGATCGCGAAGCCGTCGTGAAGAAGGGCCTGAAGGCGGGGAAATAAAAGCCCCTCCCCCTCTGGGGGAGGCGGCCGAAGGCCGGTGGGGGGCCGTTTTCAGCCGCCGGTGAAGAGGCCGGCTTCGTAAACACTCCCCCCACCGATCGCTTCGCGATCACCTCCCCCACAGGGGGAGGTTCCTGGTGCTCGGCCTAAGCCGCCCGATGCGTGTGGATCACCTTCTGCGGACCTTCGCGGAAGCGCTTTTCGGCGGTGACGATGCGCTCGCACAGGGCGTCCAGATCGCTGAGCAGCGAATAGGTGGCGTAGATGGGGATCTCCATCATCGCCACCTGCGCGCGCGGCATGAACTCGCAGTATTTCTTCCACGAGATGTGGTTGTCGCGAGCGGTCAGCGCGCGCTGGCCCAGCGGGTTCCACAGGTTCAGGTCGACGAGTTCGTCGCGGCATTCCTTCATCACCGGCAGGGCGATGTAGAGAAACAGGAAGGTCGGCGTGGCCGCGCGGCTGAACTGCGGCTGCACCTGCATGTGCCAGATGCGGAAGGCCTCGAAGAAGTTGGCCTTGCGGGCCGGATCGGGCGGCAGCCAGCTGGCCTCGGTGTTGATCACCTCGGCGGCGCTGGCCGCGCGCTTGACCAGCTCGTCGGCGCTGCGGCCGCCGGCCATGGTCTTGGACAGGGCCCCGACCGGGATGTTCAGCTTCCGGGCCACGTCGGTGAAGCTGACCTGCTGGCCTGCCATCGGCGTGAACTGGCCGAAATTCGGAGCGTTCGGGGCCTTGGCGCGGCGGATGGCGGCGGCCTCGTGCTCGATCTTCTGGGCCTCGCGCTTCTTTTCGGCCTGGACGCGGTCGAAATCGGCCTCGTGCGCGGCCTGCTCCTCGGGCGTCATCCAGCGGGCGCGGCCGGGGCCATAGGTGCGCTCGAGCCGGTTGATCAGCACCAGGACATGGTTTTCGGACGGCCGCGTGCCGATGTCGCCGAGGAAGGCGCGGAAGTCGCGCCACGTCCCGGTCACGCCGGTGCCGCGGCTCATCAGGATGTTCCGATGGATGGACGCCTCGCCCGCATACTTGCGGCACAGCGTCTGCAGCGTCAGGTCCTTGAGGTCCTGATCGAGTTCATCCCTGACGTTCGCTTCCGTCGACAACGGACGCCTCCCCCCTCCACGAGAAATAGAGAATTTTCGCCCCGAGACCGTTTGTCGCACCGCGTGTTTAACATTTCGTCACGACGCCGAACAGCGTTCAGGGCAGCGCTTGTTTGTCGCAATATCGACACGGGCGGCGCTTGGTCGCGCGTTCCACAGGTTGCGCAAAGCCCATTTTGCTCGACGCGAAACCCGTGTTGGGACAAAAGACGCCCATGAAATTCCTGGATCAATGCAAGATCTTCATCCGCTCCGGAAACGGCGGCGGCGGGTCGGTGTCTTTCCGACGCGAGAAGTACATCGAATACGGCGGCCCCGACGGCGGGGACGGCGGTCGCGGCGGCGACATCTGGATCGAGGCCGTCGAAGGCCTCAACACCCTGATCGACTATCGCTACCAGCAGCACTTCAAGGCCGGCACCGGCGTGCACGGCATGGGCCGCCAGCGCCACGGCGCGGCCGGCGACGACATCGTCCTGAAGGTCCCCGTCGGCACCGAGGTGCTGGAAGAGGACAAGGAGACCCTGATCGTCGACCTCGACGAGGCGGGCATGCGCGTGCTGCTGGCCAAGGGCGGCAACGGCGGCTGGGGCAACCTGCACTTCAAGGGTCCGGTGAACCAGGCCCCGATGTGGGCCAATCCCGGCCAGGAGGGCGAGGAGCGCTGGCTCTGGCTGCGCCTCAAGCTCATCGCCGACGTCGGCCTGGTGGGCCTGCCCAACGCCGGCAAGTCGACCTTCCTGGCGGCCGCCAGCGCCGCCAAGCCGAAGATCGCCGACTATCCCTTCACCACCCTGACCCCGAACCTGGGCGTCGTGGACCTGTCGACCAGCGAGCGCTTCGTGCTGGCCGACATCCCCGGCCTGATCGAGGGCGCGTCGGAAGGCGCGGGGCTCGGCACCCGGTTCCTGGGCCACGTCGAGCGCTCGGCCACCCTGATCCACCTGGTGGACGCCACCCAGGACGACATCGTCGGCGCCTGGACCACGATCCGCGGCGAGCTGGAGGCCTATGGCGACGAGCTGGGCGACAAGTCCGAGATCCTGGCGCTGAACAAGATCGACGCCCTGGACGAGGAGACCCGCGCGGCCAAGCAGGCCGAGCTGGAAGCCGTGGCCGGCGTCAAGCCGCTGCTGATCTCCGGCGTGTCGGGCGAAGGGGTCACCGAGCTCCTGCGCGCGGCCTATCGCCAGGTGCGCGTGCGCCGTGGCGACGCGGTGGCCGAGATCGAGGAGGACGAGGACCACGTCGAGGAGACGCCGGGGGGCTGGCAGCCGTGAACCTGGGGGTCGGGGGACCTCTGGGCCAGGCCCGGAGGATCGTGTTCAAGGTCGGTTCGGCCCTGCTGGTCGACGCCGCCACCGGCGCGGCCAACAAGGGCTGGCTGGAGGCGTTCTGCGCCGACGCCGCGGCCCTGCGCGCGGCCGGCAAGCAGGTGGTGGTGGTCTCGTCCGGCGCGGGGGCGCTGGGGCGCCGGCGCCTGGGCCTGTCGGGCCGCAAGATCACCCTGCCGGAAAAGCAGGCCGCCGCCGCCGCCGGCCAGAGCCTGCTGATGCGGGCCTGGGAAGAGGCGTTCGAGCCGCACGGCGTCGGCGTCGCCCAGATCCTGATGACCCGCGACGACACCGAGACCCGCCGCCGCTGGCTGAACGCCCGCGCCACGGTCGAGACCCTGCTGTCGCTGGGCGTGGTTCCGGTCGTCAACGAGAACGACACCGTGGCCACCGAAGAGATCCGCTACGGCGACAACGATCGGCTGGCCGCCCGCGTGGGCCAGCTGGCGGGCGCCGACCTCTTGGTCCTGCTGTCCGACATCGACGGCCTCTACACCGCCGACCCGCGCCGCGACCCGGCCGCCACCCACATTCCGCGTGTCTCGGAGATCACTCCGGCGATCGCCGCCATGGCCGAAGGCGCCAACGCCGCCGCCGGCGTGGGCACCGGCGGCATGGCCACCAAGATCGCCGCCGCCCGCATCGCCCGCGCCGCCGGCTGCGCCACCCTGATCACCCTGGGCTCGCGCCCGCGTCCGCTGGCCGCCATCGAGGAGGGCGCGCCCGCGACCCTGATCGAGGCCGCCGCCTCGCCCGCCGCCGCCTACAAGGCCTGGATCGCCGGTTCGCTGGCCCCGCAGGGCTGGGTGACGGTCGACGCCGGCGCCGTGGCCGCCCTGAAGACCGGCAAGAGCCTGCTGTCGGCCGGGGTCCGCGCCATCGAAGGTCCCTTCGAAAAGGGCGACGCCGTCCGCGTCCGCGACGAGACCGGCCGCGAGGTCGCCCGCGGCCTGGTGCGCTACGACAGCGCCGACGCCTTGCGGATCGCCGGCCTGCGCAGCGACGCCATCGAGGCCGAGCTCGGCTTCACCGAAGGCCCGATGATCCACGCCGATGACCTGGCGGTGAACAGCTGATCCGTGCCTGAGCCCTCCCCCTTGATGGGGGAGGGTTGGGTGGGGGTGGTTAGGGCATTGGCGGCTGAACCGCCGCATCACCCCCATCCCCAGCCCTTCCCCCATCAAGGGGGAAGGGAGCAGTCCGGCTACTTCAAGAACCCATCCACCGCCTTGGCGAAGGCCTCGGGCTGATCGGCCATGATGAAGTGGCGGCTCCCCTCGATCCGGACCAGCTTGACCCCCGGCAGGGCGTCGTATTCGCGCATCCACAGCGCCCCGACCACGGCCGGCGGCAGCGCGCCCTCGGCGTCGACGGCGTAGAGGGCGGTGACCGGCGTCTTCATGGCCGCCAGGCCCGGACGGGCGTCCAGCGTCATCACTTCGGAAATCGCCTTGGCCACGGCCTTGCGGTCGGAAGCCAGCGACCAGGCGACGATGGCCTCCTGCATGGCCGGGGTCTTCGACAGGCCCTTGGCGGCGGCCGCCTGCTGGGCGGCGAAGACCTCGGGGCTGGCCGACAGGATCCCCGCGGCCATGCGGTCGGCGAAGGGCTTGGCGCTGGCGCTCGTCGCGGCCGGCCCGAACATGGCGCTGTAGAACGGCAGACTGTCGACGGTCATCACCCGCCCCACGAGCCCGGGATGACGCTGGGCCAGCAGCAGGCCCGAAAGCCCGCCCATCGAGTGGCCGATCACCGCCGGCTGCCTGAGGCCGGCCGAGCGGATGTAGGCCGCCAGGGCCTCGACCGCCGGGTCGACGAACGGGCCCTCGCCGCCGGTCCAGGGCTGGCCGGCGAAGCCCGACAACTGCACCAGGTGCACGCGGTGCGTGGCCTTCAGCCGGTCGGCCAGCGGCCGGAACGCCTCGCGCGAGGAGGCCAGGCCCGGGATCAGGATCACGTCGGGCCCCTGCCCCACCACCTCGACGGTCAGGCGGTCGCTTGCGAAGGCCGGCTGCGCCCTGGCGACGGAAACGGCGATCCCGAGGCCCAAGAGGACGGTCAGGACGATGATGCAGGCGCGCGCGACCGCGCGGCCGCCGAGGAAGGCGAGCGACATGGGGGTCTCCTAACTGTCAGGGAACGTCTTCAGCGGACGTGCGGGTTCTCGAAGATCTCTTCGATCGGCCGCTCGAAGACGGCGGCGATCCGGTAGGCGAGGTCGAGCGAGGGATCGTGCTTCTCGGTCTCCAGGGCGTTGACCGCCTGGCGCGAGACGCCCAGGGCCTGGCCCATCTGCTCCTGGGTCCAGCCGCGCTCGACCCGCAGCAGCTTCAGGCGGTTCTTCATCGGGTGCTCCGGATGAAGGGCGAGACCACTCCGAACACCGCCCAGAACAGCGGATAGATCAGCCAGCCCGGCAGGTGCGGCGCGTGGGCGTAGCTTTCGCCGAAGCCCCACACCGAGAACAGGGCCATGGCCACGCCCGAGGCGACGATGAACTGCCTGGCGACCAGGGCGCGGACGAACTCGTCGGACTCGGCCATCAGGGCCAGGGTCGCCCAGATCTGGCCGACCACCGGGGCCGACACCACCAGGGCCAGCGCCCAGGCCGCCACCGGCGTCCTGATGTCGTCGAAGGCCCCGAAGATCGCGCCGGTGTTGACCAGCACGTACGGGATCATGAACGCCATGGTGCGGATCACGTAGCGCTTGTGCGCCGAGGTCTGGAACTTTCCGATCGCCAGCATGGCTCGCCTCCCGTTGATGTAAGGCAAACCTGACACGAGCAAAATGTCATGTCAACCTGACATTATGTCGGGAGATCCTGACATGCCATTCAAGCTTTCTCGGACCACCGCCAGCAATTGGCCATTTCCCCCACGCCCCAAAGAGCCTAGGTAAGCCTCAATCTGAGCATATCCGGGGACGGACGAGCCATGGACGACGCGGCCGGGGGCCTGCAGGCGACGATGAGGGCGATGGGCCAGGCGGCCCGCGAGGGCGCGCGCGCGCTTCGCCTCGCCACGCCAGCCCAGCGCACCGCCGCCCTGACCGCCATCGCCGCCGCCATCCGCGCCGAGGCCCCGGCCATCCTGGCCGCCAACGCCCGCGACCTGGACAAGGCCGGCGCCAACGGCCTGACCCCGCCGATGATCGAGCGGCTGATGCTGAACGAGCAGCGCCTGGAAGGCGTGGCCGCCGGCGTCGAGGCCGTAGCCGCCATCCCCGATCCGCTGGGCGTGGAGACCGCCCGCTGGCAGCGTCCCAACGGCCTGGACATCGCCCGCGTGCGCACGCCGATCGGCGTCATCGCCATGATCTACGAAAGCCGTCCCAACGTGACGGCCGACGCCGCGGCCCTGACCCTGCGGTCGGGCAATGCGGTGATCCTGCGCGGCGGGTCAGAGTGCATCGAGTCCAACCTCGCCATCCACGCCGCCGTGCTGAAGGGCCTGGCCGCCGCCGGCCTGCCGGCGAACGTGGTGCAGATGGTGCGCACCACCGACCGCGCCGCCGTCGGCGCCATCCTGTCGGGCCTGGACCGGTCGATCGACCTGATCATCCCGCGCGGCGGCAAGAGCCTGGTCGCCCGCGTCCAGGCCGAGGCCCGCGCCCCGGTGCTGGGCCACCTGGAAGGCCTGAACCACGTCTTCGTGCACGAGGCCGCCGACCTGAAGAAGGCCGCCGACATCGTGCTGAACGCCAAGATGCGCCGCGTCTCGGTGTGCGGCTCGGCCGAAACCCTGCTGATCGACCGCGCCGCGGCCGGCAAGCTGCTGCCGCCGATCGCCGACGTGCTGATCAAGGCCGGCTGCGAGATCCGCGGCGACGCGGCCGCCCGCGCCATCGAGCCCGAACTCAAGGCCGCCAGCCCCGAGGACTGGACGACCGAGTACCTCGCCCCGATCATCGCCGTGGCCGTGGTCGACGGCGTCGACGGCGCGGCCCAGCACATCGCCACCTACGGCTCTGGCCACACCGACGCGATCGTCACCGAGGACGCCGCCGCCGCCGAGCGGTTCGTCGCCCAAGTCGACAGCGCCATCGTGCTGGTCAACGCCTCCACCCAGTTCGCCGATGGCGGCGAGTTCGGCTTCGGGGCCGAGATCGGCATCGCCACCGACAAGCTTCATGCCCGCGGTCCGGTCGGGGCCGAGCAACTGACGACGTTCAAGTATGTGGTTCGCGGGACCGGCCAGACTCGTCCCTGAGGCCGGCCGCCCCAGCGCCCATCGCCTCGGCTTCCACCTGGAGCCGGGCATGCGCGTCGGGCTGTTCGGCGGCAGCTTCAACCCGGCGCACGAGGGCCACGCCCACGTGGCCGAGACGGCCTTGCATCGCCTGAACCTCGACAAGGTGATCTGGCTGGTCTCGCCGCAGAACCCGCTGAAATCCTCGCGCGAGACGCGCCCCCTGTCCGAGCGCATGGACGAGGCCCGCCGCTGGGCGCGCGGCTCGAGCATGATCGTCTCCGACGCCGAGACGCGCCTGGGCTCGCAATACACCATCGACACCCTGCGGGTGCTGAAGGCCCGCTTCCCGGGCGTGAAGTTCGTCTGGGTGATGGGCGCCGACAGCCTGGCCACCTTCCACCGCTGGCGCGGCTGGACCCAGATCATGCGCGAGGTCCCCGTGGCCGTGGTCTCGCGGCCCTGGGCGGCGCTGAAGGCCCGCTCCTCGCCGGCCGCCCGCCGCTTCGCCTTCGCCCGCCGCCCGGCCAGCGCCGCGGCCACCATCGCCGACGCCGACGTCCCGGCCTGGGTCTATCTCACCGGCCCATTGAACTTCGCCTCGTCCACGGCCCTGCGGGCGCGCCAGACCAAGGGCTGAGCCGGCCCTAGCTCGGCGGCGTCGGTCCGGTCGACAGGACGGCGACGTCGTCCTTCGCCGACATGGTGATGGTCCAGCCCGTCCGCCCGGCCATCTCGCCGTTGAGCATCAGCTCGCCGCCCGCCTCGCCCCAGACGCCGCGCAGGTCCTGCACCCGCACCTTGGAAAGATCGCAGCCGGGCTGAGCGCAACTGAACCGCCAGCGCTCGGGCGCGGCCAGCAACGCCTCCAGCCGGCGGACGCCGTCGGCGGCCACGATGTCGGACGAGGCCCTGAACGGCGGCCAGGCGGCGCCGGCGCAATCCGACCGCCCCGGCGCGACCAGCCGATAATGCTCGGCGATCGTCAGTCGGTCGACGACGGACGGCGGATCCATGGTGCGATACGTCGCCGTGGCGGACTGCGGCGCGAACCGGAAGGTCAGGACCTGCTGGCGGCAGACGCGATCGGCGACCGGGCGCAGCGCCAGAGAGGTCTCTACCTTGTACAGCGCATAGCTGTCGGGCCGGGTGTCCGTGACCGTGGCCCGTGGCTCCGCCTCGAGGGATGAGGCGAAGGCGCGGGCGATGACCTGCTCCGGCGGCAGGTCGCGCAACGCCTTCAGGGTCAAGGGCGGCTCGGCCGCCAGGGCCGCCGGCGCGGCCAAACCCGACAGGAGGGCGATGAGAACCAGCTTGCGCAGGCGTTCGGCCGCCAGCCCCGCCTCGACCTCGTACTTCATCAAAGCCCCCTCGAACCCAGCCCCAAGCTCTAGCGCGAGGCGAGCGGCGAGGCCACAGTTCCCCGCCCAAAGGCCCTGCGACGACGATCCCCCTCACGTTTCGAGTCTTTCCATGCTATGAGGGGCTTTGCGCGAAGCCAATAAGGAGCATTCCGCTGCGTAGCGACCCCGCGCCGACGGCGCACGAGGGAACGGCCAAGGCCGAATCCTCGACTGAAAATCCGACGCTCAGTACGGACCTGAACATCAAGGCGCTGGAGCGCCTGATCCTGGACCGCCTCGACGACGACAAGGCCCAGGACATCGTCCACATCGACCTTACGGACAAGAGCTCCGTGGCCGATAGCCTGATCGTGGCTTCGGGCCGCTCGCATCGTCACGTCGGCGCTCTCGCCGATCACGTGCTGCGCGCGCTTAAGGACCATGGCCTGGGCAAGGCCCGGGTCGAAGGCCTGCCGCACTGCGACTGGGTGCTGATCGACGCCGGCGACGTCGTCGTCCACCTGTTCCGCCCCGAAGTGCGCAGCTTCTACAACATCGAGAAGATCTGGGCCGTCGACGCCCCGCACCGGATGCCGGCGGCTTCGTCGAACTGATCTCTCGCGCCTAGCGACCTTATCCCCTCGGGACGCGCCCCGCGCGGCCCGCCCGAGGGCAAGCTTTACAAGCTCAGGATGAGGTCTATGGACGCCCTTGAAACCCTCACCCTGAGCCTGTCGAAGGGCGAGGGTTTCAACGCACCTTTCCCAAAATGAAGATCACCATCCTCACCGTCGGGAAGCTCGGCCGCATGGTCGAGGCGCAGCTGGCGCTGGACTACGCGTCCCGCGCCACGGCGTCCGGCCGCGCCCTGGCGCTGGGGCCCGTCGAGATCCTCGAGGTCGAGGCCCGCAAGCCGGGCAAGGCCGCCGAGGCCGAGGTGCTGCGCCCCCACCTGGAAGGCGCCTATGTCGTCGCCTGCGACGAGCACGGCAAGGTCCACACCTCGCGGGCCTTCGCCGGCCGGCTGGAACGGCTGCGCGACGACGGCCAGCGCAGGATCGTGTTCCTGATCGGCGGCGCCGACGGGCTGGACCCGTCGATCCTCGCCCAAGCCAACGAACTGCTGGCCTTCGGCCCGCAAACCTGGCCGCACGCCCTGGCCCGCGCCATGCTGGCCGAACAGATTTACCGCGCCGCCACCATCCTGGGCGGCTCGCCGTATCATCGCGATTAAGCTGCGGGGCCGGCCCCTCCACTTCTCTTCCCGTCATTCCCGCCACAAGGGCGGCAATGACGGGCGGTTGGTGGGGCAAGGCCTTTGAAACCGCTGCGCCCTCAGGCAGATAGGGATTCTATGCCCCGTCGCCCCGCGATCCTCGCCGCCAGCGCCTGCGCCCTGCTCCTCGCCGGAGCGGGGGCCGTCGTCGCGCAGCAGATCGGCGACCAGCGCACCCGCGACCTGCAGCAGGCCGCCGACACCCGCCGCGAGATCGAGGACCTGCGGGCCGAGCTGGCCCGGCTGAACCAGCAGCAGGTCTCGGCGGGGGCCGACGTCGACGTCAAGCGCGCCCGGCTGGAGACCCTGCACCGGCGGGAGTCGGCGCTGATCGGCGAACTGGGCCGCGACCGGGGTCAGCTGGCCCGGCTGCTCAGCGCCCTGCAGCTCTTCCGCCGCAATCCGCCGCCGGCCCTGCTGGTCAATCCCGGCGACGCCCGCGACGCGGTGCGGGCGGCGATCCTGATCCGAGCCATGACGCCCGACCTGCAGGCCCGCGCCGAGGCCTACGCTCGCCAGGCCCGCGCCGTCGGGGCCCTGCGCCGCGAGGCCGCCGCCGCCTCCGAGCAGCTGTTCACCGCCGAGAGCGCCATGGCCGACCGCCGCGGCGAGCTGGAGCGGATGATCGTCGAGAAGACCCAGCTGGAGCGCGCCTACGCCCAGGACGCCATCGCCGCCGACCAGGAGCGCCAGACCCTGGGCGCCCTGACCGACGGCCTGGCGACCGGCGGCGCCACCGGGCCGCTGGCGCTGCGGGTTCCGGCGCCCGGCGAGGTGGTCCGCCGCTGGGGCGACGCCCTGCCGGTGGGCGGCAAGGCCGAGGGCCTGTCGATCCGCACCGCCAAGGGCCAGAACGTCGGCAGCCCCGCCGCCGGCGTGGTCGAGTACGCCGGCCCGCTGAACGGCTGGGACATGGTGGTGATCGTCCGCGCCCAGGGCGCCTACCATCTGGTCATGGCCGGCATGGCCGACGTTTCGGTGGCGCCCGGACAATCAGTCGCAGCCGGCGCCAGCCTCGGACGCATGACGGACCGTGGACCTTTGGAGCCGGAGCTCTATCTTGAAGTGCGTGAGAACGGCGTTCCGGCCGATCCGGGGCGCTGGCTGAAGCAGGAGTCGCGGTAGACGACTTTTTCAGCAATGATGGGCGTTCATCATGACGCGGCCCGCGTCGGGGATGGACGGGGCCGGAGTATAAGAGGCGGCGTTCGCGCCGCTTGAGTATCGAACGCGGCGTCCGCGCCGCCAGGGAGCCATTCTGGCCTTATGCGCAAGTACCTGCTCATCGGTGTTTCGGCCTTTGTCCTCGGCGCGGGGACCATGGCCTATGTCAGCCCCATCGCCCAAGCGACCATCCCCTCGCAGAAGGCCAAGACCTACAAGCTGCTCGAACTGTTCGGCGACGTGCTCGCCACCGTCGAGGACCAGTACGTCACCGAAGTCGACGACAAGAAGCTGATCGAGGCGGCCCTGGACGGCATGCTGACCAGCCTCGACCCGCACTCGGGCTATCTGTCGCCCGACAGCTTCGAGGACATGCAGGACACCACCCGCGGCGAATACGGCGGCCTCGGCATCGAGGTCACCAGCGAGGAAGGCGTGGTCAAGGTCATCTCGCCGATGGACGGCACGCCCGCCGCCCGGGCCGGCGTCCAGGCCGGCGACTACATCACGGCCGTCAACGGCCAGTCGGTCCTGGGCCTGACGGTCAACGAGGCCGTCAAGCAGATGCGCGGCCCGGCCGGCGAGACGGTGGCCATCACCATCGCCCGCGAGAAGTCCGACCCGATCGAGCTGAAGCTGGTGCGCGAGGTCATCAAGCCCAAGGCCGCCATCGCCCGCATGGAAGGCGACTACGGCTATGTGCGCCTGCCCGGCTTCAACGAGAAATCCACCGACGCCCTGGCCGCGTCCATCAAGGACCTGCAGGCCAAGAACCCGCAGATGAAGGGCCTGGTCTTCGACCTGCGCAACAATCCGGGCGGCCTGCTCGACCAGGCGCGCGGGGTCGCCGACCTCTTCCTGGAGGGCGGCGAGGTCGTCAGCCAGCGCGGCCGCAATCCGCGCGACATCCAGCGCCTGAACGCCACCCCGGGCGATATCCTGAACGGCCTGCCGATGGTGGTGCTGATCAACCAGGGCTCGGCCTCGGCCGCCGAAATCGTCGCCGGCGCCCTGCAGGACCGCCATCGCGCCGAACTCGTCGGCATCACCAGCTTCGGCAAGGGTTCGGTGCAGACCGTGATCCCGCTGCGCGGCGGCGCCGACGGCGCGCTGAAGCTGACCACGGCTCGCTATTTCACCCCGTCGGGCCGCTCGATCCAGAAAACCGGCATCGAGCCCGACCTGGAAGTGGCCCAGACCAAGGACCAGGCCCAGGACATCGCCAACCGCGTGTGGTTCAGCGAGGCCAGCTTCAAGAACGCGCTCAACGCCGACGAGGGCAAGACCCGCAAGGGCGCTCACGTCCCGGCCGAGGCGCCGCCGGCCGGCTTCGACGAAAAGAAGGACGACTTCCAGCTGTCGCGGGCCCTGGCCGTGCTGAAGGCCGGTTCGGTCGAGGCCGTGCCGAAGCTGCCCAAGCCCCAGCCCAAGATCGCCGAGGTCACCGCCAAGGCCGCGGCCGTCGGCGGCAAGCCCCCGGTCGAGAAGAAGTAACACCTTGATCCCTCTCCCAAAGGGAGAGGGAGGGGCCCATGCGCAGCATGGGAGGGTGAGGGGTTAGGGACTTTTCCGGATAGGGCTGTGGCTGAGGGGTGATGGGACCGCAGGCGGTTTACCCCCTCGCCCTCCCACGCCTTCGGCGCGGGCCCCTCCCTCTCCCCATGGGAGAGGGTCTTTCTAGGCCATCCCCAGCGCCGCGATCACCACCACGGCCAGACCAATCACCAGCCCCGCCCCCGCCCGCAGCACGGCGGCCAGGCACGCGGCGCGGTCTTCGGCGCGCGAAGGATCGGTGAAGCAGGCGAACTCGGTCAGGCTCATGGCGAGGTCTCCTCACGAGAAGCTTGCGCCCGAGGATCGACCGCCGGGAAGGGCTCGCCACCCGTTTGACGCCCAACCTCGCCAGGCGGTCATTTCCGCGCCGCGCTTCGCTGAGAAAAGCAGCGGATCGCCATTTCGCCGCAGGTTTGGGCGAACCCTGTTAACCATATCTTGGAAGCTTGCCCGCTAAGCCCATCCCATGGCCGCCGTGTTCTCCCGCAAGCCCGCCTACACCGCCGCCGCGCCCGAGTCCGCCGACGGCGGCGACTTGCGCGCGCGCCTGATGGCGGCCGCGGCCAATCCCTATATCGGCGCCAGCGGCGCGGCCTTCCTGTTCCTGCTGAGCCTGGCCGTGCTGGTGCTGGTCACCGGCGACCCCAAGGCCGGCGCCCCGCTCATCCGCCTGTCGCTGTCGGAGATCGGCGCCACCAAGGGCGCGCCTGACGGCTGGCGCGAGGCCCTGGCCGCCGAAGGCGCCGAGGAAGCCCCGCTGCTGCCCGGCCAGATGGACCTGTCGACCCAGCCCTTCGCCCGCCAGGCGTCGACCGAAGACCCCGCCGAAGCCTTTACCGACCTGGCCGCCGCGCCCGTGCAGTCGGGCGGCGCCCTCGTCCAGGCCCCGCTGCCCGGCCTGTCGGCCCCCGGCCCCGGCGGCAGCCCGCTGCCGGTGATCGCGCCCGACGGCCGCACCGTCGCCGAGGCCTATGCCCGCCCGTTCACCCCCGACGGCCGCCCGCGCGTGGCCCTGGTGATCGGCGGCCTTGGCCTGAACGCCCAGACCACCCGCGCCGCCATCGAGACCCTGCCGCCCGAGATCACCCTGTCGTTCGCCCCCTATGCCGAGGGCCTTCAGGGCTGGATCGACCTGGCCCGCTCGCACGGCCACGAGGTGCTGCTCGAGACGCCGATGGAGCCCAACGACTATCCGGCCAACGACCCGGGCCCCTACACCCTGATCGCCGCCAACCGGCCCGACGAGACGGTGCGCAAGCTGGAATGGCTGATGTCGCGCGCCACCGGCTATTTCGGCCTGACCAACTATCTGGGCTCGAAGTTCCTGGCCTCCGATCCGGCCATGGCCACCTTCACCACGGCGCTGAAGGCTCGGGGCCTGGCCTTCGTCGACGACGGCGCGGCCGCCCGCCGCGGCGGCCCGATCCCCCGCGCCTCGGCCGAGCGCGGCATCGACGACGACCTGTCGGCCGAAGCCATCGAGGGCCAGCTGCGGGCCCTGGAATCAGGCGCCAGCGCGCGCGGCCAGTCGCTGGGCGTGGGCTTCGCCTATCCGGTGACCATCAGCCAGGTGCGCAACTGGGCCGGCGGCCTCAATGCGCGGGGCGTGCAACTGGCGCCGGCTTCGGCTATCGCCAAGCGATGACCGCCGACATCGATCTTTCGCTCTATCGCCCGAACGTGGGCGTCGCCCTCTTCCATCCCGCCGACGGCCGCGTCTGGCTGGGCATGCGCCACAAGCAGGAGCCGCCCTACAACTGGCAGCTGCCGCAGGGTGGCGTCGACGAGGGCGAGGACCTGGAAGCCGCCGCCCGCCGCGAGCTCTACGAGGAGACCGGCGTGAAGTCGGCCCAACTGCTGGGCCGCACCGAAGGCTGGCTGACCTACGACTATCCGGCCGACTTCATGGGGACCAAGCGCGCCCGCGGATACCTGGGACAGAAGCAGGTGTGGTTCGCCTTCCGCTTCACCGGCGACGAGGCCGAGATCGACCTGGCGGCCCATGGCGACATCGAGTTCGACGACTGGCGCTGGGGCGCTCTCGACGAAACGCCCGAACTGATCGTACCCTTCAAGCGCGGCGTCTACGAACAGATGGTCGCCGCTTTCTCGGGGTTCGCGCGCGTCGCCTGACACCGAAGGCTCGCGCGCCATGCCTCGCAACGGGGTTTGGGAGGCGCGGGCTTGAGCAGAACCATCCTGATGATCCACGGCTACGGCATGACCGGCGACAGCTGGGATCCCGTGGCCGACACCTTCCGCAAGGCGGGCTACGCGGTCGAGACGCCGACCATCCGGCCCGCCCTGCGCACGGCCGGACCGCCCTCGCCGGACCTGGCCGGCCTGTCGCTGGCCGACTATGTGGCCGAACTCAGCGCCGCGGCGGCCGTGACGGCGGCCCGCGACGGCGTCAAGCCGATCGTGTTTGGCCATTCCATGGGCGGGCTGATCGCCCAGAAGCTGGCCGAGAGCGGCCTGGCCTCGGGCATCGTGCTGTTCGCCCCGGCCTCGCCGGCCGACGCGCGCGGCAAGCCCAAGCTGTCGCCGATCATCACCTTCCTCAACGCCGTGCTGGCCCAGGGCGGCGCGCCCAAGCCGGTGAAGATGTGGAAGACCGGCTTCAAGTTCGGCGTCGTCAACGCCGTGCCGGCCGCCCGCCACGACGCCCTCTACGCCAAGGCCGTCTACGATTCTGGCCGGGTGTTGCAGGACTTGGCCTATCCCGACCGTGATCCCTCGCGCACCGTGCATGTGGACGCCGCCAAGGTGACCGTGCCGGTCCTGGTGCTGGCCGGGGCGAGAGACCGCACCACGCCGGTCGAGGACGTCCGCCTGGTCGGCCGCAAATACGCCGGCGCCGACTACCGCGAATATCCAGACCACGCCCACTGGCTGATCGACGAGCCAGGCAGCGACGCCCTGCTGGCGACCGTGCAGTCATGGCTGTCGGAGAAGGGCCTAGGGCCGGCCTCGGCTGCGCCGCCCAAGCCCAAGGCCGAACCCGCGCCGGTCGCGGCCAAGCCCGAGCCGCAGGCCCCGCCCGCCGCCGAAGCGGCCGCCGTCGCCGCGCCGGCGCCCAAGCCTCGCGCCCCGGCCAAGGCCAAGACCACGAGCAAGGCCAAGGCGGTCGTCGCCGAGCCCGCCGCCGAGCCGGTGGCGAAAGCCGCGCCGAAGCCGAAGGCCGCCTCCAAGACGCCCGCCAAGGCTAAGCCGCCGGCGCGGGCCGAAAAGCCGGCCAAACCTGTCGCCAAGGCCGCTCCGGCGAAAGCCGCCCCCAAGGCCAAGACGACCGCCAAGCCGCAGGCCGCGCCGGAACCGGCCAAGCCGGCCGCGAAGGCCCTGGCCAAGGCCAAGGCGGCTCCCAAGCCGAAACCGGCCGTTGCGGCGGAGACCGCCAAGCCCGAAGGCGCAAAGACGGCGGCGAAACCCAAGCCCCCGGCCAAGCCGAAGGCCGCGCCCGCGAAGCCGGCGGCCGCCAAGATGCCCAACGTCGTCAATCCGGAGCTGACCAAGGCGACGAAAGCCCCCGCGAAACCCAAAGCGTCCCCAAAGCCCAAGGCTGCGACAACGACGCCCGCCAAAACTTCGCCACGCGGCAAGAAGAGCGTGTAGGCTCCATTGAAACGCCCGTATCAGTCACACGGGCGGGGTTGACCTAAGAGGCGGGCGTGAAGGCTCCGGTGATCATGGTCCACGGCGCCTTCTGCGGCGGCTGGACGTTCGACAGTTTTCGAGAGCCGTTCGAGGCCGCCGGCCACAAGGTGCTCACCCCCGACCTGCCGGGACGCGGTCCCGGCGGTTCGGTCGTCGGCCTGTCGATGAGCGACTATGCCCGTGACATCGCCCGCCTGATCCGGTCTTGCGAGCGGCCGCCGATCCTGATCGGCCACTCCATGGGCGGGCTGGTGGCGCAACTGGCCGCCGGCCGCGCCCCGGTGGAGCGCCTGATCCTGCTGGCCCCCTCCCCGCCCTGGGGCGTGCATGGCGCGAGCCTGGAGGAGGCGGTCTCGGCCGTCAGCCTCTATGCGCTGGGTCCCTACTGGCTGCAGGCCATCGCGCCCGACTACGGCGTCGTGCGCCGCTACAGCCTCGACCGCCTGCCGCGCGAGAAGCGACGCGCCCTCTATGCCCGCATGACCTCCGAGAGCGGCCGGGCCCTGTGGGAGACGCTGAACTGGTGGCTGGACCCGTTCATGACCACCAGCCCCGGCTCGGTGAAGGCGCCGGTGCTGGCCATCGCCGGCGGCCAGGACGTCGTTCACCCGCCCGCCACCGTCCGCCAGACCGCCGCGCGCCTGGGCGGGGTGTTTCACGAATTCCCCGAGATGAGCCACTGGTTGCCCGGCGAGCCGGGCTGGGAAGCCGTGGCCGCTCTGTGCCTGGACTTCATCGCCGCGGAGGATCGGGCGGCGGCTTAGGGGCAAAGATCCTCCCCCTGAAGGGGGAGGTGTCGCGGAGCGACGGAGGGGGATGTGGCCTGTGAGCCAGCAACCGCCTCGACGTCAGCAAAAACTTCCCCCTCCGGCCGTTCGGGCCACCTCCCCCTTCGGGGGGAGGATCAAAAAGCAAAAGGCGCGGAGGTCACCCTCCGCGCCTTTCGCGTTTCAGCTCCGCGAGCCTCGCACCATCACTGGGTGGTGTAGAGGATCTGGGCCTGTTCGAAGTTCTTGCCGATCGAGCTGTCGTCCAGCTTCTTGACGCGGACGTAGACGAGGCCGGCCTTGCCGCCGGCGGCGTTGTTGTCCCAGGTCACGGTCAGGCGCTTGACGTCGGTGACCAGTTGGTCGTTGCGGATCAGCTTCAGCTGCGGGCTGTTCTCCCAGGTCGCCCAGTCGTGCAGGGCGGTGGCCAGGTGCTGGGCCTGGTCCGGGCCCTGGGCGTGCTGGACGTTCAGGGTGCAGACGTTCTTGTTCGAACCCGGGTTGTCCAGGACGATCTGGTAGGGCTTGCCCAGGTCCAGCGTCCACAGGTCGCGCTTCTTCTTGAAGCCGCCGGCCTTGGCCAGGGCGTTGAAGTCGCCGCCGACGACGGCCGGCTTGCAGATGGTGTCGAGGACGCTGAGGATCTTCACCGAGACCGGATCGGTCGGCGGGGGCGGACGCACCGCTTCCGGAGCGGCCGCGGCGGCGGCGGCTTCCGGGGTGCCGGCGGCGGGCGCCGGGACGACGGGCGTGGCTTGATCGGCAGGCGCGGCCTGATCAGCGGGCGCGGCGGCCGGGGCGGGAGCCGGGGCGGCGGCGGGAGCGGGTTGCTCCTGGGCGACGGCGGTCGAAACGACGCCGAGGGCGATCAGGCTGGCGAGCGCAAGGCGCATAGGTCGGATATCCCCTAGAGACTTGGAGGTCGGCATTAAAACCGACAAGCGTTCCCTCGCAACCCTTATGGTGGCCGATTGCGGCGCGGATGGGGTCACAAACGTAATTTTTTCGATCCTCCCCCTGTGGGGGAGGTGTCGGCGAAGCCGACGGAGGGGGGAGTGACTGATGACTCCACACCTCATCGACAGCTGAAAACGGCCCCCCTCCGGCCCTCCGGGCCACCTCCCCCAGAGGGGGAGGATCTTCGGAAACGAAAAACGCCCCCGCTGTTTCCAGCGAGGGCGCTTTCGAAGTCTTCGGAAAGAAGCGGCTCTTACGAGGCCACTTCCACCGCGTGCTCGGCCAGGATCGTGAAGCCGTCGGGACCGACATCGGCGAAACCGCCCTGGATGTCGAACAGCTTGACGGTCGAGCCGTCACGCACCGTCACCCGACCCTCGCGCAGCGTGGTCATGAACGGGGCGTGGTTCGGCAGCACGCCGAAATCGCCTTCCGTGCCCGGCGCGTCGACTTGGTCGACATCCGCCGAGAACAGTTCGCGCTCGGGCGCGACGAGAGAGAAGTGCAGCTTGGCCATCAGTCGTAGGTCTCCACGGCGCCCAGGGCCGCTTCGATGTCTTCGTCGGTCTGGATCTCGGTGCCGCAGAACGGACAGAAGCGGATGGTGGTCAGGACCGTGCCCGTCTCACCATCGGCTTCCCGTTGACCCAGGTTCAACAGGATCAGGCCGCTGTCATGCTCGATGAGTGAGGCCTCGGCGTCCGAAGACACCGCGTCCTCCAGCTCCTCGCAGCAGAAGTGGGCCAGATCGCCGTCTTCCTCGTGCATCAGACGTCCGCCGCCATCTTCTCGGCCTTGGCCACGGCTTCCTCGATCGGGCCGACCATGTAGAAGGCGCCTTCCGGCAGGTGGTCGTACTCGCCGTCCACGATGCCCTTGAACGAGCGGATGGTGTCCTTCAGCTGGACGAAGGCGCCCGGCGTGTTGGTGAACTGCTCGGCGACGTGGAACGGCTGCGACAGGAAGCGCGAGATCTTGCGAGCGCGCGCCACGGTCAGCTTGTCCTCTTCCGACAGCTCGTCCATGCCCAGGATGGCGATGATGTCCTTCAGGGCCTTGTACTGCTGGAGCACTTCCTGGACGCGGCGAGCGACCGTGTAGTGCTCTTCGCCGATGACCAGCGGGTCCATGATCCGCGAGGTCGAGTCCAGCGGGTCGACGGCCGGGAAGATGGCCTGGGCGGCGATGTCGCGCGACAGAACGGTGGTGGCGTCCAAGTGGGCGAACGAAGCGGCCGGGGCCGGGTCGGTCAGGTCGTCGGCGGGAACGTAGATGGCCTGGACCGAGGTGATCGAACCCTTGTTGGTCGAGGTGATGCGCTCCTGCAGGTTGCCCATCTCGGTGGCCAGGGTGGGCTGGTAGCCCACGGCCGAGGGGATGCGGCCCAGCAGAGCCGACACTTCGGCGCCGGCTTGGGTGAAGCGGAAGATGTTGTCGACGAACAGCAGCACGTCCTTGCCTTCTTCGTCACGGAAGTATTCCGCGATCGACAGGCCGGTCAGGGCGACGCGGGCGCGGGCGCCCGGCGGTTCGTTCATCTGGCCGTAGACCAGGGCGCAGCGCGAGCCTTCGGTCGAGCCGTTGTTGGCCTTCGGGTCGACGTTGACGTTCGACTCGATCATCTCGTGATAGAGGTCGTTGCCTTCGCGGGTGCGTTCGCCCACGCCGGCCAGAACCGAGTAACCGCCGTAAGCCTTGGCGATGTTGTTGATCAGTTCCTGCATCGTCACGGTCTTGCCGACGCCGGCGCCGCCGAACAGGCCGATCTTGCCGCCCTTGGTGTAGGGGCACATCAGGTCGATGACCTTGATGCCGGTGACGAGGACTTCAGCGGTGTTGGTCTGCTCGGCGAAGGTCGGGGCGTCGCGGTGGATCGGGCGCGACAGGTCCGACTGGATCGGGCCCTGTTCGTCGATCGGCTCGCCGATGACGTTCATGATGCGGCCCAGCGTGCCCGGACCGACCGGAACGCGGATGGCTTCGCCGGTGTCGCGCACGGGCTGGCCGCGGACGAGACCTTCGGTGGCGTCCATGGCGATGGCGCGGACGGTGTTCTGGCCCAGGTGCTGGGCGACTTCGAACACCAGGCGCTGGCCGGTGGCGGTGTTGGTGGTCTCGACGGCGTTCAGGATCGCCGGCAGCGGGCCGGTGAACTCGATGTCGACGACGGCGCCGATGATCTGCACCAGCTTGCCGGTGGCTTCACCGGCGACGGGGGCGGCGGCCTTCGGAGCGGCGGCCTTCTTGGCGGCCGGAGCCTTGGGAGCAGCAGCAGCGGCCGGAGCGGCGGCGGCCTTCGTGGCGGCGGGCTTCTTGGCGGCTGCCGGCTTTTCGGCGGCGGCTTCGGGAGCCTTAGCAGGGGTCTTGGCCATGGCGTGCGGGTCTTTCGTGCGTCTCTGCGTGCGTTTTTGGCGTTAGGCTAGATCAGACGGCTTCGGCGCCGGAGATGATCTCGATCAGCTCCTTGGTGATCTGAGCCTGGCGGGAACGGTTGTACTCGAGGGTGTAGCGCTTGATCATGTCGCCCGCGTTCCGCGTGGCGTTGTCCATCGCCGTCATCTGGCTGGCGTAGAAGCCGGCCATGTTGTCGAGCAGGGCCGACAGGATCTGGACCGTCAGGTTGCGCGGCAGCAGGGTCTCGAGAATGGCCTCTTCCGAGGGCTCGTACTCGTAGACCGCGGCCGGGCCCGACGCGACTTCGGCGCCGCCCTCGACAACCGCCGGGATCAGCTGCAGCGCGGTCGGAACCTGCTGCACCACCGACCGGAAGCGGCTGTAGAACAGGGTCACCACGTCGATGTCGCCGGCTTCGTAGAGCTTGGTGACGACATCGGCGATCGGCTGGGCGACCGACAGGGTGATCTGGCGATAGGCCGACAGGTCGAAGTTATCCACCACCTTGTCGCCGTAGGGGCGCTTCAGCTGGGCGGTCACCTTCTTGCCGACGCAGACGATCTTCACGTCCTTGCCCTGGGCGATCAGCCCGTCGATGTGGGCGCGAGCCGCGCGCACGATCGACGAGGTGAAGCCGCCGGCCAGACCACGGTCCGCAGCGGCCACCACCACCAGGTGACGGTCGTCGCGGCCGGTGCCGGCCAGCAGCGCCGGAGCGCCGTCGCCCGACACGCCGGTCGCGAGGTTGGCGATGACGCTGGCCAGACGCCGGGCGTACGGACGGGCGGCTTCCGCCGCGTCCTGGCTCCGGCGCAGCTTGGCAGCCGCCACCATCTGCATCGCTTTCGTGATCTTTTGCGTCGCTTTGACGCTCGAGATCCGATTGCGCATTTCCTTCAAGCTGGCCATTCGGCGCTACTCTCTCCGAGCGGTTCCGAGGGGGCTTAGGCGAAGGTCGACGAGAAGCTGTCGAGCGCGCTCTTCAGCGACGCTTCCAGGTCCTTGTCGAGGGCCTTCTTGGTGGCGATGCCGGTCAGCAGGTCCTGATGGGCGCTGTGCAGGCGGGCCAGGAACTCGGTCTCGAAGCGACGCACCGACGAGGTCGGGATCTTGTCGAGATAGCCGCGGGTGCCGGCGTAGATCACGCAGACCTGCTCTTCGACCGACAGCGGCGCGTATTGCGGCTGCTTCAGCAGCTCGGTCAGGCGCTCGCCGCGAGCCAGCATCTTCTGGGTCGAGGCGTCGAGGTCCGAACCGAACTTCGCGAAGGCGGCCATTTCACGATACTGGGCCAGCTCGCCCTTAATCGGGCCGGCGACCTGCTTCATGGCCTTGATCTGGGCCGACGAACCGACGCGCGACACCGAGATGCCGACGTTCACGGCCGGGCGGATGCCCTGGTAGAACAGGTCGGTTTCCAGGAAGATCTGGCCGTCGGTGATCGAGATCACGTTGGTCGGGATGTAGGCCGACACGTCATTGGCCTGGGTTTCGATGATCGGCAGTGCCGTCAGCGAGCCCGAACCGTTGTCTTCGTTCAGCTTCGCGGCGCGTTCCAGCAGGCGCGAGTGCAGGTAGAACACGTCGCCCGGATAGGCTTCGCGGCCCGGCGGGCGGCGCAGCAGCAGCGACATCTGACGGTAGGCGACGGCTTGCTTGGACAGATCGTCATAGATGATCAGGCCGTGCAGGCCGTTGTCGCGGAACCACTCGCCCATGGCGCAGCCGGCGAACGGGGCCAGGTATTGCAGCGGGGCCGGCTCCGAGGCCGAGGCCACGACGACGATGGTGTATTCCAGGGCGCCGTGCTCTTCCAGGGTCTTGACGATCTGGGCGACGGTCGAGCGCTTCTGGCCGATGGCGACGTAGACGCAGTAGAGCTTGGCGCTCTCGTCCTTGCCGGCGTTGGCGGCCTTCTGGTTCAGGATGGTGTCGATGGCGACGGCGGTCTTGCCGGTCTGACGGTCGCCGATGATCAACTCGCGCTGGCCGCGGCCGACGGGGATCAGGGTGTCGATCGACTTCAGGCCGGTCTGCACGGGCTCGTGCACCGACTTGCGCGGGATGATGCCCGGGGCCTTGACGTCGACGCGGCGACGCTCGGTGTATTGGATCGGGCCCTTGCCGTCGATCGGCTCGCCCAGCGGGTTGACGACGCGGCCCAGCAGGCCCTTGCCGACCGGCACGTCGACGATTTCGCCGAGGCGGCGGACTTCGTCGCCTTCCTTGATCTCGGCGTCAGCGCCGAAGATCACGGCGCCGACATTGTCGCGCTCGAGGTTCAGGGCCATGCCCTTCACGCCGGCCTTCGGGAACTCGACCATTTCACCGGCTTGGACGTTGTCCAGACCGTAGATGCGGGCGATACCGTCGCCGACCGACAGGACCTGGCCGACGTCCGAAACGGCGGCTTCCTCGCCGAAGTTGGCGATCTGCGACTTGAGGATGGCCGAGATTTCGGCGGCGCGGATATCCATGGCTGGGTCGGGCTCTTTCTTGAGGCTCTCTGCGTACGTACGTTTTTGCGCGGTTATACGCTTAGGCGCGCTTGAGGGCGAATTTCAGGGAGTCGAGCTTCGAGCGAACCGAAGCATCGAACAGTCGGGAACCGACGCGCACCTTGACGCCGCCCAGGATGGACGGATCGACGCGGGTCGAGATTTCGGGGGTCTGGCCGAGCGCGCTCGACACGGCGGCCGTGACGGCCTTCAGCTGGGCGGCGCTCAGCGGGACGGCCGAGGTGACCTCGGCGGCGACCACGCCGCGGTGCTTGGCCGACAGGGCGACGAAGGCGTTGATCGCGCCGACCAGTTCGGCCGCGCGGCCGTTGGTGGCGATCAGGCCCAGGAACTTGGCGGTCAGGATGTCGAAACCGGCCTTCACGGCGACGGCGGTCAGGCCCTTGGCCTTGTCCTCGGCCGAGAACGCGGGCGAGTCGATCAGACGGCGCAGGTCGGCGCTTTCGGCGACCAGACCCTTGAGGGTCTTCAGGTCGCTCTCGACCTTCGCCAGGTTGCCGCCTTCGATCGTCAGTTCGAACAGGGACTGCGCGTAACGCTGACCCGCATCCGTCGCCTTGGTTTCTTCCGCCACTTGTTCCGCCCGGTGTGCGTTGCAATCGCCGCGGAAGAGAAGCTCCCCCCTCTCCCCGGCTTAAAGACTTGTTAGCGCTTGAGAAAAGCGCACGGGCGGCCCGCGCTTTCGCGCTGCCCTTCCCGAAGCCCGGCGCCTGATAACACGGGGTGTTCGCAGTCGCAACCAAGCCGAGGTGATCGTGTTCGGCCAAGTTCGCGAAAAAATGTGTTTATCCGTCAGACGTTGACGCGGCGGAATACGCCCGAGGCCGCGCCGGCCAGGATCCCGTCGGCGGTGCGCGCCTCGGCCTGGGCGAACACCAGGCTGCGGGTGGCCCGTTCGACCCAGCCGCGGGCGCTTTCGCCGGCCTGGCCTTGCCTCGCGTAGTCGATCGTGACCGACACGGGCGCGGCGTCGGCGCCGGCGGCCGCTCGCAAGGCCTCTTCGAGCTGGACGGTCAGGGGCTGGGTCATGGCGACATCTAATCCTTGCGCGGACGAAGACGTAAAGGCGGGGCAAAGAAAAAGGGCGGCGGAAGCGATCCGCCGCCCTGTCAGGCGAATGGTCGAGGAAACAGCCAGAGAAAGAGAAGCCCCCTGGTACGCCTTACTCGGTAGGAAAGAGGGATCAGGCGGCCTTGGCCGAGGCGTTGCAGCGCTCCAGCTCTTCGGCGGCCAGGGTCTTGGCGTCGCCGCCGAAGGCCGAGACGCGGCCGGCCTCCTTCGCCAGCGCCTTGCACGAGGCGACGCTGAGAGCCCGCGACGGGGCCGAGGCAGCGACGCAGGCCGCGTCCTCGCAGACGAAGACGGCGCCGCCGGCGACGATCTTGGTCTTGGCCGAGACGGGCTTTTCGAGAGTGACCGCCAGGCGGCCATCGGCCAGGGCGGGGGCCGCGACGAACGCGGAAACGGACAGGGCGGCGACAGCCGCCAGGGCGCGGAGCTTCATGGGAAAAGCCCTCCAGCTTCGGGGATGATGGAAAGATCGATGATCGCGGCGTAAGCTGTACTGGCCGCTCGGTCCCGTGGGATGCTGTCCTTCATGGACATGGCGCCGATATCCCCACCGGCGTCGCGAAACCGAACTAAGCACTGCTTAGATATCAGCGTTCAGAAATCGCGCAAGCCGGTTTTTGTTCGCGTGCGCATATTTTATCGAAACTGAGATTTTCGGCGGAACGTGGAGCGCCCTCCCCATCTCCCCGTCATTCCCGCCCTTGTGGCGGGAACCTCTGGTTCCGCTCACACGTGAAGCGCCAGCGGACTGCTCGGCAGTCCGCCCCTCCCGCCCTTGCGGCTGACAGAGGGGTTCCCGCCACAAGGGCGGGAATGACGGGCAAGGAAGAAAGAGCGCGCGCCCTTAGAGCCCGAGGATGGAGTCGATCCGGCTCTCGGCCTTGGCGTGGATGGCGCGGTCCTGGACCATGCCTTCCATGCGGGCGTAGCGGCCGTCCTTGCCGGCCTTGCGGCGCAGGCCGTCGGCGGTGACCACCACCGGCGGGCGGCGGGCGTCGGTCAGGCCGCCCAGCAGCGCGGCGAACACCGCCCCGACGGCGGCGGCCAGCACCGGTCCGGCGAAGTCGATGGCGCTCTCGCCGAAGATGGCGTGCAACTGGACCAGCAGGTGCTCGCGATTGACCTGCTGCGACAGGATCTGCAGCGACCAGGCGGCCAGGCCCTGCACGACCCCCGCCGCGACCACGGCGATGACCACCCCCACGAAACGGGGGCGCCAGAAGAGCCCGAGCAGGGCTCCGACCAGGGCGAAGGCGACCATCAGGACCATGGCGGCGATCCTGCGCCCATCTCCTCAAAAGGAAGTTAAGCCCCTGATGGACGCGAGTTAATCCGATACGCGGATGACGAGAGCCGGAGACGGGGCCATATAAATGCGATCGGCGGCCGCCAGCCGCCTTCAGAGGGAGCCTTCATGTCGCAGCTGCGTTCGCCGGCCCGCCTGGCCCTTGCCTCCGTCGTGATCGCCGTCGGCCTGTCCGGCTGCGGGATCAACACCATCCCCACCCAGGACGAGAAGACCAAGGCCGCCTGGGCCGAGGTGCAGAACCAGTACCAGCGCCGCTCGGACCTGATCCCCAACCTGGTGGCCACGGTGAAGGGCTACGCGGCCCAGGAAAAGGACGTCCTGACCTCGGTGACCCAGGCCCGCGCCAGCGCCACCCAGGTCAAGGTCGACGCCTCGACCATCACCGACCCGGCCGCCTTCCAGAAATACGCCGCCGCCCAGGACCAGCTGACCGGCGTGCTGGGCCGGCTGATGGTGATCCAGGAGCAGTACCCGGACCTGAAGTCGAACCAGAACTTCCTGGCCCTGCAGAGCCAGCTGGAAGGCACCGAGAACCGCATCACCATCGCGCGGCGCGACTACAACGAGACCGCGCGGGTCTACAACACGAGCCTGCGCACCTTCCCGACCATCCTCTGGGCCAAGACCTTCTATGGCGGCCAGAAGCCGGCCCAGCTGTTCGAGGCCTCGGCCGCGGCCCAGACCGCCCCGACCGTCAGCTTCGACGCCCCGGCCGCGCCCGCCGCCCCGTCCCAGCCGGCCCCGGCGCACTAGGGTGAGGGCTGTCGCGGCCTTGCTCCTCCCCCGTGCAACGGGGGAGGTGGCGCGGCGCCATCGGCGCCGTGACGGAGGGGGCGAGGGACGAAGCACCGTGCGCGCCGCCGCCCCCTCCACCGCTTCGCGGTCCCCCTCCCCCGTTGCACGGGGGAGGAGCGGGTGGGTCATTCCCATCCTCTCTTTTCTCGCCATCCTCTTCCTCGCCACGGCCGCCCTCGCCGCCCCGACCTTCCCGCCGCTGAGCGGCCGGGTCGTCGACCAGGCGAACATCCTGTCGCCGGCCGCCGAACAGCAGCTGACCGACCAGCTGGCGACGCTGGAGAAAGAGACCGGCCGCCAGCTGGTGGTCGCCACCCTGTCCAGCCTGCAAGGCTACGAGATCGAGGACTATGGCTATCAACTGGGCCGCGCCTGGGGCATCGGCGAGAAGGACAGGAACACCGGCGCCCTGCTGATCGTGGCGCCCAATGAGCGCAAGGTTCGCATCGAGGTCGGCTACGGCCTGGAGCCGGTGCTGACCGACGCCCTGTCCAGCGTCATCATCCAGAGCGCCATCCTGCCCCGCTTCAAGGCCGGCGACATGGAGGGCGGCATCGTCGCCGGGACCGACGCCATCGTAAAGCAGCTGTCGCTGCCCGACGGCGAGGCCAGGGCCCAGGTCGCCCAGGCGGCGGAAGGCCAGCGCCAGGACGACGGCGGCGGCGTGCCGGTGGTGGCGATCTTCATCGTCTTCATCGTCGCCGTCATGATCCTGCGGGCGATGTTCGGACGCCGCCGCTATCGCCGCAGCGGGCTCGGCGCGGCGGTGGGCGAGGCCCTGCCCTGGATCCTGATCAACGCCCTGACCAGCGGCGGCGGCGGTCGCGGCGGCGGAGGCGGCTGGAGCGGCGGTGGAGGCGGCGGCGGGTTCTCCGGCGGCGGCGGCTCGTTCGGCGGCGGCGGATCCTCGGGGAGCTGGTGATGAGCGACATTCTTTCCCGCCCCGACCAGCTGCGCATCGCCGACGCCGTTCGCGCGGCGGAGGCCGGCACCATCGGCGAGATCCGCTGCGTGCTGGCCCCGCGTGTCGAGCCCGACCGCCCCGCCCCCGTCCTGGCCTGGGCGGCGGGCGCGGCCCTGCTGCTGCCGGCCTTCGGCCTGCTGGCCGGCCTGCGCCCCGAGTGGCTGACCCGCCTGTTCGGCGGCTGGAGCGTCGGCCACGCCGCCGCCCAGGACGGCGCGATCCTGTCGGCCCTGCTGGTCTACCTGACCCTGCAGGCGGCGGTGTTCGCCCTGGCGACCGCCGTGCTGTCGATCCCGCCGCTGCGGGCGCGGCTGCCCACCGGCGAGAGCGCCGCCGAGCGCGTCCGGCGCGCGGCCATGGACTATTTCCTGTCCAGCGACCTGCGCGCCACGCAAGGGCGCACCGGCGTGCTGATCTTCGCCGCCCTGGCGGAGCACCGCGTCGAAGTGCTGGCCGACGAGGGCGTCCATGGCCTGGCGCCCAAGGACGCCTGGTCCGGCGTCGTCGCCGACCTCGTGGCGGGCCTGAAGGCCGGCCAGATCGCCGACGGCTTCGTCGCCGCCGTCGGCCGCGCCGGCGCCATCCTGGCCGAGCACGCGCCGCGCGCCGGCGGCGAGGACCGCAACGAGCTGCCCGACGCGCCGACCATACTGGGCTGAGCCTCACGGCTTACGCTTACGTGATCTTCCCCCCGGCGAATTTCCGGCCTACGGTGCCGGCAATTCAAACTAACGTTTAAACAGGGAAGAAGCGCCATGCGCGAAGCGGTCATCGTCTCCTACGCCCGGACGGGCCTGGCCAAGTCCAATCGCGGCGGCTTCAACAACACCCACGGCGCGGCCATGGCCGGCCACGCCATCCAGCACGCCGTGTCGCGCGCCGGCCTCGACGGCCCCGAAGTGGAAGACGTCGTCCTGGGCTGCGGCGGTCCCGAAGGCGCCACCGGCATGAACGTCGCCCGCAACGCCGCCATCTGGGCCGGCCTGCCGGTCACCACCTCGGGCCAGACTGTCAACCGCTTCTGCTCCTCGGGCCTGCAGGCCATCGCCACGGCCGCCAACTACGTGCGCAACGACGGCGCCCCGGTCGCCATCGGCGGCGGCGTGGAGTCGATCTCGCTGGTGCAGGGCGGCGGCCACATGAACCGCTTCCACATCACCGAAGACAAGCTGATGAAGGAAAAGCCGGCCCTGTGGATGGCGATGATCGACACCGCCGACATCGTCGCCAAGCGCTACGGCATCTCCCGCGAGTATCAGGACGAGTATTCGCTGCGCAGCCAGCAGCGCATCGCCGCCGCCCAGGCCGCCGGCCTGTTCGCTGACGAGATCGTGCCGATGGCCACCAAGATGAAGGTGGTCAACAAGGAGACCAAGGAAGAGAGCCTGGTCGACTACGTCGTCACCAAGGACGAGTGCAATCGTCCGGAGACCACGCTGGAAGGCCTGGCCAAGCTGGAGCCGGTCAAGGGTCCGGGCAACTTCATCACCGCCGGCAACGCCAGCCAGCTGTCGGACGGCGCGGCCGCCGTGGTGGTGATGGAGGCCAAGGAGGCCGCCCGCCGCAACCTCGAGCCGCTGGGCCTGTTCAAGGGCTTCGCCATCGCCGGCTGCGAGCCCGACGAGATGGGCATCGGCCCGGTGTTCGCCGTGCCGCGCCTCTTGGAACGCCACGGTCTGAAGGTCGACGATATCGACCTGTGGGAGCTGAACGAAGCCTTCGCCAGCCAGTGCCTCTACAGCCGCGACCGCCTGGGCATCGATCCGGAGAAGTACAACGTCAACGGCGGCTCGATCGCCATCGGCCACCCGTTCGGCATGACCGGCGCCCGCTGCGCCGGCCACCTGCTGCTGGAAGGCAAGCGCCGCAAGGCCAAGCTGGGCGTGGTGACCATGTGCATCGGCGGCGGCATGGGGGCTGCGGGCCTGTTCGAGATCTTCTGATTTCTCTTTTAACGCCCGTCATTCCCGCCCTTGTGGCGGGAATGACGGGAGTAGAAGTTGACCCGATCAGACCCCCAGATCCTTCCTCACGAACCTGTAAGTCTCGCGCTTTTCACACGCGCAGGCCTTCATCTGACCGTCGGGCGTCCACCAGACCAGCAGGGGATAGGCGAAGTTCACGCCGTTCTTCTTGAGCAGCGGGACGAGGTCCTCGACCGACTTGCGGCCGGCCTCGATGACCGCGGTGCGGGCGATGTCGCCGTCGGCGGGCTTGAGGCCCGGCGCGGTCCAGGCGTCGACCGGCGTGGCGTCCCACGTCTCCGACAGTTCCCACGAGCGGTTGATCCACAGCTCTGCGACGGTGGCGCGCTCGACCGGCGTCGATTTCGGCACGCCGTTGCGGTCGGCGCGGGCGATCTCGATCAGGCGGGTGTCGATCCCGGCCTTGTGCAGGCGCGGATACTCTTCCTTCTTGAAGCGGACGCAGTCGGGGCAGGTGCGGAAGCTGATCATGTAGAGCTTGGGACCCTTGAGGCCCGGCGACACCCAGCCCGAGCCTTCGAGGATCTTGGCGATCTCGGCCTGGTTCTTGGTGATGGTCTTGGGCCGCCAGCGCAGCTCGAAGTTCCACCACGCCCACCAGCCGGCGCCGATCACCACGACCACGGCGGCGAGGCCGGCCCACAGCTTCCAGTTCTTCATCTCGACCGATCCTCTCGGGATTGTTCTGCTGGTGATAAGACGCCGCGCGCGCCCCGGCGACGGCAAAAATCCTGAAAGCCGCTTGAGGCGCGCGCGGGGGACTCTAGATTGGCGCGATGTCTACGCCACAGGCGCCCGGGGGCGCCGTCTCCCTCGAAATCGACCTGCCGGACGAGGCCGCCACCAAGGCCCTCGGCCAGCGGCTGGCCGCCGTGCTGTTTCCCGGCGCGGCGCTTTGCCTCTACGGCCCGCTCGGCGCGGGCAAGTCGACCCTGGCCCGCGCCCTGGTGCGCGCGCTGACCTCGCCCGAGGAAGAGGTCCCCAGCCCGACCTTCACCCTGGTGCAGTTCTACGAAGCCGCCGAGTTCCCGCTGGCCCACTTCGACCTCTATCGCCTGGAGGATCCGGACGAGGCCTACGAGATCGGCCTGCTCGAAGCGCTGGAAGACGGCGCGGCCCTGATCGAGTGGCCCCAGCGCCTGGAGGGCCGTCTGCCGCCGCACCGACTCGATGTAGAGATTTCGCCTGTTTTGGACGATACGGCCGGCGAGGCCCGCCGCGTCCGCATCACCCCCTTCGGCGCCTTCAAGGAACGCAAGCTTGAGTTCTGACCGCGAGACCCTGAAGGCGCAGTTCCTGGCTCGCCACGGCTACGGCGACGTGCGCCGCCAGCCGCTGGGCGGCGACGCCTCGACCCGCTCGTACGAGCGCCTCCATCGCGGCGATGCGACCTTCATCTTCATGGACCAGCCGCCGGCCCTGGAGACCGCCCCCTGCCCGCCCGGCTCCACGCCGGACGAGCGCCGGGCGCTGGGCTTCAACGCCGCCTACCGCCTGGCCGCCGGCCGGGTGGACGCCTTCGTGGCCGTGGCCGGCTGGCTGCGGGCGCAGGGCCTCTCGGCGCCCGAGGTGCTGGCCGCCGAGCCGGCCCTGGGCCTGGCCGTACTGGAAGACCTGGGCGATGATCTCTACGCCACAGTGATCGCCAACGGCGGCGACGAGCCCCTGATGTACGACGCCGCCGTCGACGCGCTGGTCGCCCTGCACGCGGCCAAGCCCCCGGCGGTGCTGGAGGCCGGCGGCTCGACCTGGCCGCTGCTGACCTATGACGACCTGGCCTTGCAGATGGCCCAGGACCTGTTCGTCGAGTGGCTGCCCAAGCTCAAGCCGGTGACCTTCGACGCCGCCGCCCTCTCCGACTGGCAGGCGCTCTGGACGCCGATCCGCGCCCGGGGCGAGGCCGGCGCCAGCGTGTTCTGCCACCGCGACTATCACGCCGAGAATCTGCTGTGGCTGCCTGACCGCGAGGGCCCGGCCCGCGTCGGTCTGATCGACTTCCAAGACGCCGTGGTCGCCCACCCGGCCTGGGACTTCTCGATGCTGCTGCACGACGCCCGTCGCGACGTGTCGCCGGAGATCGAGCAGCGCGGCCTCGACCGCTATCTGGCCGCCCGGCCGGACCTCGACCGCACGCAGTTCCTGGCCGACTACCACGCGCTGGGGGCGCTAAACATCGCCCGCATCCTCGGCATCTTCGCCCGCCTGGTCACCCGCGACGGCAAGCCGAAGTACGAAAGCTTCATGCCGCGCCTGTGGCGCTATCTCGACAGCTGCCTGGCCGATCCGGCGCTGGCGGGGCTGAAGGCCTGGTTCGACGCCCACGTCCCGGCGGAGGTCCGCGCATGACTTCTCCGAAGAAAGCGATGGTGCTGGCCGCCGGCCTGGGCACCCGCATGCGCCCCCTGACCAACGACCGCCCCAAGGCGCTGGTCGAGGTGGCCGGCCGCACCCTGATCGACCACATGCTGGATCGCCTGGCCGAGGCCGGGGTCGAGACCGCCGTGGTCAATGTCCACGCCTTCGCCGACCGGCTGGAAGACCATCTGAAGACCCGCACCGGCGCGCCGCAGATCGTCATCTCCGACGAGCGCGGCGAACTGCTGGAAACCGGCGGCGGCCTGCGCAAGGCCCGGCCGCTGCTGGGCGAGGAGCCGGTCTTCGTCGCCAATATCGACTCCGTCTGGACGCAGGACGGCGCGCCCACGATCGAGAGCCTGGCCAAGGCCTGGGATCCGGAAAAGATGGACGTCTGCCTGCTGCTGGCGCGGTTGGACCGCACGCTGGGCTTCGACGGGGCCGGCGACTTCTTCCTGGCCGAAGACGGCGCCCTGACCTTCCGGGGCGAAGCGGCCAGCGCGCCCTACGCCTACATGGGCGTGCACATCTGCAAGCCGGGCCTGGTCGACGACGGCCCCGACGGCGCGTTCTCGCTGGCGACCATCTGGCGCAGGCTGGCGCCGCGGGGCCGCGTCCACGGCGTGGTCATGGACGGCTTCTGGATGCACGTCGGCGATCCCGGCGCGCGCGACGAGGCCGAGGCCAGGCTCGCAGGAGCTCACACGGGATGAGCGGCCCGGCCGGTTCCGGCTGGTTCTCGATCCCGGCCCACCGGCCGTTCGTCGACGACGTGGCCGCGGGCCTGGTCGAGCGGCTGTCGCATCTGGGTCCCGACGCCCTGTCGCACGCCACCCTGCTGACCCCCACCCGGCGCGGCGCGCGCGCCCTGGCCGACGCCTTCCTGGCGGTGAACGGCGGGCGGGCCGTGCTGCTGCCGCAGATCCGTCCGCTGGGCGACCTCGACGAGGGCGAGCCGCCGTTCGAGCCGGGCGACCTGGCCCTGGACCTGCCGCCGGCCGTCTCCAGCCGCCGCCGCCGGTTCGAGCTGGCGCGCCTGGTGCACGACAACGCCTCGCTGCTCGACAGCCCGCCCAGCGCCGGCCAGGCCCTGGAGATGGCCAAGGCCGTCTCCGACCTGCTCGACAGCTGCCAGATCGAGGAGGTGCCGGTCATCGATCGGCTCGACGGCCTGGCCGACGGCGACCTGGCCGCCCACTGGCAGGTCTCGGCGCGGTTCATCCGGGCCATGGTCGAGGGCTGGAGCGCCCGCCTGCGCGACCTCGACCTGATGGACGTCAGCGAGCGGCGGGTGCGCCTGCTGCGCGCCCTGGCCGACCAATGGACCGACAACCCGCCGCAGGGCGTTCTGGTCGCCGCCGGTTCGACCGGCACCGCCCCGGCCACCGCCGACCTGCTGATCGCCGTCTCGCGGGCGCCGCAGGGCTATGTGGTGCTGCCCGGCCTCGACGAGGATCTGGCGACCGAAGCCTGGGAGCAGGTCGGCGAACAACACCCGCAGGGCGCCATGCGCCGCCTGCTCCATCGCGCGGGCGTCGATCGCGGGGTCGTGCGCCGCTGGCGCACCGAGGCCGACAGCCGCGGCCGCTGGCGCCGCCGGCTGGTCAACGAAGCCCTGCGCCCGGCCGAGGCCACCGCCGACTGGCTGGCCCAGATCGCCAAGCTGCGCGCGGAGTCCGAAAGCCTCGACCCGATCGCCGAGGGCCTGTCGGGCCTGTCGCTGGTCAACGCCTCGGGCGAGGAGGAGGCCGCCCTGGCCTGCGCCCTCCTGCTGCGCGAGGCGCTGGAGACGCCGGGCAAGACCGCCGCCCTCGTCACCCCCGACCAGCAGCTGGCCCGCCGCGCGGGCCTCTATCTCGCCCGCTGGGGCGTCGTGCCCGACAGCTCGGCCGGCGCGCCGCTGGCCGCATCGCCTCCCGCCGTGCTGGCTCGCAAGCTGGCGGCGCTGGTGCTGGCGCCGCTGGATCCGGTCGGCCTGCTGTCGGTGGCCAAGCACCCGCTGCTCAAGGCCGACGAGGCCGCCCGCACCCTGGAGCGATACGGCCTGCGCGGCCCCGCTCCCGTCGACGCCGCCGCGCTGGAAGGCCGCGTCGCGCAGTTTCCCGAGGCCGTGGACCTGGCCCGCCGCATCCACGCCGCCGTCGATATCGCCGCCGAGCCTTACGCCGCCGGCCCGGTCGCCCCGCCGCACCTGGCCGCCGAGGCCCTGGCCAAGGCGCTGGAAAGCCTGGTCGAACCCTCGGCCTTGTGGGCCGGCTCGGGCGGCGAGGCCCTGGCGACCCTGATCTCGGCCCTGATCGACGACGGCCAGGCCCTGCCGCCGACCAATCCGCTGGGCTTTCTCGACCTGCTCGGACGACTGGTCGACGAGGAGACCCTGCGCGTCGGCGGGGCCACCCACCCGCAACTGCGCATGCTGGGCGCCATCGAGGCCCGTCTGGTCCGCGCCGACCGGCTGATCCTGGCCGGGCTGGAGGAAGGCGTCTGGCCGCAGGCCGCGCCGATCGACCCGTTCCTGTCGCGGCCGATGCGCGCCAAGCTCGGCCTGCCGCCGCCCGAGCGCAAGATCGGCCTCACCGCCCACGACTTCGCCCAGGCCGCCAGCGCCCCCGACGTGATCCTGGTGCACAGCCAGCGCCGCGGCGGGGCGCCGGCGGTCGAGAGCCGCTGGCTGTGGCGGATGAAGACCCTGGCGCGCGGCGCGAACCTGGCGCTGACCGAGCGGCCGGACGTGCTGGACTGGGCTCGCGCGCTGGACGCCCCCGGCCCCTACGCCCCGGTCAAGCGCCCCGCCCCCTGCCCGCCGGTCGAGGACCGCCCACGCCGCATGGCCGTCACCCGCGTCGAGGCCCTGACCCGCGATCCCTACGCGGTGTGGGCGCGCGATATCCTGAAGCTCTACCCCCTCGACCGGCCGGACGAGCCGGTGGAAGCGCGGGCGCGCGGCACGGCGATCCACGCGGCCTTCGAGGTGTTCGCCCTGGATTATCCAGAGGCCTTGCCGCCCAACGGCGCTGAAATTTTCGAACGTCTCTATATGGATAAGCTGGTCGCCGCCGGCATGCCGCCCTCGGCCCTGGCCCGCGAACGGGCGCTGGCCCGCGAGGCCGCCCTGTGGGTCATGGACCTCGAAGCGCGCCGCCGGGCCGGGGCCGAGAAGATCGTGGTCGAGGCGGCCGGCGAGATCACCTTCCAGGTCGACGGCCGCCCCTTCACCCTGACCGCCAAGACCGACCGCATCGAGCCCACCCGCGACGGCCGCGCCGCGCACATCCTCGACTACAAGACCGGCGCCGCCCCCAGCCAGAAGCAGGTCGACACCGGCTTTTCGCCGCAGTTGACCCTGACGGCGGCGATCCTGCGCGAAGGCGGCTTCGCCGACATCGGCCCGCGCGCGCCGGGCGACCTGACCTATGTCCGCGTCACCGGCCGCCGCCCGGCCGGCGAGGAGCAGACCCGCGCCGCCGCCGGCCCCGAAAGCGAGGAAGCCGCCCGCAAGGCCTTCGACGGCCTAGTGGAGCTGATCCGCAAGTACGACGACCCGACCCGGCCGTACCTGTCGCGCACGGCGCCGCAGTTCGTGCACGACCATGCGGGGGATTACGGGCACCTAGCGCGGGTGTTCGAGTGGTCCACCAGCGGCGACGAGGGGGACGGGGAATGAGGGCGATCGCCTGGAAGATCCTCCCCCTGAAGGGGGAGGTGTCGGCGAAGCCGACGGAGGGGGAAGTGACTGCTCCCGCCTGCGGCTTGGTTGAATTCAGAAGGGACTTCCCCCTCCGGCCCTCCGGGCCACCTCCCCCTTCAGGGGGAGGATCGCGATGACCGGCCTCGATCCCCAACGCCTCGCCGCCGATCCGGCCATCTCGGCCTTCGTCACGGCCAATGCCGGTTCGGGCAAGACCAAGACCCTGATCGACCGGGTCGCGCGCCTGCTGCTGGGCGGCGCCGAGCCGGCGGCGATCCTGTGCGTGACCTACACCAAGGCCGCCGCCGCCGAGATGCAGCACCGGCTGTTCGACCGCCTGGGCAAGTGGTGCGTCACGCCCGACGAGGCCCTGCGCGCCGAGATCGCGGGCCTGGTCGACCGGCCGCAGAGCGATTTCGACGCCCTGGCCCTGTCCAAGGCCCGCAGTCTGTTCGCCAAAGCGCTGGAGACGCCCGGCGGCCTGAAGATCCAGACCATCCACGCCTTCTGCGAGAAGCTGTTGCGGCGCTTCCCGATCGAGGCCGGCGTCTCGCCCGGCTTCGAGGTGATGGACGACAGCGCCTCGGCCGCCGTGGCCCAGGCCGCGCTGCACAAGCTGGCCGACCACGTCACCCACAACGACGACATCTTCGCCCAGGCCTATGCCCGCTTCTCGGTGGCGCTGGACTTCGCCTCGTTCGAGGCGATGTTCGCCACCTTCGAGCACCAGCGCGCGGCCATCGCCGCCTATCGCGAACGCTACGGCGGGTTGGAGGGCGTCGAGGCCGACATCTGGAGCGTCTGCGGTTTCGCCGAGCCGACCACCGTCGAGGAGATCGCCGCCCAGGCCATGGACGACCTGGATCCGGTCTTCTGGCGCTCGGTCGCCGACGTGCTGTCGGGCGGCGGCAAGCAGGACTCCGAGCGCGCCGCGATCATGAAGGCGGTGGCGCAGGCCCCGTCGCTGGACGCCGCCCTGGCCCTGCTGTTCACCGAAAAGGGCGCCGGCACGCCGGTGACCTGGGTGGCCAAGACCTCGGGCCTGAAGAGCCGCGAGGACCTGCGCGAGCGGCTGCTGGCCGAGCAGGAGCGCCTGGAGGAAGCCCGCGAGTTCCTGCGCGCCGCCAGGGTGGCCGAGGACAGCGTCGCGGTCATGCGGCTGGCGATCCTGTACCTCGCCAAGTTCATCGAGGAGAAGCAGGCCCACGGCGCGCTCGACTTCTCCGACCTGATCGAGAAGACCCGCGACCTGCTGACCAAGCGGGTCGACGCGGCCTGGGTGCTCTACAAGCTGGACGGCGGGGTGTCCCACATCCTGCTCGACGAGGCCCAGGACACCGCCCCCGAGCAGTGGGAGATCCTGTCGGCCCTGACCGAGGACTTCTTCGCCGGGGCCGGGGCGCCGGGCCATGACGGCAAGACGTCGGACGGCCGCACCCTGTTCATCGTCGGCGACGAGAAGCAGTCGATCTATTCGTTCCAGGGCGCCCAGCCCGAGCGTCTGCTGATCGAAACGCAGAAATACATCGCCCGCATCGAAGCCGTCGGCCGGGTGGGCAAGTCGGTGCCGCTGTCGACCTCGTACCGCTCGACCCGGCAGGTGCTCGATTTCGTCGACGCCCTGTTCGAGGCTCCCGACGCGCGGCTGGGCCTGGCCCCCACCGGCGAGGACATTCCCGCGCACGTTGCCTTCCGCAAGGACCATCCGGGCTGCGTCGACCTGTGGCCGCTGGAACGCGAGCCGGCCGCCGCCGAGCGCGAGGCCTGGGACGCGCCGCTGGACGTCGAGACCGAGCAGGGCGCCAACCGCCGCCTCGCCGAAAAGATCGCCGCCGAGATCAAGGCCCTGGTCGAGCGGGGCGACGCGGTGTTCGACAAGGACGCCCGGGCCTGGCGCCCGGCCCACTACGGCGACGTGCTGGTGCTGGTGCGGCGGCGCAAGGCGCTGTTCGAGGAAGTCCTGCGGGCGCTGAAGCGGCGCGGCGTGCCGGTGGCCGGCGCCGACCGGCTGTCGCTGTCGGCCCACATCGTCTTCGACGACCTGCTGGCGCTGGGCCGCTTCTGCCTGTTCCCGGACGACGACCTGACGCTGGCGGCTCTGCTGAAGAGCCCGTTCTGCGCCCTGACCGACGATGACCTCTACGCCCTGGCCAAGGGGCGGAAAGGAACGCTGTGGGGCGTGCTGTCGGCGCGGGCCGACGAGCGCCCAGCCTGGCGCGAGGCCCACGCCCTGCTGGACTGGGCGCTGACCGCCCGCCGCCGCCGGCAACCTTACGAGTTCTACGCCCTGTTCCTGGGCAAGCTGGACGCCAACCACGTCAGCAACCGCGCCCGCGCCCTCACCCGCCTGGGCGAGGAGGCCGCCGACGCCCTGGACGAGTTCCTGGCCCAGATCACCAACGCCGAAGCCCGCGGCGTTCGCGACCTGGAGACCCTGGTGGCCGAGTTCGCGGCGCTGGACATCGTGGTCAAGCGCGAGATGGAGGGCGTGCGCCGGCAGGTGCGGGTGATGACCGCCCACGGCGCCAAGGGCCTGGAGGCGCCGATCGTCTTCCTGCCCGAGACGACGATGAAGGGCGGGGCGCGCGGCTCGCCGCTGCTGGCCACCGAAGGCAAGGGCTTTTTGTGGTGCGCCTCGGGCAAGCAGGATTGCGAGGCCTCGGCGGCGGCGCGGCGCCTACGCGAAGACAAGGCCCAGCAGGAGGCCTATCGCCTGCTCTATGTGGGCCTGACGCGGGCGCGCGATCGCCTGGTGCTGTGCGGCCGCATCGACGCCCGCACCAAGGACGAGAACGTCGGCGGCTGGTACGCCGCCGCCCGCGCCGCCTTCGCCCATGCCAAGGTCGAGGGCGACGTGCGGACGATCGACGAGGAGACCGGGGCGCTGCGCTACGGCCCCGATCCCTTGCCCGCGCCGCCGGCCGCCGAGCTGGTCGAGACGCCCTCGGCGCTTCTGCCCGACTGGGCCCGGCGGGCCGCGGAACCGGTCTCGGCCGGCGCCCGCTGGGCCGCGCCCTCGGCGCTGGAGGCCGAGGAGGAGGCGGTCGGCTCGGCCCCGTCGCCTTTGGCCAAGATCGAGGGCCTGGGCCGCTATCGCCGGGGCGAGATCATCCACCGGCTGCTGCAACTGCTGCCCGACATCGCCCCGGCCGGACGCCGGGCGGCCGCCGCGCGGCTGCTGGCGGCCGAGCGCGACCTGACCGAAGCTCAAAGAACGGAGATGACCGCCGCCGCCTTCGGCGTGCTCGAGGACGACCGTTTCGCCGCCGTGTTCGGCCCTGGCTCGCGCGCCGAGGCCTCTCTGGCCGGCGCCGCCGCGGCCCTGCCGGCGGGCATGGCGATCTCTGGCCGGGTCGACCGGCTGGTGGTCGCGCCCGACCGGGTGCTGGTGGTCGACTACAAGACCAACCGCCCCTCGCCCGACCGCATCGAGGACGCCGATCCGGCCTATCTGTCGCAGATGGCTGTCTATGCGGCGGTGCTGGCCGAGATCTTCCCGGGCCGCCGGATCGAGGCGGCGATCGTGTGGACGGATGGCCCCAAACTGATGGCCGTTCCAGAAAACGTGCGGGCGGCGGCTCTTTCGCGCCTCTTCTGAGTTATTGCCGGACGCGCGCCCCGCGCCTACATCTTCAGCCAAGAGGCGGTCGCAACCGCCACTGTTATCAATTTCGCGCCGCGATCGCCCCCGACCCGCCGCGCCAGCCAGGAGCCATACCATGAGCACCGTTGCGGTGACCGACGCCACCTTCGAACAAGACGTCCTGCAAGCCGAGGGCCCCGTGCTCGTCGACTTCTGGGCCACGTGGTGCGGCCCGTGCAAGCAGATCGCCCCGGCCCTGGAGCAGATCTCCGAAGAGCTCGCCGACCAGGTCGTTGTCGCCAAGATCGACATCGACGAAAACCAGATGACCCCCGCCCGCTACGGCGTGCGCGGCATCCCGACCATGATGCTGTTCCGCGGCGGCCAGATGACCTCGATGAAGGTCGGCGCCATGCCCAAGAGCAAGATCGTCGAGTGGCTGGCCGAAGCCGGCGTCAAGCAGACCGCCTGAGCGGTCGCTGCCCCGATGCGACGAAGAGCCCCGGTCGGAAACGGCCGGGGCTTTTTCTTTGAGATCCTCCCCCTGAAGGGGGAGGTGGCCCGAAGGGCCGGAGGGGGAAGCGGCTGCCGAAGCGCCGCATTCACTTCCCCCTCAGTCGCTCCGCGACATCTCCCCCTTCAGGGGGAGCATCTGGTCAGAACCCCCTGAGCTCGCCCCAGGCCTCGAAATCGTCCCGCCTTGATCGCCAGGCGTTCACCGGCGCGGCCTCGTCGGCGACGCCCAGCGCCATGCCGGAAAACACCATGTGATCGTCCGGCAGGCCCAGGAACTCGGCCGACAGCTTGCCATAGGCCGACCAGAACTCCTGGGCGCAGGTGGCCAGGCCTCGTTCGGTGGCCAGCAGCATCACCGTCTGCATGTACATGCCCAGATCCGACCACTGCGGCGGGCCCAGGTTGCGGTCGATGGAGAAGAACAGGCCCACCGGCGCCCCGAAGAACTCGGCGTTGCGGGCGAACTGCCGCAGGCGGCCGATCTTGTCCTCGCGCGGGATTTCCAGCGCCCCGTAGAGGTCCTCGCCCACCTGGAAGCGGCGGCTGCGGAACGGCTCCCAGAGGTTGGCCGGATAGACCGCGTACTGGGCCTCGTCGGGCGAGCCCAGCCGGGCGGCGACCCTGGCCTTGAAGTCGGCGAGCACGTCGCCGGCGACGGCGTGCACCTTCCACGGCTGGAGGTTTCCGCCCGAGGGCGCGCGGGCGGCGGCCTCGAGGATGGCCCGCACCGTTTCGCCGGGCACCGGGTCGGTCTTGAACGCCCGCGCCGAGAACCGTTCGGCCACAGCTTTCGAAACACTCATCGCATCCGGCATAAAGCGCTCCCTAACCAACGCACCCTATCGCGAGACAGGGCGTCGATCGTTGGCTAGCATCGCGCCGCTAGGTCAAGGCAAGGGGCGCCCAAGTTTTGAAAGTTCTGCTGCGCAACATCTTCCTGGCGCTGTTCATCGTGCTGGTGGCCGGACCGATCCTGGCGGTGCTGGTCTATCGCTTCGTGCCGGTGCCGGCGACGCCGCTGATGGTCATCCGCGCCGTCGAGGGCAAGGGCTGGGACCACCGCTGGCGGCCGCTGAGCAAGGTCTCGCCCAGCCTGCCGCGCGCCTTGATCGCCGCCGAGGACGCCCGCTTCTGCGAGCACCACGGCTTCGACGTCGAGGCCCTGCAGAAGGCCTACGAGAACAACGAGAAGGGCAAGAAGGTGCGCGGCGGCTCGACCATCAGCCAGCAGACCGCCAAGAACGTCTTCCTGTGGCCGGACCGCTCGTACCTGCGCAAGGGGCTGGAGGCCTGGTTCACGGTGCTGATCGAGATCGGCTGGGGCAAGCAGCGGATCATGGAGGTCTATCTGAACTCCATCGAGTTCGGCCCCGGCATCTACGGCGCCGAGGCCGCCGCCCAGCGCTATTTCGGCGTCAGCGCCGCCAAGCTGACCCCGGCCCAGTCCGCGCGGCTGGCGGCGATCCTGCCCAGCCCCCTGAAGTGGAAGGCGGTCAAGCCCGGCCGCTACGTCCAGAAGCGCTCGCGCAAGATCGGCGCGGCCTCGGGCACGGTGCGCCGCGACGGGCTGGCCGCCTGCGTGATCTGAGGAACCGCCCCTTATCCTTCGACGGGCTCAGGATGAGGGCTACTGAACGACATTCGAAAACCTCTTCCTGAGCCTGTCGAAGGACGAGGGTTTCGCACAACGGGAGGAAACGACAATGGCCATCGCCCCCGGTCCGACGCTGGAGACCGCCCGCCTGATCCTGCGCCCCACCGGCGCGCAGGATCTCGACGGCTGGGCGCAGCTGATGGGCGACGCCGAGGCCGCCCAGTATATCGGCGGCTACCAGACCCGCGAGGCCGCCTGGCGCGGCATGGCCAGCATGGCCGGCTCTTGGGCGATCAACGGCTTCGGCATGTTCTCGCTGATCGCCAGGGACACCGGCCTGTGGGTCGGGCGCATCGGCCCCTGGCGGCCGGAAGGCTGGCCCGGCACGGAGGTCGGCTGGGGCCTGCTGCGCAGCGCCTGGGGCAAGGGCTACGCGGTCGAGGCCGCCCAGGCCGCCATCGACTGGGCCTTCGACCACCTGGGCTGGGACGAGGTGATCCACTGCATCCACCCGCAGAACACGGCCTCGCAGCAGGTGGCGGCGCGGCTGGGGTCGAGGAACCGGGGCCCGCACCCCCTGCCCGCGCCGTATCAGGACCTGCCGAACGAGGTGTGGGGGCAGACCAAGACGGAGTGGAAGGGGCGGTAAAGATGCTCCCCCTGAAGGGGGAGCTGTCGGCGGAGCCGACTGAGGGGGAAGCCGGTCAGCTTCAGCGGCAACTGAAAACGTCCCCCCTCCGGCCCTCCGGGCCACCTCCCCCACAGGGGGAGGATCTAGTGGCGCGGAGCCACCTGAGGCCCCCCCTACACCTTCGGCCGCCAATCCGCCGGCGCCAGCTCGAAGCCTTCGAACCTGAAGCCCGGCGCGACGGTGCAGCCGACCAGGGTCCACGCCCCCAGCGACACCGCCGTCTGCCACCAGCCGACCGGCACCACCACCTGCGGGCGGCAGCCGGCGCGCAGGTCGGGGCCCAGGGTGTGGGGCGTGGCGCCGACGCCGTCGGGCGGCGACAGGGTCAGGCGGATCGGGGCGCCGGCGTACCAGTGCCAGACCTCGACCGCGTCGATGCGGTGCCAGGCCGACATCTGCTCGGCTTCCAAGAGGTAGTAGATCGCCGTCGAGGCCGGTCGGCCCTCGGCGCCGGGCGCATCCTCGAACATGCGCACGTACCAGCCGCCCTCGGGGTGGGGCTGCATGCCCAGCAGGCGCACGATCTCCTTCGCGCCCAGATCGCCCGAAATCCCCGCAACGCTCATCGTACTCATCCCTTGAAACTGTCCTTGGCCGCGCGGATCTCGGCGAAGGCCTGGGCGGGCGCGAGGCCCGGGCGCAGCGCCGGGGCGCGCAGGAACGGATTGGTGGCCTTCTCCAGGCCGATGGTGGTGGGCACGGTGGCCTCGCCGCGCTCGCGGGCGGCGAACACCTGATCCGTGCGGGCCTTCAGGGCCGGATCGCTGTCGACCGACAGGGCGAAGCGGGCGTTCGAGGCGGTGTATTCGTGGGCGCAGTAGACGGTGGTGTCGTCGGGCAGATCGGCCAGTCGCGACAGCGAGGCCCACATCTGCTCGGGATCGCCCTCGAACATCCGGCCGCAGCCCAGGGCGAACAGGGTGTCGCCGACGAAGGCCACGCCGCCTTCCGCATCGTGATAGGCCACATGGCCCAGCGTGTGACCGCCGCTGTCGATGACGGTGAACTTCGTCTCGCCCAGTTCCACCACGTCGCCGCCGGCCACCAAGCGGTCGAGGGGCGCGATGCGGGTCACCTCCTGCGGGCCGACGATGGTCGCGCCGGTGGCGGCCTTGACCGCCTCGTTGCCGCCGGCGTGGTCGGGGTGCCAGTGGGTGTTGAGGATGAAGTCCAGGTCCCAGCCCAGCTTTTCCAGCTGCATCAGGATGGCGTCGGCCTCCGGCGTGTCGATGCAGGCGGTCTTCCCCGTCGCGACGTCGCGCACGAGAAAGCCGTAATTGTCGGAGAGGCAGGGAAACTGGTGGATTTGCAGCGGCATGCGATCGGCCTCGGTCACGGACGGGGGTCGGCGGGCGTGACGCGGAGGATTCGCCCGCCTACATAGATGGCCTCGACGCCACGGAGAGACAATGCGCCGCGACGTGCTCGACCTCAGAGCCTTCTATGCCGCCCCGCTGGGCCGGGTGGCGCGGGAGATGCTCGGCCGCAAGGTGGCCGAGGCCTGGGGCGACGCCAATGGCCTGGACGTGCTGGGCCTGGGCTACGCCACGCCCTTCCTCGACGAATGCCGCGCCAAGGCCCGCCGGGTGGTGGCCGCCATGCCCGCGACGCAGGGCGTGGAAGTCTGGCCGGTGGGCGAGCGCAACCAGGCCGCCCTGGTCGAGGAGACCGCCCTGCCCTTTCCCAACGCCATGTTCGACCGGATCCTGGCCGTCCACGCGCTGGAGGAGGCCGACGACCCGTCCGCCGTGCTGCGCGAGCTGTGGCGGGTGATGGCGCCGTCGGGCCGGCTGATCGTCGCGGTGGCCTCGCGCGACGGCGTCTGGGCCCGCGCCGAGGGCACGCCGTTCGGCCACGGCCGGCCGTTCAGCCGCAGCCAGCTGGAAAGCCTGCTGCGCGAGGCCGACCTGGAGCCCGCCGGCTGGACCCGCGCGCTCTATGCGCCGCCCGCCGGCTTCACCGTCGGCTGGGCCGAGGGCTTCGAGCAGGTCGGCGCGCGCCTGTGGCCGCGTTTCGCCGGCCTGATCCTGATGGAGGCCGTCAAGCAGACCTTCGCGGTCAAGCCGCGCGGCAGCCGGGCCCGCGCCCGGGTGTTCGCGCCGGTCATGCCGCCCGCGCCCGCCGGCGTGGCGCCTGTTCGAAAGGCGCCGGGAACCGTAAGGACCGGAATACTATTGGAAGCTGTGGCGCCAGGGCCTAGCCTTGAGTCGCCGACCAAGCCGTAACCGGCCGCGTAGAGGGGAATTCGCGCCATGAAGATGATCGTCGCCGTTATCAAGCCCAGCCGCCTGGACGCCGTGCTCGAGGCGGTCACGGAAGCCGGCGCTTCGGGCCTGACGGTGACCGAGGTGCGCGGCTACGGCCGCCAGAAGGGCAAGACCGAGGTCTATCGCGGCGCCGAGTACGAGGTGAAGCTGCTGCCCAAGGTCAAGCTGGAGATCGCCGTGCCCACCGACGTGGCCGACGCGGTGATCGAGGCCCTGCAGCGCACCGCCAACACCGGCAAGATCGGCGACGGCAAGGTCTTCGTCCTCGACCTGGAACAGGCCCTGCGCATCCGCACGGGCGAGCGCGACGCCGCCGCCATCGCCGGCTGAGGCTCGAAGCCTTCCGCGTTCTGAGATGAAAACCTCGTCCTTCGACAGGCTCAGGATGAGGTTTTTCGGCCGCCGAGCGTGAACTGGTCCTCATCCTGAGCTCGTCGAAGGACGAGGACCACGCAACCACCTGGAAAACCCGATCGGCTCCCTCGCAGGCGAGATGATTCAGGACAAGCCGCGGCCACAAGCGGAGCCTTACACTGCCTGGCGCGTTTCAGCAGCAGTACGGGCGTAGGGGCGACATGGCCGAGATCGAAACCGTCTTCTGTCCCGGCTCGACCTGCTGGCGGGTCGAGACCGCCGAACGCCTGGCGCTGTTCATCGACAACGACGAGGCCTTCGACGCGCTGAAGGCCATACTGCTGTCGGCCAAGCACTCGATCTGGATCCTGGCCTGGGTGTTCGACCCGCTCACCCGCCTCGACCCCGACCGGGTGAAGAAGAGCCGCGATCCCGTCCATGCCGACCGCATCGGCCTGTTGCTACGCCGGCAGGCGGCGCTGAACCCGGCGCTGGACGTGCGGGTGCTGGCCTGGGACATGCCGTTCCCGATCGCCGCCTCGCAGCTGTTCGGCCCGCAGCGCGGCGCGGCCTTCTTCGCCGGCTCCAAGGTCAAGTACCGGCTGGACAACACCCTGCCCGCCAGCGCCTGCCATCACCAGAAGGTGGTGGTGGTCGACGGCGTCACGGCCCTGGTCAGCGGCGGCGACATCGGCGTCGACCGCTGGGACACCACCGCCCACCTCGACAACGACCCGCGCCGGCGCCTGCCGACCGGCCACCACTATCCGGCCCGCCACGAGGTCGCCGCCCTGGTCGACGGCCCGGTCGCCGGCGCGCTCGCCGAGCTCTTCGCCGAGCGCTGGCGCAAGGCCACCGGCGAAACGCTGGACCCGCCCGAGCGCCCGCTCGTCACGCCCTGGCCCGAGCACCTTGCGCCGGTGCTGCGCCGCCTGCCGGTGGCCATCGCCCGCACCCAGCCGCACTGGCGCCGCGACACCGAGATCAACGAGTGCCTGCTGCTGCACCTGGAGATGATCCGCACCGCCCAGTGGCTGATCTATATCGAGAACCAGTACCTGACCTCGCCGATCGTGGTCGAAGCCCTGGCCGAGCGCCTGGCCGAACCCGACGGCCCCGAGGTGGTGACGGTGGGCCCCGCGCGCAGCCCCAGCTATTTCGACCAGATCACCATGGACAGCGCCCGCACCGCGGCGCTCAACCGCCTGCGCGAGGTCGACGTCCACGGCCGCTTCTACGCCTTCAGCGCCCGCACGCCCAAGGGCGCGCCGATCATCGTCCATTCCAAGGTGGCGGTCGCCGACGACCGGGTGCTGCGCCTGGGCTCGGCCAACCTCAACAACCGCTCGATCGGCCTCGACACCGAGTGCGACATCGGCTTCGAGGCCCACGACGAGGACCAGCGCCTGGCCATCGCCGCCTTCCTGGGCCGGCTGATCGGCCACTTCCTGGGGGTCGAGACCGAGATCGTGCTGGAGGCCTTCATCGAGCACGGCGGCCTTGGCCCCGCCATCGAGGCGTTGGACGGCAGGACCGGCCCGCGCCGGCTCGAACCGGTGGGCGTCATGCCGCTGAAGGGCCTGAAGAAGTTCGTCGCCGACTGGAGCCTGGGCGACGCCATCGCCCCCGACGACGCCTGGCGCCCCTGGGGCCGCCGCAAGCGCCTCAAGCACGACCTGGCCCGGCTGACGGCCCCGCCGCCCGCGCCGCCGGAGCACCTGCAGCTTTAAATCCCTCTCTCATGGAGAGAGGGAGGGGCCCATGCGCAGCATGGGAGGCTGAGAGGGTACGCCCTCTCAGAATTAAGCGCCCAACCATCGTCATCCCGGGATGACGGAAAAAGTCGAGGCCTTTCGGCCAAGGGTGAAACCTCTCACCCTCCCACCGCTTCGCGGCGGGCCCCTCCCTCTCTCAAAGAGAGAGGGTTCCTTCAGCCCTCGATCTCCAGGTCCACCACCAGCGGCAGGTGGTCGGAGGCCACGCGCGCCAGGGCGTCGTAGGGGGAGAACACGTTCAGCGTCTTCAAACCCTTGGTCAGGAAGACGTGGTCGATGCGCATGAACGGGAAGGTCGACGGGAAGGTCGCCGTGGGCGCCTTGGCCCAGCCGGCGGCCAGGCTCTGGGCGTCGCGGGCGGCGGCCTTGAGCAGGCGATAGGTGGCCGAATAGGGCGTGGCGTTGAAGTCGCCCAGCAGCACGCCCGGCGCCTTCCAGCGGTCGGACGACATCCAGGCCTCGCCGACCAGGGCGGCGGCCTGGCGCTTCTGCTCCTGCGGGATCAGGCCAAGGTGGGTGTTGATGATCTGCACCGGCGTGCCTGCGACCATCACCTCGACCCACAGGGCGCCGCGCGGCTCCAGCCCCGGCACGGCGCGATAGAACGGCAGCGGGCCGGACTTGATCAGCTTCTCGGGCAGGTGGGTGAGGATGGCGTCGCCATAGAGCTCCTCCTCCACCGTCATCGCCGGGTGGAAGTGGAAGCCCATCTTCAGGAGTTCGGCCAAGCGGTGGGCCTGGTCGACATGGCCGGTGCGCAGCCGGCCGACGTCGAGTTCCTGCAGGGCCACGACGTCGGGCTCGTGGGCCGAGATCACCTCGGCCACGCGTTCCACGTCGAGCCTGCGGTCGCCGCCCACGCAACGGTGGACGTTGTAGGTCATCAGCCGCAGCTTCATGGGATCAGAAGATCGCCTGAAACGGCGCTCGGTTCCACACGCTCAGCGGGCGTTCCGCGGCTGAGCAGGAAAAGGCAGGTCTCCGAGCGCCAGTTCTCCAGCGAGCTGGTCGGGTCGATGGCCCGCGCCGGGCCGTTTCCGGCGAAGGCGGCGCTTTCGTCGACCCGCACGCCCAGGTCATCGGTCAGGGCCATGAAGTCGGCCAGGGTGCACAGGTGGATGTTGGGCGTCGACCACCAGGGCATCGGCAGGGCCTTGGTCTCGGGCATCCGGCCCCGGCTGATCAGCGACCAGCGCACACGCCAGTGGCCAAAATTGGGGAACGAGACGATGGCCCGGTCGGCGATCCGCAGCAGTTCGTCCAGCACGTGACGCGGATTGCGCGTGGCCTGCAGGGTCTGGGACAGCACCGCGTAATCGAAGGTCTTGTCGGGGAAGTGGTCGAGGTCCTGGTCGGCGTCGCCCTGCACCACCGACAGCCCCCGCGCCATGCAGGCGGCCACGCCGTGGGCGCTGATCTCCAGCCCCCGGCCGTCGACGTTCTTGTGCTGTGTCAGCAGCTCCAGGAGCGCGCCCTCGCCGCAGCCGACGTCGAGCACCCGCGCATCGGGGCGCACGAGCCGCAGGATTTCGCGGAAGTCCTCGCGGATGAAGGTCATCGAGATCCTCCCCCTCTGGGGGAGGTGGCGCAAAGCGCCGGAGGGGGGCCGTTTTCAGCTGCCGAGACGCTGGCCGACATCGCAGAGACTTCCCCCTCAGTCGGCTTCGCCGACAGCTCCCCCTTCAGGGGGAGCATCTTGGACGACGCCCTCATCGCCCGATCCCCCGCTCGCGTTCCACCGACGCCATGAACCCCGTAAGCGCCGCGTCCATCACCGGCTCGTCCAGCAGGAAGGCGTCGTGGCCCTTGTCGCTGTCGATCTCGGCGAAGGCCGCGCGGCAGCCAGCGGCGGTCAGGGCCCGGACAATGTGGCGGCTTTCCGAGGTCGGGTACAGCCAGTCGCTGGTGAAGCTCAGCACGCAGAACCGCACGTCGCGCGCGGCCTTGAAGGCGTTGGCCAGCACCCCGCCGTGCGGCGCGGCCAGGTCGAAATAGTCCATGGCCCGGGTGATGTAGAGATAGGAGTTGGCGTCGAAGCGGTCGACGAACGCCGCTCCCTGGTGGCGCAGGTAGCTCTCGACCTGGAAGTCGGCGTCGAAGCCCCAGGACAGGCCGTCGCGCTGGAGCTCTCTGCCGAACTTGCGCTGCAGGGCCGGCTCGGAGACGTAGGTGATGTGGGCGGCCATGCGGGCCACGGCCAGGCCCTTCTCGGGCCGGGCGCCTTGCGCGGCATAGGCCCCGCCGCGCCATTCGGGATCGGCCATGATCGCCTGGCGCCCCACCTCGTGGAAGGCGATGTTCTGGGCCGAGTGGCGCGAGGTCGAGGCCACGACGACGGCGCTGAACAGCTTCTGGGGATAGTCCACCGCCCACTGCTGCACCTGCATGCCGCCCATCGAGCCGCCGACCACCGCCAGCAGGGTGTCGACCCCCAGGGCGTCGATCAGCATGGCCTGGGCCCGCACCATGTCGGCGATGGTGATCATCGGGAACGACAGGCCGAAGGCCTCGCCGGTGGCCGGGTTGGTCGAGGCCGGACCCGTGGAGCCCATGCAGCCGCCGATGACGTTCGAGCAGATCACGAAGTGCCGGGCCGGGTCGATCGGCCTGCCGGGCCCGACAAGGCGCGTCCACCAGCCGGGCTTGCCGGTGGCCGGATGGGTGGAAGCGACGTACTGGTCGCCGGTCAGGGCGTGGCAGATCAGGACGGCGTTGGTCCCGTCCTCGTTCAGCGAGCCGTAGGTCTGGTAGGCCACCTCCAGACCGCTGATCTTCGCCCCGGAATCCAGCACCAGCGGCCGGTCGGCGGGGAAGCGCCAGACACCGCCGCCGAGCGGCGCGGAAACGTCCAGATCAAGGTCGGCCATGTCGCCTTGGACCGCCTGTCGACGAAGGTGTCAACCATGCGCTTTGCGCCTGGCCCCGCGCCCCTTAAGAGGAGATCGTCGAGACGGCGTTTCTCGCCATTTGCCCAGCTTTAAAACCGCTCTATGGAGGGCGTCATGGACCGTCTGATCCTGATGCGCCACGGCAAGGCCGAGCGGCACGCCGCCCAAGGCGGCGACTTCGAGCGCGCGCTCGCCGAGCGCGGCCGCCAGGACGTGGCGCTGATCGCCTCGGCCCTGGCTTCGCGAGGCCTTTGCCCCGACCTCGTCCTGGTCTCGGCCGCCCGCCGCACCCGCGAGACCTGGGAGGCCGCCGCCGGCGCCTTCCCCGGCGCGACCGCGCAGGTGCTGCGCAGCCTCTACCACGCCGAGGCGCAGGAAGTGCTGGCCGCCGTGCGCGAGGCCGACGCGCCGGCCGGCACGGTGATGGTGGTCGGCCACAATCCGGGCCTGCACGACCTGTCGCTGCGCCTGGCGCAAGGGGGGCTGGCTGACGCCGCCGAGCTCACCAAGCTGCGCGGCCGTTTTCCCACCGCCACGGCGGCGGTCTTCGACATCGACGCGTCCGGCGCCCCGCGGCTGGCGCGCGTCTTCTACGCATCCGAACACGGCGGGCACGGCGGCGAATGACCCTGGTCTACAAGATCCTTCCGAAGACGCTCTGGGACGCGGCCAAGGCGGCCGGCGAGTTCACCGGCGCGCCAATCGACCACGCCGACGGCTACATCCACCTCTCCGCCGCCGACCAGGCCCAGGAAACCGCCGCCCTCTATTTCAAGGGCCAGGAAGACCTGCTGCTGGTCGGCTTCGACGCCGACGCGCTCGGCCCCGAACTGAAGTGGGAGGCCTCGCGCGGCGGGGCCCTGTTCCCGCACCTCTTCCGCAGCCTCGCTCCGTCCGAGGCGATCTCGGAAAAGCCGCTGGCGCTCGACGCCGACGGCGTGCCGCAGTTGGGTCTCTCCTGATGGCCCTGCACGACATCGCCGCCCGCGCCCTGCATGCGCTGGATCCCGAAGACGCCCACGGCTGGGCGATCCGCGGCCTGAAGTGGGGCCTTGGCCCGCGCGACGGCGGCGTCGACGATCCGATCCTGGCCACCAGCGTCGCGGGCCTGCAACTGTCCAACTGCGTGGGCCTGGCCGCCGGCTTCGACAAGAACGCCGAGGTTCCCGACGCCATGCTGGCCGCCGGCTTCGGCTTCGTGGAAGCCGGCACGGTCACGCCGCTGGCCCAGGCCGGCAATCCGCGCCCGCGCCTGTTCCGCCTGACGCAGGACCAGGCGGTGATCAACCGCATGGGCTTCAACAACGAGGGCCTCGAACCCTTCGCCGCGCGCCTGGCCGCCCGCAAGCACGCCCACGCCGACCGGCTGGGCGTGTTCGGGGCCAACATCGGGGCCAACAAGGACGCCGAAGACCGCATCGGCGACTACGTCACCGGCCTGACGCGCCTGTGGGGCCTGTCGGACTACTTCACGGTCAACATCTCCTCGCCCAACACGCCGGGCCTGCGCGCCCTGCAGACCAAGGCGGCGCTGGAGGAACTGCTGGGCCGCATCGCGCAGGCCCGGACGGGCCTGAAGAAGGACGGCGCCGACTATCCGATCTTCCTCAAGGTCGCGCCCGACCTGGAAGAGGGCGAGGTCGAGGCCATCGTCGAGACCGTGCTGGCCTGCGGCCTGAACGGGATCATCGTCTCCAACACCACCATCGCCCGCCCCGACACGCTGAAGTCGGCGCAGAAGGGCGAGGGCGGCGGGCTTTCGGGCGCGCCGCTGCTGGTCGCCTCGACCCGGGTGCTCGCCGAGTTCCACGCCGCCGCCAAGGGCCGCGTGGCGCTGATCGGAGCCGGCGGCATCGCCAGCGGCGCCGACGCCCTGGCCAAGATCAAGGCCGGCGCCTGCGCGGTGCAGCTCTATTCCGCCCTCGTCTATGGCGGCCCGGGCCTGGTGGTGCGGATCAAGAAGGACCTGGCCGCCCGCCTGCGGGCCGAGGGCTTCGCCAGCGTTTCGGACGCGATCGGCGCCGCATGACCCCTGACCAGAGCCTGGCCTGGCTGCGACGCTTCGGACCGCTGGCGGTCCTGGCGCTGCTGCTCGTGGCGGCTCTGGCGTCGGGCCTCGCCGGCAAGCTGTCGCTCGAGACCCTTCAGGCCGAGGGCGAGGCGCTGCAGGCCTTCGCCCACCATCACCCGCTGCAGTGCGCGCTGATCTACGTGGTGATCTATATCGCCACGGTGTCGGTCTCGCTGCCCGGCGCGCTGATCCTGTCGCTCAGCGCCGGCTTTCTGTTCGGACCGCTGGGCGGGTTCCTGGCCCTGACCGGGGTGACCGGCGGCTCGACCGTGGTCTACGCCGCCTGCCGCACCGCCTTCGGCGACTTCCTGCGCCGCAAGCCCGGGGCCCTGCTGACGCGGATCGAGGACGGTTTCAAGGCCGACGCCTTTTCCTACCTGCTGACCCTGCGGCTGATCCCGGCCTTCCCGCTGCTGCTGGTCAATGTCGCCTCGGGCCTGATGAAGATCCCGCTGCGCACCTACCTGCTGGCCTCGGTTATGGGCATGGCGCCCAGCTCCTTCGTCTATGCCGGGATCGGCTCGGGCCTTGGCCACCTGTTCGCCGAAGGCGACCCGGTGACGCTGGCCACCCTGGCCTCGCCGCGCATCTACATGCCGATCATCGGCCTGGGCGTGCTGGCCCTGCTGCCCCCGCTTTGGAAGGCCGCGCGCAGGCGCCGCGTTGCCCCCGCCGCCGACGTGAAGTAACCCAGACGAATGGCCGAACCGGTCACGCCGCCCGCCGCTCCCGACAAGCCGCCCGGAAGACGCCTTCCGTGGCCCGGCGGCCTGTCGGCGCGCCTGCTGCTCCTGACCGCCCTGTTCGTGTTCCTGGCCGGCGCCTTCATCCTGCCGCCGGCCCTGGCCGACCTGGAAAAGCAGTGGCTGCTCGACCGGGTGCGCGCGGCCGAACTGGCCTCGACCATCGCCGACGCCGACCCCGAGCGCCGCGTCACCGACCAGGTCTCGCAGCGCCTGCTCGACCAGGCCGGCGTCGTCATCGTGGCCCTTCAGGTCGACGGCGCGCGCCGCCTTGTTCTGCCCACCGAACCGCGCGCCATCGAACAGCCCTATCTCGTCGACCTGCGCGGCCAGAACCCCGGCTCATGGCTGGCCGCCCCGTTCTTCACCCTGAAGAGCAAGCCCGGCAGCCTGGTGCGGGTGATGGCCGAGCCGCGCTTCCGCCAGGAGGCCGAGTTCGTCGAGATCGTGCTGCCCGACGCCCCGCTGAAGGCCCACCTGATCGCCAACTTCTGGCGCCTGGCGGGCGTGACCCTGTTCGCCGCCGGCCTGGCCGGGGGCCTGATCTACCTGTCGCTGAACTTCCTGCTGGTGCGGCCCATGCAGCGCATCACCAAGGCCATGGAGCGCTTCCGCGCCGATCCCGAGGATCCCGAAGCCCGCGTCGTGGTGTCGCGCCGCCGCGACGAGATCGGCCGCGCCGAGGCCGAGCTCGACGCCATGCAGACCGACCTGCGCACCGCCCTGCAGGCCAAGGCCCGCCTGGCGGCCCTCGGCGAGGCGGTGGCCAAGATCAATCACGACCTGCGCAACATGCTGACCAGCGCCCAGATGGCCTCGGATCGCCTGGCCGCCCTGGGCGACCCCAAGGTGGCCCAGGCCCTGCCGCGCCTGGAACGGGCGCTCGACCGCGCCATCACCCTGGCCAGCGACGTCATGGCCTACGGCAAGTCCAAGGAGCCGGCGCCGGTGATCCGCACCGTGGGCCTGCGCGCGGCGCTGGAGATGGCGGCCGAGGACTCCGGCCTCACCCCGCAGGGCGTGGCCCTGGAGACGGTGATCGACCCGCGCGAGCAGATCCAGGCCGATCCCGACCAGCTGCACCGTATCCTCACCAACCTGCTGCGCAACGCCCGCGAGGCCATCGAAGGCGCGCCCGACCGCAGCGGCAAGGGGCGGGTGTTCGTGGAGCTGCGCCGCGCCGACGGCATGAGCCATCTCAGGCTTTCGGACGACGGTCCCGGCGTGCCGGCCCGGGCGCGGGCCAACCTGTTCCAGCCGTTCGTGGGTTCTGTGCGCCGCGGCGGCACGGGCCTTGGCCTGGCCATCGCCCGCGAGTTGGCCCAGGGCCACGGCGGGGATCTGGCGCTGGTGGAAACCGGCCCCGGCGGCTCGGTGTTCGACCTGACCCTCGCGGGGGTTCCGGAGCCGGCGCCTGCGCCTGAAGAGGGCGAGCCGGCGAAGTCGAAGCCTTAGCCTTAGCTCATCTACCCGTCTTTCCCGCCTCGGAACCGGGAACCTCCACCGCTACCGACACAGCCCCAGTGAGCGGACACCATCAATGTCCGCAAAGGGTGGGAGGCAGACATCAAATCCCTCTCTCTAAGAGAAAGGGATTCCAGACGGCGCCAACCGCCACAAGGCCGGGAATGACGGGAGGCTGGAGAGGCTTCGAGCCTCAGACCTCGTACTGCTTGGGCAGGGGCGTGCTCTGCTCGGCCGGCGCCAGGGGCGCGCGCAGCTCGACGGGCTCGCTGGTCATCGCGTCGGGCGCGGACGGCGGGGCCAGAACGCCGGTCGCCAGCACGCCGGCGACCACAAGGCTGCAACTTCCCAGGCCAAGGCCCAGGGCGATGGTCTTCTTCAAGGTCATGCTCAACAGTATCCGCGTCGGGGAGGGCGCTTTTACTCGTAGGGAACCAAGCCTCTGACGTGCCCTGAGGTTCCCAGGTTCCGCCAGACGGATCACGTCCGCCTCACGGGCGGACGTGCTTTTGCCTGTAAACCGTCCACAGGTCCAGCATGGGGCGCCTTAAGGGCGATCTCGCCTCATTTGGGCGAACAATGGTTGCAAAGCGCCGCCTTGGCGGGATCGAGCCTCAGGGCTTGGCCGGCGTCGCCGGAGCCTCGGCGGCCCCTTCTTCCTCGTCTCCACCGCCCTCGAAGCGGATCGGCAGGCGGATGCGCTGGCCGTCCACCGGGTCGCCTTCCTTGGTCCACGGGTTCATCCGCATGGAGCCCGCCACGATCATCGCCGAAGCGGCGAAGTCCAGACCCGCCGGCTCCTCGCGCGCGGCCTCGCAGTCGGCCAACCGGCCCTCGGTGGTCACCGCGCAGGACACCACGCCCAGGCCGTTCTTCACCCCCGCCTTGCGGGCGGCCTGGGGGAAGGCCATGGCCAGGCCCTCGGCGTCGGCCATCTGGATCCAGCGCGGCTTGGTCAGCTGGCGGCCGGTCGCGCCCGGCGGCCGGAAACGGAACGGCACGTCCACGTGGATCAGCTTGACCAGCTTGGCGTCGCCCGGCCCCACCGACACCTTGAAGTGGTCGGCCAGCCCGAGAGCCGCCTTGCCGAACCCCCTGCCCTTGGGCAGTTCCGAGATCACCTCGCAGTCGTCCAGCGCGCCGGTTTCCTTGATCCCGCAGCGCAGGGCGGCCTGGCCGTTGTCCTCGCCCGCGGCGGCCTTGGGCCAGGCGGCCTCGACCTGCGCCAGGCTGGGCGCCGACTTCCACGGCGGATCCAGGATCAGCCGCTCCTTGCCGACCGACGCGAAACCGCCCTCGGCCAGGCCCGCCCAGTTGATCGGCACCGTGACCTCGGTCTCGACGCGCTGGCCGGCGCGGATCTTGGGGCTCATCAGGAACTGCGGGGCCAGCGCCAGGGCCGAATGGCCGAAGCCCAGGCCCGCGGGGCTTTCCGACAGCACCGCGCAACGGTCCAGGAAACCCTCGGTCGTGACCCGGCAGCGGATGACGGCCCGGCCGTCCTTGCCGGCCTTCACCGCGGCGACGGGGAAGACGCCCGCCAGATCCTGGCCCGTCGGCTTGCGCACCCAGTCGGGATTGGCGTCGCCGGGCGCCAGGAACTCGAGCGAATAGGAGATCTTGCGGCCGACGGCCGAAGCGCCGCTCTCGTCCTTGACCTTGGCCTTGTAGCGATCGGAAAGGCCCAGGGCGGCCGCGCCGAAGCCGCGGTTCATCGGGTACTCGCTCAGCACCTTGCAGTCGGCCAGCGCGCCCTTGTCGGCGATCACGCACTCGACCTCGGCGTCGCCGGTGACGCTGGCCCCGGCCGGAAACGCGGCCTTGATCTCCGACGCCTTGGGCCGGGCGGCGAACACCAGGCGCCCCTCCTCGGCCGCGATCGAAGACGTGGGAAGACCCGCCAGCACCAGCAGGGCCGCGACCGAACCGAAACGAATGAAAGACACAACGCCCCCTCGGGTCTCGGGCCCCCGCCCGACTACTCGACCCAGGGCTGAGCCATAGCCCAGCCACCCGGCGTCAGCAACCGGTCGAGGCGTGTTCGGCAAGGGTTCCGGCGCGCCACCGATCCCCTTATGTTCGCCGCCATGACCGACGCCGCCGCGCCCGAATCCGCCCAGTCCCGCCCCCTCACCCAGGACGGCCCTGCCCTGCGCCTCTTCCTGGTGGACGGCTCGGCCTATCTGTTCCGCGCCTACCACGCCCTGCCGCCCCTGACCCGCAAGAGCGACGGCCTGCCCGTCGGCGCGGTGCAGGGCTTCTGCAACATGCTGTGGAAGCTGATGCGCGACATGCAGGGCGACGCGCCCACGCACCTGGCGGTGATCTGGGATCACTCGGAAAAGACGTTCCGCAACAAGCTGTACGACCAATACAAGGCCCACCGTCCGCCGGCGCCGGAAGACCTGATCCCGCAGTTCCCGCTGGTGCGCGACGCCACCCGGGCCTTCGGCGTGCCGGCCATCGAGCTGCCCGGCTACGAGGCCGACGACCTGATCGCCGCCTACGCCTGCGCCGCCCGCGACGCCGGCGGCGAAGCCGTCATCGTCTCGTCCGACAAGGACCTGATGCAGCTGGTCGGCGACAGCGTCTCGATGTTCGATCCCATGAAGGGCGTCCGCATCGGCCGCAACGAAGTGTTCGAGAAGTTCGGCGTCTATCCCGAACACGTGGTCGACGTGCAATCGCTTTGCGGCGACAGCGTCGACAACGTTCCGGGAGCTCCCGGGATCGGGATCAAGACCGCCGCCCAGCTGATCACCGAGTACGGCGACCTCGACACGCTGCTGGCCCGCGCCGGCGAGATCAAGCAGCCCAAGCGCCGCGAGACCCTGATCAACTTCGCCGACCAGATCCGCCTGTCGCGGGCCCTGGTCACGCTGGACTGCAACACCCCCCTGCCCGAGCCGCTGGACGACCTGGTGGTGCGCGAGCCCGACAAGGCCGTGCTGGCCGCCTTCCTGGAAGAGATGGAGTTTCGGACGCTGGCCCGCCGGGTCGGCGACGGCAACGCCGCGGCCGCGCCGCGCACGCTGGAGGCCCGCCCCTCGGACAGAGCCGTCACCGCGCCGGTGACCAGCGTCTCCTACGTTTCGGCCGCCGCCCGCGCCGCGGCCAATCCGGTGGCCGAGCCGGTCGCCATCGACACCGCCGCCTATGTCTGCGTGCGGGATCTTCCCACCCTTCAGGTCTGGATCGACAAGGCCCGGGCCAAGGGGATCGTCGCCTTCGACACCGAGACCGACGCGCTGTCCTCGGCCAATGCCGGCCTGTGCGGCGTGTCGCTGGCCATCGCGCCGGGCGAGGCCTGCTACATCCCCGTCAGCCACGAGGACAAGCCGCAGGACGGGGGCCTGGCCTTCGAGGCCCCGGCCAAGCTGGAGCAGATCTCCGAGGAAGAGGCGCTGGCCGCGCTGAAGCCGCTGCTGGAAGACCCGGCGGTGCTGAAGGTCGCCCAGAACGCCAAGTACGACATCGCCGTGATGGCCCGCCGGGGGATCGTCGTCGCCCCGATCGAGGACACCATGCTGATCAGCTACGTGCTGGAAGCGGGCCTGCACGGCCACGGCATGGACGAGCTGTCGGAGCTGTGGCTGGGCCACAAGCCCATCCCGTTCAAGGAAGTGGCCGGCACGGGCAAGAGCCAGATCAGCTTCAAGCACGTGGCCCTGGACAAGGCCACGGCCTACGCCGCCGAGGACGCCGACGTCACCCTGCGGCTCTACAACGTCCTGCGTCCGCGCCTGGCGGCCGAGGGCCTGCTAACGGTGTACGAGACCCTCGAGCGGCCGATGCCGGGCGTGCTGGCGACGATGGAGAACGACGGCGTCCGCGTCGATCCCGAGACCCTGCGGCGGCTCTCCAACGAGTTCTCGCTGCGCATGGCCGACTTCGAGGAGCAGGCGCAAAAGCTGGCCGGCCGGCCGTTCAACCTGGGCAGCCCCAAGCAGATCGGCGACGTGCTGTTCGGCGAACTGAACATGAAGGGCGGCAAGAAGACCGCCACCGGCCAGTGGTCGACCGACAGCGACGTGCTGGAAAGCCTGGCCAATGAACACGAGCTGCCGCGCGTGCTGCTCGACTGGCGCCAGTTGTCCAAGCTGAAGGGCACCTATACCGAAAACCTGATCGCCGCGATCAGCGAGCGCACGGGCCGGGTGCACACCTCCTACGCCCTGGCCGCCACCACGACGGGCCGCCTGTCGTCGTCGGACCCCAACCTGCAGAACATCCCGGTGCGCACCGAGGAGGGCCGCAAGATCCGCAAGGCCTTCGTGGCCGCGCCGGGCAAGGTGCTGATCAGCGCCGACTACAGCCAGATCGAGCTGCGCCTGCTGGCCCACATCGGCCAGATCCCGCAACTTCAGCAGGCCTTCCGCGACGGCCTCGACATCCACGCCATGACGGCCTCGGAGATGTTCGACACCCCGATCGAGGGCATGGACCCGCTGATCCGCCGCCGGGCCAAGGCCATCAACTTCGGCATCGTCTACGGCATCAGCGCTTTTGGCCTGGCCAACCAGCTGGGCATCGGCCAGGGCGAGGCCGGGGCCTACATCAAGACCTATTTCGAGCGCTTCCCCGGCATCCAGGCCTATATGGACGCCACCAAGGCCTTCGTGCGCGAGCACGGCTACGTGACCACGATCTTCGGCCGCAAGATCAACATCCCCGACATCCACGCCAAGTCTGTGGGCCAGCGGCAGTTCTCCGAACGCGCGGCCATCAACGCCCCGATCCAGGGCGCGGCCGCCGACGTCATGCGCCGGGCCATGGTCCGCATGCCCGCCGCGCTCGAGCAGGAAGGCCTGAAGGCCCGCATGCTGCTGCAGGTGCACGATGAACTGGTGTTCGAGGCTCCCGAGCACGAGGCCCAGGCCGTCTGCGACGTCGCCCGGCGGGTCATGGAGGGCGCGGCCGAACCGGCCGTGGCGCTTTCCGTTCCCCTGACGGTCGAGGCCCGCGCGGCCCTGAACTGGGACGAGGCTCACTAGATCAGGCCTCGGATCGAAATATTTTCGGCCCGTCTCTTTGTCGCACCCCGCTCCGCCACAGGTGGAGCGGGGTGTGTCGTTATCAGCGGTAACCCCTTACACGCCGCAACCTGAGGAAGTTGCTGACACTGGGTCGCCGACCATCGGCATATAACCCCGGTCTCGGGGTGCGACGTTCCGCCACACTACGGTTAATCCCGTGGAAACCGCGATCTCGCCAGAGCTTGCAGCGAGGACGTGTGCTGTCGCGCACATCGTCGGGGCAGATATCCGGAGGCGGGTCGTGCGGTTTGGTGACTTGAAGATTCCCCAGAAGCTGATGGTCGTGTTCGGCGCGATGCTGGCCGCGATCGTGGCCATGGGCATTACGCTGTTCGTCAACCAGCAGGCCTACAAGGGCTCGGTGCAGCGCACGGCCGTGGCGCACGCCAGCCTGCGCGCCGCCGACACGGCCGCCTTCCGCCTGACCCGCCAGGAGAACTCGCTGCGCGGCTTCCTGCTGTCGGGCGACGCCTACTACGTCGACCGCCTGGAGAACGCCCACAAGCCCAAGTTCGTGGCCGCCCTGGACGAGCTGCGCAAGCTGGCCGGCAACGACGAGGCCGATCTGGCCCGCATCGCCGCCGTCGACGCCGCCTACGCCAACTATCGCGCCCAGGCCATCGAGCCGGCCGAGAAGCTGGGCGCCGATCCGGCGACCCGCGCCCAGGCCATCGACCTGGTCAAGCACGACGGCGTCGCCGACAAGGCCGTCGAGCCGGTCGAGGAAGCCATCGAAGCCATCACCACCGACGCCGAGGCCGTCGTCGCCGCCGAGACCGCCGCCCAGGCCGCCGCCTCGCTGCGCAGCACCCTGGTCCTGGCCATCGGCATCGCCGTCACCCTGGCGGTCGCCGTCGGCGGCGGCCTGATGCTGACCGGCGGCATCGCCGCCCCGGTCGCGGCCATGACCACCGCCATGCGCCGCCTGGCCTCGGGCGACAACAGCGTCGCCGTGCCGGCCTCGGGCCGCAAGGACGAGATCGGCGAGATGGCCGGCGCCGTCGCCACCTTCAAGGACGCCGCCATCCACAAGCTGCGCCTGGAAGAAGAAGCCGCCTCCGCCGGCGCCCGCACCGAGCGCGAGCGCGCCGAACGCGAGGCCGAGAAGGCCGCCGAGGCCGAGGTCGACCGCATCGCCATCACCGCCCTGGCCGAAGCCCTGGGCTCGCTGGCCGACGGCGACCTGACCTACCGTATCAACGCCGAGTTCGCGCCCAAGGCCCAGCAGCTGAAGACCGACTTCAACGCCGCCGCCGGCCGCCTGCAGGACGCCCTGCGCGGCATCAACGGCGCCACCGGCGGCATCCGCGCCGGTTCGGAAGAGATCGCCCAGGCCTCGGACGACCTGTCGCGCCGCACCGAGCAGCAGGCCGCCAGCCTGGAAGAGACCGCCGCCGCCCTCGACGAGATCACCGCCACGGTCCGCAAGACCGCCGCCGGCGCCAAGGAGGCCTCCAGCGTGGTCGCCGCCGCCCGCGCCGACGCCGAGCGCTCCGGCGCCATCGTCAGCCAGGCCGTCAGCGCCATGGCCGGCATCGAGCAGTCCTCGGGCCAGATCGGCAACATCATCGGCGTGATCGACGAGATCGCCTTCCAGACCAACCTCCTGGCCCTGAACGCCGGCGTCGAAGCCGCCCGGGCCGGCGATGCGGGCAAGGGCTTCGCGGTCGTCGCCCAGGAAGTGCGGGCTCTCGCCCAGCGTTCGGCCGAAGCCGCCAAGGAGATCAAGACCCTGATCTCGACCTCGACCCAGCAGGTCGGTTCGGGCGTGTCCCTGGTCGGCCAGACCGGCGAGGCCCTGCAGCGCATCGTCGACCAGGTCGCCACCATCGACGCCCTGGTCACCGAGATCGCCGCCTCGGCCACCGAGCAGTCGACCGGCCTGCACCAGGTCAACACCGCCGTGAACCAGATGGACCAGGTCGTTCAGCAGAACGCCGCCATGGTCGAGGAAGCCACCGCCGCCACCCACTCGCTGAAAGGCGAGACGGGCGAACTGGCCGCCCTGGTCGGCCGCTTCAAGGTCGGCGGCGAGAGCGCCGGCCGCGCTTCGGCGCCCGCCGCCCCGGCCGCGTCGCGCGCCAACCCGGTGCATGCCGCCCAGGCCCGCGCCCAGACCTTCGTCCGTCCGGGCCGCCCCGGCGGCTCGGCCGCCCTGGCGACCAAGGTCGACGAGTGGGAAGAATTCTAAGCCGCAAGGCTTGGTCGATAACGGAAAGGGCGGCTCGCGAGGGCCGCCCTTTTTGTTTGCCCTCCGCACGCCGCCATGACGCTGGCGAGACACGCAGCGTCGGGATTGCAAAGCCGCGGCATTGGCGGTTCTCTGCCCCGATCCACCGGGGGCGGCGTGAAACAGGACCATACGAGGCCGAGATCGGCCAACTTCATGACCGCTGCGCTCGGCGATACGATCGTGCGCGCCGCGCTCCTCAGCCTTGCGTTGGCGATCGGGATCACCGCCGCCTTCCTGCTGATCAAATGGGCGCGGAACAGGCCGCCGCCCGACGGCCTCGACAGGCCCCAGATGGTCGTTCTTTCCCATGTATCCAGGAAAGATCCGACCGCCGACTACAGGATCGAGATCCATCGCGACGGCCGGGCCATATTCGAAGGGGGCCCCGAGGTGCTGCTGCCCGGCCGGCGCATCCATCCGACCAGCCCCCAGGCGGTGGCCGACCTTTTCGCCATGATCGACGAGTCCCGCTTTCGCCGGCTGAAACCGCGCTACAGCACCTGGCTCGGCGGCGACCTGCGGAGCACCATCTGCCTGCACGCCGGCCCGCACCAGAAGTGCGTGGATTCGTTCGGCTGGGAGCTGATCCGCCCGGACGCGCCCGAGCCTTTCGGAGAGATCGCCGCGGGCGTCGACAAGCTCGTACCGGCTCGCCGATGGCTGACGGCCGATGCGAGGACGATCGACGTCTTTCGCGAGGAAGGGATCGATCCGCGTTCCGTCGGCGGCCAGAGACTGGTCGTCCAGGCGGCCGGGACGCTTTCGCCCGAGAGCATGCAGGCGCTGATCGCCGCGGGCTTTCCAATCGACCGCCCTGCCCGCGCCTATCAATACGATCCCGGCACGAAGACGCCGCTGGAGATGGCCGTTTCCTCGGAGCGCCTCGACATGACCAAGATCCTGGCCTCGGCCGGCGCCCTCGAGGGTGTCGCCACGGCGCAGCGTGTGGACCTCGTGGTCGACGCCGCGATCTCGTGCCAACCCGAGATTCTGCGCGCCCTGCTTGCTTCGGGCGCGCGCTTCGACCTTGCTTCGATCCCGTCTGACGCCTTCCGCTGCAAGGCTTCGTACTCCGAAGAGCGGGCGCTGGCCGTGGCGAAACTCTTGCTCGATCACGGCGCGCCTCCGAACGCGCGCAACGTCCTGGGGCGCACGCCCCTGCATGAAGCCTATTCGCCGGCGGTCGCTCAGCTTCTCATCAAGCGGGGCGCCGATCCCAACGCCAGCGACCTCCAGGGCCTAAAACCACTGCGGGCGGCGGAAAGCGAGGATATGGCCATCACGCTGGTGCGGGGCGGCGCCGACATCGGACCAGCGCCGAGCGGCGCGCCGGCCGAGGGCTCGATCGACGCCGAGGCGGCCCGCAAGGGCTGGACACGGCTGCAGGCGCTGCTGGCCCAGCGGCGGGGACGCGCCGCCTAGAACCAGCCCGCCTCGCGCAGGGCCTTAGCGTAGGCGCGGCTGACCGGGGCCTCGGCCCCGCCGGCCAGGGTCAGCACGGCCCGGCCGTCGCCGCGACGGGCCTCGACCACCGCCGCGCGCGCCACCCACCACGAGCGGTGGGTCTGGGCGCCCTCGATGCCTTCCAGCTCGGCTATGGCGTCGGAGAGGCGCATCAGGATCAGGTCCTCGCCCCTGGAGGTGTGCAGGCGCAGGTAATGGTCCTGGGCCTCGACGGCGAAGAGGGTCGCGCCGCGCAGCTTGGGCGGCAGGCGTTCGAGAAAGCGCGGCGGCGGCGCCTCGGGGGCGGCCGCATGGGTCTCGACCGGCTTGCGGGCGACCAGGAAGTTGAGGGCCGTGATCGCCGCGGTGATGACCAGCACCGGCAGGAAGTAGTGTCGCAGGTTCTCCAGCTTCGGCAGGGCGCCGAACATCAGGCTCGACATCGCCCAGACGTACAGCGTGCCGGGCAGGGCGACCCCCAGGGTGATCACCGCCCCGCCGACGAACGGCCGGCGCTCGGTCAGGCCGCTGTTCTGGACGACCGCGCCCACGGCCGCCCCGGCCGCCGCGCCCGACCAGCACAGCACCAGCCAGTAGACGAGCCGGATCCACAGCGGCGCATCGCCGGTGCCGAACGCGCCGGCGAAGGCCAGGAACAGGCCGGCGATCCCCGCCACCACGACGCCGCGTCCGTGCGCCGCCGCCAGGGCCGCCATTCGCGAAGCGCGAACGGCGGGCGGCGGCGATTGGCGAAGCCGACCCGGCTGCTCACGTAACGGCGATTGAGACACGGCCCGCTCGGCTCCTATCGATCCTGCAACGGCGACGCACCCCGCCGCCGCCCGGAGATCAAGATGCCCCAGACCAGCCTGTCAATGCATGACGCCGCCGCCCGCCGCTTCCGGCGCAAGGGCCTCGCCGGCGTGCTCGTCGCCACGGTGATCGCCGCCGCCCCGGTCATGATGCTGCGCGCCGGCGTCCACCTGCCGAACCTGTCGCTGGTGGCGGCCGCGCCGGCGAAGATCCAGATCCACATCGCCGCCGCCCTGACGGCGCTGGCGATCGGCACGGTGCTGATGGTCGGGGTCAAGGGCACGCGCCTGCACCGCGCCCTGGGCTGGACCTGGGTCGTGGCCATGGCGACCACGGCGGTCAGCTCGCTGTTCATCCGCGAGATGAACCACGGCGCCATGAGCTGGATCCACCTGCTGTCGGGCTGGACCATCGTGGCCCTGCCGATGGCCGTCTACGCCGCCCGCCGCCACAACGTCCACCTGCACCGGCGCTTCATGACCGGCCTGTTCGTCGGCGGCCTGCTGATCGCCGGCGCCTTCACCTTCCTGCCCGGCCGCCTGCTGTGGCGCGTGTTCTTCGGTTGAGCGCGTTGTCGTTTCACAGTCTGTTGCCTCCGCGCCCTTCAAGGACCCTCTTCATGCGTCTTGCCGCCCTTCTCGCCAGCGTCGCGCTTCTCGCCCTCCCCGTCGCCGGCCTCTGTCAGGACATTCCCGTCGTCGCCGCGCCGCCCGCCGCCGCGCCCCCGGCCGACGCCAGCCTCGTCCTGACCTTCCCCGACCTGAAGGCCCACACTGGCGCGCTGCACGTCGCCGTCTACGACAGCGCCCAGGCCTGGAAAGGCGGCAAGGCGGTCGCCTCGGTCGACGTTCCCGCCGCCGCAGCCGCCCCGAGCCTGCGCCTCGAGCTGCCGATCGGGACCTACGCCATCCGCGCCTTCCACGATGTCGACGGCGACGGCCGCCTGGGAACCAACGCGTTCGGCATTCCGGCCGAGCCCTACGGCTTTTCCAACGACGCGAAGGGCATGATGGGCCCGCCGGCGTTCGAGGCCGCCGCCTTCACCCTCGCGCCGGGCGAGAACGTTCACGCCGTGACGCTGCGCTGAGGCCCCGCCGAACGGCCCCGCTCTTGCCACGGCGCCGGAAGCGGGCCTATCCGAGGAACAACGCTGTTCACGGATGGGTCCCCTCCACATGACCGCCGCCAAGACCCGCGCCCGTTCCGGCGGGCGGGGCCGTCCTTCCAAGGCCACGGGCCTGGACCTGAAGGAGACCATCCTCGACTCCGCCGAGGGCCTGTTCGCGCGCCACGGCTTCCACGGCGTGACCACGCGCCAGGTGGCCGCCGAGGCCGGCGTCGACACCGCCCTGATCCACTACTATTTCGGCGCCAAGCGCGAGCTGTTCGACGCGGTGTTCCTGCGTCGGGCCGAGATCCTCAACCAGGCCCGCAGCGTCTCGATGAACGCCTATGTCGAGACCTTCGGGGCGCGCATGACGGTGGAGGGCGTGATCACCGCCTTCATCGACCCCCTGCTGCGCATCTCGCAGGAGGGCGGCGGCGGCTGGAAGAGCTATTTCGCCCTGGTCGCCCAGGTGAACAACACCCCCGTCTGGGGCGGCGAGACCATGGCCCGGTTCTTCGACCCCGTCGTCCACCAGCTGGTCGACACGCTGAAGATCGTCCGTCCCGACGCGGAGTATCGCGACCTCTACTGGTGCTACCAGTTCCTGACCGGCTCGATGATGCTGGCCCTGTCGGAGACCGGCCGCATCGACTCGCTGTCGGAGGGGGTGTGCCATTCCAGCGACCTGGAGGCCGTGCGCGCGCGCCTGTTCGCCTACTGCGCCGCGGGTTTCGAGGCGGTCGTGGCCAGGTCCGGCAAGGCCTGACGCAGGCGCCCCTCCGCCCTCGGATTACACTTTTCACCACCTGGTGAAAAAAGGCTGGCGCATTTCCTCAACCTAGGTGACAGTGAAGTCGAATTCTCGCGACGGTGAAATCGTGCGGGAAACGCTGGAAACGAGGCCGCTCAAGACGGCCCGGCCGGCGTGAGGGACGAAACGCATCTAGGTTAAGAGGGGCTGTCCATGAAAACGATGTGGAAGGCTGCGCTGCTGGCTGGCGCGGCGTGGGGCGCCGCGAGCAATCTCGCGGTTGCACAGGAACAGGCGACGACGGAGCAAGGCGTCGGCGTCGAAGAGGTGGTCGTCACCGCCCGCCGGCGCGAAGAGACCCTGAAGGACGTGCCGGTGGCCGTCTCGGCCTACGGCGCCGCCGCGCTGGAGCGCATGGGCGCCTCGGACATCACCAGCCTTCAGCAGTCGACCCCCAACCTGACCTTGCAGGTGGCGCGCGGCTCCAACTCGACCCTGATCTCGTTCATCCGCGGCGTCGGCCAGCAGGACCCGCTTTGGGGCTTCGAGCCCGGCGTGGGCCTCTATGTCGACGACGTCTACATCGCCCGCCCGCAGGGCGCGGTGCTCGACGTGTTCGACATCGAGCGCATCGAAGTGCTGCGCGGCCCGCAGGGCACGCTGTACGGCCGCAACACCATCGGCGGCGCGGTGAAGTACGTGACCCGCAAGATCGGCCCCGAGCCGGAGCTGCGCCTGAAGGCCTCGCTGGGCAGCTACGACCAGCGCGACTTCCTGGTCTCGGCCAAGGCCCCGATCGGCGACAAGCTGGCGGTCAGCTTCGCCGCCGCCAGCTTCGACCACGACGGCTACGGCAAGAACCTCAACACCGGCGCCGAGCACTACGACAAGGACGTCGCCACCGGCCGCGTCAGCGTCGAATACACGCCCACCGACGCGCTGTTCTTCCGGCTGTCGGCCGACACCACCCGCGACAAGTCGAACCCGCGCCATGGCCACCGCGAGGTGCAGGCGCTGAACATCCTGGGCCAGCCGATCCCCGGCGGCGAGGTGCTGCCCGACGTCTACGACACCCGCGCCGGCTCGGGCGACACCAACCGCGTCGAGAACAGCGGCGTGTCGCTGCTGGGCCAGTGGACGATCAACGACCTGATCACCGTCAAGTCGATCACCGCCTACCGCTCGGGCAACACCGAAGGCACCATCGACTTCGACGAGCTGCCGGGCGCCTATCTCGACATTCCCGGCCGCTACAACGACCACCAGTTCAGCCAGGAATTCCAGGCGCTGTTCACCGGCGACCGCTGGCAGGGCGTGGCCGGCGTCTACTACATGAACGCAACCGCCGCCGGCGCCTTCGACACCGTGGTCAGCCAGATCAACACCACCATCGCCACCGCCGGCAATGTCGACACCGAAAGCTACTCGGCCTTCGCCGACGTCAGCTACGACCTGACCGAGCGCCTGTCGGTCTCGGTCGGCGGCCGCATGACCCGCGACGAGAAGTACGGCCGCGTCTATCGCCAGAACTTCACGGGCATCCGCAGCCCGCTGTTCGGCAACAACGCCGCCGTGCCCGGCCTGCTGCGCTCGAGCTTCACCAACAAGAAGACCTTCTCGAAGTTCACCCCGCGCCTCAGCGCCAAGTACGAGATCAGCGACGACCTGAACGCCTACGTCTCCTACAGCCAGGGCTTCAAGTCGGGCGGCTTCGACATGCGCTCCGACCAGATCCTGACGCCCAACTCGGCCGACGGCTACGAGCCCGAGACCGTCGACTCGTTCGAAGGCGGCCTGAAGGGCTACTTCTTCGACCGTCGCCTGAGCCTGAACACCGCGGTGTTCTACTCCAAGTACAAGGACATGCAGGTCACCCAGCAGACCCCGGTCGGCGCCTCGATCGCCAGCCAGGTGCTGAACGTCGGCCGCGCCCACATGTCGGGCTTCGAGGTCGAGGGGATCGCCAAGCTGGCCCACTGGGTCAGCGCCAACGTCTCGCTGGGCTACATCAAGGCGCAGTTCGACGAATACAAGGCGCTGGACCTGACCTCGACGCCGCCGGTGGTGCGCGACTTCTCCAACTCGCGGGTGTTCCAGAACACCCCCAAGTGGACGGGCAACTTCGGCCTGAACTTCAGCCACGACCTGGGCGACAACGGCTCGATCACCTTCACCCCGACGGCCTCGTACCGCTCGTCCTACCACATGTTCGAGATCCCCTCGGCGCTCGATCAGGGGTCCTACTGGCTCTATGACGCCAGCCTGATCTGGACCTCGGCGCAAGGCCGCTACAAGGCCGCCCTGACCGGCAAGAACCTCGGCGACGAGCGCTATCGCATCGGCGGCTACAACTTCCCGCAGTCGGCGGCCGTTTTCTACGGCAACTCCGTCAGCGCCTTCTACGGCCCGCCGCGCACGGTGACGGCGTCGTTCGAAGTGAAGTTCTAGGCGAACGCCTCGGGCGACGGCTTGCTGCAACAGGCCGTCGCCCTTTTCTTATTGCAGTGCTTGATTCTTTGAGGGTGGGGCGATGAGCGACGGTCGCAAACAGGACGAGGCCGCGCCGGCCCCGAGCTATCGCTACGTGGTGCTGGCCACGCTGATCCTCGTCTACACCCTGAACTTCCTCGACCGGCAGATCCTCGGGATCCTGGCCAAGCCGATCAAGGACGAGTTTGGCCTCACCGACGGCCAGTTCGGCCTGATGGGCGGCCTAGCCTTCGCCCTGCTCTACACCACCCTGGCCATCCCCATCGCCTGGCTGGCCGACCGCTTCAGCCGCGTGTGGATCATGACCGCGGCCCTCACCGTCTGGAGCGGCTTCACCGCCCTCTGCGGCTTCGCCGGCGGGTTCTGGCAGCTCTTTTTCTCGCGCATGGGCGTCGGCGTCGGCGAGGCCGGCGGCGTGGCCCCGGCCTATTCGCTGATCGCCGACTATTTCCCCAAGAGCCAGCGGGCCCGGGCGCTGGCCGCCTACGCCTTCGGCATCCCGCTGGGCTCGGGCCTGGGCACCCTGGTCGGCGGCCTGCTGGCCGCGACCTACGGCTGGCGCACGGCGTTCATCGTCGTGGGCCTGCTGGGCGTGGTGCTGGCCCCGATCTTCCGCGCCATCGTCAAGGATCCGGTGCGCGGCGGCGCCGACCGCGTCCAGGGCGCGCCGCCGCCCGCGCCGGCCCCTGTCCCGCCGTTCGGCGACGCGGTGCGCCTGCTGGCGGCCAAGCCGTCGTTCTGGCTGCTGTCGTTCGGGGCCGCCGCCTCGTCGGTGTGCGGCTATGGCGTGGCCGCCTGGCTGCCCAGCTTCTTCATGCGCAGCCTCGGCCTCACCCTGTCGCAGACCGCCTGGTACTATTCGGGCATCGCCCTGTTCGGCGGCCTGCTGGGCATCTGGCTGGGCGGCGTCGTGGCCGACAAGCTGGGCGCCAAGTCCAAGTCGGGCTACCCGATCACGCCCGCCATCGCCTTCCTGATCTCGGTGCCCTGCTTCCTGCTGGCCATGAACAGCGGCGCGCTGTTCGGAGGCCTGGGCCGCACCGGCGCCATGACCGCCGCCTTCCTGATCTTCCTGATCCCCACGGGCCTGAACCTGGCCTGGCTGGGCCCCATCACCGCCGCCGTCCAGCACCTGGCCCCGGCCCCGATGCGCACCACCGCCTCGGCCCTGTTCCTGCTGATCAACAACCTCCTCGGCATCGCCGTCGGCATCTACTATTTCGGCCTGGTCTCCGACCTCCTGAAGCCGGTGTTCGGCGCGGAGTCGCTGCGCTGGTCGATCTATACCGGCATGGCCTTCTACCTCGTGGCGGCCGGCCTGTTCTTCCTGGCCAGCAAGCGGCTCGAGAAGGACTGGGTGGACTAATCCGCCGCCTCTCCATTCCTCCCGTCATTCCCGCCCTTGTGGCGGGAACCCCTCTGTCAGCTGCAAGGGTGAGAGGGGCGGACTGCTGAGCAGTCCGCTTGCGCCTCTTGTGGAAGCGGAACCAGGGTTTCCCGCCACAAGGGCGGGAATGACGGGAGCGAGGGGCAGAAGGCGATCCCCCGCCAAAAAGTCGCAGTCGCTTCAAGGCCGTTCAAGCGCCACCGTTCGGACATGATCGAGGATCATTGCGCCGCCGAAACCGTGTTATCAGCGGTATGAACGGGGCACGGCGCGATGAGCGGCGACGATCGGCACATCTTCCATGATCCCACCGGCAAGCGGCGGCGCAGGTTCACCCTCGCGGCGGGCATAGCCCTGTCGCTGGTGGCGGCGATCGTCGCCGGCTTCCTGGCCACCCTGGCCTTCGCCCCGCGCCTGCCGGCGGTGACGCTGAAGGACCCCCACGTGCTGTCGGCGCTGCACGAGGAGACGGTCCATCGCCTCAAGCCCGCCAAGCCGCCGGCCTGGCGCGCCCTGCCCGCCCCCAAGACGCCGGCCGCCATCGGCGCGGCCAAGCCGCTCAGCGTCGGCTTCTACGTGCCCTGGGACGAGGACAGCCGCGAGTCCCTGCGCCGGCACATCGCCGGCCTCGACGTCGTCTCGCCGCAGTGGGTGGCGCTGAACGGCCCCAAGGGCCAGATCTCGGTCGACGACGACCCGGTCGGCACGGCCCGCATCGCCGCCGCGCCCAACCACCCGACCGTGCTGCCGCTGGTCCACAACTCGGCTAACGCCAGCTTCAACGGTCCGATGGCCGACGCCCTGCTGGCCGACCCGGCCGCCCGCAAGGCGCTGATCGACAACCTGGTCGCCCTGGCCCAGCGGCGCGGCTTCGGCGGCTACATCTTCGACCTGGAGGCCCTGTCGCCCAAGGGCCTGGCCAACTATCCGCTGCTGCTGGACGAGGCCCGCGCGGCCTTCAGGGCCTCGGGCCGCGAGGTCTGGGTCACCGCGCCCTTCGACGAGCAGGGCTGGCCGCTGAAACGCCTGCAGCAGTCGGCCGACACCATCGTGCTGATGGCCTACGACCAGCACTACGGCGGCGGCGATCCCGGCCCCAACGCCGGCCAGGACTGGTACGAGAGCGAACTCGACAAGCGCTTCGCCACCCTCGATCCGGCCCGCACCGTGATGGCGCTGGGCGCCTACGGCTACGACTGGACGCTGAAGGCCGACGGGACGGCGGCCAGCGGCGACGCGGCCACCTTCCACGAGGCGATCCGCAACGCCCAGGACGCCGGTGCGGCCATCCGCATGGACGACGACGCCCTCAACCCCACCTACGCCTACGCCGCCGACAACGGCGACAAGCACGTCGTGTGGTTCCTCGACGCGGCCACCCTGTTCAACCAGATCAAGGCCACCGACCCGTTCCGGCCGCGCGGCTATGGCCTGTGGCGCATGGGCGGCGAGGATCCGGGCGTGTGGAGCGTGCTGGGCCAGCCCTACGGCAAGGGCGCGGCTTCGGGCCTCACCCGCATCCCGGCCGGCCAGAGCGTCGACTTCGACGGCGGCGGCGAGGTGCTGCGCGTCTCGTCCCTGCCCACGCCCGGCAAGCGCTCCCTGGAGTTCGACCCCGACACCGGCCTGATCTCGGGCGAGACCTACGACGTGCTGCCCAGCTCCTATGTCATCGAGCGTTACGGCCAGAAGCCGGGCCTGGTGGCCCTGACCTTCGACGACGGTCCCGACCCGCGCTGGACGCCGAAGATCCTCGACATCCTCAAGGCCAAGAACGCCCCGGCGACCTTCTTCGTCATCGGCCAGAACATGCAGAAGCATCCGGGCCTGGTGGCGCGCGAGATCCGCGAGGGCCACGATGTGGGCGGCCACACCTGGACCCACCCCAATATCGGCGAGACGCCGCTGCCCCAGACCCAGGTCGAGCTGAACGCCACCCAGCGCCTGTTCGAGGTGGTCACCGGCCGCTCGATGCGCCTGTTCCGCCCGCCGTTCTTCGGCGACGCCGAGCCCTCGACCCCGCGCGAGGTGGACCCGCTGGTCATCGCCCAGACGCTCGGCTACCTGATCGTCGGCCTGCGGATCGACACCGACGACTGGCAGAAGCCGCCGCCGCAGGTGATCATCGACCGCGCGCTCGACCGGCTCGACCATCCGGGCGCCAATCCCGGCCAGGTGGTGCTGCTGCACGACGCCGGCGGCAATCGCGAGAACACCATCAAGGCCCTGCCCGGCCTGATCGACGGCATCCGCGCCCGCGGCTATCGCCTCGTCACGGTCGGCGAACTGGCCGGCATGACCCCCGAGCAGGTGATGCCCAAGAGCGAACGCGACCCGGTGGGCCTGGCGCTGGACCGCCTGGGTTTCGGCTTCTTCCGGGGGCTGAACGCCCTGCTGGTCGGGCTCTTCATCACCGCCATCGCCCTGGGCGTGGCGCGCCTCGTCTTCCTGGCCTGCCTGGCCCTCGTCCACAAGGCGACCGAGCGCACGCCCGACGACCTCGACCCCGCCACCGGTCCGCTGGTCAGCGTGCTGATCCCCTGCTTCAACGAGGAGAAGGTCATCGCCGCCTCGGTGGCGCGGATCCTGGAAAGCGACTGGACGAACATCGAAGTGCTGGTCCTCGACGACGGCTCCAAGGACCGCACGGCCCAGGAGGTGCGCGACCACTTCGCGGGCGATCCGCGCGTGACCCTGCTGTCGTTCGAGAACGGCGGCAAGGCGCGGGCCGTCAACCGCGGCCTGGCCGTGGCCAGGGGCGAATATGTCGTGGCCCTGGACGCCGACACCCAGTTCCCCACCTCGACCATCGGCCGGCTGGTGCGCTGGTTCGCAGATCCCAAGATCGGCGCGGTGGCCGGCAACGCCATCGTCGGCAACCGCCTCAACATCGTCACCCGCTGGCAGGCGCTGGAATACGTCACCGCCCAGAACCTGGAGCGGCGGGCGCTGGCGGCCCTGGGCGCGGTGACCGTGGTGCCCGGCGCCGTCGGGGCATGGCGCAAGAGCGTGCTCGACGCCCTGGGCGGCTATCCCTCAGACACCCTGGCCGAGGACCAGGACCTGACCATCGCCTGCCAGCGCGCCGGCTGGAAGGTGGCCTTCGACCCGGCCGCCCGCGCCTATACCGAGGCCCCCGACACGGTGTCGGGGCTGCTCAAGCAGCGCTTCCGCTGGTCGTTCGGCACCCTGCAATGCGTGTGGAAGCACCGCGCGGCGCTGTTCAATCCGAAGACCCCGGTGCTGGGCTTCGTGGCCCTGCCCCAGATCTGGCTGTTCCAGATCCTGCTGGCCGTGGCCGCGCCGCTGGTCGACCTGGCCGTGATCTGGAGCCTGGTCTCGGGCCTTTACGCCGCGCTCGCCCATCCGCTGGAGTGGCGGCCCGACGACATGGTGCGCGGCCTGCTCTACTGGGCGGTGTTCATTCTGGTGGACCTGTCGGCCGGCGCCCTGGGCATGGCCCTGGAGAAGCGCGCGCCCTGGGCCGACCTGCCCTACCTGCCGGTGCAGCGCTTCGGCTACCGCCAGCTGATGTACTACGTGGTGGTGAAATCAGTGCTGACCGCCGTGCGCGGCGGCCGCGTCGGCTGGGGCAAGCTGGAGCGCCGCGCGACCGTGGCGGTGAAGTAGAGAAAGAACCTCCCCCTGTGGGGGAGGCGGCCGAAGGCCGGTGGGGGGACGTTTTCAGCTTCTGCGGCGCCGGAAGGGCAGCAACTACTCCCCCCTCCGATCGCTACGCGATCGCCTCCCCCACAGGGGGAGGTTCCTTATGACTAAGCCCGCCGCCTCACAGCTTGCGTCCCCGTCCTGCCGGCGCTGACCTCGAACCTCGACACCATCTGCGCCAGTTCGCCGGCTTCCAGCTTCAGGCTGGCCGAGGCGACGGTGGCTTCCTCGACCATGGCCGAGTTGCGCTGGGTGACCTCGTCCATGCGGTTGACGGCGGTGTTGACCTCCGACAGGCCCGTGGCCTGCTCGCGCGAGGACTGGGCGATCTCCAGGATCAGGCCGTCGATCTTGCCGACCTTGTCGACGATGGTGGCCAGGGCCTCGCCGGTCTCGCCGACCAGCCGCACGCCGCGGCCGACCTGCGAGGTGCTCCTGGCGATCAGGGCCTTGATCTCCTTGGCGGCTTCGGCCGAGCGCTGGGCCAGGGCTCGCACTTCCGACGCCACGACCGCGAAGCCCTTGCCGGCGTCGCCGGCCCGGGCCGCTTCCACGCCCGCGTTCAGGGCCAGCAGATTGGTCTGGAAGGCGATCTCGTCGATCACGCCGATGATGCTGGTGATCTTGCCCGAGCTTTCCTCGATCTCGCCCATGGCCGCGACGGCCTCGCCGACGATCTCGCCCGAGCGGGTGGCGTCGATGCGGGCGGCCGAGGCCACCTGCGAGACCTCGCGCGCGCCCTCGGCGCTGCGGTTGACGGTGGCCGTGATCTGGTCGAGGGCGGCGGCCGCCTCCTCCAGGTTCGAGGCCTGGATCTCGGTGCGGCGCGACAGGTCGTCGGCGGCGATCGAGATCTCCTGCGCCCCGGCCCCGACGCTCTGGGTGGCCGAGGCCACCACGCCCATGGCGCCGTCCAGCGACGACATGGCGCTGTTGAAGTCCTCGCGCACCTTGGCGAACTGCGGGTCGACCGGCCGTTCGATGCGGTAGGTCAGGTTGTTGCGGGCCAGCTGGTCCAGCCCCGTGGCGATGGCGTTGACGGCCTCGACCCGGCCGGTGACCACGGTGGCGAACTTCACGACCTTGGCGATGCGGCGCCGGTGGTCGAAGATCGGGTTGTACGAGGCCTGGATCCACACCGCGCGCCCGCCCTTGCCCAGGCGCTTGAACTCGGCGGCGACGAACTCGCCGGCGTTCAGCCTGGCCCAGAAGGCGGCGTAGCCGGGCGCATCAGCCTCGGCCGGCTCGACGAACATCCGGTGATGACGGCCCTGGATCTCGCCCAGCGAATAGCCCAGGGCGTCGAGGAAGTTCTGGTTGGCGGTCAGGATCTCGCCGGCCGGGGTGAACTCGATCACCGCCTGGGCCCGGCCGATGGCCTCCATCTTGCCGTGCTGCTCGGCGGCGCGGCGCTTCTGCTCGGTGATGTCGGTGGCGATCTTGACGATCCGGGTCACCGCGCCGCGCGCGTTGCGGATCGGATTGTACGAGGCCTGGATCCACACCTCGCGGCCGCCCTTGCCCACCCGCAGGTACTCGCGGGCGTCGAACTCGCCCCGGCCGAGCTTGGCCCAGAAGGCCGCGTAGTCGCTGCTGGCGGCATAGTCGGGCTCGACGAACAGGCTGTGGTGCTGGCCGACGATCTCGGCCAGGTCGTAGCCCATGGCCGAGCAGAAGTTCGCGTTCGCGGTCAGGATCCGGCCCTTCGGATCGAACTCGATGGTCGCCAGCGACCGGTCGAGGGCCGAGAGGGTCTCGACGGCCTGAACTTGCGAGCGGTTGAACATGGAAGCCCTTCCAATGCCGATCCGGGGGTTTTACCCAGAAAGTGTCCAGCAAGGAGAAGCTTCGGGACGGTCAATAAATGATTGATACTTTCAAGACGGAAGGTCGCGCCGAGTATATCCTGCCCCGGTTTTCCGATTTTGCACAAAATGTATCGTATCTAAGTCGTTGTTTTTCCGGCGCTCGCCGCACGGCGGTCGACGACCGCAGCAATACTTCGTCACGAAGTGCGGCAAATGCGCTCCCACGGCGAGCACTGCACAATCGCAGCGCACAAGTCGCCTCATTTCGCGATTGAAGTGAGCGGTAACATCGTTATTTCGCCCTTCCTCCGGTCCTCAACGCCTTGCCAGCCAGGGGCTGTGGACGATTTGCCAAAAGATCAGGCTTTTCGATCGTTCGGCCCAGGAAGGCGGCGCCGTTGTCCGTTCGGACAACGGATCGAAAATATGGGGGCGCCTTATCGTCCAAGTGCGGTTGCGCCTGCGAAATCACGCTCCTATAACGCCGCCACATTCAAGAACCGTCGCGGAAGACCGGTCCCCTCATGAACATTCACGAGCATCAAGCCAAAGCCGTCCTCGCGGAGTTCGGCGCCCCCGTCCCGCGTGGCTTCGCGGCGTTCACCGTCGATGAAGCCGTCGCCGCCGCCGAGAAGCTGGGCGGTCCGGTCTTCGTCGTGAAGAGCCAGATCCACGCCGGCGGCCGCGGCAAGGGCAAGTTCGAGGGCCTCGGCCCCGACGCCAAGGGCGGCGTCCGCGTCGTCAAGTCGGTCGAAGACGTCAAGACCAACGCCGCCGAAATGCTCGGCCGCGTGCTGGTGACGCACCAGACCGGCCCCAAGGGCAAGCAGGTCAACCGCCTCTACATCGAAGAAGGCGCGGCGATCGCCAAGGAATTCTACCTGTCGCTGCTGGTCGACCGTGAAACCTCGATGGTTTCGGTGGTCGCCTCGACCGAAGGCGGCATGGACATCGAAGACGTGGCCCACGCCACGCCGGAGAAGATCCACTCGTTCTCGATCGACCCCGCCACCGGCGTGTGGCCGACCCACCAGCGCGCGCTGGCCAAGGCTCTCGGCCTGACCGGCGGCCTGGCCAAGGAAGCCGCCGTGCTGCTGACGCAGCTCTACACGGCGTTCCTGGCCAAGGACATGGCGATGCTGGAGATCAACCCGCTGATCGTCACCGCCGACGACCACCTGCGCGTCCTGGACGCCAAGCTGTCGTTCGACGGCAACTCGCTGTTCCGCCACCCGGACATCCGCGCCCTGCGCGACGAGAGCGAAGAAGACCCCAAGGAAATCGAAGCCTCGAAGTACGACCTGGCCTACATCGCCCTCGATGGCGAAATCGGCTGCATGGTCAACGGCGCCGGCCTGGCCATGGCCACCATGGACATCATCAAGCTGTACGGCGCCGAGCCGGCCAACTTCCTCGATGTCGGCGGCGGCGCTTCGAAGGAGAAGGTCACCGCGGCCTTCAAGATCATCACCGCCGATCCGGCCGTGAAGGGCATCCTGGTCAACATCTTCGGCGGCATCATGCGCTGCGACATCATCGCGGAAGGCGTCATCGCCGCCGTGAAGGAAGTCGGCCTGACGGTTCCGCTCGTCGTTCGCCTGGAAGGCACCAACGTCGAACTGGGTAAGAAAATCATCTCGGAAAGCGGCCTGAACGTCATCGCCGCCAACGATCTGTCTGACGGCGCCGAGAAGATCGTCGCGGCCGTGAAGGGTGCTCGCTAATCATGTCGATCCTCATCGGTTCTGAAACCAAGGTCATCACCCAGGGCTTCACCGGCGCCCAGGGCACGTTCCACTCGGAACAGGCCATCGCCTACGGCACCAAGATGGTCGGCGGCGTCACCCCGGGTAAGGGCGGCCAGACGCACATCGGCCTGCCGGTGTTCGACACCGTCGGCGAAGCCAAGGAAGCTACCGGCGCCGACGCCTCGGTGATCTACGTTCCGCCGCCCTTTGCGGCCGACTCGATCCTGGAAGCCATCGACGCGGAAATCCCGCTGATCGTCTGCATCACCGAAGGCATCCCGGTGCTGGACATGGTGCGCGTGAAGAAGGCCCTGCAAGGCTCCAAGTCGCGCCTGATCGGCCCGAACTGCCCGGGCGTCCTGACCCCGAACCAGTGCAAGATCGGCATCATGCCGGGTTCGATCTTCTCGGAAGGCTCGGTCGGCGTCGTGTCGCGTTCGGGCACCCTGACCTACGAAGCCGTGTTCCAGACCACCAACGCGGGCCTGGGCCAGACCACGGCCGTCGGCATCGGCGGCGACCCGGTCAAGGGCACCGAGTTCATCGACGTGCTGGAACTGTTCCTGGCCGACGAAGCCACCAAGTCGATCGTCATGATCGGTGAGATCGGCGGCTCGGCCGAAGAAGAAGCGGCCCAGTTCCTGAAGGACGAAGCCAAGCGCGGCCGCAAGAAGCCCATGGTCGGCTTCATCGCCGGTCGCACGGCCCCTCCGGGCCGTCACATGGGTCACGCCGGCGCCATCATCTCGGGCGGCAAGGGCGGCGCCGAGGACAAGATCGCTGCGATGGAAGAAGCGGGCATCCGCGTCTCGCCGTCGCCGGCGAAGCTGGGCGAGACCCTGCTCGAAGTCCTCAAGGGCTAAAAGACTACCGAAACCCCGCCCTGCGCGGGGCCCAGGTTTTTTGCGACCGCCAGTCGACGATCCGAAAAAATCACCTGGGCCCCGCCGCACGGCGCGGGCGACGGGTGATTGAGAGACTATATTTACGGGACCGGTGTCTAAACCGGTCCCGTAAACGGATCCGAAGCGCAGCGGCCGAAAATGGATAGCGGCCAACCGGTCGTCGCGCTTCATGTTTGAAACGAGCTCGTGATCCCGCCGGATGGCCTCGGCGGGCGAGCATCGAGGCGAAGACGATGGCGGACGACGCAGGCATCATCAATCAGGTCTTGACCGAGACCTCCTTCCTCTACGGCGCGAACGCCGCATTCGTTGAGGACCTCTACGCCCAGTGGGCGGAGAACCCCGGGTCGGTCGAGCCCTCTTGGAACGCCTTCTTCTCCTCGCTGGCCGAGCAGGCCGATCAGGTCAAGCGCGCCGCCAAGGACCCGGCCTGGACGCCCAAGAGCGTTCCCGCCGCCCGCCCCGACTGGCTCTCCGCGCTTGACGGCCAGTGGGCCAGCGTCGCCCCCGCCGTCGAAGCCAAGATCGCCAAGGCGGTCGAGGGCAAGGCCCCCGGCGCCTCCGCCGAAGCCGTCCGCGCCGCCACGCTGGACAGCCTGCGCGCCATCATGATGATCCGGGCCTACCGGATGCGCGGCCACCTCGCCGCCAACCTCGACCCCCTGGGCCTGGACCCCGCCAAGGACGCCAGCGAACTGGATCCGGCGACCTACGGCTTCGCCGAGGCCGACTACGACCGTCCGATCTTCCTCGACTTCGTGCTGGGTCTGGAGACCGCCACGATCCGCGAGATCCTGTCGATCCTGCGCCGCACCTACTGCGGCAACGTCGGCGTCCAATACATGCACATCTCCGATCCGGCCGAGAAGGCCTGGCTGCAGGAGCGCATCGAGGGCCGCGACAAGGAAATCACCTTCACCAAGGAAGGCAAGGTCGCCATCCTGAAGAAGCTGGTCGAGGCCGAAGGCTTCGAACGCTTCCTGCACAAGCGTTTCCCCGGCACCAAGCGCTTCGGCCTCGACGGCGGCGAAGCCATGGTCCCGGCCATGGAACAGATCATCAAGCGCGGCGGTTCGCTGGGCGTGAAGGACATCGTCCTGGGCATGCCGCACCGCGGCCGCCTGAACGTGCTGGCCGCCGTGATGGGCAAGCCCTACCACGTGATCTTCCACGAGTTCCAAGGCGGCTCGTCGGTCCCCTCGGACGTCGAGGGTTCGGGCGACGTGAAGTATCACATGGGCGCCTCGTCGGACCGTGAGTTCGACGACAACAAGGTCCACCTGTCGCTCACCGCCAACCCGTCGCACCTGGAAATCGTCAACCCGGTCGTCATCGGCAAGGCCCGCGCCAAGCAGGCCTTCCTGCTGCGCGAGACCCCGGACGCCGGCCGCGGCCACGTGCTGCCGCTGCTGCTGCACGGCGACGCGGCCTTCGCCGGCCAGGGCGTCGTGGCCGAGTGCTTCACCCTGTCGGGCCTGAAGGGCTACCGCACGGGCGGCACCATCCACTTCATCGTCAACAACCAGATCGGCTTCACCACCAGCCCGCGCTACTCGCGCAGCTCGCCGTATCCGAGCGACATGGCGCTGATGGTCGAGGCCCCGATCTTCCACGTGAACGGCGACGATCCCGAAGCCGTGGTGTTCGCGGCCAAGATCGCCACCGAATATCGCCAGATGTTCGGCAAGGACGTGGTCATCGACATGGTCTGCTACCGTCGCTTCGGCCACAACGAAGGCGACGATCCGACCATGACGTCGCCGCTGATGTACGCGAAGATCAAGGGCCACCCCTCGACGCGCGAACTGTACGCCAACCGCCTGATCGCCGAAGGCCTGGTCACCCAGGCCGAGTCCGACGGCTGGGTCGGCGAGTTCGAGACCTTCCTCGACAAGGAATTCGAGTCCGGCAAGAGCTACAAGGCCAACAAGGCCGACTGGCTCGACGGCAAGTGGAAGGGCCTGGCCCAGCCGGGCGACGAAGAGCGCCGCGGCAAGACCGACGTTCCGCTCGCCAAGCTGCAGGAACTGGCCGCCAAGATCACGGCCATCCCCGAGCGCATCGACGCCCACAAGACCGTGCGCCGCGCCATCGAGAACCGTCGTGACGCCTTCACCAAGGGCGAAGGCCTCGACTGGGGCGCCGCCGAGCACATGGCCTTCGCCACCCTGCTCGACGAAGGCTTCCCGGTCCGCCTGTCGGGCCAGGACTCGGTCCGCGGCACCTTCACCCAGCGCCACTCCGACGTCATCGACCAGAAGACCGAAGAGCACTACACGCCGCTGAACAACATCCGCCCCGGCCAGGCCAACTACGAAGTCATCGACTCGGCCCTGTCGGAAGAGGCGGTGCTGGGCTTCGAGTACGGCTTCTCGCTGGCCGACCCGAACACCCTGACCCTGTGGGAAGGCCAGTTCGGCGACTTCGTGAACGGCGCCCAGGTGGTGATCGACCAGTTCATCAGCTCGGGCGAGCGCAAGTGGCTGCGCATGAGCGGTCTGGTGATGCTGCTGCCGCACGGCTACGAAGGCCAGGGCCCCGAGCACAGCTCGGCCCGCCTCGAGCGCTTCCTGCAGTCGTGCGCGGAAGACAACATGCAGGTCGTCAACTGCACCACGCCGGCCAACTACTTCCACGCCCTGCGTCGCCAGATGCACCGTGAGTACCGCAAGCCGCTGATCGTGATGTCGCCCAAGAGCCTGCTGCGCCACAAGCGCGCCGTCTCGAACTTGTCGGACCTGGCCGAAGGCACCGCCTTCCACCGCGTGATGGTGGACGGCGCCGAAGCCGGCTGCGACGTCGGCGGGATCACGCTGAAGAGCGACGATCAGATCAAGCGCGTCATCATGTGCTCGGGCAAGGTCTACTTCGACCTGATCGACCAGCGCGCCAAGACCGGCCGCGACGACGTCTACATCCTGCGCCTGGAGCAGTTCTATCCGTGGCCGATGAAGTCGGTCATGGGCGTCCTGAACCGCTTCAAGAACGCCGAGCTGCTGTGGGTCCAGGAAGAGCCGAAGAACATGGGCGGCTGGACCTTCGTCGATCCGTGGATCGAGCTGACCCTCGACAAGATGGACATCAAGGCCAAGCGCGCCCGCTATGTGGGCCGCCCGGCGAGCGCCTCGACCGCCGCCGGCCTGATGAGCCGCCACCTCAAGGAGCTCGAAGCCTTCCTCACCGAAGCCTTCGCCTAAGAGCACCAACCTTCAAGCCGCCGCGCCCTCGGACTTGTTCGATAGGCGCGGCGGCCTAAGTTCGTTTAGACCCCCGACCGCCAGATCAAAGAGACATCGGAACCTGACATGGCCGACATCATGACCCCCGCCCTGGGCGAATCCGTCACCGAAGCGACGGTCGCCCGCTGGACCAAGAAGGCCGGGGAGGCCGTGAAGAAGGACGAGCTGCTCGTCGAGCTGGAAACCGACAAGGTCAGCCTCGAAGTCGTCTCGCCGGCCGACGGCGTCCTGGCCGCGATCAGCGCCGAGGAAGGCGCCACCGTGGTTCCGGGCACTGTCCTGGGCGTGGTGACCGAAGGCGCGACCGCCTCGGCCGCTCCGGCCGCCGCCGCTCCGGCTCCGGCCGCTGCTCCGGCTCCCGCCCCGGCTCCGGCTCCCGCCGCCGCGGCCCCTGCCGCCCCGGCCGCCGCTCCGGTCAGCCCGGCCCCGGCCCGCGTCGCCGCCGAGAACAACCTCGACCTGTCGAAGGTCGTCGGCACCGGCAAGGACGGCCGCGTGACCAAGGGCGACGCTCTCGCCGCCCTGGAAGCCCGCGCCAGCGCTCCGGCTCCGGCCGCCGCTCCGGCCGCGCCGCGCGCCCTGCACGAACGCGAAGAGCGCGTGAAGATGACGCGCCTGCGTCAGACGATCGCCCGTCGCCTGAAGGAAGCCCAGAACACGGCCGCCATGCTGACGACCTTCAACGAGGTCGACATGAGCGCGGTCATGGCCCTGCGCGCCCAGTACAAGGACGTGTTCGAAAAGCGTCACGGCGTGAAGCTGGGCTTCATGTCGTTCTTCACCAAGGCCGTCGTGGCCGCGCTGAAGGCGATCCCGGACGTCAACGCCGAGATCGACGGCCAGGACGTCATCTACAAGAACCACTACGACATCGGCGTCGCCGTCGGCACCGACAAGGGCCTGGTGGTTCCGGTCGTCCGTGACGCCGACGCGCTGAACCTGGCCGAGATCGAAAAGACCATCGGCGACCTCGGCAAGAAGGCCCGCACCGGCGGCCTGGCCATCGAGGACATGCAGGGCGGCACCTTCACGATCACCAACGGCGGCATCTACGGTTCGCTGATGTCGACCCCGATCCTGAACGCGCCGCAGTCGGGCATCCTGGGCATGCACGCGATCAAGGAACGCGCCATGGTCATCAACGGCAAGATCGAGATCCGTCCGATGATGTACTTGGCCCTGTCGTACGACCACCGCGTCGTCGACGGCGCCGGCGCCGTGACCTTCCTCGTGAAGGTCAAGGAAGCCCTGGAAGACCCGCAGCGCCTGCTGCTGGACCTGTAAGGTTCAGGTCATCCCAGAACGACGAAGGGGCCGCGAAAGCGGCCCCTTTTTCTTTGATCCTCCCCCTGAAGGGGGAGGTGGCCCGGAGGGCCGGAGGGGGAAGCAGTTGCTGACGCGCCGCGATCACTTCCCCCTCAGTCGCTCCGCGACAGCTCCCCCTTCAGGGGGAGCATCTGTTACTCGACATCCCACCTGAACGCCGCGTCGATCCAGTCGCCGATGCGGCCGTCCGGACGGGCCAGGCCGTACACCGCCGCCATCTCTTCATCCGTCAGGGCGAAGTCGAAGATCGCGAAGTTCTCGGCCAGGCGGGCCGGGTTCTTGGTGCGGGGGATGGTGATCACGCCCTGCTGCACCTGCCAGCGCAGGGTGACCTGACCAGGCGTCTTGCCGTACTTGTCGCCGATCGCCTTCAGCACCGGATCGTCCGCGACCTTGCCCTGGGCCAGGGGCGACCAGGCGGTGATCGAGGCGCCCAGCTTGTCGGCCGTGGCCCGCAGGGTCTTCTGCGACAGATAGGGGTGGTACTCGACCTGATTGGTGGCCAGCGGCGCTTCGGAAAGGCCGGCGGCCTCCTCCATCAGCGCCGAGGGGAAGTTCGAAAGGCCGATGGCCCGCGCGCGACCGTCGACTTTCACGGCGTTGAGGGCGGCGATGGTCTCGGCCAGGGCCGGCTTGGGCTTGGGCCAATGCAGCAGCAGCAGGTCGACCTGATCGACCCGCAGCTTCTTCAGGCTCTCGTCGACCGAGCGCTGCAGGTCGCCTTCCGCGAACTTGTCGATCCACACCTTGGTGGTCACGAAGATCTCGCCGCGGGCCACGCCGGTCGCCGCCAGCGCCGCGCCGACATCCTGCTCGTTGCCGTAGATCTGGGCGGTGTCCACATGCCGATAGCCGAGCTCCAGCGCCTTCTCGGTCATGGTCTGGGCGAGGCCGTTCTCCAGCTGGTAGGTGCCCAGGCCGATGGCGGGGATCTCGACATCGCCCGAACGGACGCCGGGGGTGGGGTTCGACATGGAAAGCTCCGCAAAATCTGGTCAGCCGGATATAGGCGCCCTCACGGGCCTTCGTCATGGGCCCTGGCGACCTTCTTCGGCACGCAGGCCCGCCAGTGGCGCTCGATCGGGCGCTTGACCGTTCCCGCCTCCACCGCCGACAGCCGCGCTAGCACCATCGGATAGTTGCGGTAGTGGTCGGTGAAATAGAACACCTCGGGCGCCGCCTCGATCAGCATCTCGCGCTCGTCGAACGGCACGCCGGGCAGCACCAGGCTGTCGCCGTCCTCCTTCAGCCGCGTCAGGAACTTGCCGTTCGCCTTGAGGCAGGGATAGCCATAGGACGTCCCGTCCGCGACCAGCGGCAGGGCCAGGGCGAAGGCGCGGACCTCGTCATAGGTGATCGGCATGGGCGAAGCTCCCCTGGCGCGACTATAGAGGGACCATGAGCGCGGAAAACACCCTGAAGACGCCGATCCTCGTGCTGGGGGCCACCAGCCTAATCGGGACCTTCCTGATGGAGCGGCTGCAAGCGGCCGGCCACGAGCCCATGGGCCTGTCGCGCAGACCTCCGGGTGGCGACGCCTGCTGGATCGACGCCGACCTGAAGGGCGACGACCTGGCCGAACAGCTGCCCGGCGCGGCCACGGTGTTCTCGCTGTCGCCGATCTGGCTGTTGCCGGCCGTGCTGCCGCTGCTCAAGGCGCGGGGCATGAAGCGCCTGGTGGCCTTCTCCTCGACCAGTCGCTTCACCAAGCAGGACTCGCCCGAGCCCTCCGAGCGCGCCGTGGCCAAGGCGCTGGCCGACGCCGAAGCCGCCGTCGAGGCCTTCTGCGCGGAGCATGGCGTGGCCTGGACCATCCTGCGGCCCACCCTGATCTACGCCGAGGGCCGCGACGGCAATGTCAGCCGGCTGGCCGGGCTGATCCGCCGCTTCAAGGTGCTGCCGCTGTCGGGGGCCGGCGAAGGCCTGCGCCAGCCGGTCCATGCCGACGACCTGGCCGCCGGCGCCATCGCCGCCGCCACGGCCCCGGCCGCCTTCGACCGCGCCTACGCCCTGGTCGGCGGCGAGACCCTGCCCTATCGCCAGATGGCCGGCCGGGTGTTCGAGGGCCTGGGTCGACGGCCGGCGATCCTGGTTTTGCCGCCCTGGCTGTTTTCCCTGCTGCTGACCCTGGCCCGCCCGTTCTTCCCTGGCGCCACGGCGGCCATGGGGGCGCGCATGAGCCAGGACCTGGTGTTCGACTCGTCCGACGCGGTCAGGGATTTCGGATGGGCGCCGCGGGATTTCCGGCCGCGGTTCTAGGCAAAAGGAACCTCCCCCCGTGGGGGAGGCGGCCGAAGGCCGGAGGGGGGCCGTTTTCAGCTTTCGAGGCGATGGCTGGTTACGCGGTCACTCCCCCCACCGATCGCTACGCGATCGCCTCCCCCACAGGGGGAGGATCTTCAAGCCAACCCCGCCCTTCCATAATACAGCATGCCCGCCGTCGGCCGCTTCAGGCCCCGACGGATCCGCGGCCCGAACTTCGTCGCCGACAGCAGGCGCGAGACCATCGCCTCGTCGCCGGCCCGGCGGAACGCCCGGGCCGAGGCCGACCACAGGGCCGTGGTGACCGGATGCGGCAGCACGACGCCGGCGGCGGCGCCCAGGGCCAGCAGGCTGAAACCAGCGATGCGGTTAGAGATCGGGTCGGGACGGGTCATCGGATGTCTCCTTTCATGGGGTGGAGGAGGACAGCCGGGGGCTGGGCGGGTGGCGGTCCTCCTCGGGCCGCCGAGCGAGCGTCTACTCGGCGGCGATGGGGGCCGCGTCGAACACGATCCCCAGTCTCGAAGCGACGCCGGCGGCATAGGCCGGGTCGGCGCGGTGGAAGTGGACCAGCTGGCGACGCACGATCGCCTCGGGCACGCCCTGCATGGCGGCGGCGATGTTGCCGAACAGCTGGGCTTGCTGGGCCGGGCTCATCAGCCGGAACAGCGCGCCCGGCTGGGCGTAGTCGTCATTGCCCGCTCGGTGATCGAACCGGTCGGCGTCGCCGTACAGCGGCAGCGGCGGCTCGGCCGCGGACGGCTCCTGCACCGGTCCGCCGAAGCTGCTCGGCTCGTACCAGGCCTGCGTCCGCCCCGGCGCATCGAAGCGCATGGCGCCGTCGGCGTGGTAGTGGTTCACCGGGCAGCGCGGACGATTGACCGGCAGCGCCTCGTAGTGCGTGCCCACCCGGTAGCGGTGCGCGTCGGCATAGGCGAACAGCCGGCCTTGCAGCACCTTGTCGGGCGAGAAGCCGATCCCGGGCACGATGTTCGACGGCGAGAACGAGCTCTGCTCGACCTCGGCGAAATAGTTGTCCGGATTGCGGTTCAGCTCCAGCACGCCGACCTCGATCAGCGGGAAGTCGGCATGCGGCCACACCTTGGTCAGGTCGAACGGATCAAAGGCCGTCTCGCGGGCCTGCGCCTCGGTCATGATCTGCACCTTCAGGGTCCAGCGCGGGTAGTCGCCGCCCTCGATGGCCTCGAACAGGTCGCGCTGCGCGCTCTCGCGGTCGCCCGCGATCACCGCATCGCCCTCTTCGTTGGTCCAGGTGCGGACGCCCTGCTGGGACTTGAAGTGGAACTTCACCCACACCCGCTCATTGGCGGCGTTGATGAAGCTGTAGGTGTGGCTGCCGAAGCCGTGCATGTGGCGATAGCCCTGCGGCAGGCCGCGATCCGAGAACAGGATCGTCACCTGGTGCAGGCTTTCGGGAGAGAGACTCCAGAAGTCCCACATCGCCGTCGGCGAGCGCAGGTTCGACACCGGGTGGCGCTTCTGGGTGCGGATGAAGTCGGGGAACTTCAGCGGGTCGCGGATGAAGAACACCGGGGTGTTGTTGCCCACCAGGTCCCAGTTGCCCTCGTCGGTATAGACCTTCAGGGCAAAGCCGCGCACGTCGCGCTCGGCGTCGGCCGCGCCGCGCTCGCCGGCCACGGTGGAAAAGCGCAGCAACACTTCGGACGTCGCGCCCGGCTGCAGGGCCTTGGCCTTGGTGTAGCGGCTGATGTCGTGGGTGATGGTCAGCGTGCCGTAGGCCGCCGAGCCCTTGGCGTGCACGACACGCTCGGGGATGCGCTCGCGGTTCTGGTGCGCCAGCTTCTCGATCAGCTGGTAGTCCTGCATCAACAGCGGGCCGCGCGGGCCGGCCGACAGGCTGTTCTGGTTGTCCGCGACGGGCGCGCCGGCCGTGGTGGTCAGGATGGTCTTGGTCATGTCGCCCTCGTCGAATTTCGTAGCGCCACTGTCGCGGGCGGCGTTCGATAAATCCAACTGATCGTTTTTCTCGGCAGGATCGGAAAATCCTATCGAACAGTAACCCGGGCGATCACGCGGTTCTTGGAAGGACGCATCGGCTCGACCCGGCGGGCGCGGCGGTTTAAGCCAAGCCGCATGACCGCCATCCTGCCCGACGCCGCCGCCGCCAACTGGGTCGACCGCTACGCGCCCGTGTCCTTGCGTCCCTGGCTGAAGCTGGGGCGGTTCGACCGTCCGGCCGGCATCTGGCTGCTCATGCTGCCCGGCTGGCAGGGTATCGCCCTGGCCGCCGCCGAGAAGGGCCAGTTGCCCAATCCCTGGCTGCTGATCGCCTTCTTCGTCGGGGCGGCGCTGATGCGGGCGGCCGGCTGCGCCTTCAACGACATCGTCGACCGCGACTTCGACGCCCAGGTGGCCCGCACCGCCCTGCGCCCGATCCCGGCCGGCCTGATCACCGTCAAGCAGGCCTGGCTGTTCCTGGTCGGCTGCAGCCTGACGAGTTTCCTCATTCTGATCTGCCTGGGCTGGGTCGCCATTGGACTCGGCGTGGCCTCGCTGCTGCTGGTGGCCGGCTATCCGTTCATGAAGCGGATCACCTGGTGGCCGCAGGCGTGGCTGGGCCTGACCTTCAACTGGGGCGCCCTGCTGGGCTACGCCGCAGCCACCCACACCCTGTCGTGGTCGGCCGCCCTGCTCTACGCCTCGGGCATCTTCTGGACCCTGGGCTACGACACGATCTACGCCATCCAGGACATCGAGGACGACGCCCTGGCCGGGGTGAAGTCGTCGACCCGGCGCCTGGGCGCCAAGGTCCGCGAGGGCGTGGCGGTGTTCTACGTCCTGGCCTTCGTGCTGGCCCTGGCGGCCGCCTGGGTCGGGGGCCTGGGGCCGCTGTTCCTGCCGCTGCTGGGCCTCTTCGGCCTGCACCTGTCGCGCCAGGCCGTGGCCGTGCGCGTCGACGACGGCCCCGGCGCGCTGAAGATCTTCAAGTCCAACGCCCAGGCCGGCGCGATCCTGGTCCTGGCCCTGGTGGCCGGACTGTGGACGCCGGCGGGGTTCTGAGGGAAGGCCCCTCAGTCGGCTTTGCCGACAGCTCCCCCAGAGGGGGAGCATCTTCAAGGAGCGCCGGCGCCAAGAAATCCTCCCCCTCTGGGGGAGGTGGCCCGGAGGGCCGGAGAGGGGGCGTTCTCAGCTTTCGAGGCGTCGGCCGACTTCGCAGCCACTCCCCCCACCGATCGCTGCGCGATCGCCTCCCCCACAGGGGGAGGCTCCTAGAACGGCCCCGCCCGGTAGATCCGCCCCATAGACCGCTCCAGCTCGCCCAGCCGCCTATCGTAGGCCCGGTTCAGGCAGGCGCGGTTGGCCTTGCAGCCCGCGCGATCGTTCAGCCAGGCCTGCTGGCTGTCCATCAGCGCTCCGCGCGCGCCCATGCCCATGGTGCGCTTGTTGATGTCGTAGAGCACGCTCATCCGCACGTCCTTGTTGTCGAGCCCCCGGTCCGCGCAGATCGCCCGCTCGTCGGCCCGCCTGGCCTTGGCGCAGTCGAAGCTGGCCGCGTGGGCGCCTCCGGCGAGACCAAGCGAGACAAGGGCGGCGGCGACGAGCAAGCGCATGAAAACTCTCCGGAAACAGGCCTGACCTAACGGCATTCTGTCGGCCAGAACCTGAATGTGCGATGATCCGTTCCATGGCCGTCGCCGCCCGCATCAAGCCGCAGGAGCTGTTCGCGCCCGAGGAATGGGCCCGCCTGTCGGCGCGCTCGTCCTGGCGCGGGATCGCCATGGTCGCCCACGCCTGGGGCGTGATCCTGCTGGCCGGCGCGCTCTTCGTCGTATGGCCCAATCCGCTGACCTACCTCGTCGCCGTCATGCTGATCGGCGCGCGGCAGCTGGGCCTGGCGATCCTGATGCACGAGGCCGCGCACGGGGGCCTGCACCCCAATCTCAAGCTCAACGACTGGCTGGGCGAGTGGCTTTGCGCCGCGCCGCTGGGCGCCTCGCTCAACAGCTATCGCCCCTATCACCTGACCCATCACAAGTTCGCCCAGCAGGCCGAGGACCCGGATCTGGTGCTGTCGGCGCCCTTCCCGACCACCCGGGCCTCGCTGCGCCGCAAGATCGTCCGCGACCTGACGGGCCAGACCTTCTTCAAGCAGCGGCTGGGACCAATCATCGCCGGCCTGAAGCAGCGCGGCCACGGCCAGGCCCCGGGCGCGATCTTCGCCCGCGCGGCGGCGAGCCAGGCGCGGTTCCTGCTGATCAACCTGGCCATGCTGGTCGTCTTGAGCGCAGCGGGCCTGTGGTGGGCGTGGTTCGCCCTGTGGCTCGTGCCGATGGCGACCTGGTTCCCGCTGGTCACCCGCCTGCGCAACATCGCCGAGCACGCCCTGGTCGCCAAGGACGAGCCCGACCCGTTCCGCCACGCCCGCACCACCCGCGCCAACTGGCTCGAGCGGGCCCTGGTGGCGCCCTACCACGTCAACTTCCACGCCGAGCATCACCTGTTCATGCACGTGCCGTGCTGGAACCTGCCGCGTGCGCACAAGCTGCTGCGGCAGAAGGGGCTGACGGACGGCATGCTGACCGCGCCGGGGTATCTGACGGTGCTGAAGGCGGCATCGGGGAAAGTTGCCTGACCCTATACTTTCCCGTCATTCCCGCCCTTGTGGCGGGAACCCCTCCATAAGCCGCAAGGGCAGATGTGGCGGATCGCTGGCGATCCGCTGGCGCCTCGCGTGCGAGCGTAACCAGGGGTTCCCGCCACAAGGGTGGGAATGACGGGCGGATAGGTTGGCAGGCTACTGGTCTCGCCGTCGCGCCGATGCTCTAACCGCCCCCATGATCGTCCAGACCCTGGAAGGCCGCCGGGCCTTCATCCGCGACAACACCCGCCTGCTCCCCACGCCGCACGCGCCGGAATTGGTGCTGCACCTGGCCGACGAGATCACGCCGCTGTGGAAGCTGACGGAAGAGGCGCTGGAGGAGATCGGCCTGCCGCCGCCGTTCTGGGCCTTCGCCTGGGCGGGCGGCCAGGCCCTGGCGCGCTATGTGCTGGACCACCCGGAGATCGTGCGCGGCAAGACCGTGATCGACTTCGCCACCGGCTCGGGCATCGTCGCGGTGGCGGCCATGAAGGCCGGCGCGAAGAGCGTGCTGGCGGCCGACATCGACGTCTTCTGCGAGGCGGCCGTGGGATTGAACGCGGCGGCCAACGGCGTCGAGATCGCCTTCACCGACGCCAACCTGCTCGACGCCCCGCCGCCGCCGGCCGACGTGCTGCTGGCCGGCGACATCTGCTACGAGGGGCCGATGGCGGCCGCCGTCATGGCCTGGCTGGGGAAGGGCCGCGCGGCCGGGGCCACGGTGCTGGTCGGCGATCCGGGCCGCACCTACTTCCCCAAGGACGGCCTGGAAAAGCTGGCCGAGTACCAGGTGCCCACCACCCGCGAGCTGGAAGACCTGGCGATCAAACGCACCAGCGTCTGGACTCTGCCCTGAGCGGAAGCTAGAACATAAAGAGAACATACCGAGGAGCACGCCCATGCGCGAAGACGGCAAGATCGACTACATCGAATGGGCGGGCGGCGAGCTGCCGGCGACCAAGGCCTTCTACGCCGCCGCCTTCGGCTGGAGCTTCACCGACTACGGTCCCGGCTACACCGCCTTCGAGGGCCAGGGCGCCGACGGCGGCTTCGTGGGCGACATCACCGAGGAGCCGGCCAAGCCGCTGGTCATCCTCTACGCCAACGACCTCGAAGCCATGGAGGCCAAGGTCACGGCCGCCGGCGGCGTGATCGTCAAGCCGATCTTCGAGTTCCCCGGCGGCCGCCGCTTCCACTTCATCGACCCGGCCGGCAACGAACTGGCCGTCTGGAGCGCCACCGGCTTCGAATAAAAGATCCTCCCCCTCTGGGGGAGGTGGCCCGGAGGGCCGGAGGGGGGCCGTTTTCAGCTTTCGCGAACCTGACCGATTACGCGGCCGCTTCCCCCTCAGTCGCTCCGCGACAGCTCCCCCTCCAGGGGGAGCATCTCGAGCCCGCCGCCCCCGCTAAAACCGTCACACATCGCTTTCAAACTCAGACGCCTGACGATCGGCCGGGCTTGGGGGAAGCGACATGGGCGAGCGGACGTGCGGTTCCTGCGGCCTGTGCTGCAAGGTGCTGGCCATCGAGGCCCTGGCCAAGCCGGACGGCGTCTGGTGCGGCCATTTCAGGAAGGGCGGCGGCTGCGGGTCCTACAAGACCCGGCCCGACGCCTGCCGGGGCTTCCACTGCCTGTGGCTGACCTCGGAAAAGCTCGACGAGGCCTGGCGACCCGACAAGGCCGGCTTCGTCATGTACCCCGACCGCGACGGCAAGCGGCTCAATGTCGTGGTCGATCCCGGCAGGCCCACGGCCTGGAAACGCTCGCCCTACTACGAGCGCATCAAGGCCATGTCGCAGCGCGCCTATGACGGCTACGCACTGGTGGTCTGCGTCGGCGACCGCCGCACCGTCGTCTTCCCCAGCCAGGACGTGGACCTGGGCGTGCTCGATCCCGGCCACAAGCTGGTCAGCGGCTATGTCACCCGCGACGGGGCGCAGGTTCCCTTCGCCATGGTGCTGAGCGACGCGGAGGGGTGAGGACCGCGGAAAGATGGATCCTGGCCGCAGGGCCCAGGAAGGCGCCCGAGATAGCTATGAGACCGAAACCTGGCAGCAGCCTGTCGGCAGGACGTTCCCAGCCGGCCTCATCCGGCCTATCTAGCCGGCCATGAGCGATTTCGAGGACGAAGACGACAACGAGGGCAAGCGCCGGGCGCTGTCCAACGGCCAGGTTCTGGGCTTCCTGGCGCGGTTCTGGCTGCGCCGGAAGACGATCTTCGCCGCCGGCGTGATCCTGACCCTGGTGGCGGTGGCCTTCGACCTGGCCCTGCCCTGGGCCTCGGGCAAGCTGATCGACGTGGTCGCCGCCGGCCACAAGGACCAGGCCTGGGGCGCCTGGGCGGCCTTCGTCGGCGTCTACCTGGCCTTTTCGCTGATCCGCAACGTCGCGCACCGCTTCTGGATTCCGCTGGCCGCCCGCAACATGGAAGAGATGACCAACGAGGGCTTCGCCCGCGTGCAGGCCTTCTCGTCCGACTGGCACGCCGACAGCTTCGCCGGCGCCACGGTGCGCAAGCTGACCCGCGCCATGTGGGGCTATGACAGCGTCACCGACGCCTTCACCATCTGGCTCGTGCCCAGCCTGATCGTGCTGGTCGGCCTGTCGGTGATGATGCTGGTGCGCCAGCCCCTGGCCGGCGCCATCTCGCTGGTCGTGGTGGTGCTGTACCTGGCGGTGAACCTGTGGATCACCGAGCGCTATGTCCGCCCGTCGAACCTGAAATCCAACGCCCTGGACTCCGCCATCGGCGGGGCCCTGGCCGACGCGGTGACCTCCAACCCCACCGTCAAGGCGTTCGGCGCCGAGACCCGCGAGACCGAGCGCCTGGCCCAGGTCACCGCCGCCTGGCGCGACGCGGTGATGGTCACCTGGAACCGCTTCACCGACGTCTGGCTGGGCCAGAACCTGCTCCTGGTGCTGCTGCAGGCGGGGCTGTCGGGCGCGATGGTCTGGAGCTGGCTGCAAGGCAAGGCCGGCCCCGGCGACGTCGCCTTCGCCATCACCGCCTTCCTCCTGATGAGCGGCTACCTGCGCAACATGGGCGAGAACATCCGCATGCTGCAGAAGGGTCTGGACGACAGCGAGGACGCCGCCGCCTGGGCCACCCTGACGCCGCAGATCGCCGACCAGGCGGGCGCGCCCGACTTCGTGCCCGGCCCCGGCGAGATCGCCTTCCAGGGCGTGACCTTCGCCTATCGTAACGCCGGCGCGCCGCTGTACGACCGCTTCTCGCTGGACATCGCGCCGGGCGAGAAGGTGGCCCTGGTCGGCCCGACGGGTTCGGGCAAGTCGACCTTCGTCAAGCTGATCCAGCGCCTGCACGACCTGCAAGGCGGACGGATCCTGATCGACGGCCAGGACGTGGCCCGCGTGACGCAAGGCAGCTTGCGCCGCGCCATCGCCGTGGTGCCGCAGGATCCGGCGCTGTTCCACCGCTCCCTGCTCGACAACATCGCCTACGGCCGCCCCGACGCCACCTTCGACCAGGTGGTGGAGGCGGCCAAGAAGGCCCGGGCCCACGACTTCATCCTAAAGCTGCCGCACGGCTACGACACCCTGGTCGGCGAGCGCGGCATCAAGCTGTCGGGCGGCGAGCGCCAGCGCGTGGCCATCGCCCGCGCCTTCCTGACCGACGCTCCGATCCTGGTTTTGGACGAAGCAACCTCGTCGCTCGACGTCGAGACCGAGGCCCTGGTGCAGGAGGCGGCCGAGGCCCTGATGCAGGGCCGCACCACGATCGTCATCGCCCACCGCCTGTCGACCGTGCGCGGCGCCGACCGCATCCTGGTGTTCCAGAACGGCCGCGTCGTCGAGGAGGGCCGCCACGCCGACCTCAAGGCGGCCGGCGGGGTCTATGCCCGGCTGAACGCGGTCAGCGAGGGCGCATAGGGTTCAGCGGGCGCGCGAGACCGGCGCCTCGTCCGTCCGCGCACCGGCGGGCGGACAGGCCTTGTCTTCCGGCGTGATCGACAGGCGCGCGCCGCCGACCAGCAGGTCCTGTCGGGGCGCGCTGGGCGCCACGCCGAACCGGCCGGTCTTCATCAGCTCTTCCAGCTTGATCGGACCGCATTCGGGCGTCGCCACGCCGAACGACTTCCACGTCCCGTCATGGAGCCTGAAGATCTGGACCTGGTTGAACACCCGGACCAGCACCTCCTCGACACCGTCGCCGTCGATGTCCAGCAGCCCGGCGGGACACTGGCCCGGTTCCCGGGCGCATCCGAACAGCTCCGAGGTCTCCAGGCCCGTGACGAAGCTCTCCGGCAGCGAGCGTCCCGCCGGATAGACCGGCAGCCGGCGCAGATCGACGCGAGAGGCGTCCAACCTGTAGCGGCGCTCCGTCCGCTTGCGCGCCGCCTTGGCTTCGCGGGCGACCGCCGCGTCGGGATCGCCGGCCAGCCGGTCCAGCGCCGCTTCCCCGCGCTTGCCGGCGTCGAAGCGCAGGAAGTCGTAGTCGAAGGCCTCGGGCTTGACCTTGCCCGACCCCAGACGGGCCAGCTGGCTGTCCACCGACAGCCGCACCGGATCGGCGATCGGGGTGAACAGGACCAGCAGCACGGCGATGGCCACGAAGGCCAGGGCGATGTTGGTCGCCTCCAGCGGCTTCATCCAGGCGCCGGGCTTGAGGGCCGCGATCGCGTAGCCGATCGCATAGCCCGCCGCGACCACGACACAGGCGCCGCCGTACACCCGCTCGGGAGTCAGGCCGTACTGGTTCACCCGCAGCCAGATGGCGTAGCCGGCCAGCACCGTGATCGGGGCCAGCAGCAGGCCGGCGATCCGCGCCGCCCAGGCCAGCACGGTCGGCGGCCGCTCGGTCCCGTCCTGATAGGCGGCGTTGGTCAGCACGATCAGGAACGCCGCCGCCGTCAGCAGCAGGGCCGCGGCCTTCTTGGTGGCCCACAGCAGGTCCAGCCCCTTGAAGGGCAGGGTCGCCAGGAAGCCGGCGGCGATCAGCACCATCAGCGGCAGCAGCCAGGCCAGCAGGGTCAGCGACACCGTCCGCACCCCGCGCACCAGGCCGGCGCGCACGTCGGTCAGCTGGACGGCGGCGGCGAACATCACCGCCGTGGCCGGCCAGGAGAACCACGGCTGGTCGATCAGCTTGTCGATCGCCTCGACGCCGATCATCGAGAACAGGGCCGAGGCCAGGTGCAGCAGCAGCCAGAACGCGCCGGTGAACAGGGCCGACAGCGCCAGCTGCACGCCGTGCTTCCAGGTCTCGTCGAAATAGGTGGTGAAGCGCGCGATCGGCCGGCGCTCCATCTCGGCCGGCTGCACCAGGTGATGGCCGATGAACAGCAGGGCGGCGATCGCCAGCATCGCCACGCCCTCCGGGATCACCGACCGGGGCCGGATCTCGGCCTGCCCGCTGTGGACGGCGTAGGCGGCCAGTCCGGCGGCGACCAGCACCGCGACCAGCTTCCAGGCCGCCAGCCGGCTCAGGCGCATGGTCGACAGGCCGGCCAGCACCACGAACGGCACGAAGATCACCACCGCCGCGATGGCCGCGAAGACCATGGGCTGGGTGGCCGGCCAGACCTTGGCCTTCAGCGCGTGGTCCAGGCAAAACAGCAGCAGGCCCTGGGCCAGGCCCGTGACCAGGCGCAGCATCGCCACGCGGCGCACGGCCTTGGGATCGGCGGTCTCGGGCGCGGGATCGGTCATGGCGTCGTTTCGCTCAACTCTGGAAGGCGCCCGCAAGGGAGCACACCCATCAAGGCGCGACTAGGGCGAAGCTTGCCGCTTGGCCCCTTCCGACGCCTTGCCCCGACGCACGCCCACCCCTAGGTTCCGCCGCGTTCCAGGAGTTTCCCGCCCATGGCCTATCGCTCGCTTCGCGAATTCATCGACGTGCTGGAGGCCCAGGGCGAGCTGGTGCGGGTCAAGGAGCCGGTCTCGTCCGTGCTCGAGATGACCGAGATCCAGACCCGCCTCCTGGCCACCGGCGGCCCGGCGGTATTGTTCGAGCACGTGCTGCTGCCCGACGGGTCGCGCTCGCCGATGCCGGCCCTGGCCAACCTGTTCGGCACCGTCAAGCGCGTGGCCATGGGCGTGACGCTGGGCGGCGAGCCGCGCACCACCGCCGGCGAGCTGCGCGAGGTGGGCGAGCTTCTGGCCTTCCTGCGCCAGCCCCAGCCGCCCAAGGGCCTGAAGGACGCCATCGACATGCTGCCGCTGGCCAAGACGGTGCTGTCGATGCGCCCAGGCACGGTCAAGAAGGCCCCCGTGCAGGACGTCGTGCTGACCGGCGACCAGATCGATCTTTCCAAGCTGCCGGTGCAGACCTGCTGGCCGGGCGAGCCCGCGCCGCTGATCACCTGGGGCCTGGTGGTCACCAAGGGTCCCAGCGACGACCGCGAGGACGACTTCAACCTCGGCATCTACCGCATGCAGGTGCTGGGCAAGGACAAGGCGATCATGCGCTGGCTGGCCCACCGCGGCGGGGCCCAGCACTACGCCCGCCACAAGAAGGCCGGCAAGAAGGAGCCCCTGCCCTGCGCCGTCGTGCTGGGCGCGGATCCCGGCACGATCCTGGCAGCCGTGACGCCGGTGCCCGACACCCTGTCGGAATACCAGTTCGCCGGCCTGATGCGCGGCGCCAAGCTGGACCTCGTTCCCTGCAAGACCGTGCCGCTGATGGTCCCGGCCCAGGCCGAGATCGTGCTGGAGGGCCACGTCCTGCTCGACGAGTACGAGGACGAGGGCCCCTACGGCGACCACACCGGCTACTACAACAGCGTCGAGAAGTTCCCGGTCTTCCAGGTGACCGCGATCACCATGCGCAAGGACCCGATCTATCTCACCACCTTCACCGGCCGGCCGCCGGACGAGCCCAGCGTGCTGGGCGAGGCGCTCAACGAGGTGTTCATCCCGCTGATCCGCCAGCAGTTCCCCGAGATCGTCGACTTCTGGCTGCCGCCCGAGGGCTGCTCCTACCGCATCGCCGTGGTGTCGATGAAGAAGGCCTATCCGGGCCACGCCAAGCGGGTGATGCTGGGCGTGTGGAGCTACCTGCGCCAGTTCATGTACACCAAGTGGGTGATCGTCGTGGACCACGACATCAACGCCCGCGACTGGAAGGACGTGATGTGGGCGATCAGCACCAAGATGGATCCCGCCCGGGACATCACGGTGATCGAGCACACCCCGATCGACTATCTCGACTTCGCCAGCCCGGTCAGCGGCCTGGGCTCGAAGATCGGCCTGGACGCCACCGACAAGTGGGAGCCCGAGACCAATCGCGAGTGGGGCGAGGAGATCCGCATGGACCAGGCCGTGGTCGACGCGGTCAGCGAGAAGTGGTCGCGCCTGGGCCTGCCGGGCGAGGGCAAGCCGATCTGGAAGACGAAGTAGGCGGGAGAAGCCCCCTCCGGCCCGGAGCGACTGAGGGGGCCCTTCCACGGAGGGGGATCGAATGCGAACTCTAACCCTGGCGGTCCTGGCCGCCGCACTGATGGCGAGCACGGCGATGGCGCAGACCCCCTCCTCCAACAAGCCCTGGGACCAGGCCTTCCTGCCCCCGGCCCCGCATTGGCAGGGCGCCAGCCAGGCGCTGATCCGCGACGCTTCCGATCCCTGGGTCACCGCCTTCGAGGCCGACCCGGCGCACGACTTCTCGCCCAACTACGTCGACACCCGCGCCTGGTTCGACAGGCTCGACAAGGCCAGCAAGCTGGTCCGCGTCGAGGACTTCGGCGTCTCGCCGGAAGGGCGGCCGATCTTCGCCGTCATCGCCAGCAAGGACGGCGACAAGCTGGATCCGAAGAAGCCGCTGCTGCTGGTCCAATGCGGCATCCACCCGGGCGAGATCGACGGCAAGGACGCGGGCATGATGCTGCTGCGCGACATGGCGTTCCACGGCAAGGACGGCCTGCTCGACAAGGTCAATCTCGTCTTGATCCCGATCCTGTCGGTCGACGGGCACGAGCGCTCGGGCCCCTATTCGCGCCCCAACCAGCGCGGGCCGCGCACCCAGGGCTGGCGCAACACGGCCACCAACCAGAACCTCAATCGCGACTTCATGAAGCTCGACCAGCCCGAGATGCAGGCGCTGAAGCGGCTTCAAGCCAAGTACCGGGCCGACCTTTACGTCGACGTCCACGTCACCGACGGCATGGATTACCAGTACGACGTCACCTACGGCTACAACGGCGAGGACGGCGTCTGGTCGCGCTCGCCGGCCACCGCCAAGTGGCTGGACGACGCCTTCAAGCCGGCCATGAACCAGAGCCTGGAGGCCGAGGGCCACATCCCGGGCGAGCTGGTGTTCGGCATCGACGAGCGCGACCCCAAGGCCGGCCTGTCGGACGGGGGCCTAGGCGAGCGCTTCTCCAACGGCTGGGGCAGCGCCGCCCACGTGCCGACCATCCTGATCGAGAACCACAGCCTGAAACCCCACGCCCAGCGCGTGCTCGGGACCTACGTCTTCATCGAGACGGCGCTGGAGCTGCTGGCGCAGAAGGGCGACACCCTGCGCGCCGCGATCGCCGCCGACAGCGCCCTGCGCCCGGCGACCATCCCGGCCAACTTCGTGGCCGACGACAAGCCGAGCGTGACCCGCCCCTTCAAGGGCATCCGCTACGAGACCTACGAGAGCGTCGCCTCGGGCAAGACCGAGATCCGCTGGCTGGGCGAGGCCGACCCCGAACTGTGGCGGCTGCCGTTCTACAGCTCGCATCCGACGCTGCAGCTGGCGCGGCCCAAGGCCTATTGGGTGCCCAGCTACCGCGCCGACATCATCGAACGGCTGAAGCTGCACGGGGTGAAGGTCGAGACGCTGGATGCGCCCAAGGTCGTGTCCGTCGAGATGCTGCGCCTCGTCGAGCCCAAGCTCGCCCCGCGCGCCAACGAGGGTCACGTGCAGATGAGCGTCGAGCAGGTGACGACGCAAACGCGTGACTGGACCTTCCCGAAGGGCTCGGTGCGGGTGTCGACCGACCAGCCGCTGGGCGACCTCGTCGTGCTGCTGCTCGAGCCGCAGTCCAGCGAGAGCGTCTTCGCCTGGGGCATGGTCCCCGAGGTGCTGAGCCGCGTGGAGTATATCGAGCCCTACGCCATCGCCCCGCTGGCCGAGAAGATGATGGCCGCCGATCCGGCGCTCAAAGCCGAGTTCGAGGCCAAGCTGGCCGCCGAGCCCAAGTTCGCCGCCGATCCCGACGCGCGCCTGGCCTGGTTCTACAAGCGCACGCCCTTCTACGACGACCGCCACCTGCTCTACCCGATCGCCCGGGAGAAGTAGGCGGCAAAGGTCGAGGCCCTCCTTTCGTCCCCTCTTCCATAGGGAGAGAGAGGGTTTCCCCCAGACAAAATCACCCCTCCCAGGGCCGCTCCGTCCCATACCGCTCGACCAGCGCGTCCACCGCCGCCCGCAACCGGGCGCTTGGATACGGCGTGCGGGGCCAGACGAGGTTGACCGGCAGGGGGCTGTCGAACACGCCGTCCAGCACCGTCGCCAGCCGTCCGGCCGCAAGGTCTGCGGCGACCAGCCAGCGCGGAACCATGGCGATCCCCGCGCCGGCCAGCGCGGCCTGCGCCAGCATCTGCGCATCGCCCAGCCGCACCCGGCCGTCGACCGCCAGGCTGCGCGCCGCGCCGTCCGCGTCGACATAGGGCCAGGGCGTGGGACGGCCGTCGCGGGCCTCGACCAGGCGGTCGTGGGCGGCGAGGTCATCGACGGTGTCGGGGCGTCCGCGCGCGTCGAGATAGGCCGGGGTCGCGCAGACCACCCGCCGCTGCGCGCCCAGCGACCGGGCCACGAGGCTGGCGCGATCGTCCATAGCGCCGATCCGCACCGCCAGGTCGACGCCCTCGCCGGTCAGGTCCACGGGGCGCGCCTCGAAGCTCGCCTCCAGCCGCAGGGCCGGCCAGCGGGCCAGAAGCTCGAGCAGCACCGGCATCACGAAGGCCCGGCCCAGCAGCGGCGGCAGGGCCACGCGCAGCAGGCCCGACGGCTCGCCCCGGCCCTGCCTCAGCTCGGCCTCGGCCTGGGCCAGACCCGCCAGGGCGGCCACGCAGCGGGCGTGATAGAGGCGGCCGTCCTGCGTCAGGGTCACACTGCGGGTGGTGCGGGCCAGCAGGCGCACGCCCAGCCTGGCCTCCAACCGCTGCACCGCCTTGCCCACCGCCGAGGGCGACAGGCCCAGGGCCGGCGCCGCGGCCGCGAAACCGCCGTGCTCGGCCACGGCCACGAAAGCGCGCACGCCGCTATATCCGTCGAGGGAGGGGATCGAGGCCATTCCCGAATTGAGATCCGTAATGATCGGAATTCAAGTCGTTTCCGTCGCCGCGCGCCGCCGCCTAAGCCTTGGGCCATGCGATACGATGACAAGACCCTGGTGGTGATCGGCGGCGGCTCGGGGATCGGGCTGGCCACGGCGAAGGCCTTCGTCGAAGGCGGCGGACAGGTGGTGATCGGCGGCCGCTCCCTCGATCGCCTGGAGGCCGCGCGCGAGCGCCTCGGTCCCAACGCCCGGGCGGCGGCGGTCGACCTGTTCGATACCGCCTCGGTCGCCCGCTTCTTCGCCTTGGTCGACCGCATCGACCACCTGTTCACCCCGGCCGCCACCTACACGATCTCGCCGTTCGACCACCCCGACGAGGCGGCGCTGGCCTCGCCTTTCGACGGCAAGTTCTGGGGCCAGGTCCGCTGCGTGCGCGCCGCGGCGCCCAAGCTCGCGCCCGACGGCTCGGTGGTGCTGATGTCGGGCGCGGCCAGCGCCCGGCCGCCGAAGGGCGCGGCCCTGTACGCCGCCGCCAACGGCGCGATCGAGGCCTTCGGGCGCGGCCTGGCGGTGGACCTGGCCCCCGTCCGGGTCAATGTCGTCGCGCCAGGCACGATCGACGGCGACCTCTGGGCGCGGCGCCCGGCGCAGGTCCGTGGCGCCGCCTTCGCCGGCCAGGCCGCCGGCTCCCTGGTCGGCCGCCCCGGAACCGAGGCCGAGATCGCCCAGGCGGTGCTGTTTCTGCTGACCAACGGCTTCACCACCGGGACGACGCTGTTCGCCGATGGCGGCTACAGTTTGCGCTGACCCTCTAAACTCCCGTCATTCCCGCCCTGGAACCCTGGACTTCCACCGCTACCGACACTCGCCTGTTAGCGGACGTAAAGCGGCCGCGAAGGGTGGGAAGCGGACCTTCTTGACAAACGTGGCTATTTGCTAAGCCCTGCCTTCGTAAGCTGGTCAGCAAGGGACCAGCCTATAGGACAGCTCTGAGGCGAGAACCACGCCGCGCCCTCGGAAATCCACTCGTGGCGGTATTGCGAGAACGAGACTGGCGCACCGGTGCCCGGTTCATCATCGTTCCCGAACTCGAAGCCACAACAGTCACAAACCTCATACGAAGGTGTGCCGAAGTGCTGACTATAGGGCGGCTCCAGCCCATCCGGCAGCGTCCCCTCAGGCATTGATGCGTACGGAGCGGATTGTAGCTTCTGAAAGCCGCAGACAGGACAAACCCATGATGTGCTCATCGGCCTAGGTTGCTCAAGCCACTGCCTCTTTCAAGGTCTGCAATGGGTCGTGAACCGAAGTTGGCTCACCGCCTGTTCTGGACGGTCAGATCGGTGTCGCAAGCGAGTGTCTGCATTGGTCGACACTCGCCCTTGTGGCGGGAACCTCTGGTTCCGCCTGCACGTGAGACGTCAAGCGGATCGCTGGCGATCCGCCCCCATGTGCCCTTGCGGCGGAGAGCGGGGTTCCCGCCACTTGGCTTGCCCTCGGGCCAGCCTTCGGCTGATCCCGGGGGGCGGGAATGACGGGAGTATGGGGCAAGGTCGTAGGCAGACGCCCCACCCAAGCTCAAGCTTCCGTCACGTCACCAGTTGCCATCGACGTACAAGCCAGGGCCTTATGCGGCCCCGCTTTCTGTACGAAGGGTCCGTCGATGGACGTTTCCGCTTCCGGTCATGCCGCCGCCCTGTGGGCCGGCCTGCATGTCTTCCTGCTGCTGGTGCTGTCGCTGCTGGTCGTGCGCGGCCGCCAGAAGCACAAGGTGGCCCTGGGCGACGGCGGCGTGCCCGAGCTGGCCCAGGCCGTGCGGGCTTTCGGCAACGCCAGCGAATACATCCCCACCGGCCTGGGCGTCCTGGCGGTGCTGGCCGTGGTCGGCGCGCCGGCCATCGCCATCCACGGGGTGGGCGTGGTGCTGTTCGCCGGCCGCCTGATCCACGCCGTGGGCCTGTCGCGCAGCGGCGGCGCCTCGGTGCCGCGCGCCATCGGCATGATCTGCACCTGGCTGGCCTACGTCTTCGGCGGCGTGATCCTGCTGTTCTACGCCATTCCCTGACAATCCGGAGGGCGGTGCTTGCCCCGCCCTTCCCGCCTCGCCATAAGACGCCATGGACGAAAACCTGTTGCATGACGTCGTCGCCGCCGCGCGCAAGGCCGGGGCCGACGCCGCCGAGGCCGTGTTCGCCGAGCGCCAGTCCCTCTCGGTGGGCGTGCGCCTGGGCGAGCTGGAAGAAGTCGAGCGCGAGGAGGCCAAGGATCTTGGCCTGCGTGTCTTCGTCGGCCGCCGCAGCGCCACCGTCTCCGGCTCGGACGTCAGTCCCGAGGCCCGCGCCAAGCTGGTCGAGCGCGCCGTCGCCATGGCCCGCCTGGCCCCCGAGGACCCCTACGCCGGCTTCGCGCCGAAGGACCGCCTGGCCAAGGGTCCGTTCCCCGATCTCGACCTGATCGACGCCTACGAGCCCTCGGCCGAGACCCTGGAAGACCAGGCCCGCGCCGCCGAGGCCGGCGCCCGCGGCATCGAGGGCGTGACCAATTCCGACGGCGGCTCGTCCAGCTGGAGCTCGACCGTCTGGCGCCTGGTCACCAGCGACGGCTTCTTTGGCCAGCACGCGGCCACGGGTTTCGGCATCTCCGCTTCCGCCATCGCCGGCGAGGGCGCGGGCATGGAACGCGGCGGCGAGGGCCGTTCGGTTCGTCACGCCGAGGATCTGCCCTCCCCCGAGGCCATCGGCGCCAAGGCCGGCCAGCAGGCCGTCTCCCGCCTGGGCGCGCGCAAGATCGGCTCGACCACCGCCCCGGTGATCTTCGAGAACCGCCTGGCCATGTCGCTGATCAGCCCGTTGATCGGCGCCATCTCGGGCCCGGCCATCGCCCGCGGCACCTCGTTCCTGAAGGACAAGCTGCACAAGCAGATCTTCGCCGCCGGCGTGCAGCTGACCGACGACCCGCACCGCGTGCGCGGCCTGGGCTCGGCCCCGTTCGACGACGAGGGCGTGACCACCGTGCGCCGCGCCCTGATCGACGACGGCGTGCTGACCACCTGGCTGCTCAACAGCGCCAGCGCCCGCCAGCTGGGCCTGGAGACCACGGGCCACGCCTCGCGCGGCTCGGCCGGGGCGCCGGGCGTCTCGACCCACAACCTGACCCTGGAGCCCGGCGAGCTCGACCTGGCCGGCCTGATGGGCCAGGCCAAGGACGGCCTCCTGATCACCTCGATGTTCGGCCCGTCGCTGAACGGCAACACCGGCGACTGGTCGGTGGGCTGCTCGGGCTTCTGGTTCGAGAACGGCCAGATCGCCTATCCGGTCACCGAGATCACCGTGGCCGGCAACCTGATCGACATCTACGGCCGACTGGTCGTGGGCTCGGACCTGGAGCTGCGCGGCGCCAGCAACAGCCCGTCGCTGCTGGTCGACGCCCTGGCGATCGCGGGCAAATGATGAGCGACCTCGACCTGATCCTCGACGCGGCCCGCGAGGCGGGCGCCCTGGCCCTGGCGGCTCGGGCCAGGGGCGTGAAGATCTGGTCGAAGGCCGGCGGCTCGCCGGTCACCGACGCCGACCTGGCGGTCGACGCCCTCTTGAAGGAACGGCTGGGCGCGGCGCGGCCCGACTACGGCTGGCTGTCGGAGGAGACGGTCGACGACCCGGCCCGCCTGGCCACCGCCCGGCAGTTCGTGGTCGACCCGATCGACGGCACCGTCGCCTTCATGAAGGACAAGCCCTGGTTCGCCGTCTCGGTGGCGGTGGTCGAGAACGGCCGGCCGATCGCCGGCGTCGTCCATGCGCCCGCCCTGGACGAGACCTATGCGGCCACGGTTGGCGGCGGCGCCACCCTGAACGGCGCGGCCCTGGCCCCCAGCCTGTCCACCACGCTGGACGGCGCGGCCATGCTGGGCGACGCCAGGATGTTCGCCCACCCGGCCTGGCCGACGCCCTGGCCGGCCATGCGGGTCGAGGCCCGCAACTCGATCGCCTATCGCATCTGCCTGGTGGCGGCCGGCGCCTTCGACGCGGCCATCGCCCTGACCCCCAAGAGCGAGTGGGACCTGGCCGCCGCCGACCTGATCTGCGGCGAGGCCGGAGCGTTGCTTACCGATCACCTCGGCAGAAAATTCGCCTATAATCGGCCGAATCCGACGGTTCCGAGCCTGGTTTGCGCGAATAGGGCGCTTCACCCGTTGATCCTGTCACGCGTCGGGCATATCGACCTGCCATAATCAAAAACTCCGCAGGATCTTGCTCCCCCATGTCCGACAAGCAGCTTCTTCATATCGTGATCGGCGGCGAACTGAAGGATGTCGCCGGCACCGAATTCCGCGACCTCTCGAAGGTCGAATTCGTCGGCGCCTACCCGACCTACAACGACGCCCACGCCGCCTGGAAGGCCAAGGCCCAGGCCACCGTCGACAACGCCCACGCCCGCTACTTCATCATCCACGCCCACAAGCTGCTGGACCCGAGCGCGGCTTAATTCTCGAAAACCTCCCCCCGTGGGGGAGGCGGCCCGAAGGGCCGGTGGGGGGAGAGGCCGCGACCTCAGCGGATCCTCCCCCCTCCGTCGGCTTCGCCGACACCTCCCCCACAGGGGGAGGTTCCTAAAGCCCTACTCCCGCCGCAGCAGCTTGTCGGTCAGCACCTTGCCCAGCATGCCGGCGCGGAAGGTCTTCTTCATCGCCACCGGATCGTAGTCGTCGCTGTCGACCCACTGGGTGAAGGTCAGGCCCTTGGGCGCGCCCCTCTCCAGGTACTGGTCGAAGGTGTAGTCGAGCACGCCGGTGTTACCCTCCTTGATGTGGAGGTAGCGGCCCGACAGCTGCTTCTTGGCCTCCTCGATCGGCAGGCCCAGGCGATAGTGGGCGTAGAGCACGCTCATGATGCCCGCCCGGTCGGCCCCCGACTTGCAATGGATCAGGGCCGGATACTCGATCGTCTCGAACAGTTCCTTGGCGCCGTGCACCCGCTGGCGGATCGGCACCTCGCGCGAGGTGATCACGAAGTCGACCATCTTGATGCCAAGGCGCTCGCAGGCGTCCTTCTCCAGCGCGTAGAAGCTGCCGTCGAAGCCGCCGCGCAGGTTCACGACCGTCTTGATCCCCTGCTTCTTCCACCAGGCCAGCTGGAACGGCCAGGGCTGGTTGGTGCGCACCAGTTCGGGGCTGATCCAGTGGGCGTTGGTGAAGCCCACGCGCAGATAGGCGTGGTCGTTCCACAGGAAGTGGAGATAGGTCTTGAAGCGCCCCCAGCGCGTGGAAAGGTCGAAACCGGCCAAGTGGCGATCCTCTGAAAACGCGCCTAGATACGTCTGGCCGAGCTCATTTGCAAAACCCCGCGTCGTTTTGCTGCCGCAGTGCGGCGCCGGCGTCCTTGACAGCCCCCCTCTGAAATCCGACCCCTCGCCCATGACCGAAACCCCCGCGACCGAGCTTTCCAACCGCGCCCTGGCCGCGCGGGTCTGGCGCGACTACCTGCGGCCGCGCTGGAAGGGGTTCGCGGTGTCGGTGGCCTGCGCCGCCATCGTCGCCAGCCTGACCGCGCTCTTGCTGTGGCTGGTCGGCCCGGCGGTGGACAAGCTGATCACCCATCCGACGCGCGAGGCGATCTGGTCCATCCCGCTGGCGATCGCCTGCATCGCCGTCTTCCGCGCCGTCTTCCAGGTGCTGCAGGCCCGGATCATCAACGGCATCGGCAACGGCATCGTCGGAGACGTCCAGGTCGGGCTGTTCAGCCGTCTGATCCGCGCCGACCTGGCGCGGCTGCGCGGCGCCCACTCGGGCTCCTACGTCGCCTCGGTGCTCTATGACGCCGGCCTGATCCGCGAGGCCTCGACCACCGGCGTGGTCAACTACGTGCGCGAGAGCCTGGTGGTCATCGGCGCCATCGGCACGATGTTCTGGTACGACCCTATCCTGACCGGCGCGGTGCTGCTGATCGCGCCGGTGGTCAGCATGATCACCCGCCGCTTCTCCAGGAAGACCACCAAGGCCGCCAAGGGCGCGATGGGCGAGACCTCGAACCTGTCGACGGCGATCATGGAAAGCCTGGACGGCATCAAGATCGTCAAGATCGAGAACCGCGAGGCCGACGAGGAAGCGAGGGTCGGCGAGGTCATCGCCCGCCGCCAGAAGCACCTGGTCAAGGGCAGCAACGCCAAGTCGATGGCCGCCCCCGCCACCGAGGCCTTCACGACGATCATCGTCGCCCTGGTGCTGCTCTACACCGGCTGGCGCGCCATGACCGGCGGCATCACCGCCGGCGACTTCACCGCCTTCCTGGCCGCGCTGATGGCCGCGGGCCAGTCGCTGCGCCAAGTGACCAACCTGCAGACGGTGATGGCCGAGGGCTTCACCGCCGCCCGCCGCCTGTTCGCCGCCCTCGACGTCGCGCCCCTCATCGTCGAACCGGCCGGCGCCGCGCCACTGCCGCCCGGCGACGGCAGCGTGAGCCTCGAGCATGTCGACTTCGCCTACGGGGAAGGCGCGCCGGCCCTGTCGGACGTGTCGCTGGCCGTGCGCAAGGGCGAGACCGTGGCCCTGGTCGGCCCCTCGGGCGGCGGCAAGAGTTCGATCCTCAACCTGATCCCGCGCTTCTACGACGTGACCGGCGGAACGGTCAGGGTCGACGGCCATGACGTGCGCGCGGTGACCCTGGCCTCCCTGCGCGACCGCATCGCCCTGGTGACGCAGGAGCCGTTCCTGTTCGACGACACCATCCGCGCCAACATCGCCTACGCCAAGCCGGACGCCAGCGACGAAGAGATCGAGGCCGCCGCCCGCCAGGCCGCCGCCCACGACTTCGTCAGCGCCCTGCCCGAAAGCTACGAGACCCGCGTCGGCGAGGCCGGGACGCGGCTGTCGGGCGGCCAGCGCCAGCGCATCGCCATCGCGCGGGCTTTCCTCAAGAACGCCCCGATCCTGCTGCTCGACGAGGCCACCAGCGCGCTGGACACCGAGAGCGAGGCCCTGGTCCAGGCGGCGCTGGAGCGGCTGATGGCCGGCCGCGCCACCATCCTGATCGCCCACCGCCTGTCGACCGTGAAGCACGCCGACCGCATCTACGTCATCGACAAGGGCCGCGTCGTCGAGACCGGAACCCACGCGGGCCTCGTGCGCGCCAAGGGCCTGTATTCGCGCCTCGCCAGGGCGCAGGATCTCGACCACGCCCCCGATCCCATTCCCGGCCCCTCCATTCCCGGCTCCGAGGAGACCGCCTCTTGAGGCCTCTGCGTTCCCCCCTGGTCATCAAGATCCTGTCCTCGATCTTCGCCGGCTATTCCAAGCTCGTCTTCATGACCCTGCGCATGACCGTCGAGGGCCAGGACAAGGCCGAGGCCGTCTGGGCGCAAGGGCGCACCAAGGGCGCGGGCGCGATCCTGTGCTTCTGGCACTCGCGGATCCCGATGTCGCCGCTCTCCTGGCCGCAGAGCCCGGCCCGCCAGGACATGCGCGCCCTGATCTCGCTGTCAAACGACGGCGAGTTCATCGCCCGCACGGTGGAAAAGCTCGGCTTTCCGTCGATCCGCGGCTCGTCGGCCAAGAAGACGGATCTGGCCAAGAACAAGCACGGCGAGCAGGCCTTCCGCGACATGGTCAAGTGGGTCAAGGACGGCGGCGGCATCGCCATCACCCCCGACGGCCCGCGCGGCCCGGCCGAGCACATGGAGAAGGGCACCCCGTCCCTGGCCCGCGTCACCGGCGCGCCGGTGATCTTCGTCGGCCTGGCCGCCAAGCCCTGCATCCGCCTGGGCTCGTGGGACCGCACGCTGATCCCCCTGCCCTTCGCCAAGGCCGCCATGGTCTGGGACGGCCCCACCGGCGCGGGCCGCGGCGACGATCCCGACACCCTGGCCGAGGACTGGGCCGACCGGCTTTCGGCGGTGACGAGGCGGGCCGAAGAGATCGTGGGGCTGGAGGACTAAAGATCCTCCCCCTGTGGGGGAGGTGTCGGCGAAGCCGACGGAGGGGGGCCGTTTTCAGCTTCCGCGAAGCCGGCCGATTTCTCCCCCCGCCGATCGCTTCGCGATCGCCTCCCCCACAGGGGGAGGTTCTCGACGATTGATCCCCGCCCGCCTTGGTGGGATGTAGACCCCATGCCGCACGACCATCCGGGCCACGATCACGACCACGATCATCATGACCATGACCACGGTCATGAGCATCACCATGGGCACGCCCACGGTCATTCGCATGGCCACGGCCACGGACATCACGGCCACAGCCACGCCCCGGCGGACTTCGGGCGCGCCTTCGCCATCGGCACGGCGCTGAACCTGGCCTTCGTGGCGGCCGAGGCCGCCGCGGGCTTCTTCACCGGCTCGCTGGCCCTGCTGGCCGACGCCGGCCACAATCTTTCCGACGTGCTGGGCCTGCTGCTGGCCTGGGGGGCTTCGGTGCTGGCCAAGCGCGCGCCCACGGGCCGACGCACCTACGGCCTGCGCAAGGGCACCATCCTGGCCTCGCTGACCAACGCGGCCCTGCTGCTGGTGGCCGTCGGCGCCATCGCCTGGGAGGCCGTGCGCCGCTTCGCCGATCCGCAGCCGGTGCAGACCGGGCCGGTGATGATCGTCGCGGCCATCGGCATCGCCATCAACACCGCCACGGCCCTGATGTTCATGAAGGGCAGCAAGGACGACCTCAACGTCCGGGGCGCCTTCCTGCACATGGCCGCCGACGCCGCCGTCTCGGCCGGCGTGGTGGTCGCGGCCCTCCTCATGTGGGCCACCGGCTGGCTGTGGCTGGACCCCGTCGTCAGCCTGGCCATCGTCGTGGTCATCGTGCTGGGCACCTGGGGCCTGCTGCGCGACTCCCTCGACCTGGCGCTGGACGCCGCCCCGCGCGGCATCGATCCCAGGGCCGTGGCCGACTGGCTGGCCGCCCAGCCGGGCGTGGCCGAGGTGCACGACCTGCACATCTGGGCCATGAGCACCACCGAGACGGCGATGACCGCCCACCTGGTGCGCCCCGACGAGGCCGACCACGACCAGTTCCTGCACGATGTCTGCGGGCAGTTGTCCAAGCGCTTCAACATCGGCCACTCGACCATCCAGATCGAACGCGGCGGCCACGCCCACCCCTGCGCCCTGGCCGCCGAAGGCAGCGTGTGAGCCTGCCCTTCACCCTGGCGCTGTACCGCGCCGCGACCACGGCCCTGACGCCGATCGCGCCGGCCCTGCTGCGCGGGCGCGCCGGCAAGGGCAAGGAGGACCCCACCCGCCTGAACGAGCGCCTGGGCCGGCCCGCGATGCCGCGCCCGCCCGGCGCGCTCGTTTGGCTGCACGGCGCCAGCGTCGGCGAGAGCCTGTCGATCCTGCCGCTGGTCGAGCGCCTGCGCGCCGAACGACCCAACGCGACCGTGCTGGTCACCTCGGGCACGGTCACCTCCGCCGAGCTTCTGGCCAAGCGCCTGCCGCCGGGCGCCATCCACCAGTACCTGCCGGTCGACACGCCCAGCGGCGCGGCCCGCTTCCTCGACCACTGGCGGCCGGACCTGGCCGTCTTCGTCGAGAGCGAGCTGTGGCCCAACCTGCTGCTCGGGGCCAAGGCGCGGGGAACCAAGCTGGCCCTGGTCTCGGCCAAGCTGTCGGACAAGAGCTATCGCAGCTGGCAGGCGCGCCCCCTGGCGGCCGCCTGGCTGTTCGCGGGCTTCGACCTGATCCTGGCCCAGGACGGCCGCGCCGCCGACCGCTTCGAAAGCCTGGGCGGGACCGTCGCGGGCGAGGCCGACCTCAAGTTCGGCTCGCCGTCCCTGCCGGTCGACGAGGCCGAGTACGTCCGCCTGCGCTTCCAGCTGGACGACCGGCCGCTGCTGCTGGCCGCCAGCACCCACCCCGGCGAGGACGAGATCGTGCTCGACGCCGTGGCCGGCTTCCACCTGGCCCCGCGCCTGGTGATCGTTCCGCGCCACCCCGCGCGCGGCGAGGCGATCCTGGAGATGGCCAAGGCCCGCGGCCTCGAGGCCGTGCGCCGCAGCCAGGCGCCGGGCGCCGTGTCCGAGGTCATTGTCGCCGACACCCTGGGCGAGATGGGCCTGTGGTATCGCCTCGCCGACCTGGCCCTGGTCTGCGGCAGCCTGGTTCCCGGCATCGGCGGCCACAATCCGCTGGAGCCCGCGCGGCTGGACTGCCCGATCGTCTCGGGCCCCCATGTCGAGAACTGGCTGACCGCCTATGCCGACCTGGCCGCCGTCGAGGGCGTGACCTATGCCGATGGCCCGGTGCTGGGCCAGCGGCTGTCGGCCATGCTGGAGACGCCCGAGCCGCTCAAGGCCCAGGCCGCCCGCGCCCGGACCTTCGTCGAGGCCCGCGACGCCGCCGCGCAGGCGGGCCTGTCGCGCATCCTCGAACTCGCGCCGCCCGATCTTGAGCAAGGGGTTTCCGCATGAAGCTCTCGACCCCCCGCTGGTGGTATCGCCGCGAGGGCGGCCCCGCGCCGCTGACCCGCGCCCTGCTGACCCCGCTGTCGTGGATCTGGGCCGGCGCCACCGCCCGCCGCATCGCCAGGGCGACCCCGGCCGATCCGGGCGCGCCGGTGATCTGCGTCGGCAACCTCACCGCCGGGGGCGTCGGCAAGACGCCGATCGTGCGCGAGCTGCTGCTGGTGCTGAACAACGGCGGCGTGGCGGCCCATGGCCTGTCGCGCGGCTATGGCGGCTCGCTGAAAGGGCCGCTGCGCGTCGATCCGACCCGCCACAAGGCCGGCGAGGTCGGCGACGAGCCGCTGATGCTGGCCCAGGACTTCCCGATCTGGATCTCGCGCGACCGCGTGGCCGGCGCGACCGCCGCGGCGGCGGCCGGGGCCCAGGTCATCGTCATGGACGACGGTCACCAGAACCCGGACCTGGCCAAGACCCTGTCGCTGGTGGTGGTCGACGGCGAGACCCGCGACGACGAGTGGCCGTTCGGCGACGGCCGGGTGTTCCCCGCCGGGCCGATGCGCGAGCCGCTGGCCGTTGGCCTGGCGCGCGCCGACGCGGTGATCGTGCTGCTGCCGGCCGACTTGCCGCAGGCCGATCCGGCCCTGCTGGCCCTCCTGGCCTCCAAGCCCGTGCTGATCGCCCGGCTGGAGCCGGCCGCCCCGCCGCCGGGCGGGCCGCAGGTCGGCTTCGCCGGCGTCGGCAAGCCGTGGAAGGTCGAGCGCGCCCTGCAGGCCGCCGGCTGCGACCTCGTCGACTTCGCCCCCTTCCCCGACCACGGGACCTATAGCGAAGACACCCTGCGGAGCCTGGCCGAACGGGCGCGGGATCTCGGCGCCAGCCTGATCACCACCGAAAAGGACTGGATCCGCCTGCCGCCGGCTTGGCGCGAACGCGTCGCCGCCTGGCCCGTGCGGGCGCGGTTCGAGGATGAAGAGGCGCTGGCGCGGGTGCTGGCGGGGGTAGCCTAAGAAACCTCCCCCTGAAGGGGAAGGTGGCGGCGAAGCCGACGGAGGGGGAGGTCGTTGCGGACTTCCAACCATCGCGGCAGCTGAAAACGTCCCCCCTCCGGCCCTCCGGGCCACCTCCCCCACAGGGGGAGGATCTTTATTTCACAACCACCCCGCCCTTGATCACCGTCTCCACTTTCTGGAGCACGGACACGTCGGCCAGCGGGTCGCCCGACACGGCCACCAGGTCGGCCGCCTTGCCCGGCGCCAGCGAGCCGACCTCGGCCGAGATCCCCAGGTGGTCGGCGGCGTTGACGGTGGCGGCGCGGATGGCGTCCAGCGGCGACAGGCCCGCGCGGTTCAGCAGCACGAACTCGTAGGCGTTGTCGCCATGGGCGCTGACGCCGCTATCGGTGCCGAAGGCGATCTTGACGCCGCCGGCGTTGGCGCGGCGGGCCATGTCCAGCATCTTGGGGCCGGCTTCCAGGGCCTTTGCCGTCTGGGCGGGCGTGAAGAAGTTGCCCGGGCTGGCGGCGATGCGGGCCACGTAGTCGCCGGCCATCAGGGTCGGCACCAGATAGGCGCCGTTCTTCTTGAAGAGGGCGATGCTGTCGTTGTCGAGATAGGTGCCGTGCTCGATAGAGTCGCCGCCGGCCTTGAGGAAGGCGTTGATGCCGTCGACGCCGTGAGCATGCGCGGTGACCCGGCGGCCCATGCGGTGGGCGCTCTCGACGATGGCGGCCAGTTCGTTGTCGGAAAACTGCTGCGACAGGCCCGCGGCGGTGTTGGACAGCACCCCGCCGGTGGCGGTGATCTTGATGATGTCGGCGCCGCGCCAGACCTGCTCGCGCACCGCGCGGCGGCAGTCGTCGGGGCCCGAGCACACCGATTCCGGCCGCAGCACGTGCATGACCTCCTCGCTGTAGCCGTTGACGTCGCCGTGGCCGCCGTGGATCGACACGGCCGAGCCGGCGGCGATGATCCGCGGGCCCACCACGTCGCCGCGCTTGACGCCGGCGCGCAGGGCGAAGATGGCGGCGTTGTCGGCCCCCAGGTCGGCGACGGTGGTGAAGCCCGCCATCAGGGTCTTGCGGGCGTAGCCGGCCCCGACCATCGCCTGGTCGGCAGACGACTGGGTCACCTCGTCCAGGCGCGAGGTCGGCCCCTGCTGGCCGGTCAGGTGCACGTGGCTGTCGATGAAGCCGGGCAGCACGAAGCGGTCCTTGAGGTCGACCACCACCCCGCCGGGCTCGGACACGTAGCCGTCGGCGATCCGCAACACCTTGCCGTCCTGCAGCACCACCGTCTTGGCGGTCTCGACCTTGCCGGCGGCCGGGTCGGCCAGCAGCTTGCCGGCCTGGACGAAGGTCAGCGGGCCCGCAGCCCCATTGGCGGCTTGAGCCGCGGCGAAAGACAGGGCGGCGGCCGCGACGCCGAGCGCGGCGGCGGCCAGGAAACGGATACGCATGAAGAGAGCCCCTCTGAACGATCTCGCCCCTCCCCAGGGGCGTTTGCGGCAGGATGGCGGGGTCAGGCCAAGGCTGTCACGCCATTTTATCCTCCCCCTGAAGGGGGAGGTGGCCCGAAGGGCCGGAGGGGGAAGTGTCTGATGACTCAGCAACGACCGCAGCCTCCGCAATCCCTTCCCCCTCAGTCGCTTCGCGACAGCTCCCCCTCCAGGGGGAGCATCTTGAGTTACGCCCCCGCCTTCCGCGCGAACATCCACGCCCCCTTGGCCAGCACCGGCACCCGGGCCTCCATCAGCTGAGCGTGGGCGCTGGCCGCCGTGCCGTCGCGCACGCGGCCGACGATGCCCTGGCAGATGCCGGCCAGGCGGAAGAGGTTGTAGCTGAAGTACCAGTCCAGCTGCGGCAGGCCTTGGCGCCCCGTCGCGGCGCAGTAGCGGGCCACGGCTTCCTCGATGGTGGGGATTCCGTAGGCGGTCAGGTCGGTGATCTCGGCCAGGCCGCCGCGCTGGTCGGACGGCATCACCCAGTTCATCAGGAAATAGGTGAAGTCGGCCAGCGGATTGCCCAGGGTCGACAGCTCCCAGTCCAGCACCGCGATCACGCGCGGTTCGGTGGGATGCAGGATCATGTTGTCGAGGCGGTAGTCGCCATGGACGATCGAGGTCTGGTCATCGGCCGGCGCGCTGGCCGGCAGCCAGTCGATCAGCCGGTCCATCTCGTCGATCTTCGTCGTCTCGCTGGCGCGGTACTGCTTGGTCCAGCGGTCGATCTGGCGGGTGAAGTAGTTGCCCGGCTTGCCGTAGTCGGCCAGGCCCACGGCGGCGTAGTCGACGGTGTGCAGGGCCGCCAGGGTGTCGATCTGGGCCTCGTAGATCGCCCGCCGCTCAGGTGGAGCATAGTCCGGAAGCGTCCCGTCCCACAGGATGCGGCCCTCCACGTTGTCCATCACGTAGAAGATCGTGCCGATCACGCCCTCGTCCATGCACAGGGCGTAGGGCCGGGCGACGGGGAACTTCGCCTGGTGCAGGCCCGAGATCACCTTGAACTCGCGGTCGACGGCGTGGGCGCTGGGCAAGAGCTTGCCAGGCGGCTTGCGGCGCAGGACGTAGCGCTTGGCGGGCGTCACGAGCTGGTAGGTGGGATTGCTCTGCCCGCCCTTGAACTGGCGCACCTCCAGCGGGCCGGCATAGCCCTCGACGTTCGCCTCCAGCCAGGCGGCCAGGGCGGCCTCGTCGATCGCATGGCGCGGATCGACCGGCTTGGTGCCCGAATTCAGCTCCTGAGCGGACGGCTCGGCCACGGCGCTTCACTCCCAACATTTGTTTGAATGGGAGTTTAGAGACGGCGACGTCGGACGCAATACAAAACCCCCTTCCCCCTTGATGGGGGAAGGGTCGGGGATGGGGGTGGTCACGGCGTCGGCGGCTGGCGCGGGCGGCCAGTTCAGCAGGTCCCCCCCAACCCTGCCCTTCCCCCATCAAGGGGGAAGGGTTCTTCCAGGGATCAGCTCAATGCTGGCTCAGCGCCCGCCAGCCGATGTCGCTGCGGTAGAAGCCGCCTTCCAGCGACACCGTGCCCAGCGCGGCATAGGCCACGTCGCGGGCCTCGTGCAGGGTCGCGCCCAGGGCGCAGACGTTGAGCACGCGGCCGCCGGACGCCACGAGACGGCCGTCGGCGTCGCGGGTCGTGCCGGCGTGGAAGATCTCGGCCTCGTGGCCGTAGTCGGCCTCGGCGCCCTGGATCAGGCCGCCGGTCTTGGGGGCGTCGGGATAGCCTTCGGCGGCCAGCACCACGCAGATCGCCGCCTCGTCGCGCCACTTGGGCGGCTCGGCGCTCGCCAGCTGACCTAGCGCCGCGGCCAGCAGGGTCGGGACGATGTCGCTTTCCAGGCGCAGCATCAGCACCTGGCATTCCGGATCGCCGAAGCGGGCGTTGTATTCGACGAGCTTGGGGCCCGTGGGCGTCAGCATCAGGCCGGCATAGAGCACGCCCACATAGGGATTGCCCTCAGCCGCCATGCCCTCGACGGTCGGCACGATCAGTTCGCGCCAGGCCTGCTCGACCAAGGCCTGGGTCAGCACGGGCGGCGGCGAATAGGTGCCCATGCCGCCGGTGTTGGGACCCTCGTCGCCGTCATAGGCGCGCTTGTGGTCCTGGGCCGCGCCGAAGAAGATCGCAGTCTCGCCATCGCACACCGCGAAGAGCGAGGCCTCCTCGCCGTGCATGAACTCCTCGATGACCACCCGGGCGCCGGCCGAGCCGAAGCGGCCGCCCAGCATGTCGACCACCGCGGCGTCGGCCGCCGCGCGGTCAGGAGCGATGACCACGCCCTTGCCGGCGGCCAGGCCGTCGGCCTTGATCACGAACGGCGCTTCCAGGGTGTCGAGGAATTCGCTCGCCGAAGCCGCGTCCTCGAACACGCCGTAGGCGGCGGTCGGCAGGTCGTGGCGCTTGCAGAAGTCCTTGGTGAAGGCCTTGGAGGTTTCTAGCTGGGCGGCGCGCTGCGATCCGCCAAAGCAGGGGATGCCGATCTCGGCCAGCTTGTCGGCGAGACCCACTTCGAGCGCCGACTCCGGGCCGACCACCACCAGGTCGGCGCCGATCTCCTGGGCCAGCGCCACCAGGCCGTCGGCGTCGGTCGCCTTGACGGGCCTCAGCTCGGCCACGGTCGCGATCCCCGGGTTGCCCGGGGCGGCGACGAGGCGGCCGCACAGCGGCGATTGCGCGATCTTCCAGGCCAGGGCGTGCTCGCGCCCGCCGGACCCGACGAGGAGGATGGTCAGCTTTTCCATGAGCCGGGGATGTCGCGCGCGCGGGGGCGCGGGTCAAGCGCCCGCTGCGTCCGATCGTCCATCACCCCATCCTGCGACGCTTGGCCCGATTGCCAGGCGCCCCGCGCGCGGGCTTCTTTCTGTGCAAATTCGCACGTCCAGGGCAGGACGCGCGCCACGGGGCTATCTTAAAGACACATGGCCAAGGACGACCATCACCTTCCGCGCGACCCGGCGGCCGCGACGGACGCCGCTTCCCACCCGGCCAAGGCCCTGCACTCCTGGGCCTTCCTCGACGCCGTGGTCGAGAGCGTGCCGGCCATGCTGGTGGTCAAGAACGGCCGCGACGGCCGCTTCGTGCTGGTCAACCGCACCGGCGAGGAACTGCTGGGCGTGCCGCGCGAGGACCTGATCGGCCGCAACGACGCCGATTTCTTCCCGCCCGAGCAGGCCGCCTTCTTCGCCGAGATGGACGCCAAGGTGCTGGCCAGCGACCGGCTGTGGGTGATCGACGAGGAGCCGCTGAAGACGCCGCACAACGGCGACCGCTGGCTGCAGACCAAGAAGATCGCCATCCCCGGCGAGGGCGACGAAAAGCTGCTGCTGATCATCAGCGAGGACATCACCGAGCGGAAGAAGTCGGCGATCGCGCTGGAGGCCGCGCTTGAGCGGGCCCGCGCCGCCAGCGTCGCCAAGTCCGAGTTCCTGGCCAATATGAGCCACGAGATCCGCACGCCCCTGAACGGCGTGCTGGGCATGGCCCAGGTGCTGGCCCAGACCGAGCTGACCCCGCGCCAGCGCGAGATGATGGACGTGATCCTCAGCTCCGGCCGCACCCTGAACGCCCTGCTCAGCGGCATCCTGGATCTGGCCAAGATCGAGGCCGGCGAGATCGAGCTGGAGGCCGCGCCCTTCGACCTGCGCGCGGCGGTCACCGCCTGCGCGGCCACCTTCGAGGGCCTGGCTCACCAGAAGGGCCTGTCCTTCTCGCTGAAGTTCGACGAGCCCTTCCCGCAGCGGGTCACCGGCGACGCGCTGAAGTTCGGCCAGATCGTCAACAACCTGATCAGCAACGCGGTGAAGTTCACCTGCGAGGGCTCGGTCAGCGTCCACGCCAGCGCCAGGACCGTCGAAGGGGCCGATGGCGACGAGGTGCTGCTGACCCTCACCGTCGAGGACACCGGCGAGGGCTTCACGCCCGAGGTGCAGGCCAGCCTGTTCGAGCGCTTCGTGCAGGGCGACGGCTCGATCACCCGCCGGTTCGGCGGCTCGGGCCTTGGCCTGTCGATCGCCCAGCGGTTCGCCAAGCTGATGGGCGGCGACATCGCCTGCGTCTCCACGCCCGGCGAAGGCGCCCGTTTCACCCTGACCGCCCGCCTCGCCCCGGCCGCCCCGGAAGCCCCGGCGCCGGCCCGGCGCGCGCCGAAGGCCGCCGCGCCCGAGCGCCTGCGGGTGCTGCTGGCCGAGGACCATCCGACCAACCAGCGGGTGGTCGAGCTGATGCTCGACGGCGTCGCCGACGTGGTCGTCACCGAGGATGGCGAGGCGGCCCTGCGCGCCTACCAGGCGCAGGACTTCGACCTCGTTCTGATGGACACCCAGATGCCGGTGATGGACGGGCTGACGGCCATCCAGGAGATCCGCCAGCGCGAGCGGGCCGCCGGCCGCCTGCGCATCCCGATCATCTCGCTGACCGCCAACGCCATGCCCCACCAGGTGGAAGCCTGCCTTTCGGCCGGCGCCGACCTGCACCTGGCCAAGCCGGTCACGGTCTCGGCCCTGTTCGACGCCATAGCGCAGGCCTGCGAACTGGCGACGGAGCGGGTTTAGGCGGCAGCGCCCTTTTTCATCCCGTCATTCCCGCCTGGAACCGGGGACCTCCACCGCTAGCGACCCAGCCCCGGTGGGCGTCTCCGCAAAGGGTGGTTTGCGATCACCAAAACCCTCTCTCATGGAGACAGGGAGGGGCCCGCGCCGCAAGGCGTGGGAGGGTGAGTGGGTAGGCGAAGCCCTTGGGAAATCTTGGCGTTGCGGGCGATGCGCCGGCACGCCGGCAGAGGGTGTAACCACTCACCCTCCCATGCTTCGCATGGGCCCCTCCCTCTCTCTAAGAGAGAGGGATTCAGGACGGCGCCAACGCCCGCCCTCTTGGCAGGCCCCTCCGTCAGCCGCAAGGGCGAGAATGACGGGAATTTGGGAGAGGCCCCGCCACGACCGGAACATCCAAGCCTTCCACGCCGATCGCGCCCCTCCTGGCGACCTCAGCCGCCAGGAGGCCGCCATGCCGGACGCCTATCCCACGGACCGCACCGCCCTGTTGTTCGTGGATCCCTACAACGACTTCCTGGCCGACGGCGGCAAGCTGTGGCCGCGCGTGGCGGCGACCCAAGGCGCCGAAGGCCTGCACGCGCGGCTGGCGGCCGTGACGGCGGCGGCGCGGGCGGCGGGCCTGCCGGTGTTCATCGTGCCCCACCATCGCTTCGCCCTGGGCGACCTGGACGGCTGGAAGCATCCCTCGCCCTATCTGCAAGGCAGCGCCCGGGCGATGGTGTTCGAAAAGGACGGCTGGGGCGGCCAGTGGCACCCCGACTTCGCGCCCCTGCCCGGCGACGTGATCGTCACCGAGCACTGGGGCTCCAGCGGCTTCGCCAACACCGACCTCGACTATCGCCTCAAGCAGCGCGAGATCACCCACGTGATCCTGATCGGCCTGGTGGCCAACACCTGCATCGAGGGCACCGGCCGCTTCGCCTCGGAGCTGGGCTATCACGTCACCCTGGTCACCGACGCCACGGCCGCCTTCACCGACGAGGCCCTGCACGCGGCCCACGCCATCAACGCCCCGACCTACGCCCACGCCATACTGACGGCCGAGGCGGTGACGGCGGCGCTGGGCCAGCCCTAAGCCCGCCTTGCGGAGCGAAAACCTCGTCCTTCGACAAGCTCAGGATGAGGTTTTCGGGTACCGCGCCTAAATTGGTCCTCACCCTGAGCCCGTCGAAGGGCGAGGACCACGCACGACGTCAGCGCTTCCGCGCCGCCACGCTGAAGCGGGCGGGGGCCGGCGGAGCCTTGGCCTGGCGCAGTTCGCCGCGCGCCTGGCGGACGATCTCCCAGCCGCCTTGCAGGGCCAGCAGCGCCATCACACCGGCCACCAGCAGGTCGGGCCAGCGCGAGTTCGTGCCGAACACGCCCAGCGCCGCCAGCATCACCGCCACATTGCCGATGGCGTCGTTGCGCGAGCAGATCCACACCGAGCGCATGTTGGCGTCGCCGGTGCGGAAGCCATAGAGCATGATCGCCACGGCGACGTTGGCGATCAGGGCGGCCAGGCCCAGGGCGCCCATCACCGGCGCCTCGGGGGTGCGGCCCTCGAACACGCCCCACAGCGTGGCGCCGCTGACCCAGGCCCCGAACGCCAGCATGGTCGCGCCCTTCAGCATCGCCGCCCGGGCCCGCCAGGCCAAGGCCATGCCGGCCACGCCCAGGCTGATGGCGTAGTTGGCCGCATCACCGAAAAAATCGAGGCTGTCGGCCTGCAGCGCCGCCGAGCCCGACAACAGGCCCGCCGTCCCCTCGACGAGGAACATGCCGCCGTTGACCACCAGCGCGATCCACAGCGCCAGGCGCCAGCGCCCCGACGGCGGAGCGCTCTGGGGCTTGCAAAGATCGTCGCCGCAGCAACCGGACATCTGGACCTCCATCGAGAAGGCCCCATCTCTGCACCCTGTAGTCGCTACAGGGTCAAGAGCATGCCTGCACTATCCATCGGAGACCTCGCCCGCCGCACCGGCGTGCCGGTCGAGACGATCCGCTATTACGAGCGCATGGGCCTCCTGCCCAAGCCGCCGCGCACGGAAGGCAACTACCGCGCCTACGAGACCGGCCACGAGCGGCGGCTGGCCTTCGTCAAGCGCTCGCGCGACCTGGGGTTCGGGCTGGACGCCATCCGGGCGCTGCTGGATCTCGCCGACGGCGCCGACCGCCCCTGCGGCGAGGTCGACGCCCTGGCCCGCGACCAGCTGGCCGAGGTCGAGCGCAAGATCGCCGACCTCACGGCCATGCGCGCCGAACTGCAGGACATGCTGGGCCACTGCCGCGCCGACACGGTGGCCGACTGCGAGATCATCGGGCGGCTGCGGGGGAAATGATCGACCCTCTCTCTTTGAGAGAGGGAGGGGCCCGCCGCGCAGCGGTGGGAGGGTGAGAGGTTTCACCGCTTACCGGGAAACCTCTTACCGTTCTCTCCATCGTCATCCGGGCGCCGCGTACCGGAGAGCCGGGGTCGCCGCACTGCGTCGGCCCCTGGGTCCCGGATAAGCCCTTCGGGCTTTCCGGGATGACGGGTGGTTTGGGGAACGGCGCCTTGTCCGGTGAGACTGTAACCTCTCACCCTCCCACGCCCTTGGCGTGGGCCCCTCCCTCTCTCTCAGAGAGAGGGAATCCTTACGCCGCCTCGACGTCCAGCGAGTAGCCCGCCGAGCGGACGGTGCGGATCGGGTCGGCTTCGGTCGAGCCGTTCAGGGCCTTGCGCAGGCGGCCGATGTGGACGTCGACCGTGCGGGCCTCGACATAGACGTCCGAGCCCCAGACGGCGTCCAGCAGCTGTTCGCGGCTGAACACCCGGCCCGGATGCTGCATCAGGTAGTCGAGCAGGCGGAACTCGGTCGGGCCAAGGTGCACTTCCTTGCCCTGGCGCTTCACGCGGTGGGCGACCCGGTCGATGACGATGTCGCCGACCGTGATGCGGTCATCGGCCAGGGCCGGGCGGATGCGGCGCATCACGGCGCGGACCCGGGCGGTCAGCTCGACCATCGAGAACGGCTTGACCACATAGTCGTCGGCGCCGGTGTCGAGGCCGCGGATGCGGTCGCTTTCCTCGCCGCGCGCCGTCAGCATGATGATCGGCACGTTGCGGGTGTCGGTGCGGCCGCGCAGGCGGCGGCAGACCTCGATGCCCGAGACCTTGGGCAGCATCCAGTCGAGGATGACGAGGTCCGGCGCGCGTTCGCTGGCCAGGGTCAGGGCTTCCTCGCCGTCGGCGGCCACCGCGACCTGGTAGCCTTCCTTGTCGAGATTGTAGTGAAGCAAGGTGGCCAGGGCGTCCTCGTCCTCGACCACCAGAACGTACGGAGTCACTTCTAAAGGCCTCCCGAAAGCTTACTGAGCGACGACGTCGAGCTTGGGACGCTGGGAGATGATCTCCTCGCCCGTCAGCTCGAAATGGATGATCTCGGCGATGTTGGTGGCGTGGTCGCCGATCCGCTCAAGGTTCTTGGCGACGAACAGCAGGTGCGTGCACGCGTTGATCGTGCGCGGATCGCCCATCATGTAGGTCAGCAGTTCGCGGAAGATCGAGTTGTAGTGCTCGTCGACTTCCTCGTCGCTGCTCCAGACGTTGATGGCGCGCTGCACGTCCGAGGCGGTGTAGGCGTCCAGCACGTCCTTCAGGCGGCTCTGCACCAAGCGGCCCATGCGCTCGATCGAGCGGGTCAGGGCGCTCATAGGCTCGGCCTCGGTCAGGATGATGGCGCGCTTGCCGATGTTCTTGGCCATGTCGCCGCAGCGCTCGAGGCTCATCGAGATCTTCAGGGCGGCGACGGCGTGGCGCAGGTCCACGGCCATCGGCTGGCGCAGGGCGATCAGGCGGAAGGCCTTGCGCTCGATCTCGACCTGCAGGCTGTCGAGACGCTCGTCGCGGCCGACCACCAGCTGGGCCAGCGGGGCGTCGCGGCGGGCGATGCAGTCGACGGCGTCGGCGACCTGGGCCTCGGCGAGGCCGCCCATGCGGGTGACCTCGGCGGTCAGGTGGTTCAGCTCTTCGCCGTAGGATTTGACGGTATGTTCGGTCATGTGCCTCGTCCCCTCTGGCTTAGCCGAAGCGGCCGGTGATGTAGTCCTGGGTGCGGCTGTCGCGAGGATTGGTGAACATCTCCTCGGTCGGTCCGCTCTCGACCAGCTTGCCCAGGTGGAAGAAGGCGGTCTTCTGCGACACGCGGGCGGCCTGGGCCATCGAGTGGGTGACGATGACGATGCAGAACTGGCTGCGCAGCTCGTCGATCAGCTCCTCGATCTTGGCCGTGGCGATCGGGTCCAGCGCCGAGCAGGGCTCGTCCATCAGGATCACTTCGGGCGAGACGGCGATGGCGCGGGCGATGACCAGGCGCTGCTGCTGGCCGCCCGACAGGCCGGTGCCGGGCTGGTGCAGGCGGTCAGCGACCTCGTTCCACAGGCCGGCCTTCTTGAGGCTGCTCTCGACGATGCTTTCCAGCTCGTCCTTGCGGGTGGCCAGGCCGTGGATCTTCGGACCGTAGGCGACGTTCTCGAAGATGGTCTTGGGGAACGGGTTCGGCTTCTGGAACACCATGCCGACGCGCGAGCGCAGCACCACCGGATCGACGCTCTTGGCGTTGACGTCGGCGCCGTCGATCTCGATCGAGCCCTGCACGCGGGCCGACGGGATGGTGTCGTTCATCCGGTTGATGCAGCGCAGGAAGGTCGACTTGCCGCAGCCCGACGGGCCGATGAAGGCGGTGACCGACTTGGCCGGGATGTCGAGGGCGACGTCGAACAGCGCCTGCTTCTCGCCGTAGAAGACGTTGACGTCGCGGGCGCGGATCTTGAACTCGCGGGTCTCGACCGTCCCGTGGCCCTGCGGCACGGCGGTGTGGATCACGGGCGCGGCGACGGAGGCGTCGCGGTTCTGGGTGGGCATGGCGTGTCCCTGGACGAGGGCGAGAGCGTTGGGGTTGGTGACGGTCATCTTGATCCTACCACCGGCGTTCGAAGCGGCGGCGCAGGATGACGGCCGCGGCGTTCATGACGATCATGAAGACGAGAAGCACGAGGATGGCCGCGGCGGTGCGCTCGTGGAAGGCCCGCTCCGAGGCGTTCTCCCAGATGAACACCTGAACGGGCAGCACCGTCGAGGCGCCGGTGAAGCCTTCCGGCACGCCGGGCACGAACGAGACCATGCCGATCATCAGCAGCGGAGCCGTCTCGCCCAGCGCATGCGCCAGGGACAGGATGGCGCCGGTCATCACGCCGGGCATGGCTAGCGGCAGCACGTGGTGGAACACGGTCTGGGCGCGGGAGGCGCCGACGCCGAGGGCGGCTTCGCGGATCGAGGGCGGCACGGCCTTGAGGGCCGAGCGGGTGGCGATGATCACCGTGGGCAGCGCCATCAGGGCCAGCACCAGGCCGCCGACCAGCGGCGAGCTGCGCGGCACGTGCAGCCAGTTGATGAAGAGCGCCAGGCCCAGCAGGCCGTAGACGATCGAAGGCACGGCCGCGAGGTTGTTGATGTTGACCTCGATGACGTCGGTCCAGCGGTTCTTGGGCGCGAACTCTTCCAGGTAGACCGCGGCCAGCACGCCGACCGGCACCGCGATCAGGGCGGTGATGACCAGCATCAGGGCCGAGCCGACCACCGCGCCCAGCACGCCGGCCTGTTCGGGCTCGGTCGAGTCGGACTTGGTGAAGAAGCCGACATTGAAGCCGCCCTTGACGGTGCCGTCCTTCTCCAGCTGGTCCAGCCAGGCCAGCTGCTGGTTGTCGAGCTTGCGGTCTTCCTCGGCGGTCGAGCGCTTGATCTCGCCCTTGAAGTAGAGGTCGGCGTCGGCCTTCACCGGACCGGTGACCTCGATGGTCTTGCCGATCACCGACGGGTCGGCCTTGATCTTGTCGAGCAGCTGGAAGCCGAGATCGCGCGAGACCAGGTCCATGACCTTGCCCGACGTCGTGCCCAGGTCGTCGTCCTGGATGTTCAGCTTCTTCATCACCGCCTCGGCGACGATGTAGTCGTAGTTGACCCCGTCCAGCGCGGTGCGGTCGATGCGGTCCGGGTTCAGGTAGACCGGCACGCTGATCGAGTGGGTCTCGAAGGTGGTGTAGCCCTGGGCGACGATGCGGCCGACCAGCACGACCAGGAAGATCATCGCCACGACGATGGCGGCGATGCCCTGGGCCTTGAACCACATCTCCGAGCGGTAGCGCTTCTTCAGGCGCGCCTCGGCGGCCGAGAGCTGCGGGCGGGGACCCTGCTCGCGCGGGGCGGCGCCGGCGTTGATGGCGGCGTCAGTCATATTGTTCCCGATACTTCTGGACGATGCGCAGGGCGATGATGTTCAGCGCCAGGGTCACGACGAACAGCGTCAGGCCCAGGCCGAAGGCCGAGAGGGTCTTGGGGCTGTCGAACTCCTGGTCGCCGGTCAGCAGGGTGACGATCTGCACCGTGACGGTGGTGACCGTGTCCAGCGGGTTGGCGGTCAGCTTGGCTTGCAGGCCCGCGGCCATGGTCACGATCATGGTCTCGCCGACGGCGCGGGAGACGGCCAGCAGCATGGCGGCCATGATGCCCGGCAGGGCGGCGGGAAGGATGACCTTCTTGACCGTCTCGGACTTGGTGGCGCCCATGGCGTAGCTGCCGTCGCGCAGGGACTGCGGCACGGCGTTGATGATGTCGTCCGACAGCGACGAGACGAACGGGATCAGCATGATCCCCATCACCACGCCGGCCACCAGGGCCATCTGGTTCTGCACCTGCATCAGGTACTGGGCGATCCCGTCCAGCGGGCCGCCGGCCATGCCCTCGCCGATGGCGTTGAAGAAGGCCCGGAACAGCGGACCAACGGTCAGGGCGGCGAAGAAGCCGTAGACCACGGTCGGCACGCCGGCCAGCACCTCGAGCAGCGGCTTGACCACCGAGCGTACGCGGCGGTCGGCGTATTCCGAGAGATAGATCGCCGAGTAGAGGCCGACGGGCGCGGCCACCAGCATGGCGATCAGCATGATCAGGAAGGTGCCGGCGAACAGCGGCACGGCCCCGAAGGCGCCCGACGAGGCCACCTGGTCGGCGCGCATCGCGATCTGCGGGCTCCACTCGGTGCCGAACAGGAAGGCCAGCGGATTGACGCTCTGGAAGAAGCGCCAGCTTTCCCAGACCAGCGACAGCACGATGCCCAGGGTGGTCAGCACGGCGGCGACCGAGCAGGCGATCAGCAGGCCGTTGATCCAGCCTTCCACGCGGTTGCGGGCGCGGAACTCCAGACCCACGCGCGGCAGGGCCATAAGCACGCCGATCAGCGCGACCAGGGCGGCCAGGCCGATCGTGGTGTAGCGCACGGTGGCGGTGATCTTGGCGGACTCGGCGACCTTGGCGTCGAGCGCGGTCTTCAGTTCGCCCTCGTAGACGACTTCCGACGGCGATTCCTTGGCCGCGATGGCGCGGGCGTCGCTGAAGAACACGTCCTGGCGGTCGGGGGTCAGCGAGGCGATGGCGGCCGGGCGCTCGGCCTGCAGCACCGCCTCCTCGATGCGGCCGCCGAACACGGCGCCGAGCAGGAGGAGCAGGGCGGCGGGGGCGCCGGCCCACAGGGCGGCGTAGGCGCCGTAATAGTTGGGCAGCGAGTGCAGGCGCACCGAAGCGCCGCCGGCGGCCTTGAGCGCCCGGCCGCGGCCGAGCAGGAACGCCGCCAGCGCGAACAGCGCCAGGAACAGGAGCGAGAGCCAGGTCAGCATGCGTGAAGCGGTCTTGCGCTGGATGCGAAGACGGCGCCCGTTGCACCGCCCCGCCCGTCAACCGATCTATGCCGGCCGGGCGACGACCTTATGCGACGTTTCTACGACAGTTTTACGACACCGGCCGGCGCGGGCTCTTCCGAGACCCCTGGATCCTTGCCCTGCAAGGCCTTGGCCATCGGCAGATAGACCCCGAAGGTGGCGCCCTCGCCCCGGACGGATTCCACGTGCAGCCCGCCCCGGTGGCGGTTGACGATGTGCTTGACGATGGCCAGGCCAAGGCCCGTGCCCTGGCGCTCGCCGCTCTTCTGGCCCTCGACGCGGTAGAAGCGCTCGGTCAGGCGCGGCAGGTGTTCGCGGGCGATGCCCGGACCCCGGTCGCTGACCCGCAGGCCGGCATAGAATTCCTCGACGGCGGAATGGTCGGGGGTCAGCAGCGCCAGGCGGGCGGCGGCCGGGTCGCGCGCGGCGACGGCCGTGGCCGGGGTCAGGCCGGGGAAGATCTCGACCCGCACCGTCCCGTCCTTGGGCGTATACTTGATGGCGTTGTCCACCAGGTTCTGGATCACCTGGACGATCTGGTCGCGGTCGCCCTCGACCACGGCCGCGCCGCGCGGCGGCAGGATGGCGTCGAAGGCGACCTGCTTGTCGCGGGCCTGCGGGGCCAGGGCGTCGATGACGTCCTGGGCGGCCATGGCCAGGTCGACCCGGCCGGCCGGGGCGATGTGCTCGTTGAGCTCGATGCGCGACAGGCTCATCAGGTCGTCGATCAGCCGCGACATCCGCTCGGCCTGGGCCTGCATGATGGCCAGGAACTTGTCGCGGGCGCCCGGATCCTCCTTGGCGTGGCCGCGCAGGGTCTCGATGAAGCCCGACAGCGAGGCCAGCGGCGTGCGCAGCTCGTGGCTGGCGTTGGCCAGGAAGTCGGCGCGGGTGCGTTCGGTGCGGCGCACGTCGGTCTCGTCGCGCAGCACCAGCAGAGCCAGGTGCGAGCCGGCCTCGTCGCGCCCCAGCGGCCGGGCCTGGGCGGTCCAGTCGCGCCCCTGCGAGCCGACGCCGGTCCATTCGACCGTGCGCTCGACGCCGCCGAACAGCGCCTCGTCCACCGCCTCCAGCACCTGCGGGCTGCGCACGGCGGTGACCAGCAGGGCCCCCTCCCGGATGCGGAAGCGCTCGCGGGCGGCGGCGTTGGCGAACACGAAGCGCCGGCCGGTCAGGTCGTCGGCCTCCTCGGCGGCGATGACCATCAACGGATCGGGCAGGTTCTCGGTGATCACGGCGAAGGGCGGCGCGCGGTCGGCCGAGGCGGCGGCGGGCGCCAGGCTGAGCACCGAGTCGTCGAGTCGGCGGCGCAGGCGCCGCAGCAGGATCACGCCGCCGACGCCCAGCAGGATCGCCGCCGGCAGGGCCACGCCCGGCCTGGCCGCGCCCAGGGCGGTCATGGCCACCAGCGCGGTTGGCCCGGCGGCCACGGCGGTCCACGCCCCGACCCAGGCTCCGGCCAAGCCGCCGCCCCAGCGCTCCGGCGCGACCGGCGAGAGGGGAGTAAGGCTGGGCATGGCGAGCGTCCGGGCTCCTTGGAAAGGGCGATGGCCTCCGACGTAGGGCGGGGCGGGGGCCAAGGCTCCTAGGCCAGTTTTGTGACGATGCGATGATTCGACGATCCAGATATGGCGCCGCCGTTGAGCATGGGATAGACGGGGAACCCCCGGATGCGTGTCGGTTGCGGAAGTCACCGCAATTTCGCCGCAACCTGACGCAATCTGGGGATCGAGGGAATTCTCCTTAGGGTGGTCTGTTCGTATGCAGCGCAAGGTCCTGGTCGCGACGGTCGCGGCCGCTCCTCTTATGGCCATGGCCTTGGCCGCGCAGGCCGAGACGGTGGTGAACACCGCGCGGACCACGCCTATCGCCACCGGCTCGGCCGGGACGAACGGCGCGGCCGACGATGTCAAGATCGACACGGCCGGCTCGATCAAGCTGACCGCCAGCGGCGCGCTGGTGACGCTGAACAGCAACAATAAGGTCGCCAACGGCGGCACGCTCAGCACCCAGGGCGTCAACGACTCGACCGGCATCCTGATCAACGGCGGCACGAGCGGCACGGTCACCAACACCGGCACGATCACGCTGGACGAGGACTACACCCCGACCGACACCGACTCGGACGGCGACGTCGACGGCGCCTTCGCGCTGGGCTCCAACCGCTACGGCATCCGCCTGGCCGGCCCCGGCGCCTTCACCGGCGACATCCTGGCCACCGGCGGCACGATCACCATCGAGGGCAACAACTCGGCCGGCATCAAGCTGGACAGCGCGCTGAACGGCAACCTGACCAGCGGCGGCGCGATCGCCGTGACCGGCAACAACAGCTACGGCGTCCACGTCAACGCGCCGGTGACCGGCAAGGTCACCGTCAACGGCAGCGTCTCGGTGCTGGGCCAGAACTCGACCGGCGTTGCGATCGACAACAACATCAACGGCGCCTTCGTCATCCAGGGCGCGGTCACGGCCACCGGCTACCGCTACACCGGTCGCCCGGCCGACAAGGCCGTGCGCGACAAGCTCGACGCCGACGACCTGCTGCAGGGCGGCCCGGCCGTCCGCGTGGCCGGCAGCGTCACCGGCGGCGTGCTGCTCGACATCCGCCCGGCCGACAACGACAGCACCAAGACCGACGAAGACGGCGACGGCGTCGAGGACGCCAACGAAGGCAACGCCGCCCTGGCCGTCTACGGCGCGGCTCCGGCCCTGCTGATCGGTTCGGACACCGGCGCGATCAACATCGGCGTCATCGGCACGGGCGACAACGCCTACGGCCTGCGCGCCCGCGGCGCGATCGTCGCCAACGGCGTCTATGACGGCGTCACCTCGACCGCCATCCAGCTGGGCGGCAACACGGGCCAGGCGACCAACATCGCCAATGGCGCCCTGCTCGAGACCACCATGACCTCGCAGGCCTACGAGGCCAACGCCAACGGCGTGCGGGTGACCGCCGGCGCCAACGTGCCGGTGATCTACAACAAGGGCTCGATCACCACCTACAGCGTCTCGGAAGGCGCGTTCGACGCCCGCGGCATCGTCATCGAGGCCGGCGCCAACGTCCCCAGCCTGCGCAACGGCGGCGTGATCAATTCCAACCTCTTCGGCGAGAAGGGCTCGGCCTACGGCGTCATCGACTATTCGGGCGGCCTGACCTCGATCGAGAACACCGGCTCGATCATCGCGGCGATCTCGCCCACCGACGACGCCGACGACAAGGACGACGCCGACACCGATCCCTCGAACGAGACGATCACCGGCAAGGCCGTGGCCATCGACGTCAGCCGCAACACCACCGGCGTCACCCTGACCCAGAACGGCCTCGCCGACGGCGACGACGGCAAGGACGGCATCGCCGACTCGGACGCCGACGGCGACGGCGTGGACGACGCCGACGAGCCGTCGATCATCGGCGCCATCCGCTTCGGCTCGGGCGCCGACACCTTCAACGTTCTGAACGGCGCCGTGGTCGGCGACATCTCGTTCGGCGACGGGGCCGACACCTTCCGCATCGACGGCGGCGCGGCCGTGATCGGCGCGATCAGCGACAGCGACGGCCGGCTGGACATCAACATCGGCAAGGGCTCGCTGGGCCTGACCAACGCCCAAACCCTCACCATCTCGAACCTGAACCTGGGCGCCGAGAGCAAGCTGGTGTTCACCGCCGACCCGACGGCCGGCACCCACACCCAGCTGGCGGTCACCGGCGCGGCCAACATCGCCAGCGGCGCGCAGCTTGGCCTGCGCCTGACCAGCCTGCTGACCGAAGAGACCTCGTACAAGGTGATCTCGGCCGGCTCGCTGACCGCCGGAAGCTTCGGCCAGGGCCTGCTGGACAACGCGCCGTACATGTACGTCGCCACCGCCAAGGCCCAGGGCAACGACGTCTATCTGGACGTGCGCCGCCGCACCGCCTCGGAAATCGGCCTGGCCCGCTCGGGCGCCTCGGCCTACGACGCCCTGTTCGGCTCGCTGGCCGGCGACAAGGACGTGGCCAACCTGTTCCTGGGCATCAACGACAAGGCCACCTTCGTCCACAACTACAACCAGCTGCTGCCCGACCAGGGCGAAGGCATGTTCGCCACCCTGCAGAACATCAACCAGCAGATCTCGGCCGCCACCGCCATCCGTCCCGATCCGGGCGACCGCTACGGCCCCGACAGCATCTGGGTGCAGGAGATCAACGGCCTGGTCCGCCGCGAGGACGGCGAGACCCTGGGCACCGACACCCAGGCCTTCGGCTTCGTCGCCGGCTATGAAGCCATGGGCGACGCGGGCGGCGCGCTGGGCGTGACCCTGGCCTACACCGCGCTGGAAGAACACGACACGGTCGCCCAGGTCGGCGAGCAGACCACCGCCTCGATCGTGCAGACCGGCGTCTACTGGCGTCGTTCGGTCGGCCCCTGGCGCTTCAACCTCGGCGGCGGCGCCGGCTACGGCTGGTTCGAGAGCAACCGCGTGCTGTTCCTCGACCTCAACGGCGACGGCGTCACCGACGAAGACCGCGTGACCAAGGCCGACTGGGGCGCGGTGACCGCCAACGCCTTCGCCGGCGCGGCCTACGAGGCCAAGCTGGGCCGCTACTTCCTGCGTCCCGAAACGCGCATGGACTACACCTACCTCAACGAGTCGAGCCACGACGAAGTCGGCGGCGGCGACGTGCTGGACGGCGCCATCGGCTCGCGCAAGTGGAGCAACCTGTCGGGCGACCTGGGCCTGGTCATGGGCGCCGACTTCGGCCGCGAGGTGTGGCTGCGTCCGGAAGTGCGCGTCGGCTACCGCAAGACCATCGCCGGCAGCCTGGCCGACACCGTCGTGACCAAGAAGAACGGCAAGTACGTGCTGGAAGCCTTCGACAACCGCGACGGCGCCCTGACCCTGGGCTTCGCCCTGCGGGCCGGCACGGCCATGTCCTACGTCGCCCTGGAAGGCGGCGCGGAAAGCACCAAGCGCCAGAAGCGCTACAACGTGAAGCTCACCGGCCGGACGATGTTCTGACCGTCGACCGCCCTGGCTGAGTAGAGTTGAAGGCCCCGCACAACGTGCGGGGCCTTTTTCGTTCGATCGTCCGCCTTCGGAGCGACACTTGGCCGCAGCGGCCAGGAAAACCAATGACTTGGGTCGTCAAAACTCCGTTTAGAGCCTGCCCGTTAGTCATCTTCTCCTGAGCAATAGGACGGTGGCCGCAAAGCCGCCGCGAGGGGAAGACCGTGACCATCAACCGCCTTGCCTCGCGCATGGCCCTGATCGCCTGCGCCTCGACGCTGGCGATCGCGGGCGGCGCCAGCGCCCAGACACCCGCGCCTCAGACGCCGGGGGACCAGCAGGCCCGCATCGAGGCCCTGGAAGCGCAGCTGAAGCTGCTGCAACAGCAGATCAACGAATTGAAGGCGACCACCGCGGTCAGCCGTCCTGTCGCCACGGCCCCCGCCGCAACCCAGGCGGCTCCGGCCCAGACCCAGGTCGCCGCCGCCGCGCCGGCGCCGAAGGCCGCCTCGCCGCTGCCGGCCGCCACCGTCAGCATCGCCGCCGGCCGCCCGACCATCGCCTCGACCGACGGCGCCTTCACCGCCACCCTGCACGCGGTGATGCAGCTCGACACCGCCCACTACTTCCAGGACAAGGGCCTGCCGGCGGTGATCGGCAACGGCCGCGACCTCAACAGCGGCAGCAACTTCCGCCGGGCCCGCCTGGGCGTCGACGGCCGGTTCTTCAAGAACTTCGACTACTCGATCCTGCTCGACTTCGGCGGCAACGGGACCGACGGCCCCGGCATGCTCCAGGAGCTGTTCGTCCAATACAACTACGCGCCATTCAAGGTGCGGGCCGGCGCCTTCGCGCCGAGCGTGGGCCTCAGCGACGCGGCGTCGCAGAACGGTTCGCTGTTCCCCGAGCGCGCGGCCGTCGCCGAGATGGTGCGGGGCCTGGCCGCCGCCGACCGCCGCTACGGACTGCAGGTGCAGACCTCGGGCGAGAACTGGCTGCTGTCGGCCGCGGCCACCGGCGGCAAGAGCGGCGACGCCCAGACCTTCGACGAGCAGCAGGCCTATGTCGGCCGCGCCGCCTTCGCCCCGGTCAAGAGCAAGGACTGGCTGCTGCACCTGGGCGTCAACGGCGGCTACATCGCCACCCCGGCCCAGACGGCGGTGGGCGGCGGCTACGCCCTGACCCTGACCGAGCGGCCCGAACTGCGCGTCGACGGGACCACCCTGGTCTCGACCGGCGCCCTCGATGCGAAGAACCTGCGCCACCTGGGCGCCGAGCTGGCCGTGCAGCACAAGAGCCTGCTGATCCAGAGCGAGGTGTTCGACATCGCGCTGGAGCGCCGCAACGCCGCCGCCGGGGTCAGCGACCCGAAGTTCGGCGGCTGGTACGTCGAGGGCGGCCTGGTGCTGACCGGCGAGAGCCGCCGCTACAACGCCGCCACCTTCGCCTTTGACGCCCCTTCGATCGCCCACCCCTTCGACCCGAAGGCCGGCCAGTGGGGCGCCTGGGAGCTGGCGGCGCGCTATTCGGTGCTGGACCTCAACCACCACGAGCTGGCCGCCCTGGCGGCCGACCGGGTGCGCGGCGGCGAGCAGACGATCTGGAGCGCCGGGATCAACTGGTTCCCCAACTCGGTGACCAGGGTCTCGCTCGACTACCTGGACGTCGACATCGACCGGCTGGACCCGGCCGGCGGCGCGACCCCGCTCAGCCAGGGCTACCAGGCGGTCAACCTGCGCAGCCAGTTCGCGTTCTAACACTCTCCTCCCTTCCCCCTTGATGGGGGAAGGGTCGGGGATGGGGGTGACTGCCGAGCCGGCGGCGGCGCGGTGTTTGACGCCGCACCACCCCCACCCCTGCCCCTCCCCCATCAAGGGGGAGGGGAATGACGGGAGACGGCAGCCCCCTTTCTGATCCCCCCATCAGAAACACTCGCGCGCGTCGGGACCGCGCATCGGCCAAGGTTACGGGGTCACCTCCACAAGGACGCCCGATGACCCTGCTCCGTCTTCCCACCCGTCGGGACCTCGCCCTCGGCGCCGGCGCCCTGGCGGCGGTTCCCGGCAGCGCGCTGGCCCAGAAGGCGCCCAAGGTCGTCACCCTGCTGAACGTCAGCTACGACCCCACGCGAGAGCTCTACCAGGACATCAACCCGGCCTTCGCCGCCTACTGGAAGCGCCGGGTCGGCCAGACGCTGGAGATCCGCCAGAGCCACGGCGGCTCGGGCAAGCAGGCCCGCTCGGTGATCGACGGGTTGCAGGCCGACGTCGTCACCCTGGCGCTCGCAGACGACATCGACCAGATCGCCGCCCGCGGCCTGACGGCGGCCAACTGGCAGTCGCGCCTGCCGCAGAACTCGGCCCCCTACACCTCGACGATCGTGTTCCTGGTCAGGAAGGGCAATCCCAAGCGGATCAAGGACTGGGGCGACATCGTAAAGCCCGGCGTCCAGATCATCACCCCCAATCCCAAGACCGGCGGCGCGCCGCGCTGGGCCTATCTGGCCGCCTGGGCCTGGGCGCTGAAACAGCCGGGCGGCAATGACGCCTCCGCCCAAGCCTTCGTGCGCCAGCTCTACAAGCAGGTGCCGGTGCTCGACAGCGGCGCCCGCGGCTCGATGACCACCTTCGCCCAGCGGGGCGTCGGCGACGTGCTGCTGACCTGGGAGAACGAGGCGCACCTGGCCCGCCAGGAGTTCGCCGCCGACGGGCTGGAGATCGTCTATCCGTCGCGCTCGATCCTGGCCGAGCCGTCGGTGGCGGTGATCGACAGCGTGGTCAAGCGGCGCGGCACGAAGCTGATCGCCGAGGGCTACCTGAACTTCCTCTACAGCCCGCTGGCCCAGGACCTGATCGGCAAGCACCACTACCGGCCGCGCAATCCGCAGGCCGCGGCCAAGTACGCCGCCAAGTTCCCGAAGATCCCGCTGGCCACCATCGACGGCCAGTTCGGCGGCTGGAAGAAGGCCCAAGCCCGCCATTTCGCCGACGGCGGCGTCTTCGATCAAATCTACCGACCGTGAGAGTCTTCTTGGGCGTGAAACCTACCTAGACAATAGAGTATGAGGCTCGGGTCAGTTTCGCGCGTTATCCCGCACGACCCCACCGGAGCCATAGCGACATCGCCATGACCAACGCCTTCAAGTCTCCCACCCGGCGCGGCCTGCTCGGCGCGGCCGGCGCCGGCGCCGCCGCTCTGGGCGCCCCCGCCCTGCTGGCCGGCCAAGCCCAGGCCGCCGGGTCGGTGACCCTGCTGAACGTCAGCTACGACCCGACCCGCGAGCTCTACAAGGACATCAACACCGCCTACGCCAAGTACTGGAAGGACAAGGTCGGCCAGACCCTGACCATCAACCAGAGCCATGGCGGTTCGGGCAAGCAGGCCCGCTCGGTGATCGACGGCCTGCAGGCCGACGTCGTCACCCTGGCGCTGGCCTACGACATCGACGAGATCGCCGACAAGGCCAAGCTCCTGCCGGCCAACTGGCAGTCGCGCCTGCCGCAGAACTCGACGCCCTACACCTCGACGATCGTGTTCCTGGTCCGCAAGGGCAACCCCAAGAAGATCGCCGACTGGGCCGACCTGGTGAAGCCGGGCGTCGGCGTCATCACCCCCAACCCGAAGACCTCGGGCGGGGCGCGCTGGAACTATCTGGCCGCCTGGGCCTGGGCGCTGAAGCAGCCGGGCGGCAATCCGGCCAAGGCCGAGGCCTATCTGAAGGACCTGTTCGCCCACGTGCCGGTGCTCGACACGGGCGCGCGCGGCGCCACCACCACCTTCACCCAGCGCGGCATCGGCGACGTGCTGCTGGCCTGGGAGAACGAGGCGTTCCTGGCGCTGGAGGAACTGCCGGGCCAATTCGAGATCGTCGTGCCCTCGCGTTCGATCCTGGCCGAACCGCCGGTGGCCCTTGTCGACAAGAACGTCGACCGCCACAAGACCCGCCTGGCCGCCACGGGGTACCTCAACTTCCTCTACAGCCCGCTGGCCCAGGACCTGATCGCCAAGCACCACTACCGCCCGCGCAATGCGGCCGTAGCCAAGAAGTACGCCGGCAAGTTCAAGCAGATCCCGCTGTCGACCATCGACGACACCTTCGGCGGCTGGAAGAAGGCCCAGGCCACGCACTTCGCCGACGGCGGCGTCTTCGACCGCATCTACCGTCCGAAATAGGGCCCGCCCTTTCAAAACTTGACCATTGCAGGCGCGGCGGTCCCCATGGGGCCGCCGCGTTTTGCGTTCCCACGCCGAAGCTTGGTCGGGAACCCGACCCAAGACGAGGCGTTCAGCCGTTGACGGGGCGTCCATAGAACAAAGCCGGGGTCGGGCTCAGGAATGACGGATTATCTGAAGTCTCAGCGGGCGAGCGATCAGCTCGCGGCCGAGCACGGCATCGACGACCCCTTCGCGGCCGCCATCCGCGCCACCCGCATGGCGATGATCGTCACCGACGCCACCCAGGCCGACAATCCGATCATCTTCGCCAACGACGCCTTCCTGCGGCTGACCGGCTATGCCCGTTCGGAGGTGATCGGCCGCAACTGCCGCTTCCTGCAAGGGCCCGACACCAGCCCGGTCGCCATCGGCGAACTGCGCGGCGCGATCGCCGACGGCGACGACATCGCCATCGACATCCTCAACTACCGCAAGGACGGCAGCACGTTCTGGAACGCGCTGTACCTCTCGCCCGTGCGTAACAAGCTGGGGCAGATCATCTACTTCTTCGGCTCGCAGCTGGACGTCAGCGAGAAGAAGCAGACCGAGCAGCACCTGCGCGAGACCCGCAGCGACCTGGAGGACGCCGTCGAGGCGCGCACCCGCGAGCTGTCCCTGGCCCTGGAGCAGAAGACCGCCCTGCTGCACGAGGTCGACCACCGGGTGAAGAACAACCTGCAGCTCATCTCGTCCCTGCTGCTGCTGCAGAACCGGCGCGAGAAGGAGCCGGCGGTCAAGCACAGCCTGCGCGGCATGCTGGAGCGGGTGAACGCCATCGCCACCGTCCACCGCCGCCTGTTCCAGAGCGAGGACGTCGAGCGCTTCGACGTCTCGGCCTTCGTGCGCGACCTGGTGTCGGACATGGCTGGGACCGCGGCCCGCGACGAGGTGCGCGTCAGCCTGGACCTGGAGCGGGTGGACGTGCCGGCCTCGAAGGCCGCGCCCCTGGCCCTGGTGATCAGCGAGCTGTTCTCCAACGCCCTGCGCCACGCCTTCCCGGAGAGGCGCGCGGGCCACGTCTCGGTATCGATCACTCGCACAAATGGCGAGTTTCGGATCGAAATCGCCGATGACGGCGTTGGAATGGCTGAAGGGGCCCGGACATCGGGTTTCGGACTGACCATCGTCCAGTTGCTCTGCCAGCAGCTCAAGGCGCGGTCCGAGACCACGGCGGCCGAGCCCGGAACCCGCGTCGTCGTCAACCTGCCCGTCAACGGCGCGCATCACTAGGAACCAGTAACCCATGCCCGGGCGCGCGTTGGATGTGTTGATCGTCGAGGACGAGGTCCTCCTGGCCACCGAGCTGGAGTTCCTGGTCCAGGAAGCCGGCTACCACTCCGTGGGCTGCGCCATGAGCTCGGACGAGGCGGTCGACCTGGCCAGGTCGCTGCATCCCGATCTGGCCCTCGTCGACGTCCACCTGCGCGACGGCCCCACGGGCGTGGAGGTGGTGCGCAGGATCCACGACGACTGCGGCTGCGTGGCCCTGTTCATGACCGCCAACGTCAAGCGCCTGCCGGACGACTTCGCCGGCGCCTGCGGGGTAATCGGCAAGCCCTATTCCGAGCATGGCGTGAAGACCGCCCTGGCCTATCTGGCCGTCTGCCTGAGAGAGGGCCGCGCGCCGGGCCTGCCGCCCGTCGGGCTGGAGCTGGCGCCGGCCTATGCCCAGCTCTGGGGCCTGACCGAAATGCCTCGCTCGGCCTGATGGCCGACGTCCACCCGGTCGCCGTCTTCGTCGGCACGGCCGCGGCCCTGCTTTCCATCGCCAGCTTCGCCCCGCAGATCGTCAAGATCCTGCGCGAGAAGGACGCCTCGTCGGTGTCGCTGCGGACCTATGTGGTGACCGTGACGGGCTTCGCCTGCTGGCTGGCCTACGGCCTGATGATCAAGGCCTGGCCGGTGGCGGCCTCGAACCTCGCCTGCCTTGCGATGTCGGCCGCGGTGCTCGCGCTCAAATGGCGCTACGGACGCGGACGATCCGGGAACGACGTCAAAGGGTGAACCTAGTCAAAGGGTGAACCTAGTCAAAGGGTGAACCTAGTCAAAGGGTGAACCTAGTCAAAGGGTGACAGGGGGGGCGGGGTCCGCTATCGAGGCGCGCCTATTTTCGCGCACCAGGACCACCGCCTTTGACCAACGTCGCCGAGGAAGCTGGCTGGGCCACCGCCAAGACTTTGGCCGAGGCCCTGCCCTATATCCAGATCTACGACCGCGAGACGGTCGTGATCAAATACGGCGGCCACGCCATGGGCCAGGAAGAGGTGGCCAAGCTGTTCGCGGCCGACGCCGTGCTGCTGAAGCTGCTGGGCGTGCATCCCGTGGTGGTTCACGGCGGCGGTCCGCAGATCAGCCGCATGCTCGACAAGGCCGGCGTGAAGTCGACCTTCATCGACGGCCTGCGCGTCACCGACGAGGCCACGATGGAAGTGGCCGAGATGGTCCTGTCGGGGGCCATCAACAAGGAAATCGCCAACTGGATCACGCTCGCCGGCGCCGAGGCCGACGTGCGCGGCGTGGGCCTGTCGGGCAAGGACGCCCGCCTGATCACCGCCGAGAAGGTGACCCGGACCAAGAAGGATCCGGACAGCAACATCGAGCAGGCCGTCGACCTGGGCTTCGTGGGCGAGCCGACCAAGGTCGACCCGCACCTGATCCAGGCGCTGCTGACCTCGGAAACCGACTACATCCCGGTGATCGCCCCGATCGGCGTCTCCGAGCAGGGCGAGACCTTCAACATCAACGCCGACACGGTCGCCGGCGCCCTGGCGGGCGCCCTGAAGGCCAAGCGGATGCTGATGCTGACCGACATCAAGGGCGTGCTGGACGCCGACGGCGAGCTGATCCGCGAGATGACCATCGAGCAGGCCCGCCAGCTGATCGCCGACGGCGTGGCCACCGGCGGCATGATCCCCAAGCTCGAGAACGCCATCCACGCCGTGGAGAGCGGCGTCGAAGCCGTGGTCATCCTCGACGGCCGCCGCCCGCACGCCATGCTGGTGGAGCTGTTCAGCGAGCACGGCGCGGGCACGCTGATCTCGAAATGATCGACAGGATCCTCCCCCTCTGGGGGAGGTGGCCCGAAGGGCCGGAGGGGGGCCGTTCTCAGCTTCCGCCGCGCCAAGGTCCCTCCCCCCACCGATCGCTCCGCGATCGCCTCCCCCACAGGGGGAGGTTCCAGCCATGACCATCGACCTCACCCACGTCGACACCTGGCTGTTCGACCTCGACAACACCCTCTATCCGGCCGAGACCCAGTTCATGGGCCTGATCGAGGGCCGGATGACCGACTTCGTCGAGCGCTTCACGGGCCTGCCCCGCGAGGAGGCCCGGGCGTTGCAGAAGAAATACTACCTCGAGCACGGCACCACCCTGGCCGGGCTGATGACCTATCACGGCATGGACCCCGCCCAGTTCCTGGAGGAGGTGCACGACGTGTCGATGGAGAACCTGGTCCCCGACCAGGCGCTGCATGACGCCATCAACGCCCTGCCCGGCCGCCGGCTGGTGTTCACCAACGGCTCGCTGGGCCATGCCGAACGGGTGCTGGGCCACCTGGGGCTGCGGGACCTGTTCGAGGACGTCTTCGCGATCGAGACGGCCGACTACATCCCCAAGCCCTCGCTGGCGACCTTCGACAAGATCACCAAGCTGCACGCCATCGATCCGCCGACCACGGCCTTCTTCGAGGACAGCGAGAAGAACCTCGTCCCCGCCGCGCGGCTGGGCATGACCACCGTCCTGGTCGGCGCCCACGCGGCCGCCTCGACCTCCGAACACGTCCATCATCGCACCAACGACCTCGCCGGGTTCCTGAGCTCGGCGCGCCTGAAGGGATCCGACCAATGACCGCCCTGACCCTCGCCGACCTGCAGACCGAGATCGAAGCCGCCTGGGAAGCCCGCGACGGCGTCTCGACCGCCACCACCGGCCCGGTCCGCACCGCCGTGGAAGAAGCCCTGCTGCTGCTCGACAGCGGCAAGGCCCGCGTCTCGGAAAAGATCGACGGCGCGTGGACCACCCACCAGTGGCTGAAGAAGGCCGTGCTGCTGTCGTTCCGCCTGAACCCCAACAGCGTCATGCGCGCCGGCACGCTCGGCGGCGGCGTCGGTCCGTGGTGGGACAAGGTTCCCAACAAGTTCGACGGCTGGGAAGCCCCGCAGTTCGAGGCCGCCGGCTTCCGCGCCGTGCCGGGCGCCATCGTCCGCCGCGGCTCGCACGTGGCCAAGAACGTCATCCTGATGCCGTCGTTCGTGAACATCGGCGCCTTCGTCGACGAGGGCACCATGGTCGACACCTGGGTCACGGTCGGTTCGTGCGCCCAGATCGGCAAGCACGTCCACCTGTCGGGCGGCGTCGGCATCGGCGGCGTGCTGGAGCCGCTGCAGGCCAACCCGACCATCATCGAGGACAACTGCTTCATCGGCGCCCGCTCGGAAGTGGTCGAGGGCGTGGTCGTCGGCGAGGGCTCGGTCCTGTCGATGGGCGTCTACCTGTCGGCCTCGACCAAGATCGTCGACCGCAAGACCGGCGAGATCCACGTCGGCAAGGTGCCGCCCTACAGCGTCGTGGTGCCGGGCAGCCTGCCCGACAAGAACGGCGGTCCGAGCCTCTACTGCGCCGTGATCGTCAAGACGGTCGACGCCCAGACCCGCTCGAAGACCTCGATCAACGACCTGCTGCGCGACTGATCGCGCGATGGGGGCGGCCGTTGACAAGACACTGGCCGCCCTGCGCGCCGGCGACCTGGCCGGCGCGACCAGGCTGGACCTTTCCGGCGCGGACCTCACGCAGGTCCCGCCGGAGGTCTTCGCCCTTGCCGACACGCTGGAGGTGCTGGACATCGGCCGCACCCGGATTTCGGCCCTGCCCCATGACTTTTCCCGCCTCAGGCGCCTGACGGTGCTGTTCGCCTCGGGCGCGCCGTTTGGCGCGCTGCCGGAGGTTCTGGGCGACCTGCCGGCGCTCAGCCAGGTCGGCTTCCGGGGCTGCGGGATCGAGACGATCCCCGGCGAGGCGCTGTCGCCGGCCCTGCGCTGGCTGACCCTGACCGACAACCGCATCGAGACCCTGCCCGCCGCCCTGGGCGAACGCCCGGCGCTTCAGAAGGTGATGCTGGCCGGCAACCGCCTGTCGACCCTGCCCGAAAGCCTGGGTCAGGCCTCGAACCTTGAACTGCTGCGCATCGCCGCCAACCGCTTCGAAGCCCTGCCCGGCTGGCTGGCCGACCTGCCGGCGCTGGCCTGGCTGGCCTGGGCCGGCAATCCGTTCGACACCGCGACGGGAGCCGCCGCGCCGCCCGTGGCCTGGAGCGCGCTGTCGCTGGGCCGCCCGCTGGGGCGCGGCGCCTCGGGCGACGTCTTCGAGACCGCCTGGAACGGCCGCCCGGCGGCCCTGAAGCTGTTTCGCGGGACCATGACCAGCGATGGCCTGCCCGAGCGCGAGATGGCCGCCTGCCTGGCCGCCGGCGAGCACCCCAACCTGACGGGCGCCCTGGGGCGGATCGAGGGGCATCCCGACGGCGCCGATGGCCTGCTGATGCCGCTGCTGCCGGAAAGCTGGCGCGTCCTGGCCGGTCCGCCCAGCGCGCAGAGCTGTAGCCGCGACGTCTATGCGCCCGGCCAGGCCTTCCCGCTCGACACGGCCCGCCGCATCGCCCGCGACGTGGCCGCCGGCGCGGCCCACCTGCATGGGCGAGGTTTGCAGCATGGCGATCTCTACGCACACAATGTGCTGTGGGACGGCGACATGGGCGCGGCCGTGCTCAGCGATTTCGGCGCGGCAGCGTTCCTGCCGGCCGGCGAGGAAGGCCGCTGGACGCCGCTGGACGTGCGGGCCTTCGGCCTGCTGCTGGGCGAGCTGCTGGACCGCCTCGACGGCCAGGCTCCGGCGGCCCTGCGCGCGCTGGAGGCGACCTGCGTCCAGCCCGACGGCGCGGCGCGTCCGTCGATGGCCGAGGTCCTGGCGGCCCTTTCCTGATCGCCCGACACAGGCTCTAGTCTCCGCATGCGGGGCCTTTTCCACCGACTGAAGCCGATCTTCGCCCTTTCCGGCCGCGCCTCGCGGCTGGACTACTGGCGCACGCAGGCCGGACTGGCCCTGGCCACCGCCCTGGTGCTGACCCTGACGGTGCTGGCCACCCAGGCCGGCGGCTGGCTGGGCGCGGTTCCGTGCCTGCTGTTCCTGCCGGTGCTGGCGGCCGGCGTCTGCGTGGCGGTGCGCCGCCTGCATGACCGGGGCAAGACGGCCTGGTGGATGGCCGTCTTCGCCGTCGGCCCCTATGCGCTCAGCGGCCTGGCCAGCGGGCTATACGCGGGCGACTCCGTGCTGATCCTGGCCGCGCCGCTGCTGGCCCTGGCGGCCCTGGCCCTGTCGATCTGGGCGTGGGTGGAGCTGGGCTTCCTGCGCGGCACGCGGGGCGACAACCGCTATGGGGCCGAACCCGCGCGGCGCTGAGGCCACCCCTAGCGGGTGGCCTCGTGGACTTCCTTCTTGGCGGCCGAGCCGGCTTCCTTGCTCTCGCGGGTGATGTCCTTGCCGGCTTCCTGGGCGGCGTCGCCGGCCTTGGCTCCGGCCACCTTGGCCGCGTCGACGGCGTCGCCCGCGGCGGCCTTCAGCTCGGCGGCGGTCTCCTTGCTGCTTTCCTTCAGCGCCGTGCCGGCTTCCTTGACGTCCGGATCGTTCTTGATCTCGTTGGCGGCGTCCTTGATGTCCTGGCCGGCGGCGCTGGCGCCTTCCTTGATCTGCTGAGCGTGCTGGTCCGAGCAGGCGGCGGCCGACAGGGCTAGGGCCGAGACGGCGATCAGGGCGAGGGTGCGCATCTGGTGTTCCTCCGACGAACTTGGCGACGATCTTGGTTGATACAGGTCGAGCAGAGAACGGCGCGGCCAAGGTCGAGGTTCCGACTCTGGCGCCCGCACGGCTTTCCCCCGGGCCTTCCGACCGCTAAACCCCCGCCATGCGCATCGCCTTTCTCGGAACTCCCGATTTCGCCGTCGCCTGCCTGGCCGAGCTGGTCGCCAGCGGCCACGAGATCGTCGCCGTATATTCCCAGCCGCCGGCCCCGCGCGGTCGCGGCCAGGAGCTGAAGCCCTCGCCGGTCCACGCCTTCGCCGAAGGCCTGGGGCTGCCGGTGCGCACGCCGGCGTCGATGAAGACCCCCGAGGAGATCGAGGCCTTCAAGGCCCTGGACCTCGACGCCGCCGTCGTCGTCGCCTTCGGCCAGATCCTCGTGAAGGAGGTGCTGGAGGCGCCCAAGCTGGGCTGCTTCAACCTGCACGCCAGCCTGCTGCCCCGCTGGCGGGGCGCCGCGCCGATCCAGCGGGCGATCATGGCCGGGGATCCCGTGACGGGCGTCCAGGTGATGCGGATGAGCGAGGGCCTGGACGAAGGCCCGGTGCTGCTGTCGGAGAGCGTGCGCATCGACGCGCTGGACACCGTGGCCAGCCTACACGACCGCCTGGCCGCCGTGGGCGCGCGCCTGCTGCCCGTGGCCCTGGCCGCCATCGAGCGCGGCGGCGCGGTCGAGACCCAGCAGAGCCAGGACGGCGTCACCTACGCCAAGAAGATCAAGCCGGCCGAGGCCCGTATCGACTGGAGCCGCACCGCCGCCGAGGTCGACCGCCACATCCGCGGCCTGTCGCCCTTCCCCGGCGCCTGGTTCGAGGCCCCGTCGGACAAGGGCCCGGTGCGGGTGAAGGCGCTGCTGTCGAAGGTGGAAGACGCCGCCAATCACGATGGGGGCGCGGCCGGAACCGTGCTCGACGACGCCCTGCTGATCGCCTGCGGTGAAGGCTCCGTCCGCCTGCTCAAGGCCCAGCGCGAGGGCAAGGGCGTGCAGGAGGCCGAGGTCTTCGTGCGCGGCTTCCCGCTGGCGGCCGGGACGGTCCTGGCCTGATGCCTCGCTACCGCCTCCTCGTCGAATACGACGGCCGTCCCTATTCGGGCTTCCAGGCCCAGGCGACCCTGCCCAGCGTGCAGGGGGCGATCGAGGCGGCGGTGAAGGCCTTCTCAGGACAGGAGCTGCGCATCGCCGCGGCCGGCCGCACCGACACCGGCGTGCATGCGACGGGCCAGGTGGTGCATGTCGACCTCGAGCGCGACTGGCCGGCCCAGACGGTGATGAACGCCCTGAACGCCCACCTGACCCGCGAGGCGGTGTCGATCCTGGACGCGGCCGTCGCGCCGGAGGGCTGGCACGCGCGGTTCTCGGCCAACGAGCGGCGCTACCTCTACCGGATCCTCAACCGCCGCGCCCCGCCGGCCCTCGACAAGGGCAAGGTCTGGCACATGAAGAAGGACCTCGACCACGAGGCCATGCATGCGGCGGCCCAGGCGCTGGTCGGCCTGCACGACTTCACCACCTTCCGCGACATGCACTGCCAGGCCCAGAGCCCGATGAAGACCCTCGACGTGGCCCGCGTGCGGCGGGTGGGCGAGGAGATCCACCTCGACTTCGAGGCGCGCTCGTTCCTGCACCGCCAGGTGCGCTCGATGACGGGCACGCTGGTCGAGGTGGGCGCCGGCCGCTGGGAGCCCGGCGACGTCAGGAAAGCCCTGGAGGCGAAGGATCGCCGCGCCTGCGGACCGGTGGCCCCGGCCGACGGGCTCTACCTGGTGGGCGTGGGTTACGAGGACTGAAGGCCAGGGCCCGCGGCCCTCGCCGGCTCGACATCCGGCGAAGGCCGCGAGGAACCGGAGGCCGACCGACATCGGTCTCCGGGTGAAAGTCCCGTGGGTGGAGGGAACCGGGACTCTCGAAACGGTCAGTCGTCCGAAGCGCGCTCGGCGATCCAGACCGATCCCAGCGCCAGCATGAACACGCCGAAGGCGGCGAGGACGAAACCGAGATAGGCGAGCTGGGCGATCGGCATGGCGGGCTCCATCGGGGAACGGATGGAGGGTGCGTCGGCGGGCGACGGGGCGCCTTGATCTGTGTCAAAGGCCCTTGATCCGCCCGTCATTCCCGCCCTTGTGGCGGGAACCTCTCTTTCGGCCGCAAGGGCGGGAGGGGCGGCGTGCTCAGCACGCCGCTTGCGCCTCACGTACCAGCGGAACCAGGGGCTCCCGCCACAAGGGCGGGAATGACGGGAGAATAGGAGGGGGCTCTACAGCACCGAGCAGTTGGTCAGCTGGGCGAACGCCTCCAGCGCGCTGGCCCCCACCACCGAGGTGCCGAAGCGGTCGAGCTCGGGCGACCAGACGGCCACCGTCGCCTTGCCCGGCACGACGGCGACGATGCCGCCGCCGACGCCGCTCTTGGCCGGCAGGCCGACGCGGTAGGCGAAGCTGCCGACGCTGTCATAGATCCCGCAGGTCAGCAGCAAGGCGTTGAGGCGCCGGGTCAGGCGCTCGGGGAAGATGGTCTCCTCGACCACCGGCGAGAAGCCGCCGGCCGCCAGCGGCAGGAAGGCGCGGGCCAGCTGGCGGCAGCTCATGGTCAGGGCGCACTGGCGGCAATAGGCGGCGACCACGGCCTCGGGATCGTGGCGCACCGTGCCCTTGCCGCGCATCAGGTTGGCGATGGCGCGGTTCTGCCAGGCGTTGTCGAGCTCGGAGGCGGCCACCGCCTCGTCGATTTCCACCGGGCCGTCGGCGAGGAAACCGGCGAAGCCGCTGACCAGGGCGGCCGGGTCGCGCACCTTGTCGAGCAGGATGTCGGTCACCGCCAGGGCGCCGGCGTTGATGAAGGGGTTGCGCGGGAAGCCGCCCTCGGCCTCCAGCAGCGACAGGTGGTTGAACGGCGTGCCCGAGGGCTCCTTGCCCACCCGGGTCCAGACCTCGTCGCCGATGCGGTTGAGCGCCAGGCCCAGGCTCAGCACCTTGGTGATGCTCTGGACGGAAAAGCCCTCGTCGGCGTCGCCGATCACATGCTCGCCGCCGTCGACCGTGCGCACGGCCATGCCGAACTTCGTCCCCGGCACGCCGGCCAGCTGGGGGATGTAGTCGGCCGCGCGGCCCTTGCCGAAGTGCGGCTTCACCAGCACGGCGACCTCGGCGAGGACTTCGTCGATGGAGAGCTCGTTCATGGCTCGGTTCCGTCAGCGGGGCCGCCCTCGTCCTTCGACAAGCTCAGGATGAGGGCTATTGCGCGGGTCGGTCAGCCAAAATCCTCATCCTGAGCCTGTCGAAGGACGAGGATTTTGCCCTACCCCGAAAACGCCTCGAAATAGCGCCGGATCAGCGCGGTATAGGCGCCGGCCAGCTGGCGGACTTCTTCCACGGGCACGCGCTCGTCGACCTGGTGCATGGTCGAGCCCACCAGGCCGAACTCGACCACCGGGCAGAGGGCGCGGATGAAGCGCGCGTCGCTGGTGCCGCCGGTGGTCGACAGCTCGGGCACGCGGCCGGTGGCGTCGCCCACCGCGCCGACGATGACGTCGGTGAAGGGGCCAGGCTCGGTCAGGAACGCCTCGCCGCTGATCTTGCACAGGGCCTCGACGCGGCCCGAGAAGCCCTCGGCGGCCTCGCGGCACTCGTGCTCGATCCAGGCGGCCAGGTCCTTGCCCTTGTGGGCCGGGTTGAAGCGGATGTTGATGCGGGCCTTGGCGCTGGCGGGAATGACGTTGGTGGCCGGATTGCCGACGTCGACCGTGGTGATCTCCAGGTTCGACGGCTGGAAGCCGGTATAGCCCTCGTCCAGCACCCGGCTCTGCAGGCGCGAGAGGATGTCGACCATCACCGGGATCGGGTTGGCGGCGCGGTGCGGATAGGCCACGTGGCCCTGACGGCCGTCGACGGCGATCCAGGCGTTGATGCTGCCCCGCCGGCCGATCTTGACCATGTCGCCCAGCAGGCTGGCGCTGGTCGGCTCGCCGACGATGCAGTGGTCGATGATCTCGCCCTCGGCGGCCAGGGCCTCGACGACCTTGACCGTGCCGTCCTCGGCCACGCCCTCCTCGTCGCCGGTGATCAGGAAGCTGATCGAACCGGGGACCTCCTCGGTATGGGCCACGGCCGAGACGAAGGCGGCGATGGCCGACTTCATGTCGACCGCGCCGCGGCCGTACAGCACCCCGTCCTTGATCTCGGCCTCGAACGGCCCGGCGGTCCAGGCCGCGTCGTCGCCCACCGGCACCACGTCGGTGTGGCCGGCGAAGCAGAGGTTGGGCCGGGCCGCGCCGCGCCGGGCATAGAGGTTCTCGATCTCGCCGAACCTCATGCGGCGGCAGTCGAACCCAAGGCCTTCCAGCTGTCGCTGCAGCACGTCCATCGCGCCCTCGTCGGCGGGGGTGACGGAGGGGCGGCGGATCAGGGCCTGGGCGAGCTCGACGGGGTCGATGCTGACGGAAACGGGCGCGGGGCTGGTCATGTTGCAGGCTTTAGGCTTCCCATTGGCGGGACGCAAACCCAGCACGATCCTTCTCTGAATTCTGTCAAGGCCGACCATGCCCAAGATCGACATCGACCAGGCGCCCACCCGTCACGGCACGGCCTATCCCGCGCCCTTCGACCTGCCCTGCCGGGCGCGCAAGCGCTGGAAGCTGGGCGACGCCGTCGGCCTGACCCAGTTCGGGGTCAACCTGATGCGGCTGGAGCCCGGAACCTGGTCCAGCCAGCGCCACTGGCACACGGCGGAAGACGAGTTCGTCTGGGTGGTCGAGGGCGAGGTGGTGCTGGTCGAGAATGGGGGCGAGACGATCCTCAAGGCCGGCGACTGCGCGGGCTTCAAGGCCGGCGTGCCCAACGGCCACCAGATCCAGAACCGCTCGGACAAGCCGGCCGTGCTGCTGGAGATGGGCTCGCGCCGGCCCGACGAGGACGGCTGCGACTATCCCGACCTCGATCTCGTCATTCATCCGGGCGAGGAGACCTATCGCCACCGGGACGGGACGCCGTACGTGGCGGACAGTGGGCGCAAGCGGTAGGGGGTGAAGGGGCGAAAGTTATCCACAGGACCTTCCTTTTCGCTCGTCATTCCCGCCCTCGTGGCGGGAACCCCAGGTTCCGTTCGCAGGTGAAGCGCCAGCGGATCGCCAGCGATCCGCCCCTCCTGCCCTTGCGGCTGATAGAGGGGTTCCCGCCACAAGGGCGGGAATGACGGGAGGTGGGGGGGCGGGCGGTGTCTATCCCCGCTAATCTTCACCTCACCTTCAACGAATTCAACGCCCTACACGAAAACACACGTTTCTTATCCGACACCCTGAAACCGGCCCCATGCTTCCAGGCATGACCAGCGAAACCTCCCGCGCCTGGTGCGCGAAGATCCAGCAGCGGCTGATGGCGGCGATGGATGAGCTGTGGGCCGCTATGGAGGAGGGCCTCGACCGCGAGGCGTTCCGCAAGGCGTCCGACAAGGTGCGGCTGCTGGGCCAGATGGCCGGCACGGTGCGCAAGATCGTCCAGGCCCTGCCGCCCGAGCGCGCGGCGCGGCCGGCCGGCGGCTGGTCCCTCCCGACGCTGGAGGCGGAAACCGCGCCGCGACCCGAACGCAAGATCGACGCCCTGAAAGGCGGGGCGCGCGGGCGGCTGTAGGATCCTCCCCCCTCCTGGGGGAGGTGGCCCGGAGGGCCGGAGGGCCGGAGGGGGGTCGTTTTCAGCTTCTGAGACGCTGGCCGACCCGGAGGTCGCTTCCCTCTCCGTCCGCTTCGCGGACACCTCTCCCTTCAGGGAGAGGGTCGCGATACCGCCGTTCATCGGCGCCCTTGCAAGCTCCGCGGGCGGAACCATATGTCGGGCACGGGCGCTGAATTTACAGACCCGAAACGGACCAGAAACACGCCATGGCGGCCAAGGCCCTCATCGCTCTCGCCATCGTCGCGGCCATCGCCGTCGGCCTGCTGCTGCCCATCCCGGGCCGCTCCCACAAGGCCGAGGCGACCCAGTCGCAGATCGAGACCATCGACATCAAGGGCGGCTGACGCCGCCCTCAGGCGACATCAAGGGCGGCTAGGAGCCGCCCTGCGTGGTCCCCGCCCTTCGACAAGCTCAGGGTGAGGACCAAACCATAGGCCGCGCAGTCGAAATCCTCATCCTGAGCCTGTCGAAGGACGAGGATTTCGCTCCTCCTAAGGCCGCCCCTGCCTGGCCAGGTCTTCGGTCCGCGCCGCGCAGCCCTTGAAGGTGGTTCCGTCCAGCCAGACCTCGGCCGCGTGGCTGAACACGCGATCCGACATGCCGTCCGAGCACGGCCGCGGGGTCAGGCGGAAGACCAGGCGATGACCCTCTGCCCCCGCCTCGCCCGGCTGCTCGGCGTCCCAGACGCCCTGCTCGCCGTCGATGCGCACGCCGGGATTGGGCAGGGCGACCGCGCCGCCCTCCATGCGGTCGAGCGTGATGGTCTCGGCCCGCACCTTGCCCGCCCAGAAAGGCTCGGTTCCCACCAGGTCGAAGTCGCCGGCGTAGTCGGGACCGGCGGCGACGCCGGCCGGGGCGTCGGCGGGCGCGGAGGCCGCGCCCTCGGCGGCGCCCAGCGGACCGTCGCCGCATCCGGCCAGAAGCACGCAGGCGACGACGACGACGGTGGATCGGATCATGCGGGCGCTATCCTCGAAGCGGCGGCTCAAGCTAATCTGCCAAGCACGATGAATCACAACGCCCGCCCCGTCTTCTATGAATTCTTCGCCGGCGGCGGCATGGCCCGCATCGGCCTCGGCGAAGGCTGGACCTGCGCCTTCGCCAACGATTTCGACCCGGTGAAGGCGCAGACCTACCGCGCCAATTTCGAAGGCGCGGACGACCACTTCCACACCGGCGACGTCTTCAAGCTGGAGGCGGCCGACCTGCCGGGGCAGGCGGACCTGGCCTGGGCCTCGAGCCCCTGCCAGGACTTCAGCCTGGCCGGCGCCCGGGCGGGCCTGCACGGCGGGCGCTCGTCGGCCTTCTTCGGCTTCTGGCGGCTGATCGAGGCGCTGGAGGACGAGGGCCGCGCCCCGACCACCATCGTCATCGAGAACGTGGTGGGCCTGCTCACCTCGCACCGCGGCGAGGACTTCACGGCCCTGTGCCAGGCCCTGGCCGACCAGGGCTACCGGTTCGGGGCTCTGGAAATCGACGCGGCGAACTTCACGCCCCAGTCGCGGCCGCGCGTCTTCGTGGTCGCCACCCGCGCGCTCACCGACGGCCTGACCGGCCAGGGACCGTTCCACAGCCGCGCCGTGCGCGAGGCCGCCGCCCGCCTGCCCCAGGCGCTGAAGGACCGCTGGCTGTGGTGGGCCCTGCCCGCCCCGCCGGCCCGCAACACCGACCTTTCCACCGTGCTCGAGCCCGACGACGCCGTCGAATGGCGCGGCGACGAGGCCACCCAGGCCCTGCTGGAGCTGATGGCCCCGGCCCACCGCGCCTCGGTGGACGCCCGGATCGCCAGCGGAGAGCGCGCGGTCGGCGGCGTCTTCCGGCGCATGCGCGGCGGCGAACAGCGCGCCGAGGTGCGGTTCGACGGCCTGGCCGGCTGCCTGCGCACCCCGCGCGGCGGCTCCTCGCGGCAGACCCTTCTCGTCATCGACAAGGGAACCGTGCGCTCGCGCCTGGTCAGCCCCCGCGAAGGCGCCCGGCTGATGGGCCTGCCCGACAGCTACGCCCTGCCCAAAAGCGCCACGGCCGGCCTGCACGTGATCGGCGACGGCGTGGCCGCCCCGGCCGTGCGCTGGCTGGCCGAGCATCTGTTGACTCCGCTCGCTGCCAGGAAAACTGCGGCCCTGGCGGCCGAATAGGTCGCTGACAGCCCAATTCCCACGGCTTAAGGTGGAGATCACCTAGGGCCTGCTTTTCATCCCCGAGAGATCACCATGGACGACGCTTCCAGCCTGTACGACGCCGCGCGCTTCAAGCGCGCCGGCCGGGGCAAGATCTACGACTCCATCATCGACACCGTCGGCGACACCCCGCTGATCCGTCTGCCGCGCCTGTCGGCCGAGCTGAAGCCCAAGGGCGAGGTCGTGGCCAAGCTCGAGTTCTTCAACCCGCTGGCCTCGGTCAAGGACCGCATCGGCGTGGCGATGATCGAGTATCTCGAGGCCAAGGGCCTGCTGAAGCCGGGCGGTTCGATCGTCGAGCCGACCAGCGGCAATACCGGCATCGCCCTGGCCTTCGTGGCCGCCGCCAAGGGCTACAAGCTGACCCTGGTGATGCCGGAAAGCATGTCGATCGAGCGCCGCAAGATGCTGCTGCTGCTCGGCGCCAAGCTTGAGCTGACCCCGGCCGAGAAGGGCATGCGCGGCGCCGTGGCCCGCGCCCAGGAGATCGTCGACGCCACCCCCGGCGCGGTGATGCCCCAGCAGTTCGAGAACACCGCCAACCCGCTGATCCACCGCGTCTCGACCGCGGAAGAGATCTGGAACGACACCGCCGGCGCCGTCGACGCCGTGGTCTCGGGCGTGGGCACCGGCGGCACGATCAGCGGCGTCGGCCAGGTGCTGAAGGCCCGCAAGCCGGGCCTGAAGATGGTGGCCGTCGAGCCGGAAGCCAGCGCCGTTCTGTCGGGCGGCCAGCCGGGTCCGCACAAGATCCAGGGCATCGGCGCGGGCTTCGTGCCGGGGATCCTGGATCGCGGCGTCATCGACGACATCGTCCAGGTGAACAACGACGACGCCTTCGCCATGGCCCGCCGCGCGGCGTCCACCGAAGGCCTGCCGGTGGGCATCAGCTCGGGCGCGGCCCTGACCGCCGCCTTCGACCTGGCCCTGCGCGACGAATACGCCGGCAAGCTGATCGTGGCGATCATCCCCAGCTTCGCCGAACGCTACCTGTCGACCGCCCTGTTCGAGGGGCTGTAGGCCTATTTCAATATCGTCATCCCGGACGGCCGAAGGCCGATCCGGGACCCAGGGGCGACGGCGGTGCGGCGGCTCCTGGGTCCCGGCTCTCCGCGCTTCGCGCTGCGGCCGGGATGACGAGAGCTTTGGGGACTTGATGGTTCTCGCGGCGCGTATCGTCCCAGCATGACCACCCTGAAGATCGGCATCGTCGGCTGCGGGGTCGGCGGCATGGCCGCCGCCCTCGCGCTCGCCCGCCAAGGCCATGCCGTGACGCTGCTGGAGGCGTTCGAGCAGGCTCGGCCGGTGGGCTCGGGCCTGCTGCTTCAGCCGACCGGCCTGGCGGCCTTGCGTGCGCTTGGCCTGGAAGACGCCGTCCGCGCCGCCGGCGCAGCCGTCCAGGCGCTGATCGGCCACGACAGCCGGGGCCGGCGGGTCATGGCGCTGGACTACGGCGACTGGCGGCCCGGCGCGCACGGGGTGGGCATCCACCGCGCGGCGCTGTTCGACGCCCTGCACGCCCCCCTGGCCCCGGCCGGGGTGGAGATCGTCACCGGCGCGCGGATCACCCGGCTGGAGAACACGGCGCGGCCGGCGCTGCACGACGCGGCCGGACGCGCCTTCGGCCCCTTCGACATCGTGCTGGTCGCCGACGGCTCGGCCTCGGCCTTGCGCGCGACGCTGCGGCCCGGGGCTCGCGCCCCGGTCTATCCGTGGGGCGCGGTGTGGACCAACCTGGCCGACCCCGACGGCCGCTTCGCCGGCGCCCTGCGGCAGGTCTATCACCGGGCCGAGGTGATGTGCGGCGCCCTGCCGGTGGGCCGGGGCCCCGACGGCGAGGAGAACTGCACGGCGGTGTTCTGGTCGGTTCCGGTGGCCGGCATCGACGATTTCCTGGCCGGCGACTTCGCCCAGTGGCGCGACCAGCGCCTGGCCCCGCTGTGGCCGCAGCTGGCCCAGGCCTTCGCCGGGCACGACGACTGGAGCGGCTTTTCCCGGGCGATCTATCGCGACGTCTCGGTGGGGCGCTGGGACGCCGGGGCCTGCGCCCTGATCGGCGACGCGGCCCACGGCACCAGTCCCCAGCTGGGCCAGGGCGGCAACCTGGCCCTGGTCGACGCCGTGGAGCTGGCCGATCGGCTGGCCGCGACGCCCTCGCCCGCCGCGCTGAAGGGCTGGCAGGCCGACCGGCGGCGCCATACCGGCCTCTACCAGCTGGCCTCCAAGGCCCTGACCCCGCTGTTCCAGTCGCGCGGCTGGTTCTGGCCGGCGGTTCGCACCTTCGCCTTCACCCCGACCTCGCGCCTGCCGGGCTTCAAGCAGGTTGGCGTGAGGCTGCTGACCGGCACGCTGCGCCTGGGCCGCTTCCCGCGCGTTACGAGGCCATGACCACCGACGTCTTCGACCCCGCCAAGCGCTCGGCCGTGATGGCCAGGGTCAGGAGCACCGGCACCACGCCGGAGAAGACCCTGCGGCGGCTGCTCACCGGCCTGGGCGCGCGCTATCGCCTGCACCGGAAGGACCTGCCCGGCTCGCCCGACCTGGTGATGCCGGGACGAAAGCTGGTGTTCTTCGTCCACGGCTGCTTCTGGCACGGTCACGACTGCGCGCGCGGATCGCGCGTGCCCAAGGCCAACCGCGACTACTGGCTGGCCAAGGTGGCCAGGAACAAGGCCCGCGACGAGCGCAACGAGGCCGCGCTCGCCCAGGCCGGCTGGCGGGTCGAGACGATCTGGGAATGCCAGATGAAGGACGAGGCCGCGCTGGTGGAGCGCTTGAAGCTGACCCTCTCCCATGGGGAGAGGGAGGGGCCCGGCGCATAGCGACGGGAGGGTGAGGGGGTACGCCGTTGGCCGTCCGGCCCCTCGTCCCTGCCCCATCCGGAAAGTCTGAAACCCCTCACCCTCCCATGCTGCGCATGGGCCCCTCCCTCTCCCTCTGGGAGAGGTTGATCAAGGGCGGGAAAGGGGCCTCTAAGCGGCCGCCGTGCGGGCCGGCGGGCTCGACAGCACCTCGACCAGGGCCGCGTGCAGCTGGGCCGGGTCGATGGGCTTGGCCACATGGGCGTCCATGCCGGCGGCGCGGCAGGCGTCCCAGTCCTTGGAGGTCGAGGAGGCGGTCACCGCGATCACCGGCACCTCGCGGTTGGGGCCGGCCTCGCCGCGCAGGATGCGGGTGGTCTCGCGCCCGCCCAGGCCCGGCATGTAGACGTCCATCAGCACCACGTCGAAGCCGCCCGCGCCCAGCAGCTCCAGGGCCCGCTCGCCGGACTCGGCCAGCACCGGCGCGACGCCGAAGGTCTGCAGGACGAGCTCGACGGCGCGGCGGTTGACCACGTGGTCGTCGACCACCAGCACCCGCGCCCCGGCGATCGAGGCGGCGCTGGCCTGGGCCGGCGGGGCCTGGGCCTCGTCGACCCGCACGGTCAGGCGCAGGGTCGCGCCCTTGCCCAGGCCCTCGCTGGCCACGGTGATGTCGCCGCCCATCAGCCGGGCCAGCTCGCGGCTGATCACCAGGCCCAGGCCCGAGCCGCCGTGCCGGCGCACGACCTCGGCGGACAGCTGGTCGAAGGGGGTGAACAGGCGCGGCAGGGCCTCCGGCTCGATGCCCCGGCCGGTGTCGGCGATGGCGATCTCCAGCGTCCAGCCCTCGCCCTGGCGATGGGCGGCCAGACTGACGACGATCTCGCCGCGCTCGGTGAACTTGATGGCATTGGACAAGAGGTTGTTGAGCACCTGGCGCAGCCGCAAGGCGTCGCCCGACACCCAGCGCGGCAGGCCAGCGCCCCCTTCGATCCGCAGCCGCAGGCCCTTCTTCTGCACCTCGGGCCGCCACAGGCGCAGGGTGTCGGCCAGGGCCTGGCGCAGGTCGTAGGGCGCGCGCTCGACCGCCATGCGGCCGGCCTCCAGCCGCGAGAAGTCCAGCAGGTCGTTGAGCAGGGTGCGCATCATGTCGCCGGCGTCGGCGATCAGCTGGGCGTGAACCTTCGCGCTGGCCTCGGGAACCTCGCTGTGCAGGCGCGCCGCGCCGGCCAGGATGGCGCTGATCGGGGTGCGCAGCTCGTGGCTGATCATGGCGACGAAGGCGCTCTTGGCGGCCACGGCTTCCTCCGCCTCGTGGCGGCGGCGTTCGGCCTCGGCCTTGGCGGCCTCCTCGGCCCTCAGCGCGGCCTCCAGGGTGCGGGCGGCGACCGTGACCGAGACGATCAGCAGCAGCACCCCGAACCACAGGGCGTTGGCCAGCGGGGCCTCGGGATTGGCCGCCCGGCCGATGAACGGCGCGATCAGCAGGTAGACGACGTGCGGCGCCGCCGCCGCCAGGGTCGCCGACCGCAGGCTGACATTGACGACGATGACGTTGAGCAGCGCCCCGGCCAGCAGCATGCCGCCCAGGGTGGGGGCGAAGCGCTGGTGCGAGGCGAACAGCGGCAGGGCCAGGGCCCCGAAGATGATCGAGGTGACCGCCGGCATGATCGCCAGCGACCAGGCCCGCCAGCCGGTCAGGAACCGCTCGGGCGCGGCCTTCAGCTTCCGGAACAGCCAAAGCTCGAAGACCTGGGCCGCGGTATAGATCGCCGCCCAGGCCCAGACCCACCGCATGCCGATGAAGACATGCAGGATGGCGGCGATGGAGAAGGTGGCGACCAGGCGCAGATAGACATTACCCCGCCGCGCCGCGGCGGCGTGCACGATCGCCGCTTGCCGATCCTTGACGTTAATGGCCCTGGCGCTCATGGCGCGGCCCCCGCTGGCCCGAAACCTGGAATTTCTTGCCCGCACTATGGGCGACAGACGCTAAAAGGGCGTGAAAGAACGCCATTCTCTCAATGGCACGCCGAAGCGGGGCTTGGCGAGGACGGTAAGGGGCTGCCGGGCGATTGGTCGCACCCCCGCCCGGGAAACGGTCAGCCGGGAACGCCGAGCAGGCGGTCGAGATCCCCGGGCGACAGGCCCTCGATCTCCAGGCGCTTGAGGCGGGCGGTCGCGCCGCCGGCCACGCGCACGGCCGAGCGCGACAGGCCCAGGCGCTTGGCCATCAGGGCGACGAGGGCGGCGTTGGCCTCGCCCTCGACCGGCGGGGCGCTGACCCGCACCTTCAGATAGGGCCGGCCGTCGGCGTCGGCCGCCCAGCCGTCGATGGCGTCGCGCCCGCCGCGCGGGGTCAGGCGCACGGCCAGGACGGCGGAGCTCACGACGGGATCAGCCGAGGATGTTCAGCATCGTCCGGTGCAGCGGGTCGAGCAGGAAGCTCTGCACGCCGACGATGATCAGGATCAGCACGATCGGAGTGATGTCGACGCCGCCCAGCGGCGGGATCACCCGGCGCAGCGGGGCCAGCAGCGGACGGGTCACCGCGTCGAGGAAGCGGCTGATCGAATAGACCGCCTGGTTGCGCAGGTTGATGACGTCGAAGGCCACCAGCCAGCTGATGATGGCGCTGATGATCACCGCCCACTTGAGCAGCTCCAGAAGCGAGCCGAGGATGAAGAAGACGAAATTGATCAGCGGGGCCATGTGGGTTCCAGGCTAGAGCGTGGCGATACGAATGTATGGGCGCTTTGCGCCGCCCGCCATGCTCCGGATGTCGGATTTGAAGCCGCCAGCCCGGTTTCGACGAACCGTCGGGACCAGGCGGGCTCCAGCTCCCCGCTTCTTGCCCGCCCCCGCCCGCCCTGGCAAGGCCGCGCTGTTTTCGCGAGGCCTCGCAACTGCCGCTTGACGGACGCTCCCGGCCACCGTATCTCCGCGCTTCCTTGGGGCCGTAGCTCAGATGGTAGAGCGCCTCGTTCGCAATGAGGAGGTCAGGGGTTCGATTCCCCTCGGCTCCACCAAGGACTTTTCCAGACATCGATAATCCGCACGGGCCGACGCCGCCCCGCGCTCCTTCGCGCGCTCAGAACGCCCTGCTGGCGGAAAGAGTGACGGTGGCCGGGGTGTGGATGTCCCAGGTTTCGCGCGACGCGGCCGGGCCGGCGCGGCTGCCGGCGTGCAGGCGGCGGACGAAGGTGTTGCGGGCGCCGGTCAGGCCGTCGACACGCAGGCGCAGGCGGGTTCCGGCCAGGCGGGTGGTCTCGAAGAAGGCCCCGAGGTCGGCGGCGTGGCGCTGCAGGCGGACCTCGTTGGCGTAGTAGGACCGCAGCCGGTAGCCATCGGCGTAGTCGATCCCCCAGGACAGGCGCGCGCCGGGCAGGTCCTGGCGCAGGGAGGCGGTCAGGGTCGCGGGTTGCTCGTCGTCGAGACGCCGCCGCTCGCCCGTGACCGGGTCGCGCAGGTCCGAGCCACGCCGGACATAGCCGAGCTTGACCAGGCCGCCGGACAGGACGGCGTCGACCGGCAGATCGATATCGGCCGACAGCCGCCAGGCGCGGGCCTTGTCGACATTGACGAGCCCGAAGTCGCCCGACGGCAGCACCGCGTCCTCCAGCACGTCGCCTCGCCAGTCGTGCGCGGCCGACAGGGTGAACGCGCCCCGCGCGCCGAAGCGCCGCTCGTAGGTCAGGTCGACGGTGATCCGGTGGTCGGGACCCAGGCGAGTGTTGCCGGACGCGGCCGTGCCCTCCGCGAGGTTGGCCGAAGCGGCGAAGTCACCGAACGACAACTGGCCCACGTTGCGGCGCAGGGACAGCCGCAGGTCGGCGCGTGCGTCGGGCTTCCAGGCGAGAACCAGGCGCGGCTTGAGAAAGCCGAAGGCGCGACGGTCGAGCCCTTCGGCCCGCGCACGAACCGACGAGGCCTCATAGGCCGCGCCCAGGCTCACCGTCCAACGCGGCGAGAGGCGACCGTCGAGGCTGGCGAACGCCTCGCCTCGCAGCTCGGACACCACGACCGCTCGCGCCGAACGGCCCGGCCGGGCCCCGAAGAGGGTGGTGACGGCATCGCTGTCGAGATCGTTCCAGGCCGCCTCGAGCCCAACCTGCGGCCGCCAGGCGCCTTCGCCCGCCAGGCTGGCGCGCAGCACGGCCTCGCGCGAGCGGGAGCGGCTCTCGAACCGGTCGGCCACCGCCAGGGCCTGGGGGGCGGGCCCGAGCAGGCTGTCGGAGCGCGCGTCGAGGTCGGTGAACCGGGCCAGGCCGGCCAGCTTCAGCGCCCGTCCCTCCCCCACGGTCCGGCTCCAGTCGCCGCCAAGCTCGCCGCGCCAGCGGCGGGTGTCCTTGGGAAAGCGGCTGGCCGCTCCAGGTTCGGCGAAGGCGAAGGCTTCGGACAGGCGGGCCCCAGCGAGGGTGGCGCTGGCCTTAAGCCGCCCGCCGGCCAAGGCGCCGTCGATCGCCAGGCGCTGAGACAGCTCGGGATAGTCGGTGCGGTAGTCCAGGGCCTGGCGGCCGGCGCGGGCGCCGGCGAGATCGGCCTGAACGCGCTCACCGTGCGAACGCTCGCCGGTCATGTCCAGCGTGGTGGTGGCGGACAGGTCCAGGCCGGCGGCCGACCGCGACAGAGTGAGCACGGCGCCGCCCAGCCAGTCGCCGTCGGCAAGCGTGGCGCGCGCCTCGGCGGAAAGACCGGCCGGGCGCGGCGCACGAACTATGTTGGCCACGACGCCCCGTCCCAGCGGATCGCCGCCCGCCGCCCCGCCGCGCAGGATCTCGATGCGGACCACCTGGCCGGCCGGGATGGCCGCGAGCACCGCCGCCAGACCGCCGGTCTTGGCCGCCGGGGGCCGTCCGTCGACAAGCACGTTGCCACCGGCCTCGCCCAATCCGCGCACGCCCTCGTCGCCGAGGTCCAGACGGAAGCCAGGCACGCGGCGGGCCATGTCGAGCGCGGTCTGCGGCGCGAAGGGGACGAAGAAGGCGGCCGGGTAGGTCTCGACGCCCGCTGGCGCGACTTGAGCCGTCACGACCTGGGCCGGAGGGGCGTCGGGGAAGGGTTGAAAGAACATCGCGCTGCGTCCCTTGTTGTTTCGCAGCGCCGCGAGATAGACACCGGCCGACGGCGCGCCATCGCCAAGGGGTGCGCCGGGGCGCCGTCGGGACGAGCGGTCGAGGGGATGGGACGAGCGGTGGAGCGGGCGTGACGAACGACGGCGACAGGCGGGGACGCTGGGGGCCCTACGCGATCGCGGCGGGACTGCTGGCGGTGGCCGTGGCGGGCAACCTGGCCGCGGCGCTGGACCGGCAGCTGCGCGCCGGCGAGCCGGTGTCGCCGCAGGTTCCTCTGGTCGACGAGATTAGCAGCGCCCTGGTCTGGCTGGCCCTGGCCCCGCTGATCGCGCGAGCCTTCGCCGCCCTGCGCCCGCCCCGCGCGCCGCTGCCGGCCGCCATCGCCCTGCACGTGGTCCTGGCCAGCATCGCCTCGCTGGTCCACTACGGCCTGACCCGGCTGCTGCGGATTCCCGCCTATCTGGCGATGGGGCTGGATCAGCGCCTCGACCTGTCGTGGGACGGCTATCTGGCCGACCTCTATCGCGACGTCCTGACCTATCTGCTGCTGGGACTGGTGTGCTGGGGCGCGGGCGCGCTGCTGGCCGCGCGGGCCAAGGCGCGAGAAACGCCGGCCCCCGCCCCCGACGTACTGGAGGTGCGCGACGGCGCCCAGACCCGGTATCTGCCCGTGGGCGAGATCCTGTGGGCCGAGGCGGCGGGGAACTATGTGGAGCTGAACGTCGCGGGCGGGCGCAAGGTGCTGATGCGGGCCACGCTGGCGAACCTGGCCCAGCGGCTGGAGGCGGCGGGCTTCCTGCGCGTGCATCGCTCGCGGCTGGTCAACATGACGGCCGTGGCGGCGGTGGAGAACCTGCCGGCGGGCGACGCGGTGCTGGTGCTCAGCGACGGCGGGCGGGTGACCGCCAGCCGGCGCTATCGGCCGTCCCTGGCCTTGGCTCTGGCCAAGCGGGCGGCGGCCTGAGGCGCGCCGCCCGACAGGGATCTCACGCCGTCGGGCGCGGGCTCGCCAGGCTGGTGTAGAGGTCCGGGCGGCGGTCGCGGAAGAAGCCCCAGGCGGCGCGGTGGGTGGTCAGGTAGTCGAGGTCGAAGGTCCCGGTGACGAGGCCCTCGTCGCTGGTGCCCAGTTCGCTGACCAGGTCGCCGCGATGGTCGGCCACGAAGGACGAGCCGTAGAAGGTCTGGCCGCCGGTGGGATAGTTCTCCCACGGCTCGAAGCCGATGCGGTTGGCGCCGATCACCGGGATCACGTTGCTGACCGCGTGGCCCTGCATCGCCCGCTGCCACGGCTTGGTGGTGATCAGGGTCGGGTCATGCGGCTCGCTGCCGATGGCGGTGGGATAGAACAGGGCCTCGGCGCCCATCAGGGCCATGGCGCGGGCGGCCTCGGGGTACCACTGGTCCCAGCAGATGCCGACGCCGATGCGGCCAAAACGCGTGTCCCAGACCTTGAAGCCGGTGTCGCCGGGGCGGAAGTAATACTTCTCCTGATAGCCGGGGCCGTCGGGAATGTGGCTCTTGCGGTAGAGGCCCAGCATCGAGCCGTCGGCGTCGGCCATCACCAGGCTGTTGAAGTAGTGCGGACCCTCGCGCTCGAAGATCGAGATCGGGATGACCACGCCCAGCTCGCCGGCCAGGGGGGCGATGGCCTTGACCACCGGGTGCTCGCGCCACGGATGGGCTTGCGCAAACCACCGCTCTTCCTGGGTGACGCAGAAATACGGCCCCTGGAACAGCTCCGAAGGCAGGATCACCTGCGCGCCGCCGGCGGCGGCCTCGCGGATGAAGGCTTCCGTCTTCTTGATGTTGGCCTCGAGGTCGAGGCCGTAGGAGGTCTGGATGGCGGCGACGCTGAGCGTGCGGGTCATGTCGACTTACTCCCCGGGTTCTTGCTGGCTGATGCAGTGGAACGAGCCACCGCCGGTGAGGATCGCGGTCGAGGGCAGGCCGATGACCTGGCGCTCGGGGAACAGGCCCTTGATCACCTCGACGGCGAAGGCGCCCGACTCCTCGGCGTAGATCGGGACGATCACGGCCTCGTTGGCGATCAGGAAGTTCATGTGCGAGGCCGGGATCGGCTCGCCGTCCTCATCGAGGATGCGGCCCGGCGAGGGGATGCGCACGACCTGCAGCGGCGAGCCGCGGCTGTCGGTCATGGCCCCCAGCAGGCGGGCGGTCTCGGCATAGACCTCGGCGTTGGGGTCGTCGGCGCCGAAGGCCATCGGGCAGGCCACCACGCCCGGCGCGACGAAGCGGGCCAGGTTGTCGACGTGGCCGTCGGTGTGGTCGTTGAGCAGGCCGTCGCCCAGCCACAGCACCTTCTTGATCCCCATCGAGGCGGCGAAGGCGGCGGTGATGGCGGCCTCGTCCATGCCCGGGTTGCGGTTGTCGTTCAGCACGCACTGGCGGGTGGTCAGCACCGTGCCCAGGCCGTCGTGATCAAGCGAGCCGCCTTCGAGCACGAAGTCGTTGCGGACCAGCGGCGCGCCCGAGGCGGCGGCGATCTGCTCGGCGACGATCTCGTCGCCCTCCAGTTCGTACTTGCCGCCCCAGCCGTTGAACTTGAAGCCGGCCGCCGAGGCGCCCTGGGCGGTCTCGGTGAAGATCGGGCCGGTGTCGCGCAGCCAGATGTCGCCGAACTGGCCGCGGACGATCTCGACGCTGGTGTCGGACAGCAGGGCCTGGGCGGCGGCCTCGGCCTCGTCGCCGACGACCATCAGGCGCACGCGCTCGCCGCCAGGACCGGCCAGGGCGCGGGCGAGGTCGGCGACCTCCTTCTGGGCCTGCTCGAGGTCTTCCTTCCAATGCTCGCCATGGCTCGGGAAGCCCAGCCACATGGCGCGGTGCGGAGCCCACTCGGCGGGAACGGTGAGGGTCATTTTCGAAACCTGGTCAAAACGAGGGGCGCAGATGGCCCCGGATGGCCCGGGGGTCAAGCGCGCCTTCTAGCAAATTGCTGCGACAAAAGAAAAAGGGCGGCTCCGAGGAGCCGCCCTTTCCGTCCTTACGCGTCCAAGTTCGATTAGAACTTGGCGTGCAGGGTGACCATGACGGTCCGCGGGTAGCCCGGCTGACCGGTGCCGGTGCCCGACGGGTTGACCGACAGGTCGCCGAGGTACTTCTCGTCCGACAGGTTCTTGACGTTCAGCTGGATGTACGAGCCCTTCGCGCCGAACTGTTCGAGCGTGTAGCGCGCGTCCAGGTCCAGCAGAGCGTAGCTCGGCACCTTTTCGGTGTTGGTCAGGTTGGTCCAGCGCTCGCCGACGTACTTGGCCTGGACGCCGACGCTGAAGGCCTCGGTGATGTCCCAGTCGACGCGGAGGCCGCCCTGGTACTTCGGGGTTTCGTACAGTTCCTTGCCCTTGGTCGGCAGGGTGGTGCCGGCCGAGGTGCCCGGGATGTTCGACTGGATCTCGGAGTCGACGTACGAGAACGAAGCGTAGAAGCCGATGTAGTCAGCCGGACGAATGCCCAGCTGGGCGTCGAAGCCCTTCAGCACCACGTCGCCGACGTTGACCGAGAAGGCGATGTTGTCCTGCTCGTTGAACGCGCGTTCGATGCGGTTGGTGAAGTCGTTGTAGTAGGCCGAGGCCGCGAACAGGACCGTCGAGTTCTGGTAGCGGTAGCCGATGTCGTAGACGTTGGCGGTTTCCGGATCCGGATCGGTCAGCTTGCGGTCGTACAGGTCGTCGGTCCGCGGCGCCGAGAGGGTCTGGGCGTAGCTGAAGTAGACCGACTGGGCGCCGGTCAGCTTGTAGCTGGCGCCGAAGTTCGGCAGCACGTCGTCATACTTGCGGTTGAACTTCCGCGGACGGCCGTACTGGGTCGTACCTTGACCCGGCAGGGTGACCAGGGTCTGGCCGTTGCCGTCGTCAGTGCCCGCAACGGCGGTCGGGGCCTGGTTGGTGCAGTAGGCGTTGAACGTGTCGACCTGGTAGCAGAAGTTGTTCAGCTCGCGCTTGAAGAACGGGGCGCGCAGGCCGACGTTCACCAGCAGGGCGTCGTCCATGAACTTGCCGCGGTATTCCACCGAGAACTGGTTCAGGGTCGCCACCGAAACGCGGTCGCGACGACGCAGGATGCTGCCGTCCGAGAGCTTGATCGGCTGGCCGTAGCCGTCCTTGCCGCCGAACACGTTCTCCGGGTTCATCTGCAGGTCGAAGTTCGTGTACTGACCGGTCTGACGGTGGTTGGCCGTGTCGAAGGTGTAGGCCGCACGGATGCTCTGGCTGTCCGAGAACTTCCAGATCGCCGACGAGGTCACGCCGTAGCGGCGGGTGTTGGTGATGTTGGGGCCGTACAGCAGGACGGTGTCGAGCGTGTCGCCGTCGCCGTTCAGGTCCAGGCCGCCGGTCAGGGCCGAGCCGCGGATGAAGCCGTTGCCGGTGCCGGTGCCGTCTTCACGGAACAGGGCGCGACCGCCGCCGTTGGCCAGGGTGTACTGGAAGTACGGGTCGGCCGTGATGATCAGGTTCTCGCCGATGTGGAACAGCGACTGACCGCGGATGTTGCCCGTGTTCGACGGGTTGATGTTGTACTTGTAGCAGGTGCCGGTGTTCAGATCGACCTGGGCGGAGCCGACGACCGGCATGGCCCGGTTACAGGCGCCAGCCGCAGTGGTGCCCGAGACCGCGCTGCTGTAGCCGACGCCGGTGCCAGCCTGGAAGGCCGCCAGCGACATGCGGTTGATGAAGTTGTTGCGGTTTTCGTTGTAGTTGGCGATCAGGCTGACGAAGTCGCCGTTGTCGCCGATCGGCTGGTAGATACGGGCGTTGAACTGCTTCTTGTGGATCTTGCCCGGGCCGTTGAAGATGTCGTTCTTCGACTCCGCGTAGCTGATCCAGGCGCTGGTGCCGAGCGGGCCGATGGCCCCGGTGTCGATCACGCCGAAGAAGCGGCGGAAGTTTTCTTGACCGCCTTGCAGCTCGATCGTGGCGCCGAAGTCTTCCGACGGCTTGCGGGTCACGTAGTTGATGGTGCCGCCGGCGGCCGCGGCCGTCGGGCTGTCGACGTCGGTCGTGCCCAGGTTCACGTCGACCTTGGAGATCAGCTCCGAGTCCATCTGCTGGTTCGGATAGATGGCGTAGTTGCCGCTGTCGTTCAGCGGGATGCCGTCTTGCAACAGGGCGACGCGCTGGCTGTCGAAGCCGCGAATGTTGATGTCGCCGCCGGCCGAACCGAAAGCGTCGTTGTTGGTGAAGTTGACGCCCGGCATCAGGTTCAGCGAGTCCAGGATGGTCTGGCCGGGAACCTGGCGGGAGATGAACTCCTGCGTGATGGTCGAACGCGACTTCGGAACGGTCTGCGAGACGATCGCGCCGTTCTGGTTGCGGGTGGTGGTGGCGGTGACGACGATGGCCTCGACGGCGTCGGTGCCGGTCGACTGGGCGAAAGCGGCGGTCGCCGCCAGCAGGCTGCCGACCAGCGCGGTCGACGCCAGGCAGGCGATTTTTTTCGTGTTCATATCGAAGGATCCCCTCATTCTTTGACGCGAGCCCTAAAGGTGAGCATCAATCCGCATCGTTCCGGGGGTTTAGCGAAACATTTCGAAGGTTTGGTGACGGAAACGCCACGATCGCCCAGAAACTGCCACAACGACGGTCGTTTGCGGAACGATTGGTCAGATTTCACTTACTTGGCTAAGGAGAGGGCATGACCGCTGCCGCCTTGTCCGCCTTGGATTCCGAAGCCCGCGCCTGGCGCCTGACCGTGATCGCGGTCGGCCTTTTGACGATCGTCCGGGTTCTGGCGATTTTTTCGACGCCGCTGGAGTTGTACCCGGACGAAGCCCAATACTGGCTTTGGTCGCGCACCCTGGACTTCGGCTACTACTCCAAGCCGCCGATGGTGGCCTGGGTGATCTGGCTGACCACCCAGATCGGCGGCGACCAGGAGGCCTGGCTGCGGGTCGGCGCGCCGCTGCTGCACGGGGCCACGGCCCTGGTGCTCTATCGCATCGCCCGCCGGCTCTACGGCGGCTGGACGGGCCTGGCCGCCGCGGCGGTCTACGCCCTGATGCCGGGCGTGGCCCTGTCGTCGGCGGTGATCGGCACCGACGCGCCGCTGCTGTTCTTCCTGGCCCTGACGATCTGGGCCTATGTCTCGCTGCCGGCCGTGGAGGCCGGTCGCCCGCGCCTGCTGGTCGCCGCCGGCCTGGGCGCGGCGCTGGGGCTGTCGTTCCTGTCGAAGTACGCGGCCGTCTACGTGCTCTTCAGCATCGGCGCGCACCTTGCCCTCTCGCGAGAGGCCCGCAAGACGTGGACCTGGCCGATGGCCCTGGCCTTCTTCGGCGTACTGATCGCCGTCTTCGCGCCGAACGTGATCTGGAACGCCGCCCACAAGTTCGCCACGGTCGAGCACACCGCCGCCAACGCCAACTGGGGCTCGCACTCGCTGTTCAACCCGCGTGAGCTGGTCGAGTTCATCGGCTCGCAGTTCGGGGTGTTCGGCCCCCTGCCCTTCGGCGTGCTGCTGGGCGGCGGGATCGTGCTGGCGGCGCGCCGCAAGCTGCAACCCGCCGACGTGCTGCTGCTGTGCTTTGCTTTGCCGCCGCTGCTGACCGTGGCCGGCCAGGCCTTCGTCAGCCGCGCCAACGCCAACTGGGCCGCCGCCGCCTATGTCGCCGGCTCGGTGCTGGCGGCCGGCTGGATGATGCGCTGGGGCGCGCGCAAGTGGCTGATCGCGGGCCTGGCCGTGCAGGGCGCGTTCGCGGGCCTGTTCCTGGCCTGCCTGACCAACCCGCGCCTGGCCGACAACATCGGCCTGTCCAACAGCTTCAAGCGGGTGCGCGGCTGGGACCAGACGGTGCAGGCGATCATCGACCGGGCCCGCGAGGAGCAGGCCGGCGTCGGCGTGAGCGCCGTGGCCGTCGACGACCGCTTCCTGTTCAACGTGGCGGCCTATTACGGCCGCGACTACTGGGGCACGTTCGGCGCCCCGCCGCTGCGCATCTGGGTGCACGAGGCCCATCCGCAGAACCAGGCCGAGACCGAGGCCCCGCTGACCGCCGAGTACGGCCGCCGGGCGCTGGTCGCCAGCCTGGAGGGGGTCTACCGGTCGAAGATCGAGCAGGACTTCAAGGCCCACTCGGGCGACGAGATCGTCCGCGTGCGCCTGGACGCCAAGCGCAACCGCCGCACCGACCTGTTCATCGCCGAGGGCTTCGCGCCCGTGCCGCGCGATCCGAAGACCGGCCTGCCGCCGGATCCGGAGAATGCGGGATCGACGGCTAGGTAGGCGCTCGCGAGCGAGGAACACCAAACCCGTAAAACCCCCGCGAAAGCGGGGGCCCAGGTGTTTTATCGTCGAGCGCCAAGCGTTTCAGAAAAAGCCTGGGTCCCCGTTTTCGCGGGGATTTTACGGATAAGAAAAAGGCCCCCTCGTTGGAGGGGGCCTTTTGCGTGATCAGTCCTTCATCCGCCAGGTGGCGCCCGTGGGGCTGTCCATGACCACGACGCCCAGGGCGTCGAGTTCGCCGCGGATGGCGTCGGCAGCGGTCCAGTCCTTGGCGGCGCGGGCGGCGACGCGGCGGGCCAGCAGGTCCTCGACCTGAGCCCTCAGTTCGTCGGAGGCGTCGCCTTCGAACCAGCTGTCGGGATCGGCCTGCAGGAAGCCCATCAGGGCGCCGGCCTCGAGCAGGCGCGACTTGTGGATCGCCACCTCGGTCAGGTCGCCGGCGGTGACGGCCTTCTCGATGGCGCTGGAGACCTCGAACAGCTTGGCCACGGCGGCCGGGGTGTTGAGGTCGTCGCACAGGGCGTCCATCACCTCCTGCGGAGCCTCGACGGCCTGGTCGGGAACGACGTCCTTGGCGCGGCGCAGGGCGCCGTAAAGGCGGTCCAGCGACTTGCGGCTCTGGTCCAGCAGCTCGGGCGTCCAGTCCAGCGGCTGGCGGTAGTGGGCGCTCAGCAGGGCCCAGCGCACCACCTCGCCCGGCACGGTCTTCACCAGCTCGTGCGGGATGATGACGTTGCCCAGGCTCTTGGACATCTTCTCGCCGGCCATGTCGAGGAAGCCGTTGTGCATCCAGTAGCGGGCGTAGGTCGGCAGGCCGTGAGCGCAGCGGCCTTGCGCCACCTCGTTCTCATGGTGGGGGAACTGCAGGTCGATGCCGCCGGCGTGGATGTCGATCGGCAGGCCCAGCTGCTTGTCGATCATCGCCGAGCACTCGATGTGCCAGCCCGGACGGCCCGCGCCCCAGGGGCTTTCCCACTCCGGCTCGTTCTCCTTGGACGGCTTCCACAGCACGAAGTCGGCCGGGTGGCGCTTGTAGGGCGCGACCTCGACGCGGGCGCCGGCGATCATCTCGTCCAGCGGCCGGCCGGAAAGCTGGCCATAGTCGGGGAAGCTCTGGGTGTCGAACAGCACGTGGCCGTCGGCGGCGTAGGCCGAGCCGTTGTCCACGAGCTTGCCGATCATCTCGACGATGGCGCCGATGTGGTCGGTGGCCTTGGGCTCCAGCGTCGGGCGCAGGGCTCCGAGCGCATCGGCGTCCTGGTGATAGGCTTCGAGATAGCGGTCGGTGATGACCTTGATCTCGACGCCCTCGTCGGCGGCCTTCTTGTTGATCTTGTCGTCGACGTCGGTGACGTTGCGCGCATAGACCACCGCCTCGTCGCCGAACTCGTGGCGCAGCAGGCGGAACAGCACGTCGAAGGCCACCACCGGACGGAAGTTGCCGATGTGGGCGTAGCCGTAGACCGTCGGTCCACAGACATACATCGTCACCCGGTCGCGATCGGCGGGAACGAAGTCGCGCTTCTCGCGCGCCATGGTGTCGTAGAGCCTGATGGTCATGAAAAGTCGGTCGCCTTGACGCAGCGGAAGGGTGTTGTCGGAACGAAAAACCGGACCCATATAGCGAGGTGCGCGCCTTCGAACCACGTCTTTAACGACGTGAGGGGCGCGCCCTTTAACGGGTGGCACGCGTAATTCCAGGACGACAGGCGTCCTGGCGCAACTCAGCCCGTGGAAAGAAACCCCGCGAAAACATGGACGCCCTGACCCGCGAGCGAACCCTGATCGGCTCCGACGACGCCGCTCTTGATCTTGAACCCGCCCAGCGCCCCACCCGCGACGAAGCCATGGCCGCCGTGCGCACGCTGCTGGCCTGGGCGGGCGACAACCCCGACCGCGAAGGCCTGCTCGACACGCCCCAGCGCGTGGTCGACGCCTATGGCGAGTGGTTCGCCGGCTATCACGGCGACCCGGCCAAGGAGCTGTCGCGCACCTTCGAGGACGTGCAGGGCTATGACGACATGGTCATGCTGCGCGGCATCGACGTGCAGAGCCACTGCGAGCACCACATGGCGCCGTTCCTGGGCAAGGCCTGGGTGGCCTACATGCCCACCGGCAAGGTCGTGGGCCTGTCGAAGCTGGCGCGCCTGGTGGAAATCTACGCCAAGCGCCTGCAGACCCAGGAAACCATGACCATGCAGGTCGCCGACGCCATCGAGGACCACCTCTCGGCCGCCGGCGTCGCCGTGCTGATCGACGCCGAGCACCAGTGCATGTCGACCCGCGGCGTGCACCACCACGACGTCTCGACCATCACCACCCAGTTCCGCGGCGTGTTCAAGACCGACAAGGTCCTGCAGCAGCGGTTCATGGACCTGGTGAGGAAGTAGGCCGCAAAGATGCTCCCCCTCTGGGGGAGCTGTCGCGAAGCGACTGAGGGGGGTGTGGCCGCGAAATCGGCCAACGCCACGGCGGCTGAAAACGTCCCCCCTCCGGCCCTTTGGGCCACCTCCCCCAGAGGGGGAGGATCTGGCCCTAACCCCGCTCGTGCGCCGACAGCGCCGCCTCGCCGGCCCGGGTGATCACCCAGCCGGTGCGGCCGCGTTCGGCCAGGCCCTGGTCGGTCAGGGCCCGAGCGTCGGAGATGTTGATCCAGTCGACATCATGGCCGAGCTTCTTGCGCGCCAGGTTGCGCAGGGCCGAGACGTGCTGTGGCGGCAGATCCATCTATTGTCCTCCCGACAGGGGATTGGGCGCCGTGGCGGCGCGCACCGCAAGACGGCCGAGATGCTGCTGCAGCCGCAGAACCTCGCTGGCCAGGTCCGAGGCCTCGGCCTGCAGCTGGGCGTTCCGGCGCTTGAGGTACTCGTTCTCGCGTCGCAGTTGCTCGAGATCGTCGCTCACCGCTCGCCTCCATGGCCCTCGTAGGGCGTGGCGGTGCAGCGGGCCAGCCAGCCGCGACCGCCCTCACGACTGAGATGCACCACGGTGAAGTCCTGGATGCCGCCCGGCGAACCCAGTGTGTAGACGTCGCCGATCACGGGCGGGGTCGCCAGCTTGCCGCCGATGGTCACGTTCAGCGCCTCGTCCCGCCAGCCGTAGGTCAGCTCGTAGTCATGACGGCCGAAGGGCGGGCGACGGGGAGGATCACGATCGGTCATGAGGCGCCGCCGAACTGGAGGAGGCCTTGGCGCCGTCGTCGGCCAGATTGCGGTCGACATGGTCGCGCAGCCCGGCCTCCATCGTCCCGGCCGCCTCGCCGCCACCGGGGCGCACCGGCTTGGCGAAGGCCGCCGCGAAGGCGCGGTGGACCAGCAGGCCGGCCGCGTTGACGTCGGGCTGGAGCCTGACCGCGTAGCGGCGCAAGGCCTCCGAGAGCGCCAGCAGGCGCAGGTCGCGCGACAGACGCGGCGGGCGCTCGTCGATCGTCTTGGGGTGGGACATGAACGTCCTCCAGGCGCGCCGCAGGCCTCGTCGCGCCCCCGATAACGGGGGTTTCGCGCCGGACGCCGGCGGCGATGAACAGAAACGGATGGGATCGACAAATCGCCGAGCAGGTCGAGAGCGCCGCGAACGGGACCTCGTCTAGCGCTCTCCGGCGCATGACCCTTTATAGCACGTCCAGGGCGCCGCCGCCGAAGTTTCTCCGGCGATCAGACCGCCGCCCGGATGCCTTCGCGCAGGCGTTCGACGCAGGCGTCGAGCGGGCGGTGGACGAGGCTGACCAGCACGAAGCTGATGGTCATCAAGAGGTACCAGGCGCCCAGCTTCTCGATCGGCACCATGTGCCAGCCCTCGCGCTGGCTGGGATAGATCCAGGCGCCGGCGGCGGTGCCGAGGTTCTCGGCCAGCCAGATGAACAGCGCCACCAGCATCAGGCCCAGCAGCATCGGCATGCGGCGCTGCACGCGGTCGGGCGTGAACACGAACCAGGTGCGGCCAAACAGCAGGGCCGACAGGGCGAACAGCCCCAGCCGCATGTCGGTGACATAGTGGTGGGTGAAGAAATTCAGATAGATCAGCACCGCCAGGACGTGGGCGCTCCAGAACGGCGGGTAGCGGATGAAGGTGATGTCGAACAGCCGCCAGATACGGGCGATGTAGCTGCCCACGCAGGCGTACATGAAGCCGGTGAACAGCGGCACCTCGCCGATCCGCAGCACGCTGGCCTCGGGATAGATCCACGAGCCGTGGGCGGTCTTGAAGATCTCCATGGCCGTGCCGACCAGGTGGAAGATGGCGATCACCGCCGCCTCGTCCCAGCGCTCGAGCTTGAGCAGGATCAGCATCGCCTGGATGGCGACCGAGGCGATGACGAGGAAGTCGTAGCGGGCGAGAGCCGCGTCGTGCGGCCAGAACAGGTAGGTGCCGACCAGCAGCGCCAGCATCAGGCCGCCGAACAGGCAGGCCCAGGCTTGCTTGAGGCCGAACAGCAGGAACTCGTAGGCCCATTCGTTGGCCTTCGAGCGCTGCGCCCACGGACGCGCCCGGCGGTCCAGCGCCGCCACGCCATCCTTGATCCTGGACTTTAGGTCCATCGTCCCTGTCGTTCCCGTCCCCCGCCGGTGCGCGGAGGCTAGCCTGAACTGCCCCCTTTGCGCCATATGTCTTTGATGACCAGCCAGATCTTCCCCGCCGCCCCCGACAAGCAGGCCCTGGAACGGGGCGTCGTCATCGCCCCGCGCTTCGACGCCAACGGCCTGGTGGCGGCGGTGGCCCAGCACGCCGACACCGGCGAGATCCTGATGCTGGCCTGGATGAACGACGAGGCCCTGAAGCTGACGCTGGACACGGGCGTGGCCCACTATTTCAGCCGCTCGCGCAATGGCCTGTGGAAGAAGGGCGAGACCAGCGGCCAGCTGCAGATCGTCACGCAGGTGCGCATCGACTGCGACCAGGACGCCGTGGTCATCAAGGTGCGGCCGCAGGGCGACGGCGGGGCCTGCCACGTGGGCTTCCGCTCGTGCTTCTATCGGGTCTGGGAGAACGGCCAGCTGGTCGAGCGGGAAGAAGAGCACGTCCATGACCACGCCTGAGGCCCTGCTGGCCTTCACCCTGGCCGCCAGCCTTCTGACCATCACGCCGGGCCTCGACACCGCGCTGGTGCTGCGCAGCGCCGCCACCGAAGGGCCGCGCCGGGCGGCGGCGGCGGCCATGGGCATCGGGATGGGCTGCCTGGTCTGGGGCATGGCCGCGGCCTTCGGGGCCGGAGCGCTGCTGACCGCCTCGGAGCTGGCCTACACGGCCCTGAAGTGGGCCGGCGCGGCCTATCTGGTCTGGATGGGCGTCAGGATGCTGTGGAAGCCCCGCGACCGCTTCGAGCCGGGCGCGGTCTCGCCCACCGGCGGCGGCATGGCGGACTCGTTTCGGCGCGGGCTGTTCACCAACCTGCTCAATCCCAAGGTCGGGGTGTTCTACATCTCGTTCCTGCCGCAGTTCACGCCCGCCGGCGCGAGTCCCGCGGCGTTCGGCACGATGCTGGCCGGGATCCACGTGCTGCTGGGCCTGGCCTGGGCGGGCCTGCTGATCGCCGCCACCGCGCCGCTGGCCGGCCTGCTGCGCGAGGCGGCCGTGGTCCGCTGGCTCGACCGCATCAGCGGCGGCGTGTTCATCGCGTTTGGCCTGAGGCTGGCGCTGGAGCGGCGGTAGGAAACTGATCCCTCTCTCTTCGAGAGAGGGAGGGGCCCACCGCGAAGCGGTGGGAGGGTGAGAGGTTTCACCCCTGGCCGGAAAATCTCGATTCCTTCCGTCCCTATGCCGTCATCCCGGGCGGAGCGAAGCGGAGACCCGGGACCCAGGGGCCACCGCAATGCAGAGACCACCACCGGATGTTGAACCAAGCTTTGAGCCCAGTCCCCCTGGGTCCCGGATAAGCCCTGCGGGCTTTCCGGGATGACGATGATTGAGTGTCGTTGCTGGTGAGAGCGTAACCTCTCACCCTCCCACGCCTTCGGCGCGGGCCCCTCCCTCTCTCGAAGAGAGAGGGTCCTCGCTCACCCCTCCGCCAGCGCCTTGACCCCGCCGCCATCGGCCGGAGTGACCACGAAGGTCTTCAGCACGCTGGTCGTGTAGTCGGTCGACAGGATGGTCGAGACGGCCACCAGCTGCCCGGTCGCGCGGCCCTTTTCCAGGGTCAGCAGGACGAAGCCCTTGGCGCTGGGGTGGGCGTACTTCACTTCCTTGTTCCGCTGGACGAAGGCCTCGCCGATCGGGGCGCCGGGCATCAGGTCGCCATAGCCGGGCGAGGTGATCGAGGTGGCGCCGAACTCGGCGGCGACGCGGGTGGAGCCGGCGTCGTCCCACAGCTCGTTGGCCCAGAACATGTGGCTGTCGCCGGCCAGCACGATCGGGGCGGCCTTGCTGGCCTTGAAGATGTCGTAGACCCGCTGGCGGTCGACCGGATAGCCGTCCCAGGCGTCGAGGTTGGACGGGATGTCGAAGGCCGACATGGCCACGCCCTTGGCCACCCGGCCCCTGGCGTAGTCGGGCAGGGCCGCGACCATGGCGTCGAACTTCTCCGCGCCCATGGTGGCCTTGAGGTTGGGGGCGGCGACGCGGGCCATCACCACCTGGTTGCCCAGCACCTGCCAGGCGGTGCCGGCCTTGACCGAGGCGTCGACCTCGCGGGCCAGCCACTGCTCCTGGCCCTCGCCCATCATCCGGCGGGCGGGGTCCTTCCACTTGGCGACGAAGGCCTCGACCTGCGGCTTGCCGTCGGCCGAGAAGGCCAGGTCCCTGGCGTAGTCCAGCTGCTCGGTGCGGGCGGTGAGGCGGGTCTCGACCATCAGGAGGGTGGCGACGTCGCCGAACTGGAAGCGGCGCCAGGCGGCTTCCGGCAGGGCGCCGGCCGAAGGCTCGCGGATCGGCATCCACTCGTAATAGGCCTTCAGGGCGGCGGCCTTGCGCGCGGCCCAGTCGCCTTCGCCCTTTTCAGGATCATGGTTCTCGGCCCCGCCGACCCAGCTGTCGTTGGCGGTCTCGTGGTCGTCCCAGACCACGATCCACGGCGCGCGGGCGTGGGCGGCCTGCAGCATCGGGTCGGTCTTGTAGATCGCGTGGCGGCGGCGATAGTCCGACAGGCTGACGATCTCGTGCGGCGGATCCGGCTGGCGCTGGGCGGCGACCGGCGAGTTCATGCCGTAGTCCTTGGGACCGCCGCCGTACTCGTAGATGTAGTCGCCCAGGTGCAGCACCGCGTCGACGCGCGGCAGCCTGGCGATGGCGTCGTAGGCGGTGAAGTAGCCGTTCGGATAGAGCGAGCACGAGGCCACGGCCAGGACCACGTCCTTCACCGACCCCTGCGGCAGGGTGCGGGTGCGGCCGGTGATCCCCTCGCCGACCGGCTTGCCGGCCTTCAGCGGACGGAAGCGGAAGTGATAGTCCGTGCCCGGCTTCAGGCCCGCGGCGTCGACCTTGACCGTCCAGTCGCGGCCGGCGTCCGTCTGGGTCTGGCCCTGGGCGACGATGGTCTTGAAGTCTTCGTCGGTGGCGACTTCCCAGCGCAGGGCGACGGGCGCGGCGGCGCCCTCGGCGGTGACGCGGGTCCACAGGATCACCCGGTCGGCCAGCGGATCGCCCGAGGCCAGGCCGTGGGCGAAGCGAACCTCGCCGTCGAAGGTCTTGGACGCGGCGGCCGCCACCGGCGTGGCCGCGCCGGAGCCGAGCAGGGCCAGAAGCCCGCGACGATCGATCTTCATGCAACGCACTCCCCGACTGGACGCCCGCGACGTCTCGTGGTCGCGTTAGTCCCGCCCGGCGACAACCATATGACGCACGCGGTTATTCGGGGAAGCTGGCGTTATTGCCTCAAGGATCACCCCGGCATTCCCGCGCATGTGGCGGGGAATGCGCCGCTGCCAGCAGACGCGGACTTGGACCCGATGCGGAAGTTGGCGCCGTCCAGAATCCCTCTCTCTTAGAGAGAGGGATTTGATGTCCGGCCCCTCCCTTAGCGGAATTCGGCGCGCCGCTTACGTCTCACGTGTCAGCTGAACCAGGGGTTCCCGCCACAAGGGGGGAATGACGGGAGTTTATGAGCGCCGCAACCGCGTCGGCCCGCGATACAGCCGCCGCCAGACCCACTCCAGCGGTCCCATGGAGAAGCGCGCGAGCCACCAGCGCGACCACAGCACCTGGGCGATCCAGAGGGCGACGACGATCAGGGCCAGGGCCGGGCGGTCGAGGCGGGCATAGAGGCCAAGGCCGCGGCCGCCGTAGAAGATGGCGGTCATCACCAGCGACTGGGCGATGTAGTTGGTGAAGGCCATCTGGCCGACCGGCGCCAGGACGGCGGGGATCTTGCGCCAGAAACCCGTCGAGCGCGCCGCCAGCGCCATCAGCCCGACATAGGCCAGGGTGGTCAGCGGCGCGGTGACCGTCTGCAGCCCCTCGGCCAGGCGCAGGTCGCGCTCCTGCATGCCGTTCAGCACGAAGGCGAAATGCGGCCAGCCGACCAGGGCCAGGGCGGCCAGGCCGACGGCGATCAGCACGCCGTAGGTCCGCCCCGAGGCCGCCCCGGTGAACACGCCCTTCTTGTAGGCGCCCAGGCCGATCATCATCAGCGCGGTCGTCAGCAGGAAGATGATCGGCTCGTAGGGCAGGTTCTCCAGCCGCTCGCCGGCGTTGATAGCCAGCGACTGCATGAAGTCGCCGCGATAGGCGGCGATGGCGGCCGCGCCCCCGGCGGCCTCGGCGGCGGCGACGGTCGACGGGGCGAAGGCCAGCAGGCCAAGGCTCAGGATGATCATCGCCGAGAAGGCGACCCACAGGCCGATCCCCCAGGACAGCAGCTTGCGGGCCGGCCACGAGCGGGCCTGGGCCACGGCGAAGCCGGCCAGGGCGTAGCTCAGCAGCACGTCGCCCCACCAGATGGCGAAGCCGTGGACGATCCCGAACACCAGAAGCCAGCCCAGACGGCGGTAGAGCATCCCGCCCTTCCCCGCCCCGCCTTGCGAAACGGGGCCCTTCTCGCCGCCGACCAGGAACATCGAGATCCCGAACAGCATCGAGAACAGGGTGACGAACTTGCGCTGGAACAGCCACTGGGTGACCAGCCACACCGACATCGTCTCGGGTCCCGTCCCGAACGGCCAGGCGCGGACGCTGTCGCTGAGCGCCATCGGGAAGGCGAAGCCCGGCGCATTGCACAGCAGTATGCCCAGCACGCCCAGCCCCCGCAGGGCGTCGAGCAGGATGATGCGGTCTTTGTCAGCGGCCATGGATCCCCCGGGATTCGGCGGGGGGATGGTGGCCTGCGTCGCGGGCGGCGGGTAGTCCCCGTTCTCCCTTCCCCCTTGATGGGGGAAGGGTCGGGAATGGGGGTGGTTGCTGAGTTGGCCACGGCGCAGGCGTCCGCCGCCGTGTTCACCCCCGCCCCTGCCCCTCCCCCATCAAGGGGGAGGGGTGGAGCCTCAGCCCTGCACCGACAGCTCGCGCAACGCCGCGTTGGCGATGGTGAGCTTGGCGAAGGTCCAGCCGCCGCCGGCCTGCTCGATGTCTTCCACCGTGCGCTTGGCGGCCTTGACGCGGTCGGCGCGCAGGGCGGCCCAGGAGGCCACAGCCTGCTTGGCCGAAGCCTCGTCGTCGCCGGCTTGGGCGTTGGCCGAGAACTTCAGCACCGCCTGGGTGATGGCGGCCTGTTCGAGCAGCAGGTCCTCGATCAGGCGACGCACCGCCAGGCGCTCGAAGCTGTCGCCGCCGACGAACTGGCCGGCCGCCCAGCGCAGGCGGTCGAAGCCCAGGGCCGCGCCGACCTGGTGATAGAGGCGCGCGACATTCTCGACCGACCAGCTGGACGCGTTGCCCAGGTCGACGAGGTCGGCGGCCGTGGTCACCGGCTGCAGGGCCGCGACCGCTTCGGCCAGGGCCTGCGGGGCGCCGTCGGCGACATAGGCCTTGGCGCGCTTGGCCGTGGTCTTCTGCTCGAAGGCCGACAGGATGGCCGGGGTCTTGCTCTTGAGAGCCGCCACCGACGGGCCATAGGCCTCGACCAGTTGCTGCACGCTGGACTTGTCGCGGAAGGCCCGCCGGGCCAGCCAGAAGGTCAGGCTGCGCAGGGCGTAGGCCAGGGCCTTGTAGAGGGCGGTCTGGCCCTCGGCCTCGGCCTGGTTGTCCAGCGCCGAGACCTGGTCCCACAGGGCGTCGACGCCCAGGATCTCGCGGGCGGCGGCGAAGCCGACCACCAGGGCCTCGACGTCGCAGCCGGCGGCGGCCTTCAGGCGGCTCGGGAAGGTCGGGCCGCACATGTTGACCATCTGGTTGCCGACCACCGTGGCGATGATCTCGCGCTTGAGGCGGTGCTTCTGCATGGCGTCGGCATACTTGCCGAGCGCCTGCGGGAAGTAGCCGCGCAGGGTGGTCTCGAACCAGGGATCGTCCGGCGCGCGCGAGGCGATGATGTCGTCGAACAGGTCGAGCTTGCCGTAGGCCAGCAGCACGGCCAGTTCCGGACGGGTCAGGCCCTTCTTGGCCTGGGCGCGGTCGGCCAGGACGGCGGCCTCGGGCAGGCCCTCGACCTTGCGGTCCAGGCGCCCGCGGGCCTCCAGCTCGCTCATGAAGCGGGCATGGGCCTCCAGCTCCTCGACGCTGTCGCTTTCAAGCAAGGTGAGCGCCAGGGTCTGGTCGTAGTTGTGCTCCAGCACGTGATGGGCGACGTCGTCGGTCATCGAGGCCAGCAGCGTGTTGCGGTCCGGGCGGGTCAGCTCGCCCGAACGTTCCAGCAGGCCCGTGAGGATCTTGATGTTGACCTCGTGGTCGGAGCTGTCGACGCCGGCGCTGTTGTCGATGGCGTCGGTGTTGAGATGGCCAGCAGCCTGCGCGAACTCGATGCGGCCGGCCTGGGTCAGGCCCAGATTGGCGCCCTCGCCCACGACCTTGACCCGCAGGTCGGCGCCGTTGACGCGGATGGCGTCGTTGGCCTTGTCGCCGGCCTCGGCGTTGGTCTCGCCCTTGGCCTTCACATAGGTGCCGATGCCGCCGAGATAGAGCAGCTCGGCGCGCGACTTGAGGATCGCGGTCATCAGCTCGGCCGGCGAGACGCTGGCGGCCTTGAGATCGAGCATGGCCTGGACCTCGGGCGACAGCGGGATCTCCTTCTGGTTCCGCGGCACGATGGCGCCGCCCTTGGAGAGCTTGCTGGCGTCATAGTCGGCCCAGGACGAGCGCGGCAGCTTGAACATGCGGTCGCGTTCGGCCCACGAGACGGCCGGATCCGGATCGGGATCGAGGAAGATGTGACGGTGGTCGAAGGCGGCCAGGAGCTTGGTCTGCTTGGACAGCAGCATGCCGTTGCCGAACACGTCGCCCGACATGTCGCCGACGCCGACCACGGTGAACGGCTCGGCCTGGATATCCTTGCCCAGCTCGCGGAAGTGGCGCTTGACCGCTTCCCAGGCGCCGCGGGCGGTGATGCCCATGACCTTGTGGTCGTAGCCCACCGATCCCCCTGAAGCGAACGCGTCGCCCAGCCAGAAGCCGTAGCTCTCGGCCAGGCCGTTGGCGATGTCGGAGAAGGTGGCCGTGCCCTTGTCGGCGGCGACGACCAGGTAGGGATCCTCGCCGTCGTGGGCGACCACGGCCGGCGGGGCGATCACCTGGTTGTCGGCGTCGATATTGTCGGTGATGTCCAAGAGGCCCGACAGGAAGGTCTTGTAGGCGCGGATGGCCTCGGCCTGGATGGCGTCGCGGTCGCCGCCGCGCGGCAGTTGCTTGGGATAGAAGCCGCCCTTCGAGCCGACCGGCACGATGACCGCGTTCTTGACCTGCTGGGCTTTGACCAGGCCGAGCACTTCGGTGCGGAAGTCGTCGCGGCGGTCGGACCAGCGCAGGCCGCCGCGGGCGACGGGACCAAAGCGCAGGTGCACGCCCTCGACGTGCGGGGCCGAGACGAAGATCTCGCGGTAGGGCTTGGGCGCGGGCAGGTCGGCCAGTTCGCGCGAGGCGATCTTGAAGCTGATGTGCGGCTTGGCGGCCCCATCCTCGCCGGCCTGGTAGAAGTTGGTGCGCTGGATGGCGCCGACCAGGGCGGCGATGCGGCGCAGGGCCCGGTCTGCGTCCAGGCTTTCGACCGCCTGCAGGGCCTCGGTGATCTTCTCGGCGACGGCGGCGGCCTGCGCCTTGCGGGCGGCCAGGTCGGCGGCGATGGCCGGGTCGAACTTGATGCGGAAGAGATCCAGGATCAGGCGCGCGACGCCCGGATTGTCGGCCAGGGCGGCTTCCTGCACGGCCTGCGAGGGGTCGAGGCCCGTCTGCTGGCGATAGCGGGCCAGGGCGCGCACCAGGGCGGCCTCGCGCCAGTCGACGCCCAGCTCCAGCACCAGGCGGTTGAAGCCGTCGCTTTCCGCGCGGCCGGTCCAGATGGCGACGAAGGCGGCCTCGAAGGCCGACTTGATGTCGGCGAAGGACAGGTGCTCGCCCTGCTCGTCGCGCAGCACGAATTCGTGCACCCAGGTCGGGGCCTTGAGGGCGTCGATGGTGGGCTTCAGCTTGAAGCCGTCCTCGATCAGGGCCTTCAGGCCCATGTGCTCGAGGATCGGCAGCACGTCGGCCAGCGGCGCGGCCGCGCCCGGACGATACAGCTTGAAGCGGAAGGTCATGGCGTCGTCGCCGTCGCGGCGGAAGGCCCGCACGCGCACGGCCTCGCCGGCCTTCAGGTCGTCGACGACGGCGATGTCGGCCAGGGCCTCGGGCGCGTCGTACTGGTCGCGGTAGCCGGGCGGGAAGGCGCCGGCCCAGCGCGACAGGGTGTCGACCACCGGGCGGGTGGCGCCGCGCTCGCGGACGATGGCCTCGAAGCGGTCGTCCCAGGTGCGGGTGGTCTCGGCGATGGCCGCTTCCAGCGCGGCCAGGTCCGGCTCGGGATGGGCGCCCGGCTTGACGCCGAGGATGTAGTGCACCCGGGCCAGGGGCGCGTCGGAGAAGCTGGGATAATAGGCCGAGACGCGGCCGTCGAAGGCCTGGCTGAGCAGGTCGCCGGCGCGCTGGCGCACGCCCGAGTCATAGCGCTCGCGCGGCACGAACAGCAGGGCCGAGATGAAGCGGTCGAACGGGTCGCGGCGGGTGAACAGGCGCACGCGCGGGCGGTCGTAGAGGTGCAGCACGCCCAGCGCCATGGAGAGCAGGTCGCCCTCCTCGATCTGGAACAGCTCGTCGCGCGGCCAGGTCTCGAGGATGTTGCGCAGACGCTTGCCGTTGTGGCTGTCGGGATCCTTGCCGGCCCGGTCCAGCACGTGCTCGACCTTGCGGCGGATCAGCGGCACCTCGTGGGCGGGGGTCTCATAGGCCTCGGCGGTGAACAGGCCCACGAAGCGGACCTCGCCCGAGGGCTTGCCGTCGGCGCCGTAGCGGCGCACGCCGACGTAGTCCATGTAGCCGCGGCGGTGGACCTTGGAGCGCAGGTTCGACTTGGCCACGACCAGCGGGGCGCCCAGCAGCAGGTGGTCGCGCACCTGCGGCGACAGGATCGCCGGCTCGCTTTCGCGGCGCAGGACGGTGCGGGTCTGGTCGCGCAGGACGCCCAGGCTGCCTTCGGGCTGATAGAGCGGCTCCTCGGCGGCATAGCCGCCGTCGGCGGTGCGCGGATAGTCGTAGACCCGCGCGCCCAGGAACACGAAGTGGTCGCCTTCCAGCCAGTCGAGGAAGTCGACGCCCTCGGCGCGCTCTTCGGCGGGGATGTCGACCTGGGCGCCGCGCAGCTCGTCGATCGTGCGGCGCATCAGGGCGCGCATGGCGTCGAAGTCGTCGACGGCGCGGTGGGCGTCGGCCAGGGCGTCGCGGACGGCGGTCAGCAGGGCCTCTTCACGGTCCTGGCCGACGGGCTCGAGCCACACCTGGATCAGCGACCGGCGCTGTCCGGCGAGCTCGACCATCGGGTGGAACATGGCCCGCACCGAGAAGCCGGTCTCGGCGATGGCGCCCATGATCGAATCGACGAGGAAGGGACGGTCGGGCTGGACGATCTCGAGGACGTCGCCGCCCTTGGCGGTGCGCACGCGCAGGGCCAGGGCCTCGTTGGCCGAAGCTTCGGCGAAACGGTAGAGGGCGGCCAGCTCGGCGGCCACGTCGCCGGCCTCGACGGCGGGCAGTTCTTCGGCCGACCAGTCTTCGGCGGCCAGCGCCGCGAACTGGGCCTGGGCAGGGGTGAGCGCACCGCCGAAAGCCGTTTCCAGAGCCGCGCTCAGAGCCGTGCCCTGGGCGCTGGACGTCTGTTGGTTCGCCTTGCGGTCACTATCGCCGACCATGGGATTTCCTCGCGAATTTTTGGCGACAACCTAGCCCTTTCCCGTGCGCGTTCAACCGACACGCCCGAGAACCGAACAATATTTTGCCTAAACTGCTGAATTCCGAAGGAAGCGCCACCCACATTTCTATCCGGACGCCCTGGCCGAGGATTGTTCGGAAACGCTGCTCCGGACACGGAAGCGCCGCCGGTGGGGGGAGACCGGCGGCGCAGGCCCGCCTTGGGGGGAGCGGCGGGCGTTTTCCGCGTTCGACGCGCCAGGTAAAGCAGGCCGGCGTCGCGCGGGACCGGGATTGGGGGGCTCCCGGCACCAGACCTAGATAGGAGCGCTTCCAGGAATTTTAAGTCCCTTTTTTCGAACTTGGCTTTTTTCTCGCCGATCCCTGTTTGGCGACCCCGGCCGGCCCGTGGCCGGTGGCCCGCTCGCTGGTCGGATCGCCGTCTTCCGACAGCAGGATGGCGATCCAGCGGGTGCCGTCGAACTGGGCCAGGATCAGCATCAGGGCGACGGTCAGGGGCGTGGACAGGAACATGCCGATGCCGCCCCACAGCGCGCCCCAGACGGCCAGCGACAGCAGCACGACGGTGGGGTCCATGTTCAGGCTGTCGCCCTGCATGCGCGGCAGCACGACATTGCCCACGACGAAGAAGATCACCTGCAGCGAGCCGGCCAGGATCAGGGCCGGCAGCAGGCTGTGGGGGAACTGCACCAGAGCAAACAGCGGCGGCAGGATGCAGCCGATGGCTCCGCCGATGATCGGGATGTAGGCGGCGATGAAGATCAGGAAGGCCCAGAAGAAGGCGTTGTCGAGCCCGACCAGGGCCATCACCGCCCAGGCGGCCACGGCGATCATCAGGCCGGTGACGGTCTGGATCCACAGGTACTGCTCGACCCCGTTGCGGATGCGCTGGAACAGGGCCACCGACTGGTCGCGCTCGGCGTGGTGCGGGAACAGGGCGACGATCTTGCGCGAGAAGCCCCGGCGCGAGGCGATGATGAAGCCCAGATAGATCAGCACCAGGACGGCGTTGGAGGCGAAGTTCTGCAGGCTGCCGGCGATGGCGCCGACATATTGCTGCGGATTGAGCTGGGCGATCAGGTCGTCGAGCGTGGGGGCGACGCGGATCCCGAACAGGCCGGCGATCTTGGCGATCACCTCGTTGAGGCGGGGGGCGTAGGCCTTGGCCTGGCCCACGAACCCGGCGCCGTTCTCGACCACGATCCACACCGAGCCGCCGAACAGCAGCAGCGACAGCACGATGGCCGTCGGCAGGGCCAGCTTCTCGGGGAACCTGGGCACCCGCACCGTCAAGACGCGGGCGAAACTGTCGATCATCACCGCCAGGAAGATGGCCAGGACCAGCGGGGTGAGGATGCCGCGCATGTAGTAGAGGGCCGCGCCCGCCGCGACCACCGCCAGGAAGACGACGGCGTTGCGGCTGGTGATCGAGGGCGTGAAGGTCGTCATCGACGGGAATCTCTGTTCGCGTAAGTCTTGGGGACCATTGTTCAGCCCGATTGGCGAAGGACAAGGCCAGAGCTAGGCTTAAGCCTCAATCATGTAGGGAAGTTGCGCATGACCCTGGCGATCGGCGAAGGTGAAATCCTGATCGGGCTCGGTGAAGGGCCCGTCACCCAGCGGCTGGACCGCTCCAATCGTCACGGCGTGGTGGCCGGCGCCACCGGCACCGGCAAGACGGTGACGCTGCAGGTCATGGCCCAGGCCTTCGCCGACGCGGGCGTGCCGGTGTTCGCCGCCGACGTGAAGGGCGACCTCTCCGGCGTCGCCGCGCTGGGGACGCCGAACGAGAAGATGCAGGCCCGCGCCGCGTCGATGGACATCACCCTGACCCCGGCCGCGCCGCCGACCATCTTCTGGGACCTGTTCGGCGAGAAGGGCCACCCGATCCGCACGACCATCTCGGAGATGGGCCCGCTGCTGCTCTCGCGCCTGCTTGAGCTGAACGACGTGCAGGAAGGGGTGCTGACCATCACCTTCCACGTCGCCGACAAGGACGGCCTGCTGCTGCTCGACCTGAAGGACCTTCAGGCGGCGCTGAAATACGTGGCCGACAACGCGGGCGAGATCGGCACCCAATACGGCAACGTCTCGGCCGCCACCGTCGGGACGATCCAGCGCAAGCTGCTGACGCTGCAGACACAGGGCGCCGAGCACTTCTTCGGCGAGCCGGCCCTGAACCTGGCCGACATCATGCGCACCGACACGGCGGGGCGCGGCTATGTCAACGTGCTGGCGGCCGACAGGCTGATCCAGTCGCCCAAGCTCTATTCGACCTTCCTGCTGTGGCTGCTGTCGGAGCTGTTCGAAGAGCTGCCCGAGGTGGGCGATCCGGAAAAGCCCAAGCTGGTGTTCTTCTTCGACGAGGCGCACCTGCTGTTCAACGACGCGCCGAAACCGCTGCTGGAGAAGATCGAGCAGGTGGTGCGCCTGATCCGCTCCAAGGGCGTGGGCATCTATTTCGTCACCCAGAACCCGGCCGACATTCCCGACGCGGTGCTGGGCCAGCTGGGCGCGCGCGTGCAGCACGCCCTGCGCGCCTACACCCCGGCCGACCAGAAAGGGCTGAAGGCGGCGGCCCAGTCGTTCCGGGTCAATCCGGCCTTCGACACCGCCGAGACGATCCAGGCCCTGGGCGTGGGCGAGGCCCTGGTCTCGGTGCTCGACGCCAAGGGCGCACCCTGCGTGGTGCAGAAGACCCTGATCCGGCCGCCGGCCTCGCGCCTGGGCCCGCTGACGCCGGAAGAGCGCGCCGCCGCCATCGCCAGGAGCCCGGTGGCCGGCCTCTACGACACCGCCCAGGACCGCGCCTCGGCCTACGAGACCCTGCAAGGCCGCGCCGCCCAGGCCCAGAAGGACGCGGCCGCCGCCGCATCCGCCGCCGAGGCCGAGCGCCAGCGGGCGGCGGAGGAGAAGGTGCGCGAACGCGAACGGGCCCGCGAGGAACGCGAAGACGCCCGCGCCTCCCGCCCCCGCGCCTCGTCCAGCCGCCAGGGCATGGCCGAGACCTTCGCCAAGTCGCTGCTGCGGACGGTGGCCAGCCAGGCGGGGCGGGAGATCATGCGCGGGCTGCTGGGGGGATTGAGCCGGAGGCGGTAGGCGTCCGGAATCCCTCTCTCTTAGAGAGAGGGAGGGGCCCGCGCCGCAAGGCGTGGGAGGGTGAGTGGTTACGACCTGGCCGATCGGAGCGCGGACAGGATCTCGTCGGCGGTCCCGCCGGGATCGGCCAGGACCCGCTCGTTGCGGAACCTCAACACCACGTATCCAAGCTGCTCCAAGGTTTCGGTGCGCTGGTCGTCATAGTCCTCGCGACCGTCATGAGCCGCGCCGTCGAGCTCCACGATCAGCTTGCCCGCCTCGCAGACGAAGTCCGCGAAATAGCGGTCGATCGCAATCTGCCGCATGAACTTGAAGCCTGAGAGGCGGCGGTTGCGGACAAGGGTCCAAAGCGTCTTTTCCGCCAGGGTTTGGCTTTGGCGTAGGCGGCGGGCGTAGGCGGTCCTGTCCATCAGCAAAGCTGGGCATGGCGTTCCTGCGTTCTCAATCAGAGGAATCGGGATTTTCCTGGGAGGGCGAAACCACTCACCCTCCCACCGCTGCGCGGCGGGCCCCTCCCTCTCTCTAAGAGAGAGGGATCATCTTGGTCCGCCCCGCACCGCCTCGGCCAGCGCCCTATGCAGTTGCTCGATGCGGAACGGCTTGCGCAGCACCGGCCAGGGCAGGTCTTCCAGGGCGGCGGCGAGACGGTCGCCGGCGTAGCCGGTGGTCAGCAGGACGGCGGTGCCGGGCGCGCGGTCGGCGACGATGCGGCCCAGCTCGACGCCGCTGACGCCGCCGGGCATGACGAGATCCGACAGCAGGACGTCGAAGTCCGGCTCGGCCTCCAGCCGGACCAGGGCCGCGCGGCCGTGCTCGGCGGTGACGACGACGCAGCCCAGTTCGGTCAGCGCGCCCTCGGTGATGGCCCGGACGCTGGCGTCGTCCTCGACCAGCAGCACCCGCACGCCGGAAAGGTCGGCGATCGGGGCGCCTTCGGACCGTTCCACCGCGACGCCGTCGGAAACCGCGGCCGGCAGGTGCAGCGACACCGTCGTGCCCCTGTCCTCCTGGCTGTCGATGGTCACCGCCCCGCCGCACTGGCGCACGAAGCCGTAGACCTGGGCCAGGCCAAGACCCGTGCCCTTGCCGACCTCCTTGGTGGTGAAGAACGGCTCGAACACCCGCCCCAGGACCTCGGGCGACATGCCATGGCCAGTGTCGGACACCGCGACGCGGACATAGTCGCCGGCCGGGGCCTCGCCCGCCTGGCCGTCCTCCAGCCGCTCGGCCGTGACCTCGACGGTGATGGTCCCGTGGTCGGGCGTGGCGTCGACGGCGTTGACGACGAGATTGAGCAGGGCGGCCTCGAACTGGGCGGCGTCGACGCGGCTGGAGCCGGCCTCGCGGTCGGCGCGGACCTCCAGGCTCTTGGCGTCGCCGACCGCGCGGCGGACCAGGGGCTCGACCTGCAGGATCAGGCCGGCGATGTCGACGACTTCGAGCTTGAGTTCCTGGCTGCGCGAGAAGGCCAGGAGCTGGCGGGTCAGGCGCTCGCCGCGCTGGCCGGCGGCCAGGGCCGCCTCGCCCAGGCGCCGCACGCGGGCCACGTCGTCGGGCCGCTTGAGGATCATGTCGAGCCCGCCGACCATCACCGTCAGCAGGTTGTTGAAGTCGTGGGCGACGCCGCCGGTCAGCCGGCCGACGGTCTCCAGCCGCTGGGACTGGGCCAGGGCCGCCTCGGTCTTGGCCCGCTCGGCGATGCTGGCCTCCAGGGCGGCGGTGCGCTCGGCGACGCGGTCTTCGAGTTCGAGCGTCGTCTCCACGACCTCGGTATTGTCGAAGCAGCTGCCGATATAGCCCTGGAACTGGCCGTAGGCGTCGTGGCGCGGGGCGCCGGCGCTGCTGATCCAGCGCCAGGCGCCGTCGGCCCGGCGCAGGCGGAAGGCGGCGCGGAACGGGCGGCGGGCCGCGATGGCGGCGGCGGCTTCGGCCTCGGCGGCGTCGAGGTCATCGGGATGGACGCCGGCGGCCCAGCCGCGCCCCAGCTCCTCGTCCATGCTGCGGCCGGTGAACTTCAGCCAGGCGTCGTTGAACCAGATGCAGGCCCCGTCGACGCCCGAGATCCAGATCATCACCGGGGCGGCGTTGGCCACGCCGCGGAACTGCTCCTCGCTGGTGCGCAGGGCGGCCTGGGCGCGGCGCTCGCGGGTCACGTCGCGAAAGGTCACCGCCAGGCCCTCGGTGATGCGAACGCCGCTGGAGCGCACCCAGTGCTCCTCGTCGTCGATCACCCGCCGCACCTCCAGGTCGTCGGGACCGCCCTCGTCGAGCAGCCGCGTCAGGCGCTCGATCATCTGCTGGCCGGTCTCGTCGCGGAACACGTCGCGCACCCGGCGGCCGATCAGGGTTGAGACGCCGCGCGGCCGCAGGGCCTGGGCGGCGGGGTTGGCGTAGGTCCAGCGGAAGTCGGCGACCTGGCCGCCGCGCCGCACGGGCTCGAGGATCACGAAGGCGTCGAGCGAGGCGTCCTGGGCGATGCGGAACCGCTCCTCGGCGGCCAGACCGCTGCGCACGGCCAGCCGCAGGGCGGCGACGAACAGCACGATCAGGCCGCTGCTCAGGGCGAAGGTGGCCAGCTGCGCGGCCTGGGGGGTGTCGAGCGGCCCGCTCATCCACAGCAGGCGGACGATCAGGGCGCTGGCCAGCACCGACACCAGGCCCGCCCACAGCCCGCCGACCAGGGCGGCCAGCATGACGGCGACGAAGAACGGCGGGAAGTTGCTGGGATGGTCGGTCAGGCTGGCCGCGCCGAAACGGGCGGCGACAGCCAGGCCCACGGCCGCGCCGGCCAGGCAGAACCGAAGAACCGGGCGGTCGACCGACGATGCGAACCGGATCGTCGCCCGACTGAGAAACTGGCCCATTACGCTAGCCCCGCGTCACCAGGCGCACCCCCGCCGGCGACGCCTTGCAAACGTCGCCGCACGGCAGAGGTTCCACAGAGGCGACATTGGGCGTGCGTGCGATCAGGCCGCGCCGCGGGCCTTGGTCTCGACGTTGGCGGCGGCGGCGCGGGCCAGGGTCCAGGCCGACAGACTGTCGATCGGGCCCGGACGGCCGATGGCGTAGCCTTGCAGCTCGGCGCAGGACTCGCCGCGCAGGAAGTCGATCTGCTCCTGGGTCTCGACGCCCTCGGCCACGACCGGGATCTCCAGGCTGCGGCCCAGGCCCAGCACGGCGCGCACGATGACGGTGGCGCGGTCGTGACGGTGGATGTTCTCGACGAAGCTCTTGTCGATCTTGATCTTGTCGAACGGGAACGACTGCAGGGTCGACAGAGACGAGAAGCCGGTGCCGAAGTCGTCCATGGCGATGCGCACGCCCAGGGCCTTCAGGCGGCGCAGGTTGTCGAGCGCGCGCTGGTAGTCCTTGAACAGGGCGCTTTCGGTGATCTCCAGCTCCAGCCGCGAGGGCGACAGGCCCGTGGCGATCAGCACCTCGTGCACCAGGGTCGGCAGGTTGGGCTGGTTCAGCTGCAGCGGCGACAGGTTGACGGCGATGCGCAGCGGGCGGTCCCAGCTGGCGGCGTCGGCGCAGGCGCGGCGCAGGACCCATTCGCCCAGCTGGGTGATCAGGCCGTTCTCCTCGGCCACCGGGATGAACTCCAGCGGCGGGACCATGCCGCGCACCGGGTGCTTCCAGCGGACCAGGGCCTCGAAGCCGCAGACCTCGCCGTCGGCGGCGCGGGCGAGCGGCTGGTAGAACACCACCAACTCCTCGTCGGTGATCGCCTGACGCAGCTCGCGGGCCATGGTGCGGCGTTCACGGATGGTCTCGTCCATCTCGCGCTTGAAGAAGCGATAGACGCCGCGGCCGCTTTCCTTGGCGCGATAGAGGGCCATGTCGGCGTTGGCCAGCAGGGCCTCGGCGGTGCGGCCGTCGTCGGGAAACAGCGAGACGCCCAGGCTGGCGCCCATGGCCAGGTCCTGGCCCTCGTAGACGGCCGGGACCGACAGCTGCTCGAGCACGCGGCCGGCCAGTTCGGCGGCGGCGGCGGGCTGGTCGCCGGCGGCGATCTGCACGAGGATGAATTCGTCGCCGCCCAGACGCGCGGCGAAGGACGGGGCGACGACCGAGTCCTGCAGGCGGCGGGCGGCCTCGACCAGCAGGGCGTCGCCGGCCAGGTGGCCGTGCAGGTCGTTGGCTTCCTTGAAGTGATCCAGGTCGATGCAGACCAGCGACAGCGTTTCACCGGACGCCTCGACGCGCTCGAGGGCGGCGGCCAGGCGGGCCTGCAGCGAGTTGCGGTTGGGCAGGCCGGTAAGGCCGTCGTGCTCGGCCAGATAGCGGATCTTTTCCTCGGCCGAGCGGCGCTCGCGCAGGTCGCGGATGGCCAGCACGGTCAGGCCCGAGGTCTCGGTGCGGGCGCCGTCGTCCATCAGGCGCGAGAACACCTCGACCGGAATGGCGCGGCCGCCTTCGAGCGGCTGGAGAAGCCCTTCGCGGCGCACGCCCTCGCGGGCGGCTTCCTTGCCGTCGAAGGTGAGCATGGCGGTGTAGAGCGGCTTGCCGACCAGGTCGCCCAGCGAGGCGCCGGCCAGTTCGCAGAAGGCGGCGTTGGCGTCGTTGATGCGGCCGTCCTGGACCACGACGATGCCTTCGTAGGCGGCGTTGGCCAGGCGGCGGATGCGGTCGAGGGCCGAGCGGCTGGTCGAGGACTCGATGGTCACCGCGCCCAGGCCGCCCAGGATGATCAGGCCGGTGATGGCGGTCACCGCCAGGGTCAGCATGGCGCCCGACAGCAGCTGCTCGGGCACCACGACATTGACGTCGGGCATGATGGTCACCGCGCCCATGCCGGTGAAGTGCAGGCCGCAGACGCCCAGCGTCAGCACCGTGCCGCCGATCAGCTGCTTGGTCAGCGAGCGGGCGCGACCGGCGATGACCAGGGCGATGGCCGAGAAGGACACGCCGATGACGACCGAGGCGGCGACGGTGGCCTGCTCCCACAGCACGTAGCCCTGGGTCACGAAGGCCGACATGCCGGTGTAGTGCATCGCGCCGATGCCCAGGCCCAGCAGCAGGCCGCCGGCGCAGTCGTTGGTGCGGGTGCGCTCGGCCGAGGCCACGGCGAAGCCGGCGGCCATGAACAGCACCGCGATCATCAGCGACAGCAGGGTGCCGGCCGGGCTGTAGCCGGTCTTCAGGCCCGGGTCGTAGGCGACCATGGCGATGAAGTGGGTGGCCCAGACGCCCGAGCCGGCGACCAGGCCGGTCAGCAGCAGCCAGGCCCCGCGGACCAGGCCGCGCGCGCCGCGCAGGCGTGAAAAGAGCCGGAACGCCGTGAAGCAGGCGGCGAAGCAGACGAGGCCGGCGACGAGCACGAGCCTGAAGTCATGCTGCCCCGTCAGGCAGGTCAGAACCTTCAACAAAGGCGTTCCCCCAGAGTGGTACGGCGCCACTCTGTGCGGAAAGATACAAAAAAATGGTTTCTATTACGCGGCCAGGTAGTCGAAAGCGCGACCTATCGCCGCGCGCCGTGGTGAATCGGATCTTAATGCCGGCGAGACGCCGAAAGGCGCCTCGTCTGCATTTGAGCTCTTAAAAGAAGCGCTCGCCGATACGCACGGTGTCGCCCGGCGCGACCTGGGTCGACGGGGTCAGGCTCATCTTGGTCTCTTTCTCTTCGCCAAGACGCTTGATGTAGACCTTGTTCTTGTCGGCCCGGTAGGTGTAGCCGCCGGCGGTGGCCACGGCGTTCTGGACGGTCAGGCCCGAGGTATAGGGATAGGTGCCCGGCTTGCTGACCTCGCCCAGGATGTAGAACGGACGGAAGTTCAGCACCTCGGCGCTGACGCGCGGCTGCTTGAGATAGCCGTTGCGCAGGGCGGTCTCGACCGTCTCCTGGAACTGGCGGACGCTGAGGCCGGCGGCCTTGACCTCGCCCAGCAGCGGCAGGGACACCAGGCCCGAGCCGGTGACATAGAACTCGCCCGACAGGGTCGGCTCGCCGAAGACGGTGACACGGACCTTGTCGCCCGAACCCAGCTGGTAGTCGGGATCGACCGGGGCGGCGGGCGCGGCCGCCGACGGCGCGACGGGCGCGGTTTGCGGCGCCGCAGCAGCGGCGGCGGGAGGCGGCGGAAGGGCGTCCTGAGCCTGGGCGATCGGCGTGGCCGCGGCGAGGGCCAGGCAGATCGAAGCCGCCCGAATAAGGCGTCGAACGGTAATCATTCTCGTCACGTCTCTCGGCTGCATCCCTCCCTGGTCTCATCGCATGGAGACCCGGGCGTCACAAGCTTCACCCCGGAACGGGACGCCGTTTTCGCGCTTGCAGCATGGCCGGCGCGCCCTCGCCCACCCGGACGGCGGTCAGAACGCCCGTCGCATAGGCTCCGGTGTCGACATTGATCCGGTCACGGCCCAGGAACGGCTCCTCGTCGGGGGTGTGGCCGTGGACGACGACCATGCCCAGGCCATGCGGCTGGTGCAGGAAATCGCCGCGGATCCACAGCAGGTCCTGCGGGTCCTGCTCGACCAGTGACCGGCCCGGGCGCACGCCGGCGTGGACGAACAGGTAGTCGCCATAGGCGGCGGTCAGCTCCAGCTGGCGCAGGAAGTTCAGGTGGCGCAGGGGCAGGTTGCGCTGGAACTGCTCCTGGGCCGCGCGCCAGGCCTCGGGGTCGCGCCCCGCGGGCCGCGCCACGCCGTAGGAAGCCAGGGTCTCGCCGCCGCCGAACTCGGCCCAGACCGGCCCGCCCTCGGGACTGTCGAGGAATTGCAGCAGGGTCTGCTCGTGATTGCCCATCAGGGCGCGGACCTCGAAGCCCGAAGGCCCGCCCGAGGCGGCCTTCAGGGCGGCGATGCGCTCGATCACCCCCGCCGACTCCGGACCACGGTCGACATAGTCGCCGACGAACACGATCACCGGCCGGTCGGTTCGGCCGAGCGCGGCGAAGTCGGCCGCCACGGCGTCGAGCAGCTGGTCGAGCAGGTCGAGACGGCCGTGGATGTCGCCGACGCCGTAAACCACTCGGCCGTCGGCGGAGGCGGTTTGCGACTTGGATCGAGACTTGGGACGCAGGAAGCCGAAGACCATGGACCTGAACAGGATGGAGGAGGACGAAACGGGACCAATGGCCAAAATGCCTTACGCGCAAGGCCCCTTCAACCTGCACCGCGCCCATTTACGATAAATAAACCGAGATTCTCGATAGCGATTTAACCCTGAATATTCACCCTCCATTACCAATAACTCCAAATAAACCAGATTGATTAGACGTTAAAACACCAAGCATTTTGACCTCGAATTCAATGGATATCCCGATGATGAGCTCACGAACTTCGCGAGCCCGTCATGAAGATCACCGCCTTTCTCGGAACCGCCATCGCCAGTCTTGGCCTGATGGCCGCCGCCCCGGCCCTGGCCGGGCCGGCGCCGGCGTTCATGCCGATGGGCGCGCCCGCCGCCGCCCCGCCGGGGTTCACCGACCTTTGCCAGCGCGACCTCGACAGCTGCGGCGCGGCCGCGCACGAGATCGCCGCCCTGACCGGCCAGGCGCCGCAACCGGCTCCCGGCATCGCCACCTCGTCGACCTCGACCGCCTGGACCGGCGGTCGCCGCCTGACCTTCGCCGCCCAGGCCCAGGCGATCGCCGCCGAAACCGACGCTGAAGACGAAGACGCGGTCTCCGCCCTGACAGTGGAAACCCTTCAAGCCCTGCGCCTGGACACCGCCTTCGCCCTGGTCTCGCCGGAAGCGGCGATGGCCGCCGCCCTGTCGCCGAACACGACCCGGACGGTCGGCCTGGCCTCGGCCGAGGGCGAGCTTCCGCGCCTGTCGCGCGACCAGATGAAGCTGCTCAACGACATCAATCGCCGCGTAAATCGCGAGGTGCAGAAGGCCGACGACTTCGATCTGTACGGCATGATCGAGTATTGGAGCCTGCCGCGCGTCATCGACGGCAAGATGTACGGCGACTGCGAGGACTACGCGCTGGAGAAGCGCCGCCGGCTGATCGAGGCCGGCGTGCCGGCCGCGGCCCTGTCGATGGCCGTGGCGGTGACCGCCCGCGGCGAAAGCCACGCCGTGCTGGTGGTGGCCATGGAACAGGGCGACTGGGTGCTCGACAACCTGACCCCCTGGGCCACGCCTTGGAGCGAGCTGAACTATCGCTGGATCGAGCGCCAGGCCCCCGGCTCGGCCGCCTGGGTGACGATCGGCTGACCACGCGCCCTGGAAGTAAAAAGGCCTCGCTTCGAACAGAAGCGAGGCCTTTTCCGTATTCAGACAGTATTGCCTGCTTAGTAAGCGTTTTCCGCCATCAGCAGGTGCGGCACCGTCAGCAACAGGATGCGGATGTCGCTCATCAGCGACCAGCCGTCGATATAGGCGATGTCGGCCTTGATGCGGGCCGCCATGTCCTCGACGTCGGTCGTGCCGCCGCGCAGGCCGCGGATCTGGGCCAGGCCCGTAAGGCCGGGCTTGGCCTGGAAGCGCATGTTGTAGGTCGAGATCAGCGCGCCGTAATAGGCGTCGTGCGCCATGGCGTGCGGGCGCGGGCCCACCAGCGACATGTCGCCCTTCAGCACGTTGAGCAGCTGGGGCAGCTCGTCGATGCTGGTGGTGCGCAACAGCTTGCCCGACTTGGTGATGCGATCGTCGTCGCGACGGGCCTGGGTGACCTTGTCGCCGTTCTCCTCGCATCGCATCGAGCGCAGCTTGTAGATGGTGAAGGTTCGACCGTTCAGGCCGCCCCGCGTCTGGCGGAACAGCACCGGTCCGGGCGACTCCAATTTGATCCAGAGCGCCGCGAGCAGAAGCACGGGCGCGAAGAAGACCAAGGCAAGGGCAGCAACGACGACATCGATGAAGCGCTTGCCGGGATCCACGGCGACACGAGCAAGAATCTCGCCCGCGACGGCGTTCATGGTTTCGGTGTTCGAGCTTCCGCTCACAGCGTAACCCCCTATCCCACGACACACAAAAAGGAACGAAGCCACCCCACTTCGTCTCTAACTACCTAATGCAACTCTCCGACGACGTCGCGCGGAAACTGATACTTAACCATAAAATACAGTCATTTTGCGTAAACCCTGTTCCTTCACTAGGGCTTAGGGGTGAAAAGCTAAGCTTATATTCGCGCAGATGACGAAGCTGCGCTGAAGGGGCCTTGAGTTTCATGCCGCACGCCGACCTCTCGATGAGCAACGTCGCCGACGCCGTTCCGGCCGCCACGCGCCGCCTGCCGCGCGCCGTCGGCCTGGGCCTGGCCGCCCTGGTTTCGGCCGGCCTGTGGGTCGCCGCCCTGGAACTTTTCCGCGCCCTCATCTGATCGGCCGGCACGATCAGGGCTGCCGCAGCCGCAGCACGGTCAGTTGCAGCGCCAGCCCCACCCGGCCCGCCGGGTTGCGGATGTCGTTGGCCAGTCGCACCATTTCCTTGCGCTTCCAGTTCGCGCGGCGCCATTCGGCGCTGAGCTGCTCGATCGTCTGCGCCCGCGCCGCCGGCGTCAGCCGGTCCCAGCGCTCGTAGGCGAACCGCGTGCGGGCGCTGAACAGGCTGGTCTGCAGCGGCGCCACCGTGAACGAGCGCTCCAGCGCCAGGGCCGAGGGCCCGTCGAGACCCGCCGCGGCGTCGACCGCCGCCAGGCGCAGCCAGGCCGATCCGGATCCTGGACGTGACGCCAACTCTCGGCGGCTGAGACCGTCCAGGCGCGCCAACTCCGTCTTCGAAAGATCCTTGCGCGCCAGGCCGCGCTCGATGCTCACCGCCAGGGCGTCGGCCGGCGCGGTGGGCCAGGCCGACAGGTCGCCCCCGACCTTGGCCGCCAGCAGCGGCGCGGCCATCAGCACGGCGACGAGCGCGCAGGCGCCGCCGCCGGCCACGGCCAGCCGGGCGGGCGCGCGATCGGGCCTGGCGCCGCGCGTCTCGCCCCGCAGCGAAACCAGGCCGCCCAGCGCGCCCAGGCCCAGGGTGACGAGGGCCTGGATAGCCGGCACCTGCAGGGCGAAGTCCGACAGGCCGTGGATCAGGAACACCGCCGCCGCGCATACCGCGCCCCGGGCCCAGATCCCGACGCCGCCGGAACCGAACGCGGCGCGGACCACCGGGGCCAGGCGCTCGCCCAGCAGGGCGGCCATCAGCGCGGCTCCGACGACGCCGGCCTCTTCCAGCCACTGGACATAGAGATTGTGCACGGCGCGCACGTTGTGCAGCTCGCGCAGGGCCGCCTCGGTCATCAGCATCTGGTTGACCGAGGGAAACGCGCCCAGGCCGTAGCCGAACCACGGCGAGGACAGGAAGGCCCGCCAGTGCGGCACGATGATCTGTCGACGGATGTCGAGATCCTGCTGGGCCAGGTCGAAGCGCTCGACCACCAGGCCCGCGCCGTTGAGGCCCAGGGCGACCGCCAGCAATACGGCCGCGCCGCCGATGAAAAGGACGCCGCCGCGCGTCATCCGGCGGCCGGCGAAGACCTGCCAGACCGTGAACATCGCGGCCCCGATCGCGCCCGCGATCAGCCCGCCGCGCGAGGCGGTCATCAGCAGGCAGACGACCAGCAGGGCCACCAGCCCGGCCAGGGCGACGGCGCGCGGATCGCCCTTCTTCAGCGCGGCCGAGCCGCCCCGGCGCAGGCGCTGGGCCAGGGCGGCGGCGGCCATCACCACGCCGGCGGCGAACACGGTGGCGGCGCTGTTGGGCCCCAGCAGGGTGGCGGCCATGCGGCCCTCGCCGCGCAGGCCGACATGATGGACGAGCGCGCCGGCGGCGTAGATCCCCAGCCCCCACAGCATGAAGGCCAGCAACCGGCGGCCGCGCGTCTGCGAGGCGGCGACCACCCGGGCGGCGACATAGAGGCAGAAGAGCCCCAGCAGGTTCAGGACGTTGAGCAGCACCGCCGAGCGGTCGAGGGTCGAGGCGGCCGGGCCGTCGGGCAGGAAGGTCCAGACCGGATGCGGGCCGTCGGGGCTCCACGGCGTCAGCGGAACCAGGACGGCGGCCAGAAGCAGGCCGGCCAGCACGGCCGGAACCGTCCAGCCGCCCAGCCGCGCGAGGTCGCGGCGGGCCCAGCCGCAGGCGGCCAGCAGGATGACGAGGGACAGGGCGTAGAGCCCGGCGAACACGGCCGCCACGGCCGTGTCGCTGGCGCCGAAGGCCAGGACGGCGCCGTAGACCAGCGCCGTCAGGCCCGCGCAGGCGGCGGTTTCGGACCCCGCGAGCCGCCGGGTCCGACGCCCGTCAGTCCGCATAATACTTTCGGTAGCTCTTGTAGTAGTAGCCGGCGTCGCCGTAGCCGTAGCGGGACTGGGCCTTGAGATCCATCTGGGTCAGGGCCACGCCGGCCAGGAACACGCCACGGCCCTGCAACAGCGACAGCGCCGAGGTGATGGCCTTGACCGGAGTGCGCTTCCAGCGGGCCAGCATGACGACGGCGTCGGCGTGCGGCGCCAGGATGCGGGTGTCGGCGATGGCCAGCAGCGGGGCGGTGTCGAGCAGCACCACGTCGAAGCGCTGGCGCAGCTCGGCCAGCAGGCGCTGGAAGGCGGCCGAGCCGAAGACGTCGCGCGGCGTGTAGGCCGACTTGGTCAGCGGCAGGACCCGGGCCCCGCTTTCGTCGGCGTACAGCGCCTCGTCCAGCGTGGCCGCGCCGTTCAGCACCTCGATCAGGCCCACGGTGGGCGCGGTGGGCAGGAAGCGGTTGATCGCGCCCTGGCGCAGGTCGCAGTCGACGACCACGACATTGGCGCCCGAGGCGGCCAGGGTGCGGCCCAGCGAGAAGGTCGTGGTGGTCTTGCCCTCGCCCGGCAGCGACGAGGTGACGGCGATCACCTTCACCGTCTCGCCGACCTTGGAGAACAGGATCGCCGCCCTAAGCTTGCGCAGGCTCTCGGCGAAGCTGGAGAGCGGCTTGTTCAGCAGGTAGTCGGGCGGGGCCAGGCCGCGAGCGGCGCGGGCGTCGTCCAGGGTGGAGCTGAGCAGCGGCACCGAGCCCAGATAGGGCACGCCCAGGCGACGCTCGACCTCGTCCTCGGTGAACAGGCCCGCCATCAGGATCTCGGCCAGCACCACGGCGGCGCCGCCGGCCCCGAGCGCGGCCACCAGGCCCAGGATCAGGTTGATCGAGGGCTTGGGCTCGCTGGGCTTGCTCGGGATCGTGGCCCGCGACAGGACACGGGCGTCGGGCTGCTCGATGCCTTGCTGGGCCGTGGTCTGCTTGAAGCGGCCCAGCAGCGATTCATAGAGGGTGCGGACGGACTCGGCCTTGCGCTCCAGCTCGGCCAGGCGGATGCCGGCGCGGTTGTTGCCGGCCAGGGTCCCGCGGGCCGTGCCGACGCTGCCGGCGACCGAACCGGTGCGCTGGCGCGAGATCTGGGCCTGGGCCTCGAGGTTGGAGATGATGCGCTTGATCTCGGCCTGGATCTGGGCGTCGATGTCCGACAGCTCGCGGCGGGCCTTGATCAGGTCAGGCCAGCGCTCGTCGTAGCGCTCGGCCATCGAGTTGACCTGGGCGCTCTTTTCGGCGCGCTGCTTGCGCAGTTGCTGGATGACCGGCGAACTCATGGTCTCGCCCAGGTCCTCGCCGTTGCTGCCGCGGGCCAGCTGGTTGCGGGCGATGTTGAGGCGGGCGTCGGTCTCGGCCTGCTCGGCGCGGGCGGTGGCCAGCTGCTGGTTCAGGCCCGAGATCTCCTGCTCGGTCAGGGTCGCGCCCTGGGCGCTGAGCAGGTTGTTGGCGATCTTGTACTGCTGGACGTCGGCCTCGGCCTGCTGCAGCTGGCCGCGCAGGTCGGCGACGCGGGTGTCGAGCCAGCTGTTGGCCTGCTTGGTGGCCTCGAACTTGGCCTCCAGCTGTTCGGTCAGGTAGAGGTCGGCGAAGGCGTTGGCCAGGCGGGCTGCCTGGGCCGGGTCCTCGTGCGTATACTGCACGGTGATCAGGTAGGTGACGCCCGCGCGGCGGACGCTGAGGCCGCTGAGCACGCGGTCGACGATGCGCTCGCGCAGGCGCTGGGCGACGACCGGGTCGTTGGCGGCGGCGGGGGCCACCGTCTTCTTCAGGAAGGGGAACCAGGCCTTGACGCCCTTCGCGCCGGCCAGGCTGGGATTGTAGTACGGATCCTGGTCGAGCTTGAGCTGGTCGACCACGCGACCGGCCAGCGACCGCGAGCGCAACACCTCGACCTCGGTGTCGACCACGGCGCTGTCGGCGGGCAGGCCCGACAGCACGGCGTTCATGTCCGGCGTCACCTGCTCCTGGCGCACGTCGATCATGACCTGGGCCGAGGTCGAGTAGCGCGGCGTCTCCTGCAAGGTGAACAGCACCACGGCCACGAAGATCGCCAGGGCCACCGCCGCGAACAGCCGCAGCCGCCGCCGGAAGATCGCGATGATGACGTTGAGGTCAAACGCGGGCGCCGCGGCGTCGGACGCCGCAGCGATCGGGGTCTCGAAGGTCGAGCCGTCCATGATGCGCACTCTCAGTGGTCGATGACCCTCCGCTAGAGGAGGGTCGCGACCTTTTTTGGACTAGAATTGCAGGGCGAGCGAAGCGGCCAGCTTATTGTCGGTGAAGCTGCGGCCACGATCGCTCGGAATGCCCTCGGACTTCTGCTTGAGATAGGTGTAGGTCAGGAAGACGCCGACGCGACGGTTCATCAGATATGAGACCGAAGCCTTGGCTCCGGTGCGCTTGTCTTCGCGATCGATGCCCTTGTACTTGTCATTGCCCAGGTTGGCTTGACCCGACAGCAGGACATTACGCAGAAGCTCGTGGTCGACGGCCACCGAACCGGTGGTCGCCACGAAGCCCTGCGAGCCGGCCACGACGGATTCGTCGATGTTGCGGGTGGCGTTGAAGGTCACCGTGGTCAGCTCGGTGGGGAACCACTCGACCTTGGTCTTGGTGCTGAAGCCGGTGATGTCGCTGACCTGGCGGCCGTTGACGACGAAGTTGTCGTAGGTCTGCTTCATGTAGCCGGCGTCGACCTGGCCGCGCACGGCCTGGGCCAGTTCGAAGTCGACGCCCGCCGACAGGATGTAGCCGTCGGAGTCGCGGGCCGAGTCGTTGTCGTAGCGGCGCGAGTCGCCGGTCACCGAGACGTAGAAGGCGGTGTCGGGGCTGACGGCGTAGTCGGCCTTGACGCCGTAGCGGTACTGGTCGCGGTCGCGGAAGTCCTGGTCGAGCTCGCCGGCGATGTTGCGGCCGTCCTCGTAGTCGTAGGACTTGCTGCTGAGGTCGCCGGTCAGGCGCAGGCGGTTGAATTCCTTCACGCCGGTCAGGGCGGCGGTGACCAGTTCGTACTGGATCGGCGCCAGGGCGGCGGTCGGCGCGGTCGGGGCCGAGCGCGGCTCGGTCAGCTTCTGGTACTGCAGGCCGCCGGAGATGAACGCGCCGCGGACGACGTCGAGCTTGCCGTTGAGACCGAGGGTGTATTCCTCGTTGTCTTCCGTGCCCTTGTCCGAATAGCGGTTGATCGAGCTCGAGGCGAAGGCGCTGAGCGAGTGGCGCGACCAGTCCGAGCGCAGGGCGATTTCCGGCTTCACGCGCCAGATGGTGTCGGAGGTCTCGTCGGCGGCGACGGCGTAGATGTTGTCGTCGCGCTCGACGTCCACCGTCAGGCGCGGATAGGCGATGAAGGCGCCCAGGCGCACGCCGGCCGCTTCATAGTCGGGGCGCGGCCGCTGACGCACGCTGGTGTGCTTGTCGCGCTTGAAGCTGGACGCGTCGCTCTGTGCAAAGGCGATCTGCGGCGCAGCCGCGACGAGAACAGCCGCGATCGCGGCCGAGGCGAGTATCTTCATGGTCTATCCCCAGTTCGGCGACTTCGATCGCCCTCGGAAACCCGACACAAACAAAAAAGGGATCCGGCGCCGGACATCCCGGCGCAGGTCTAACGCGTAGTAGAGTCTTAGGTGCCGCAGTAGTCGGCGGTCACGCCCGCGCACGGGTCGTAGGCCGCCGGCGGCGCGGCGCCGTCGCCACCGCCGCCGGTCGAGCCCGACAGGCTGACCAGGACGCTGACCGAGCCGCCGGCGGTCGAGGAGGTGACCGTGGCGGTTTGGCCGGTGGCCTTCAGCTGGGCGACGACGGCGGGAGCGTTGGCCACGGTGGCGGCCATGCCCGGCGCGACGGCGGCGGCGACCTTGAGGGCCACGCCGGCGCTGATGACGTTGGAGGCCACGGCCTGGATCAGGGCGGCGGCGATCACCTCGGGCGAAGCGCCGCTGGCGGCCAGGGCCGCGGCGACCGAGGCCTGGACGGCCTCGAGCTTGGCGTCCGGGGTCTTGGCCGCGAAGCTGGGATCGGCGGCGGCCGAGCGGGCGGCGGCGGCGATCACGGCCTGCAGCGAGGCCGCGCTGGGCGGCGCGGTCGAGGCCGGCGTGGCGCCGCCCTGGACGGCGGCGGCGGTCGACACGAAGGGCGCGACGGCGAGGGCCAGGCCCGCGACGACTGCGCCTACGAAACGCGATGACATGGCTTACCCCCTGTTAAGAATTCGAGCACCCTATAAGCCCCCGATCCCGGGTATTCCAGCCCTAAAACTATTATAAGCGTTAATCGAAGCGCTCAGACTTGCGACTTTGCACACAAGCGGCACAGTTTCGTGACCGTCTGCTTGGGATCAGATCAAATCTTACGACACGAGCATGACATAGGCCGCGATCGCCTCCCTGGCGCACGATCTATCCTCTCGCACGAATATTTCAGGCGCCGATGACCGGGCGTCTTCATCACCTGACAAGCTTCACCATTAGCAAGCTCGACAGTGAAACAAGTTTATTCAACCGTGGGTTATACTAGAGCGATCATTTGATCAGCTTGCGGATTCAACGACGACGGCGCGTCAGTCGTCGAAATTCTCGCCGCAGGGGTCGTTCGAGGCTGGGCCAGATCAGAAGACCGACCAGGACGGCGATGACGGCGGCGGCGAACAGCAAGCTTCCACTCCAGGCTGCGACCACCCTACAACCTGCACGTGACTGTTTGTTTGAAATCGGTCGCGCGCGTGATGTCGCCCAGCATTTTCGCGCCGGCGCCCAAGGCGCATGCACCCGAAGTCTTGTCTCGCGCCCGCGATTGGCCGATTAGCGGGCGGAAGGTTCGGATCCGCCGGCCGCCCCATCCGTGGAAAGAGGACATCCATGCGCGTAGCGATGATTGGCACGGGCTATGTGGGCCTGGTGTCCGGGGCGTGCTTTGCGGACTTCGGTCACGTGGTGACGTGCATCGACAAGGATCCGCGCAAGATCTC